>CAYPEJ010000014.1:0-102722 GCA_964409685.1 uncultured Anaeromicropila sp.
GGAAGCACCAGATGCGGTTAAGAAAGCAGGAACATTTATTAAGAAAAATGCTCCTAAAGTGAAGAATGTTACTAAGAATACAGATGTTGCTAAAGATACAGAAAAGGCAATGAAGAAGAAGGGGGTTGAGAAGGTTAAGGATGCTGACAAAGTATGCAGAACAGTTGATAAGAGTGGTAGTAAGACTTTATTACAGAGTACACCAGAAGAGATTGCTAATATGACGAGAAAAGAATTACAAGATAGTCTTCCAGAAGGATGGGATTTTCAAAATCATAACGGCAGAATTCATATCAAGGATGAGAGCGGTAACTATAGAGTTCGTATAGATCCGGCAGATAAAAAAACAAATTATACCCATATACATATTATGGATGAAAATAAGAATTCTTTAGATATTAATGGAAATATTGTATCACCTAAAGACCCATCAGGTCATATACCTTATAATGATTAGAAAGGAATTTGATGAATAGGATGAATAACGAAATACAGAAATTAATTGATGAAACAGATTATTGGGATGCTGAGATATTGGATTTGAAGGCATCTTATTTTGGAGATGAAGTAGAAATGCTTATTGATAATGATGAAGAAACTTGTTGGAAAATATGTTTTTTATCTTGCTACAAGGTATTATATGAAACAGATGCTAATAGAAGAAACATTACTAAAGTAAGGGATATGAGAAAATCGCAACTTGGTTATTTTGGACAAGATATTTCTGTTTTTGAAAGTGAAAATGCCAATTTCTATAAAGTAGATTTAGATTTGTCCATTATGGAAATGCATATCGAATGCAAGGATATTTTCATTGAAAAAATTTCAAAAAGTAACTTGGAATTATTTTGGACTCAAAATTAAATTTATTATGGTTATACTTTCGGACTCTCAATCACCTACAACTTCAGCACGTCTATTAATTAACCATTATGACTGTTGCGAAGCAATTGAGAATCCATGATGTTAATTAATAGACACTTGCGAAATTTTGCCGAGTTGGGTATACGAAAGGACATTGCGAATTCAATATGCTGATATAACGCACTCTTTGCAACAGAATGTTGTGAAAGGGTGCGTTTTTCTCATACAAATGTTTGTGTGGTAAAAGATGCTGTTTTTGTATGTAACCGTCAACTTAACAGTGCCTTCAAAAAAAGCCTTCACCCCAGTATAATGAACTCACTGACTGGATGAAGGCTCCTACATCAAAAAAAGATCCAAGTGAAGCTAGTTATTCTAACAACAGACCTAAGCAAAGTTACACCCATGTTGTTACCTATAAACCATCTCCTAGCAGGGAAGGGGCAGGGCAGATGGTTTATACGACCAAGACAGATCCGAAAGGTGCAAAGGCTGGTGCTTCATTTGCAACCAGTTGTATTCCCTATGTAGGAGATGCCAAGGATATACAGGAAGCAGTAACAGGAAAAGATCTGATTACTGGTAAGAAGTTGACAGGGGGAGAACGAGCGATTACAATAACTGCAGCAGTGTTGCCAGTAGTGTCTAGTCCGATGTTGAAGGGGGCAGCAAAAGGCGGGAAAGTAGCAGTTAAGGAAGCACCAGATGCGGTTAAGAAAGCAGGAACATTTATTAAGAAAAATGCTCCTGAAGTGAAGAATGTTGCTAAGAATACAGATGTTGCTAAAGATACAGCAAAGGCTATGAAGAAGAAGGGTGTTGAGAAGGCTAAGGATGTTAAAAAGAAAGAGACTGATAAAGCTGAAAAAGTTGCCAAGCATGTAAACGAAGTTTCAAATAGTAAGACGTTAAATGAATGGTTAAAAGGTGAACCTGATTTATTACGTGAATGTGAGAAATGGTATAGTAATTCGCCAGAATGGTGGGGAATTGATCCTGAAAAGACAGATGTGTTTTATCGAACACCTTCGGAGGTGAGGCAGATAAGGAAAAAGCCAGGTGAAAGCGGAGGTCATCATCCACATGGACTTGCCTTGGGGGGACCAGAGGGACAGAAATTGACTCCTACAGGTGAAACTGCTAAAATAAAAAATCCAAAACATAGTGAAGTTACTGGATTACAAAGACGAGTTATAAATAAAATAAAGAATAAATAATTGTGTTGGAGGGTATATGTTAAGTAAATTCTGTAAATGGTTGAATGCACATGGATGGAATGTGGTGTTAAAGGAGAATAAAGAACTTGGATTGGATAGTTCATTTATGAAGCGATACAAAGAAATTACAAAGGAATATGAGGAATTTTTAAAGATGTTTAAAAGTGTTATTTCAAAAGATGAAACGACATGGTTTCTTTGTAGTGATGAATATATGAATCAGTCCGAATTAGCCTTTAAGTGGAATGAATTTGAATTGCAAAGCCTAGAAGCTGCTGAAGATGATGAGGAATGGAAAGATGCCATTGTACAGTGGTGGGATGGAAAACTGCCAATTATTATGTCGGTTAAGGGTGGTTATTCATTCTATGCAATTGACCTAAAGGACAATTATGGAACAATCGTAAGAGGTGAAGAACCTGAATATGAAGAAGTAGAAATTGTTGCAAATGATTTGAATCATTTTTTCCTATCTCTGATCTCTGGTGAGATAGAGATTTAGTTTGAGTAATAAACTAAAATACAAAATGAAATTAGGAGGAATATCATAGAAATTAAATTGTTTGGAAGCGAAACTAACTATCCAACTTGATGCTTCGTCAAAGCCCTACACCGGAAAGTCGTTTAGGACGGCAGGTAGTGAGGGCTTTGAAGGCGCCCTCGTTGGACAGTTAGTTTCTTTAATTTTGTGGATGTCTGGGAGGTTCTAGTAGCAAGTCGTCTCTAATGTAAGTAAGAAAAGTACAACTACGAAATATGTAAAGGATGTTGCAGCCATTTATAATGCATATGGGAAAAAGGTATCAGCTTCAAGCTCGGTATCAACAGGAAGACCAAAAGAGAGTTACATATCACAACAAAAGGCAAGCACAGCTAAAGGACAAGCTACAGCACAGACGAAGTTGCCAGTGCTGGTAGCCTAGAAGGCTCCCACATCAAAAAAAGCTCCAAGTGAAGCTAGTTATTCTAACAACAGACCTAAACAAAGTTACACCCATGTTGTTACCTATAAACCATCTCCTAGCAGGGAAGGGGGAGGGCAGATGCAAAAGTTAAGGCATTGACAGAAGCAAATACAGTAAAGACAACTCCACAAAGGAGTGGAACTTCTGCTTCAGCAAGGTATAAATCTGCATATGGGAAAACTTCTATTCCAAAAGGAAATGACGTTGATCATACAATTGATTTACAATTGGGTGGTGTGGATGATATCCTAAACATGAAACCATTGGATATGAGTGTGAATAGAAGTTTGGGTGTGCAAATTAAGAATAAAATAAAAGATTATCCAGTAGGGACTAAATTTAAAAAATTTAAGATAAAATAGGTGGTTAGCAATATGTTTGAAGAATTTTTAGAATTTTTTAATGTAGATTTAGTAATAGAAACTTCTAAGGATGGATATAACACATTTATTTCGGTACTTGGAGGTAAGATGTTTGGAGATGGATTGTTTTGTTCATTTTCACAGAGTAATATAAATAAATGGATTGAAATCGTGACTAGAGCATATCCAGATTTCACACAAAAGTTCAAACTATTTGGATATGATTGGCTGGGGAGATGCCTTGGGGTCGATTTAAGAGATGAAACATTTGGAAATGTTCTTAAGTTTGAAATAGGAACCAATGATGTGTTAGAAATACCATGTAAACTGGAGAATTTTTTGAATGAGGAAATACCCTTATATTCGGATGCATGTCTTGCAGAGTCATTTTTTCATAACTGGTTAAATCATTCACAAGAAAAATTGGAATATGGAAGATGTGTAGGATATAAAGTTCCTTTGTTTTTAGGGGGGAATGACGATGTTGATAACCTTGAGAACAATGATATGGAAGTTTATTGGGACATTCTTACACAGGTGAAGAATTCGCTATGAAAGAATATTACAAAACCGCTATTTATATGAATACTATTTTACTCCTAAAGGCTCGAAATGTTTATCTAGCTTTTAGGGGGATTTTATAGCAGTTAAAGAAGCACTAGATGCGATTAAGAAAGCAGGAACATTTATTAAGAAAAATGCTCCTGAAGTGAAGAAGGCTAAAGAGAAAAATAATATTGTAAATCAAGTAAGAAAAGATTTTGATAACCAGATACAGCCTTATAAAGTTACAACATATGAAAATTTTAAAAAATGCTCAGTTAAGGGTGATGGTTTAGAAGGACATGAATTGTGGCAACATGCAAATCTAAATGAGAATGGATATGCAACAACAAGATTGTCCACTGAGGCATCAAAGAAAAATGTTGTTGTCGCTTTACCGCATGATGTTCATGTTGATGTAAATAGAGCACAATCGGTTTTAGAACCAAGGAAACAGTCACCATTGCAAAATATTAAATCAAATGCCCAAATATTATATAATCATGAAAAGGTACCTAATTCAGTAGTTGATGAAGCACTTAATGGAGTAATAGAACATTATAAAAAGGTTAAGAAGGGGAAAAAATAATGAACTATAAGGAAGAATTAAGAGAAGCAGTATTAAAAGAAGACTTTAGTCGAACATATGATGTTTTAAATGAATTGGTAAAAGAGAATATAGGAGAAGAATATTTAGAATATTTAATAAAGCTAATTGCCAACAATCCTTTGGTGGATTTTGGAATGCCAGGTCCGATTGTACACTTTATTGAAAGTTTTCCAGAATACAAGTATGAAATGTATTTGAAAACAGAATTAAAAGACAGACCCAATAGTCTACTGCTATGGATGCTTAATCGTATTGTAAATACTCCAGCTTGTAAAAATAGAAAAGAGTATTTATTACTTTTTCGTGAAATATCTGAACGGAATGATATAGATATAGCAGTCAGAACAGAAGCTAAAGAATATCTTGAATATCAAGAAGCTTGTCGAGGAACTGAAGTGTGATAGTAAGCCTAGAAAACCATATGTGAAGAGTAGACTATCATTTGGAAAGATAACAAAGGTATAAGTATTCTGGAACACAGTATAATATCAAGAAATTTTGTTATATCAAAATACTTATTGAATCATGATGCTGAATACAATGCTGTTTATACAAAAGTGCTTGAAAGAGTCAATCAATTATGAGGAACAAAATAATAGTGGAATTAGTATTAAGCAATTAATTAGTGAAAGAGGGACTAGTGAATTGAAAATGGTATTGGAGGAGAAATATGAATAAATCAATGAATTTAGGGGGTTCGGTTGTTTCAAAAAATATATTAGAAAAAAAAGGAAGAATCAAATGGTGTTTTAGGGAAAATGGTGTAAATGAGTTAGATAACGGCTGGAGATTTCTTTCGGATATTGACACTGATGAGTTTCTAGAAGATGCTAAACATATGGCGATTTGTGACTGGGGAACAATTATTGAGATTGAGCCAGCAGTTGCAATGATTTATGAATTACCAGTTGGAACAGAACTAACCCTAGAAGTAGAAAATGGGAAAAAAATTTTTGTGAATTCAAAAACTGGTAAGGAGTTATAATTTTCATTTGTGTAAAAGCGTTTATAGGTGAAAAGTTATCAACCACGCAAATCCCAAATTCAGTATAGAAGATTGATATGTACCCCGAATTCTAGACGTATTGGTTAATGCTCGTGAGCAATAGCTGTAATTAAATATTTTTCAATCAGATAGAGCAGTAGGGATAGTCTTGTGGTTGTCCTTTCTGGAAACAGAAAGGAGGTCGGTATGAATACTATAGAAGTGCTTACACTTTTACTGGTTGTATTTACAGCATTGACATACATAGACAATAAACATAATCGCAAATAAATGGAAAGGCTATCCTCTACGGCAATAGAGGATAGCCTTTAATCCGTTAATAAACTTAACGCTTTATAAGTTTCCGATTGTGCAACCGTTGGACACACCAATATCCTTCGGTTTTCTAAACTGATTATAAACCAGCCTTTCGGATTTTGTAAGAGGTTTAGAGTGGGGGACTTTAATGCCTTGGCAATCCAAGATTTGTTGGAATACGCAAAAAACAAAGAGGAGCCAGATTGCTACGACTACATGCATGTGTCCGCAAACACACTCACTAATTGCTATCTATAACATACTATAAGTGGGGAAACATGCAAGTATTAAATACTAACATACCCCATCAAACAATAGGAGATGAATGAAAAATGGATAATCAGGAGTACTTTCTCAGGAACGCCCTGCTAAACTGACGATTTAATTTATTTGATAAATGTATTATCAGATTCTCAAAATTGAAACATAAAGAAATTGAAATGTTACAAAAACATAACATTTGCATTGACAGTTCTCATTTTTGTAGTAGAATTATAGTATATAGAAATGGAGGGATGCTCATGAATGAAATGCTTGGTAGCCGTATTAAGGCATTAAGAACTGCAAAGAACTTTACTCAAGAGCAAGTTGCTGACCAAATTGGAGTTAGCAGACAGAAATACGCTAGAATTGAAAGCGGAGTGAATAGTATTACATTGGATATCCTTTCTAAAGTTGCAGGAGTTCTTGAGGTAACTGTGGGAGATATAACAAGAGTACTTGATGAAACTCCAGTAGTTGCATATAGAGCAGGAGAAGAAGGCGAATCTTCTAAAAAGATATTCGATATGCTTGATTTGTTTTATGCAAATAAGCATATGTGTGCAAAGCTTCAGCAGAAAGATATGATTTAGGAGGTGCTTGCATGCAAGAGAGCAGAAAGAGAGAGATTCGTATAAAAGCGGACTCTTTTAGAGTGAAATGTAAAGTAAGTCGATATGGCATTATAGATTTGTTCAAAGAATGCGAGAGGATGGGGTACAAACTTCTTAGATATCCACTTGGAGAAAATGCAGATCTTGGATTTACGGTAAAAAGGGATAATGATATCGTTATTTTTACGAACAGTTGTAGTAGATTGTCGAGAGAAATCTTTACGCTTGCGCATGAGATTGGTCATATTATTCTTCATTTAGAGGAGGATAGAACTTTTATTGATGATAATGTGACTATTACAGGGAGAAGTACAGATGTGAAGGAACAAGAGGCAAATTATTTTGCCGCATGCTTGTTGATGCCATCTGATGATGCTCACAGATTTATTGATTTAGAAATACAGAATTTTGAAGAAAAAGGCTTATCTGCGATGGACATTGCTCGAGTAATGTCTGAATTTAATGTTAGTTTTGATATGGCATTAAATCGATTAGAGAGTCTTGGTATTATTGATGCAAATCAAAAACTTCGTCTTGATAATGAGAGAATCGAGAAGAGAGTTGGCAATTTACTTCGAAGTGTAGGTGGTAATGCAAGGTTAAATACTCCTAGTAATGAAATTGATATACCACATGAGTATATTGATTATGTGATTTATAATTACAATCATAATGCTGTTCCGAGAGAAACATTGGAAAAGGTTCTTGCATGTTATCAACTGAGCATAGAAGATGTTAGCGACAAATTAGTTGAACATGTTGATGATGATGACGATGACTTGGGAGAACTGATAGGAGGTTTAGACGATTGAGAGCCTCTTTAGATACAAATGTTATTTACAGATCAAAAATTAAAGGAGCTAGCTGTTTATAAGATTTTTCAGAATAATGTAAATGAGAATAGAAATTTATACGGTACTGGGGATTTGGGTGAGGTATACGCAATTTCATTGGCACAAACACTTGGTGCATACTCGCTTGTGACAGATGATACAAAGCAAGGTGGACCGTACATGTCATTGTTGCAGTTTGAGGATGATATTATGCCATTTACTTTCGCAGATGTTTTGATTTTAAGGTATCTTCTTGGTGTTGTAGATGCAAATCAGACAGTGAATGATTTTAACTCAATTAATAGCTCTTCAGATTTGAATTGGGTATTCAAGAGCCAAGTGACAAAGTTTATTAAACGCTTTTTTAGAGCTCCATATCGTGATGAGGATACAAAATGGATTAAGAACCTTGCTAGTGAGAACAATGTAAATATTAAGATGAAACTGGCGGCATTAAGTAAGTTAATATGATTTGTTAAGGATCATGTAGAGATACATGGTCCTTTTATTGTGCAGAAAATAAGGAAGGAGGGATTCCGATGGCAGGAAGAAAGCCAAATCCTACAGCGACTAAGAAATTGGAAATGAAATGGAAGATAGTTTCCACAATTAAAGGTTGGGCTGAATATGAAATTTTAAGAGCTGTGGTATAGATTTTAACTATAACACTCTATAAGAAACAGGAATTTTACAATTATTGAACCTAAGTGTATTATCATATCATCTGAGATTGTATCAAGTAACTGGAAAAGAAGAATATTGTTGTCATTTTGGTAGATAATGCTTTTAAATAATTATCAACTAATATGTACAAATAGAAGGGAAAATTGAAATGACACTGAATCAGCTGAGATATGTAATTGCACTATCAAAGGAGAATTCGATGAATGAAGCAGCAAAAAAACTGTTCATTTCACAACCAACTCTTACAGCATCATTAAAATCTCTTGAACAGGAAATTGGATTTGACATTTTTCTTCGTAATAAAAGTGGAATTTCACTTACGGTAAAAGGAACGGAGTTCCTTGGATATGCAAAAGCTGTTATAGAACAATACGATATTTTGGATGCAAAATACATATCAAAAAAAAGTATAAAGAGAACTTTTCATGTATCAATGCAACATTATACATTTGCCGTAAACGCATTTGTGGAAGTGATTAATCAATATGGAATGGATGAATACGAGTTTGAAATTCACGAGACAAAGACATATGAGGTAATAGACAATGTAAAAAACCAGAAGAGTGAAATAGGTGTACTGTACATGAATGATTATAACAGAACTGTTCTTGGAAAAATTTTAAATGATGCAGGATTAGTATTTACACCATTATTTGAATGTGGTATATATGCCTATATGAGCAAAAAAAATCCTTTGGCGAGCAGTAAGGAAATTACAATGAATGATCTTGATGAATACCCATGTCTTGCATTTGCACAAGGAGATTACAATTCCTTCTATTTTGCAGAAGAAGTTTTAAGCACGTATGAATATAAGAGATTGGTGCGGGCAAATGACAGAGCTACGTTGTTAAATCTCATGGTAGGAATTAATGGTTATACCTTATGTTCTGGTATAATATGTGAGGATTTAAATGGCAGTGATTACTGTGCAATTAAACTTAAAACGGACGAAAAGATGACAATAGGTTATATATCAAGAAAAGCAACTGTGTTAAGTGAGATTGGGAAAAAATATATTGTAGAATTGAGTAAATATAAAGAACAAGTTTTAAGATAGAAAATCAATATATGTTTAACGGCAATACGTGGATTAAACTTCCATAGTATTGCTGTTTTTTATTATAGTTTTTTACTATAGTTATTAATAAAATATTGAGATTATACAAACCTTTTTTCATATGATAAAGTTAAGAAAAATACTCAACTGAAGTAGTGGAGAAATAGATATGTACTTGTTTATTTTGAAATAAAATATGTTAGGAGTTGAAATTATGGGAAGAGGCTTAAATACGTGTTGTCTTCATTTAGAAGAAACAGAAGGAAAAACAGAAGGAAAAACAGAAAATTATGGTGCAATAAGTTACCCGATATATCAGACAGCAACTTATGCGCATCTGGGGGTTGGCAGAAGTACTGGGTATGATTATAGCAGATTGCAAAATCCAACTAGAGAACATCTTGAGAAAGTAATTGCTGGTCTCGAAGGGGGGATTGACGCATTTGCACTTTCTAGCGGTATGGCAGCAATCACGCTTTTGATGGAAATATTCCAGCCGGGAGACCATTTTGTGGTTGAGGCGGATTTATATGGTGGGAGTATCAGATTATTTGATAATGTTTCGAAAAAGAATAACTATGAGTTTACATATTTGAACTGTTCAAAGGATGATGTTGAAGGTGCCATCAAGGACAACACGAAGGCGATATATATTGAAACACCTACAAATCCAATGATGAATGTATCGGATATAGCGGCCATCGCGAAAATTGCAAAAAAACATAATATTTTGCTAATTGTTGATAATACATTTTTATCTCCGTATTTCCAAAATCCGTTGAAGCTTGGAGCAGATATCGTTATACATAGTGGAACAAAGTTCTTGGGCGGTCATAATGATACTTTGGCGGGATTTATTGTAACAAATGATGAGGAAATAAAAGAAAAATTACGCTTTCTCATAAAGACTACGGGAGCGGGTCTTTCGCCTTTTGATAGCTGGTTGATATTGAGAGGTATTAAAACACTTGGAATACGTATGGAAAAGTCCCAGGAGAATGCAATCATATTAGCTGAGTGGCTGGGGAAACAGAGTGTTGTGAAAAAGGTGTATTATCCTGGACTGCCGGAACATCCTGGATATGAACTAATTAAAAAACAGGCAAGAGGTTTTGGATCTATGATTACGTTTAATGTGGATACGAAAGAACATGCATTACAGATTCTTGAACGTGTCAGAATGATAAAATTTGCAGAGAGTCTTGGAGGGGTAGAAACCCTGATTACATATCCAACGACCCAGACACATGCTGATGTTTCGGAAGAGGTACGTCTTAAGAATGGAATTACTCCATGTACGCTTAGATTGTCGACTGGCATAGAGGATGTCGAAGATCTGTTGGCGGAGTTGTCAGAGGTATTTCAGTCATTGGAATAGTTTACTGTCTGATGAAGAAGATGCATGACTTTAGTTATGAGAAGAATGCAAGAGGAAGGATTGATTTGCATGCCAGAAAGAAATTTGAATTTTGATGAAATAATTAATCGAAAAGGGACGGATTGTTTGAAATATGATTTTGCAAAGAGAAGAGGTATGCCTGAGGATGTGCTACCGCTTTGGGTAGCAGATATGGATTTTAAGACATCTTCTTATGTAGAAGATGCAGTAATTGAAAGGACAAGGCATGGAATATTTGGATATAGTGAGGTTCAACAAGAGTATTTTGATGCAGTGGCAGGCTGGATGTTAAGGCATCATAATTGGAAGGTTGAACCAGACTGGCTCATAAAAACTCCCGGCGTAGTATTTGCACTTGCAATGGCAGTAAAAGCATTTACGGAAGTTGGAGACAGTGTTTTGATTCAACAACCAGTGTATTATCCATTCTCAGAGGTGATTGAAGACAATAAAAGAGTGATTGTCAGCAATGATTTATATTTGGGTGCAGATAACCGGTATCATATTGATTTTGAAGATTTTGAGAAAAAAATAGTGGATAACCATATTAAACTGTTTCTTCTGTGTAATCCTCATAATCCGTCTGGAAGAGTATTCACCAAGGAAGAATTAATTGGAATGGGTGATATCTGTTTAAAACATGGTGTCATTGTAGTGAGTGATGAAATACACAATGATTTTGTGTTTAAGGGGGAACATACAGTATTTGCTTCGATAAAGAAAGAATATGAGGATATATCTATCATCTGCACGTCCGCAAGTAAAACCTTTAATCTGGCAAGTATGCTGATATCAAATATTTTTATTCCTAATAGAAAATTGAAGCATATATTTCGACGTGAAGTGGATGCTGCTGGAATCAGTCAATTAAGTGTATTAGGTTTAGTGGCAACTAGGGCGGCATATGAACATGGTGATGAATGGTATGAAAAAATGCATGCCTATGTGAAAAATAATATCGACTATGTAACGAAATATGTTAGAGATAATCTTCCGGGGGTAAGAGTGATTGATGGAGAAGGAACTTATCTGGTGTGGCTAGATTTTCGGGGAACTGGTATTGATGTAGCTGAGTTGGACCGTAGAATAATATATGATGCAAAACTCTGGCTTGATAGTGGAATCATATTTGGAAGCGCAGGAGCAGGTTTCCAAAGAATTAATGTAGCGGCGCCTAGAAGTATCATTACAGAATGTCTTGAAAGGATTTCTAAAATATTGTGACTCCCTGTGAAAGTAGGTGCATATATGACAATATTACAATTAAAGTATGTTCTTACCATTGCAGGTTCTTCATCGATGAGAGAAGCAGCCAGTAAGCTGTTTGTATCCCAGCCTGCACTTTCTGCTACAATTCATGAATTAGAAGAGGAGCTTGGAATTAAGATTTTTGAACGGAATAACAAAGGAATTTCTCTTTCTGAACAGGGAAGAGAGTTTTTGACTTATGCAAAGCAGGCTGTTAGTCAATATGAATTAATTGAAGACAGGTATATTGAAAAGGATAAGAATAAAAAACATTTTTCTGTATCTATGCAGCATTATGTGTTTGCTGTGCATGCATTTGTAAATACAGTGAAGAATTTTGATGCTGATAGATTTGTATATTCAGTTCATGAAACCAGAACAGATGAAGTGCTGACAAATGTAAAGAACTTAAAGAGTGAAATTGGGATCATAGCATACTCAAAAAGTAATGCGAATATTCTTAAGAAATTATTTCGTGAATATCAGTTGGAATTTTTTCCACTGATGGTACGTAATACTTTTGCTTATGTGTGGAAGGAACATCCTTTGGCGAATAAAAATGAGATTTCGTTGGAAGAATTGAAAGAATACCCCTGTGTGAGTTTTGACCAGAGTAGTGATAATGATTTTTATCTATCTGAAGAAGCATTGGGAAATTATGAGTTCGATAAACTTATAAAGTCAAATGACAGGGCAACCTCATCGGAGATTATGGCAAAACTGAATGGATATTCCATAGGAACAGGAATTATGACAGAAAGCGTTACTTTGAAAGATGGTTTTGTCACAATTAAATTAAAAGAGGAAGATCCGTTGACGATTGGATATATAACAAGGAAAAATCATAAGTTAAGTGAAATAGGTGAAATCTACATAAAAGAACTCAGAAAATATCAGGAAAAGGGACTCGATTGAGTCCCTTTTCCTGATATTTGTGATAAGAAAAACTAATTGCAAATGATAGATTTCAAGCATTATGCAGATGATGTATTTTGTGATATGCTTTCAATAACATGAATCAGAGAAACTGACTGGAAAACCAGAGGTTAGAAAGTGATACCTCTGGTTTTTTGCATGCTAATTTTAAGGAGGTCAAAAATGCTTTTGAAACAGGTTAAAAAGATTAGTTTGATTATTTTAATTATAGTTGCAGTTTTGATTCAGACGTTGATTCTAAATTCTGCAAAGCAGCCTGAAACTAAGGAACCATATTTTTTATATTTTTTGTACATACTGGGAGCTATATTTATTGTGATATATGTTATTTCCTTTTTTAACAAAAAGATATCAGGTAAATTGGAAGATGTAGGTCCATTACTAGCTGGAGGGGTATTAATTCTTAACATTATAAATCTGGTGTGTAGTAAATATTCGTTGCTTCCAGTATTGTTTTTTCCATCACTGGATAGAGTATTTGGAACCTTTGTAAATGATAGGGAATTGTTATTTCAGTGTGTATTATCATCAGGAAAGCTATTAGTGATTGGATTTACGGTTGGAGCTGTATTTGGCTTTACGACAGGAATACTAGTAGGATTTAATAAAAGAATAGCTTATTGGATAAATCCTTTAATAAAAATTATTGGACCAATACCAGCTACATCATGGTCGCCACTCGTATTATCTTTGTTTAGTACATCATATCAAGCTGCGGTATTTATGATTGCCTTGTCGGTATGGTTTCCTATTACGGTTATGACAAGTAATGGAATTCAAAATGTCCAGCAAACCTATTTTGAAGTTGCTGATACATTAGGGGCAGGTAAATTATACAAAGTTTTTAAAGTAGGAATCCCAGCGGCATTACCAAGTGTATTTTTAGGCTTTTTCTATGCTACAACAGGTTCTTTTATAACTTTGGTTACGGCTGAAATGTTTGGATGTAAATCAGGAATAGGTTGGTATTTAAATTGGCAAAAGAGCATGATGTTATATGCAAATGTATATGCAGGTCTTATATTGCTTGCCGTTTTGTGTAATGTGATTATTACTCTTTTGTTTAAATTTAAAGATAAGGTACTAGGATGGCAGAAAGGAGTGATTAAATGGTAGGCGAGATTAAGATAGAAAATGTTTCAAAAAGTTTTATTAATTCAGATGGAACTATTGTAAATGCTTTAAGTGAAATTAATTTTTCGGTTAAAGCAGGTTCTTTTATATCCTTGATAGGTCCCTCAGGATGCGGAAAAACGACACTTTTAAGAGCTATTGCGGGCTTGAATCTCGCAGATAAGGGAACAATTTATCTAGATGGAGAGCCAGTTACAAAGCCAGGGCATGAAAGAGGTTTTGCTTTTCAGCAGGCCAATCTGTATCCATGGTTAACGATTGAAAAAAATATTTCTTTCGGACTCAAAGCAAGAGGAATATATAAAAAAAAGAAGGACGATGTAAAAGAATATATAGAAATGGTCGGACTAAAGGGATTCGAAAATTCTTATCCACATCAACTCTCAGGTGGAATGAATCAGCGAGCTTCTTTGGCAAGAGCATTGGTTGGTCACCCTAAAGTACTATTGCTGGATGAACCATTAGGAGCATTGGATGCCTTTACGCGGATGAATATGCAGGATGAAATCTTAAGAATATGGAAAGAACAAAAAATGACTATGATTATGGTAACTCATGATGTAGATGAGGCTGTATATTTATCTGATCAGGTTGTAATTATGACACCCAGACCGGCAAAGATTGAACAGGTAATTGACATTGAATTGGGGCGGCCGAGATCAAGAGGTAGTAATGATTTTTTGAAATATCGAACTCAAATATTAGAAATTTTGAATTATGCCGGAGAGAATAGAGAACCAGAATATTATTTATAGGAGAAAATTGATTATGAAAATGAAAAAAAGAATACTTTCAATATTATTGGTAATGGTTTTATCCTTTAGTGTACTTACAGGGTGTGGAGATTCAACCAAAGAACAAGCAGATACAAAATCAGAAACGGTAAAAATACTGAATAATACGGAAAGTTTGTGTTTGGCTCCAGTTCACATCGCAATTATAAATGGCTATTTTGATGAAGAGTTTGCGGCAATTGGTCAAGAATATGAAATTGTGATTTCGAATATTGACACAATAACGGAACAGATTACAAGTGGAGAGATAGATGCAGGTTATGGGTTGACAGGTACGTTAATGCAACCAATTTCTAATGGTTTATCAATATCATTTGTTACAGGGCTACACAGAGGTTGTACGAAATTTTATTCAAAAAATGGTACTGGAATTGATAGCTTGGAGGATTTAAAGGGGAAAACCATTGGAGTAGCATCATTGTCAGATTCTGCACCGATTCAATTGAAAAGAAAACTACATAGTTTGGGATTTAAAGTGAATGGAAATGATGCTGATATACAATTTATAATCTATGCAATGACAGATTTGCCTACAGCATTGGACAATGGAGCGGTTGATGCCATAGGAATTCATGATCCAGTAGCATATAATGCAGAGAAAAATTATGATTTCATTAAGATTTTAGATATTGGTGAAGACGAAGTATTTTCTCAGGAATACTGCTGTCAGGCTTATGTATCCCAGGAATTAATTGCGAACAATCCAGAAGGAGCGGCAGCGTATGCAAGAGCAATACAAAGAGCAGCTGCATTTGTGCAGGCATGTCCAGAGGAAGCTGCAAGACTTCAGGTGGAGAATGGATATATGCCGTCAGAAAGTAGTGATGATATTGCAAGGTATGGAAAAATATTGGAAAGTTTAAATTATGAACCTTCTGTCTCGTTAGGACGGGAAACTTTTGTTTCATCATTTATAGACTTACAAAAGACGGGAGACATAGATTCTGCACTTGATTTAGAAGAGTTTACGAATAAGGTATATCCTGAGCTGGATGGTGTTCCTAATTCTGTTGTGTATGATCCAGTCAGTAAGGAATTTAGTGAAAAAGAATAATAAAAAGTATATTAAGGGGGGAGAGTGTGTCTTACCCCCTATAATTGAAAGGAGAAAATGGTGTGATAAGAATTATTTATCACAGGCGATAAATCTTATGAAATTTTCAAATGAATAGTAACATGGTAGTATTTAATTAATCAAATTAAGAAAAATCAGAATGAGGAGGAAAATGAATCGTTATGAACAAAGTGATGTGCAAATGTAATAATATTTGTTATATGTGTTGTGAATGCTCTGTATGTAAAAGTACGGTTTGTTTTCTGTACACTTTTTGAGGATAACTGTTAAGTAGTAAGTTGCAGCTGTCACAAAAATGTGTCGGCTGCTTTTTTTGTATCAATTTTAAGGAGGATAAAATATGAGCGAAATTAAAGAAAGTGCATTGGAACTGATTGGAGGCACACCAATTTTGAAATTGAATGGATATGCAAAGAAGAGAGAAATTACTGAAGCAACGGTACTTGCAAAATTAGAGTATTTAAATCCAGCGGGTTCTGTAAAAGATCGTATTGCTTTAGCAATGATTGAGGACGCAGAAAAGAATGGAACACTAAAACCTGGCGCTACAATTATTGAACCTACAAGTGGAAATACAGGTATTGGACTAGCAGCTGTTGCGGCGGCGAAGGGATATAAAGCAATTTTAACTCTTCCTGATACCATGAGTGTGGAACGAAGAAATCTGCTGAAAGCATATGGCGCAGAGTTAGTGCTGACTGAGGGTGCAAAGGGAATGAAGGGAGCCATTGCAAGAGCTGAGGAATTAAATAAAGAGATTGAAGGATCGGTTATCTTAGGACAGTTTGTGAATCCAGCAAATCCAAAGGTTCACAAGGAGACAACTGGGCCTGAAGTCTGGAAACAGACGGATGGTAAGGTTGATATCTTTGTTGCTGGTATCGGTACAGGAGGAACTATTACAGGAGTTGGTGAATACTTAAAGGAACAGAATCCAAATGTGCATGTTGTAGCAGTAGAACCAGCATCCAGTGCAGTGCTTTCAACAGGTCAACCAGGTGCTCATAAAATTCAGGGTATTGGAGCGGGATTCGTACCGGATGTACTTAATACAAGTGTATACGATGAAATCATTGCGATTGAAAATGAAGATGCATTTGCAGAGGGAAGGGCATTTGCTGTATCAGAGGGCATCTTAGTTGGTATATCATCAGGTGCAGCTCTTAAGGCAGCAGAGATACTTGCAAAGAGACCAGAAAACAAGGGTAAAACGATTGTTGTTTTACTTCCAGATTCAGGAGATCGATACCTATCTACACCGTTATTCAATTCATAAGGGAGGGAACGGCTTGAAAAGTGAATCCAATGAACTTCCGGACGAAGATAATTATATTGAAGAAGTGAAACGTTTTGTCAGAGAAATACAGTATGGTAGCGTTACTCTGATTATTCAGGACGGTAAGGTGATACAGATAGACAGAATGGAAAAAATAAGGCAGAAAAAGTAAGACTTAAAGTAATGTATAAATCGGAGATTTTGTGAGAATGGGAATAGAAATCTTTAATTTTTTAAAACAAAATCTCCAATTTATCTATACCATGATGCCGTAGCCGCTGGAATGGCATAGGCTTGCAAAGCTGAAGTTGGTGGTTCGAGTCCACTCGGTATCGTTAGCGGAGTTTATACCTCGCACAAGTAGAGAAAGAAGGTGTTACATGAGTAATACATATAAAGATTTGCAAAATTCACATCCGTGCTTTGGTGGTCAAAAGAACAATGCTGGAAGAATTCATTTGCCGGTAAGTCCTGGATGCAATATCGCATGTAGATTTTGCGACCGGACAATTAACGATGTGGATAAAAGACCTGGAGTAACATCAAAGATATTAAAACCGGAGGAATGTGAAGACATATTAAGAAAAGCTCTAGAGATTTGTCCTGATATAAAAGTGGCAGGTATTGCAGGACCTGGAGATACACTTGCATCGGATAATGCATTAACTACATTTAAGATTATAAAAGAAAAGTTTCCTAATCTAATAAAATGTATGAGTACCAATGGATTACTGTTAAATGAAAGAGCAGATGATGTAATAAAAGTCGGAATTGATTCCCTTACAGTAACGGTAAATGCAGTAGATCCAGTAATTGAGAATAAGCTCAATGCTTACATTATATATCATGGTGAGAAAATAGAAGGGGTGGAAGGTGCTAAGATTCTGATAGAAAATCAGTTGAGAGGAATCAGAAAAGTTGCTGCTGCTGGTATTACGATTAAGGTAAATACGGTTCTTGTACCGGAAATAAACGGTGAGCATATAGAAGAGATTGCTAAAACAGTGAAAGAGGCAGGTGCTAGCATTTATAATATTATTCCACTTATTCCGCAGAATGAATTAAAGAATTATAAGGCACCTACATGTGCCGAGATTGATCAGGCAAGAATAAAAGCTTCCAAATATATTGATGTGTTTCGGCACTGTCAGCATTGTAGAGCGGATGCGGTGGGGGTTCCGGGCAAATCAGAGTTTGGTGATCAGATTTATCAGAAACGGCTGAATGTTAAGGAGACATTTTCACATGGATAAGGTGGAATACAAAATAGCAGTAGCCTCCAGTGATGGAATAGTGGTGAACAATCATTTTGGAAGGGCAAAAGATTTCTATATTTATCAGATGGACGAACAGGAACAAATTCATTTTCTGGAAAAAAGAAGTGTTACGCCAGTATGTGAGGGTGGCAATCATGATGATGAGAAATTAAAGACAAATTTGGAAAGAATCAAGGATTGTAAATACCTGTTGGTCAGCAGAATTGGAGTTGGAGCAGCTAATATGGCAGAAAGCTTTGACATTGAGAGTTATGAGATTCCTGGAATGATTGAAGAGTCTTTGGATCAGTTAATTAGATATATAAAATTAAAAAAATTATTTGAATAGGAAGGATAAAAAATGGGTGAATTAAGACAAATTGCAATTTATGGAAAAGGTGGAATTGGAAAATCAACAACAACACAGAATCTTACAGCGGGTCTGGTGGAACATGATAAAAAGGTAATGGTGGTTGGATGTGATCCAAAGGCGGATTCTACAAGACTGCTTCTTGGCGGATTAGCACAAAAGACAGTTTTGGATACCATTCGTGAGGAGGGAGAAGATATCTCTCTTGACAGAATTATGAAAGAAGGATACGGCGGAACGAAATGTGTGGAATCTGGAGGACCTGAGCCTGGTGTCGGATGTGCAGGACGAGGAATTATTACATCAATTAACATGCTTGAGAATCTTGGTGCATATACAGATGATTTGGATTATGTATTTTATGATGTATTAGGTGATGTAGTTTGTGGTGGTTTTGCAATGCCAATCCGTGAGGGAAAGGCAAAAGAAATTTATATTGTGGCAAGTGGAGAGATGATGGCGCTTTATGCTGCAAATAATATTTCCAAAGGAATTCAAAGGTATGCCAGAACCGGTGGGGTCAGACTTGGCGGTATTATCTGTAACTCAAGAAATGTTGACAGAGAGCTTGATTTGCTTCGTGCTTTTGCGAAAGAACTTGGAACAAAGCTACTTTATTTTGTGCCAAGAGATAATATTGTTCAGCATGCAGAAATTAATAAGAAAACAGTTATAGAATACAGACCTGATTCTAATCAGGCACAGGAATATAGAAATCTTGCACAGGCAGTAATTGAAAATACAGACTTTGTAATACCAACACCTATGACACAGGAAAGATTGGAAGAAATTCTCATGGAGTATGGAATGATGGAACTTGCAGATGATTATAAGATTTAAGGAGGATATGCATAATGGGAATAAGTAAGTCGATTGCAGAATTGGTTGGTAAAACACCTTTATTGGAATTAAGTAATTATGAAAAGAAGCATAATCTGAACGCAAGAATTTTGGTGAAACTTGAATATTTTAATCCAAATCAAAGTGTAAAGGACAGGATTGCACTTGCTATGGTTGAGGATGCGGAAAAGAAAGGTCTTTTAAAACCAGGTTACACCATTGTAGAAACAACAAGTGGAAATACTGGTATCGGTCTTGCAGCTATAGCTGCCAGCAAAGGATACAAATTTCGCGTGTACATACAGGATCAAGTAAGTGAAGAGAGATTTAAGGTGATAAAAGCATTTGGTGGAGAGACAATTAAGTTGTCAGAAGAGCCGGCAGTGGCAAAAACTTTGGAGGAAACGGGAGGAGACTTTGTCGCAGCTATTCAGGTATTAAAGGAGCAAGTATTAGATAAAGAAGAAAATATATTTTTTGTAGATCAGTGTTCTAATCCTGTAAACCCTGCTATTCACGAGGCAACAACAGGACCAGAGATTTGGGAAGATACAGATGGTAATGTAGACATTTTAGTTGCAAATGTTGGTACGGGCGGAACCGTATCAGGTACAGGAAAGTATTTAAAGAGTAAAAATCCAGAATTGAAAGTGGTTGCGATTCAGCCAGGTGCAAATTCATTGCCAAGTGACGATAACCCTGAACCAGAAGAAATTACTGGTGTTCATCCTTTTGAAGGGGTAGCATCGGAAAGAGTTCCGTCAACTATGAATTTAAACATTTATGATGAGAAATTTGAAGTGGAAACAATTCAGGCATACAAGACTGCAAGAGAAGTGGCAAAAACAGATGGAATATTAATTGGGACTTCTTCAGGAGCAGCTATTTATGCAGCAACTGAAATTGCAAAAAGACCAGAGAATAAAGAAAAGACAATTGTTGCTGTTTTACCGGATACTGGACTTAGATATCTATCTACAAATCTGTTTAACGAAGAGTATCAGGGATAGGAAGGAGTATGTGAGATGTCAATAAATTTATCCAATTCAAATGTGGCAACCAGAGAGAATCGTATTGGTTCTATTACAGGTTATGTTGGAACATTAAAAGATTTAGCTACGCAGAGTGAATGTGGAACATTAAAAGGATGTTCTAGATGCTTTTCACAATCAAGCACATGTCTTTCCATGTGTGGATTATCACAGTTGGCTGGGATTCGAGATGTGGCTATTATTCATCATGGACCTGCAGGTTGTTCTGTTACAGGAGCAACATCTTATTATATGTCAAAGGTTATGTCCAAAAAGAGAGGAGTCACAAGTAATACAGTTTATGTGGGAACCGATATGAATGAAAATGATACAATTTTTGGTTCTACAGAAAAACTTAGAAGTATTATTTTGGATGTAAATAGAAGATATAAGCCGAAAGCTATTTTTGTGTCAAGCTCATGTGCCACAGGTATTATTGGAGAAGATATAGATAGTATCGTTGATGAAGTAAGAGATGAAGTTGGCGTGCCTATTGTCGCAGTTCATTGTGAGGGCTTTAAATCAAGGATATGGGCGACAGGCTTTGATATATCCGATCATGCGGTTATGCAGGAGATTGTGCAGCCTCCAAGAGAGGGTATTAAGACTAATAAAATCAATTTTAAAAATTTCTATGAGAGTGCAAGACCTGAGATTATTGAAATTTTCAAAAATTTTGATTTGGAACCTGTATTTTTATATTGTAACTCGACGGTTGAAGAACTGTCACATTTGTCAGAGAGTCTGGCAACCACATGCATCTGTGGTACTTTAGGAAATTATCTTGGAAATGCTTTGGAAGAAAAATACGGTGTTCCATATGTAAGAAGTATCAATCAGTGTGGAATTAAAGGTTTTGAAACGTGGCTTAGAGAAATAGGAAAAGTTACTGGAAGAAGTGAAAAAGTAGAGAAATATATCGAAGAGCAGCGGGCAATATATATTCCTCAGATTGAAGAAGTGAAGAAGGAACTTAAAGGTCTTACAGCAGTGCTTGGTATGGGACCGGGATATACATTTGAGGTATCAAGAGTATTAGATGAGCTTGGTATTAAAGTTGTATGGGCTCTTGCTTGGCATTATGATAAAAAATATGAGAATGGTGATGTACCACCTTCTATGAAGTATCTGCTTGATAATGATATTGATTTTGAAGCGAGCGTTGCCGATCAGCAGAATTATGAGGTTATGAATATTCTAAATAAATATCAGCCTGATATGTATTTATCACGCCATCCTGGTTCAACAGTTTGGGCGATTAAGAATGGTACCCCAGCAATCTACGTAGCGGATGAATATATGATATTTGGATATAAGCATACTTTGGAATTTGCAAAGACGATTCTAGATGCAATCAGAAACCGAAGCTTTGAAGAAAATTTGGCAAAACGGTCAAAGCTGCCATATACAGATTGGTGGTATCAGCAGAATGTGGATGCATTTTTAGAGGAGGTAAAGTAAAAATGGCAAAGTTATTAGACAAACAACGATATAAGTGTGCGCTTGGTGCCATGCAGACTGTACAGGCAATTGAACGTGCATTGCCGATACTTCATTCCGGTCCCGGTTGTGCACAAAAACTCTCAGAATCAACGGGAAGCTCTGGTTATTTTTCACCTAATATTTTTCCTTGTACAAGTATCAATGAAAAGGATGTTGTATTTGGCGGAGTAAAAAAATTGAATTCTACAATTGAAAATGCCTTAAAGGTTATTGATGCGGATTTATATGTTGTCCTCACAGGTTGTATACCAGAGATTGTAGGTGATGATTCGGGTGAAGTGGTTTCTAGATTTCAGGATGCAGAGAAACCTGTTATTTATGCACCAACTGCAGGATTTAAGGGAAATAATTTCAAGGGACATGAGCAGGTTGTGGATGCAATTATTGATCAGTATTTGAATAAATCGGATAAGAAGCAGAAAGGTCTTGTAAATATATGGGCAGATGTACCATATCAGGATTTATTCTGGCTTGGTAATATCAGAGAGCTTGAAAAGCTGATTCAGGAACTTGGACTTACACCGAACACCATATTTGGTTTTAGAAGAGGAATAGATAATATCAATAAAATACCAGAAGCAGAATTTAATCTGTTGGTATCACCTTGGGTAGGACTTGGTAATATGAAGAAGATGGAACGGAAGTTGGGTATTCCGTATCTGCATTATCCAACACTTCCAATCGGTGCTACAGAGACAAGTAAGTTTTTAAGAGCGGTAGGAGAATTTGCCGGAGTAGAAAAAGAAAAGGTGGAAGCAGTAATCAAGGAACATGAAGATTACTATTACTATTTGATTGAAAGATATGCGGATTTATTTCTCGAAAATCGTGTTATCAACAAACAGTTTACAGTGATTGCAGATGCGCAATATGCACTTGGAATTACAAAATTTTTGGTAAACGATCTAGGTCTTGTTCCGGCAAAGCAGTTTGTTGTAGACGATACTCCTAAGGTTTTTAGAAAACAGCTCGAAGAAGAATTTAAAAAATTAAATTTTGGTCTTGAAGCAGAGGTTTCATTTGAAACAGATGGATACAAAATTCATGAAGAGATTAAGCAACATGACTATCATGGTTATCCGCTTATTCTTGGAGGATACTATGAAAAAGAGGTTACAGAGAATTTGAAAGGAAATTTCTTGAATATCTCATGGCCAGTGCAGGATAAGGTTGTGCTTGATGATTTCTATGTGGGATACACAGGAGGAATCAGATTAATTGAGGATATTTATACGGTAGCAGTACAGAGATTTAATTAAAATATGTATAAAATACTGCCTGTGCTCTTTGAAACTAGAGTTTACAGGCAGTTGTTATCTGTTTGGAGGTGTAGAGTTGGCATATAAAATTGCAGTTGGTTCCTCAGATGGAGTAAATGTTGATTTAAAGTTTGGCGAAGTTACAAAGTTTTTAATCTATGAAGTTACAGATGCAATCAGGTTGTCAGAAGAAAGATCTGTTGGTATTGATGAAATAAAGCAGGATACATATGAAAAATCATGCAACACATCACGATGCAGCAGTGTAGGCTGTAGCGGAAATGGTAGTGGTTGTAGTGGTTCTTCTGATGTGATTTCGAAAGTATCGTTGATTTCTGATTGTAGATGTGTTGTGTGTAAAAAAATAGGGTTTCAAGCACAGAAACAGTTCGAGAAGAAAGCAATATCTGTGTTTGATGTAGAATGTGAAATCGAGGAAGCGTTAGAAAAAATAGCGTTTTATTATGGAAAAATAGATAAACATGAAGCATTTCGAAAATAATGACCGGTTACGAAAGTAATCGGTAAAATTAAAATGTAATATCATACTATTTCAATAGGAAAACTAGAGGTGTAAAAGAAAATGAATTCAAGTATTTTGGAGGAGAATAAATTATGACTGTACGTGAGCTTCAGGATGAAATCATCCGACTAAAGAAAGAAAAAGGTATCTGCATTCTTGCACATGCTTATCAGCGACATGATATATGGGAAGTAGCGGATTATGTAGGTGACTCCTTTGGACTCAGTCAAAAAGCCGCCCAGGTACAGGATAAAACGGTTATCATGTGTGGTGTGCGTTTTATGGCGGAAACAGTGAAGATACTTTCTCCAAAGAAGACAGTATATCTTGCAAATTCCATTGCCGGATGTCCTATGGCGGATCAGATGGACAGCGACCTTATCACACAGATGAAAGAGAATATGCCGGACTATACGGTGGTAGCATATATCAATACGACAGCAGAACTTAAGACGGTTTGCGATGTATGCGTTACATCTTCTTCTGCAACTAAAATAATCCGCAATATTTCGAACGATAAGATTATTTTTATTCCAGATTGTAATTTAGGAGATTGGATAGCTAAGCAGGTACCTGAAAAGGAAATTAAACTTGTACATGGTGGTTGTCCTACACATGTACGTATTACAATGCGTGATGTAGAAAAGGCAAGAGAAGCATATCCAAATGCAAAATTGTTAGTACATCCAGAATGTCTTCCAAGTGTTGTAAAACAAGCAGATTTTGTTGGTAGTACTACCGAAATTATGTCCTATGCGGAAAAAGGCTCAGGCAGTGAATATATTATCGGAACGGAAAATAGTATTGTAGAACATCTGCAATTCAAGTGTCCAGATAAAATATTTATTCCACTTTCAAAGGACTGCGTTTGCCACAATATGCATGCAACCACACTAGCTGATGTATATCGATGTGTAAACGGAATTGCTGGTGAGGAAATAATAATGAGTGATGAGCTTATTGCAACGTCAAGGAAATGTATTGATGAAATGTTGAGGTTAGGAAAATAAAAGAGGCACTTATTGCGATGAGTGGAGGAGAAAAAACATATAGCTAGTCAAAATTATGGAGGTGTAAGTTTGATTATTACAACAAAGGGTAAAAATGCGTTAAAACTCATGATAGATCTTTCTTTGTATCAAGGAGACAAATATGTAAAACTGAGGGATATAGCTCAAAGGGAGGATATCTCTGAAAAATATTTGGAGCATATTGTTTCCTATCTACAAAAGTCTAGAAAGGTGAAAAGTACTAGAGGTCTTAATGGAGGTTATCGTTTGGTAAAAGCTCCAGAGGATTATACAGTTGGCGAAATAATTAAATGTCTGGAAGGGGATTTATCACCAACGGATTGTTTACACGGAGATGAAAATACATGTAGTAAAAAAGAGCAATGTTTTTGTTATCCATTGTGGATTAAGTTGGATAATGCAATGAATGAGGTATTAGAACATACAACACTTCAAGATGTAATTGATTGGAAAAAACAGAGTTAGGAGTGTGACAGAAAATAAGTAAGTACATATATTGGGACAATGCTGTGACAACACAGGTAAAAGAACAGGTATTGCAAGAAATACTACCACGTTAAGAAAAATATTTTAGTTGTTCCGTTTTTTACAATTTTTACATTCGTTTTATGTTTACAATTAGAGAAAGCATTCAGGGATTACGCTTTGAATCGAAACTAACTTGATTATAGAAAACAGACAATGACGTCTAAATCAGTGTTAATGGCATTGGTTTAGACGTTTTTTAGGTAAGAAAGGAATGATAGACTATGGCAGAGAGAATAAAGGAACATCCGATACTTGGCGTTCAGGAAAAAGGAGAAAAAGTCCAATTCCAATTTGATGGTCAGGAATTGGAAGGGTATGAGGGAGAGCCCATTGCGACAGCATTGAAAGCGGCAGGAGTAATGGTTCATAGATATACGAAAAAAGAACATAAGCCAAGAGGGATTTTCTGTGCTATTGGTAGATGCACCGATTGTGTAATGATAGTTGATGGGGTTCCTAATGTCAGAACCTGTATTACACCGCTTAAAGCAGGTATGGAAGTAAAGACACAGTATGGTGTAAGCGATAAACCATTTAAAGAGCAGTAAGGAGGAGACAAGGATGAAGAGATATGATCTTATAATAGTCGGAGCGGGTCCTTCTGGTTTATCTGCAGCAATTGAGGCTGCCAAGAGAGGACTAAAGGTTGTAGTATTTGATGAAAATGAAAAACCAGGAGGGCAGCTTTTTAAACAGATACATAAGTTTTTTGGTTCCAAAGAGCATAGAGCAAAGGTCAGAGGTTTTGTAATTGGTCGGCAACTTTTAGATGAAGCGGATAAGGAAGGAGTAGAAGTTGTTCTAAATGCAACTGTAATAGGACTTTATCAAGATAAAGAGATTGTGGTTAAAATGGGAGAGGAGATTCATCATTATAAAGGTGATGCTGTTATAATCGCAACGGGTGCAGCAGAGAACATGGTTACATTCCCAGGATGGACTCTGCCTGGTGTAATTGGTGCTGGGGCCGCACAGACGATGATGAACTTACATGGGGTATTACCAGGGAAGAAAGTACTTATGCTTGGTTCGGGCAATGTTGGTCTGGTAGTTTCTTTTCAGTTGATGCAATGTGGGTGTGAGGTGGTAGCCTTAGTAGATGCAGCTCCAAGAGTAGGTGGATACGGCGTGCATGCGGCAAAGGTAGCAAGGACAGGAGTACCATTTTATTTGTCTCACACTATTGTGGAAGCAGAAGGAGAAGAAAAAGTAACTGGTGTTACAATTGCAGAAGTAGATAGTCGTTTTCAGTTTATCCCAGGTACGGAAAAACATTTTGATGTAGATACAATCTGCCTTGCGGTTGGGCTTTCTCCAATGTCACAGCTTTTGAAAATGGCAGGATGTGAGATGGAAGATAATCCTAAACGTGGAGGTCAGGTTCCAGTTTGCGATGAATATGGAAGAACTTCTTTATCAGGTGTGTTTGTAGCGGGTGATGTATCTGGTATTGAAGAGGCGTCGTCTGCCATGATAGAAGGGCGAATGTCTGGAATCGCAGCGGCAGAATATCTTGGCTATATCGAAAAAGAAGAATTAGATACTGAGCTTGCATCTCTTGATAAAGCGTTAGATGGTCTTCGTCAGGGAATGTTTGCTCCTAAAAACAGAGGGGCAGCAATTGAAAAGACAGAGGAAGGAATTTATATTTCCGAGAGTCTTTTGAAAAAAGGATATGTTGCAGATGATGAGATTGAACGGTTCCCTGGAGTTACCCACAAGAAAGGAGTTCATCCAGTTATTGAGTGCACACAAAACATTCCGTGTAATCCATGTCAGGATGCATGTCCAAAGGGGTGTATTTCGATTGGAGAAAATATCACCTCACTGCCGATTGTTTTGGATAAACCAGATTGTATTAATTGCGGTATGTGTGTGGCAAGTTGTTCGGGACAGGCGATTTTCTTAGTAGATGAGGATTGTGGGGACGGAACTGCAACGGTTACAATTCCGTATGAATTTCTTCCACTGCCGGAAACTGGTGCAAGGGGAAAAGCCCTGAGCAGAAGTGGTCAGGCAGTTTGCGATGCAGAAGTAGTAAGTGTAAAAAGTGCAAAAGCATATGATAAGACACATCTGTTGACTATGCGGGTGCCTAAAGAATATGCAATGACAGCAA
Source organism: uncultured Anaeromicropila sp. (assembly GCA_964409685.1). Taxonomy (GTDB): domain Bacteria; phylum Bacillota; class Clostridia; order Lachnospirales; family Lachnospiraceae; genus Clostridium_AI. The sequence continues at coordinate 27,639 of CAYPEJ010000014.1, forward strand.
GATTTTTTAAAGTGATTTAAGGTAGGAGGATGAGCAATATGAATTCAGTAAATGACCGTTCAAGAGATATTGGACCATTTGTTTCAGGTCCAGATGATGATATGCTTATTTGCCGTTGTGAAGAAGTGACAAAAGGAGAAATCAGAAAAGCAGTTCATGAAGGTATGTGGACAATAACAGAAATTAGAAGATATTTAAGAACAGGAATGGGGCTATGTCAGGGGCAAACCTGTAGCAAACTGGTAAAAGGAATTGTTGCAAAAGAACTTGGTATATCGCCTGCGGAATTGGAAGCAGCAACATCCAGAGTTCCAATGCGTCCGATTGAAATGCGTATTTTTGCAAATGAAGCAAAGGAGGGCGGAAACAATGAGTAATAATGCTGAAGTTATAGTAATCGGTGGTGGCATCATTGGCTGTTCCATTAGTTATTATCTTGCAAAAAGGGGAGTAGATGTAATTTGTTTGGAAGGATCCGACCATTTTGGAAATGGAGGTTCTAGCCGAAATGGTGGTGGTGTTCGTCAATCAGGACGTGATCCAAGAGAACTGCCACTAGTAATGTATGGGATTGAAAATTTTTGGCCAACGCTCTCAGAAGAACTTGAAGTTGATTGTGAATATCATCAGGATGGAAATCTGCGACTTGGTAAGACAGAACAGCATAAGAATATTTTAACAGGTCTTACAGAACGGGCGGTAAAAGTTGGACTGGATGTAAAAATGATTGATGGAGATGAGGTGCGACGTATTAATCCATATTTGTCGGATGAAGTAACTTGTGCAAGTTGGTGTCCGACGGATGGACATGCAAATCCATTGACCACTACATTGGGGTACTATAAAACTGCTAGAAAATTAGGTGTTCATTTTATTTCGGGTGAAAAGGTAGTAGAATTGAAAAAAGTGAAAGGGAAGCTTGGAAAAGTTATCTGTGCCTCTGGAAATGAGTATGAGGGGGAAAATGTAGTTCTTGCAGCAGGATATGAAAGCAGGGAGATTGCGGCTACTGTAGGAATTGATATTCCTATGCAGAAGGCTATGCTGGAAGCTCTTGTAACAGAAGCGGAACCGCATATGTTTGACCAAATGTTGGGAACAGCAGAAGCAGATTTTTATGGACATCAGACAAAACACGGTTCGTTTGTATTTGGAGGTTCTTCTGGATTAGAAGGGTTTACAAAAGATAACGGAACGCCAGTTTGTTATTCTAAGACAGCTCCTTGTATATGTCGAGGAATCATGAAATATTTTCCGAATCTTGCAGATGCAAAAATTGTAAGAACCTGGGCAGGATGGATGGACAAATGTGTTGATGGTGTTCCTGTGTTGGGAAAGGTATCAGAGGTTCCGGGGCTTATACTTGCCTGTGGATTTTCTGGACATGGATTTGGCATTGCACCAGGCGCAGCAGATCAGATTGCAGAGCTTATTACAACGGGAAACACAACAGTAGATTTATATGACTTGCGGTATGACCGATTTAAGGCTAAAATGTAAATTGAGATTTCTTAATAACTGGACTTTTGTGCAGATGGCGAGTCTTGAATGTTTGGAATGAGGGATGCGTATGATTTGGAAGAAGGATAAATTAAAACCAACACAGCCATATTTTGTATTTGATACAAAAGACTTTTATCAGGAAGTTTATTTGCAGCAGGGAATATCGCATTTTTATTCGTTTCATTTAGATGTAGATAAGCCATTACGCATTGTGCCAGATGGATGTATTGATTTGTTTTTTGAATTTGGGCATGGTAAAATGCAGGGTTTTGTGTGTGGTACACGGTTGAATTATTGTTGTGAAGAATGGATTGGTAAAAATGAGGTTTTTGGGGTTCGCTTTATGCCGGGAGTCCAACCAGAATTTCTTAATGTTACAATGAAAGATTTGGTTCAAAAAAGAACTCAGATTGAAGATGTTTTAAAAGGGGAGAGCAAGTGGTTAGAGCTACTTGAGAAAGAGCAAGATTTCTATCAGCGAATCCGCATTTTCATAGAAGCTTATACAAAGGCAGAAAAGAAACGAGTGAAACCATATGGCAAGAAAGAACTGATTCTTTCCATTAAACAAATGGTATATGAGTCTGATGGTAAGATTAAAATTGCAGAAATGCAGAAACAATCTGGATATTCTGAACGCTATATTAACAAGGTATTTATTGAGGAAATGGGATTTCCACCTAAGACGTTTTGTAAAATTATCCAGTTTCAAAGAGCACTTGATTTTTTGAATTATGGTGCGCCAGATAAAATGACGGATGCTGCTGTTTTTTTAGGATATTATGATCAGTCGCAATTCATCCGTGATTTTACAAAATATGCAGGTATGACTCCGAAGAAATATCTAAAACTGGTAGAAACGGAAAAATATAAAACTAAAATACGAGAACGCAAAAGACTTTAAAGCAAAAAAGTTCTGATTTATACAATTTATCCATTTGGGTATATATTAAAATATGATTTAACATAGAAATAATGACAAAGGCGTCAGACAGATATTGTCTGGCGCTTTTTGCGTGATAAAAAAGTGAGGTGACGAAGCATGAATAAAAAGAAATTAGGGTTGCCCAGTGTAATAGCAACAGGGCTGGGATTAATTGTTGCAACAAGCTGTCTTATGTCTTTAGGTCAGGGAGCAGGTGCAATTGGAGGCAGTTTTATTATAGCGATGATTATTGCATGCATTATTAATATTTTTACTGCATTGTCCATGGCAGAATTAAATGCTTTGATGCCAAATCTAACTGGTGGTCTGGCGCAATACACGTTAGCTTGCATGGGACCATTTGTTTCCATTGTTACAATGGTTGGTGGCTATTTGGTTTGTAATGCAATTGCAGGAAGCGTTGAGTGTGCAATGTTTGGAAATGCCATTACATCCGTATTTCATATCAACATTCCATCGAATGTTTTTTGTATTATTTTATTGATTATCTTGATAATCGCAAATTTAAACGGAATTGATATGTTTGCAAAAATTCAAGATTTTGTGGCATATGGATTGATTATTTCACTTGTTCTTATGGGGGTTATTGGAATCTTTGGAGTGGGAACGGGAATAAAGGTTTCGCAGTCCTTCTCATTAAGTAATAATCCAAAGGACATTTTTTCTTTAATTGGATTGGCATTTTTCTTATTTTTAGGATGTGAGTATATTATTCCAGTGGCAAAAGATGTAAAAAATGCAAAGAAAAATATACCCATTGGAATGGTATTGAGCTTGATTATCGTTTGTGTCATGCAGATTATTGTGGTTTTAGGGATGTATAACTATACGGAATGGGGAGAACTGGCATGCAGTAATTCACCACATATTTTCTACGGAACGTCCCTGCTTGGTTCAGTTGGTACATTATGGATGATTTTAGTATCTGTTTTTGCAGTTGTCAGTACCGTTAATTCTGTTATTAGTTCTTTGGCATATATTTGTGCCGGAATGGCAAAAATCAATTTATTGCCGTCCGTATTACAAAAAAGAAATAAAAAAGGTGCTCCTTATGTGGGTATTCTGCTTATTGGCGGGTTTATGATAATAGTAAATGTAACTGGATTGGCTTCATCAGATCAATTATCGTTCATGATTTTAGTTGGTTGTGTATTTTGGATGATTGCCTATATTGTATCCAATCTGAATGTACTGATCTTAAGAAAAAGACTACCGAAGGCACCAAGGAATTTTAAAGTTCCATTTGGTCCGGTCATTCCTATATTGGGGATTCTGGGGAATCTTTTTATGATTTGGAATATAGACGGAGATATGAGTACCAAGTTGACAATTTATAAAATAGACGGAACTATTTTTGTGATTCTTGCTATCTATTCCTACATATGGATAAAGAAAGTGATGAAAAGAAAGCTGTTTGAACCAGTTCCGATGGAAGTGGTTATGGCAATGGAAAGTGATCTATATATGCTGACACATAAGCAAGTAAAATAATTTTAGAAAAGAGGTAAGTGTCATGAATTATCCCAAGGTTGATTTTTTATATTTAAATGAAGACGACATGATTGCAGCCGGTGTCGAGGATATGAAGGGCTGTGTTGAAGCAATGGAGGAAATGTTTAAGCTAATGAAAGTAGGGGATTACCGTATGGGTGGAGCGAATGGAAATTCCCATGGAAGTATGGTGATGTTTCCAGAATCATCCCCGTTTCCAGAAATGCCAGTAGATGGTCCAGATCGAAGATTTATGGCGATGCCTGCGTATCTTGGTGGAAAATTTGATATGGCAGGAATGAAGTGGTATGGATCCAATATTGAAAACAGGGAAAAGGGATTACCAAGATCTATCTTAATGCTGATCTTAAATGATAAAGATACTGGAGCCCCACTTGCTTTTATGTCAGCAAATATTTTATCTGCTTATAGAACAGGAGCTGTTCCTGGAGTTGGATTTAAATATTTTGCAAAAGAGGATGCCACAACAATTGGAATTATAGGACCCGGTGTAATGAGTAAAACAGCACTTGCGGCAGCTATGGTAGTCAGACCATCATTGAAAAAAGTGAAGGTGAAGGGACGGGGAAAAGCCTCTTTGGATAAGTTTATCGAATATGTGAAGGAGGAGTACCCAGGTGTGGAGGTGATTGCGGTTGATACAATAGAGGAGGCTGTAAGAGATTCGGATATTGTTTCGGTGTCTACTTCTACTCCGACTGGAGACCCTTCTTTATACCCATACATTGCAGAAGAGTGGATAAAGCCAGGTGCAATCATTGAATCGACAGCAGCACTTCGATTTGATGATGATTTCCTGATTCATCGAGCAAGAACAGTAACAGATAATATCATGCTTTATGAAGCGTGGGAAGAGGAGATGAAGCCAAATGCTTATTACACCATTCCGATTCCAGCTGTTAAAGTAGAAGATTTAATTGCGGAAGGAAAGATGAGTTCGGATCAGATTGATGATTTAGGCGACGTACTTCTTGGTAAAATACCAGTTCATAGAAAAGAGGACGAAATCGTCATTTATTCTGTCGGAGGTATGCCAACAGAAGATGTTGCATGGGGAACAATGGTTTATCGGAATGCTTTGGAAAATGGTATTGGAACAAAGCTGAACCTTTGGGAGTCTCCAAAGATGATGGTATAGAACTAATAAAATTATAAAATCGTTTGTATAATTTTTTACATATCCTTCCATGATGCCGTTTTCCTCTTAGTGTCAATGTGTGTCGGTTTCTGTATTGTAACAAAACGAATGTGGGGTATCATCAATTCATAGGATTGGTGGTATCTCTTTTTGCGTTGGTAATAATATATAGGTTATTGTAATTGTAAATGATATTGTGTGAGATTTACGGAATAATATGATATATTAGATGTTAATAGAAAATAAGAATAGGATGATAAAATATGTACTTAATAAAGACGGTTAAAGGTGATATTACAAAAATTCAAGATGTTCAAGCAATTGTAAATGCAGCCAATACATCATTGCTTGGTGGCGGTGGAGTTGATGGAGCAATTCATCGTGCTGCTGGTCCAGAATTACTTGAAGAGTGCAGAACTCTACATGGATGTGAAACTGGAAAGGCAAAGATAACTAAGGCATACAATTTACCCTGCGATTATGTAATACATACAGTTGGACCGATTTGGAATAATGGTAAGAACAAGGAAGAAGAACTTCTTGCTAGCTGTTATTACAATTCGATGCAAGTAGCATTAGAAAATGGGATTCGAACCATTGCATTTCCATCAATATCCACTGGAGTCTATCATTTTCCAGTTGAGCTGGCTGCAAAAATAGCGGTTCAAACTGTTGAACGATTTTTGAATGAGAATGAAAATAGTTTTGATTTGGTAGAATGGGTACTTTTTGATGATAATACAGAAAAAGTCTATGAAAAAGAAGTAGAAGAAGTACGCTTCAATAATATGATTATTTAATGTCAAATAGGTATTGACTCTGACGTTGCGTAATAGTTTATGATATGATTACCACAGGGAAAGAAGTGAGCACAATGATGACAGTACATGAAGTCAGCAAAATATCGGGAGTAACTATACGTGCTCTTCATCACTACGATAATATTGGGCTTCTGCCAGCCACAGAAGTTACAAACGCAGGATACCGCTTGTACGACGATACAGCATTAGAGCGGTTGCAACATATTTTGCTGTTTAAGGAACTGGAGTTTTCACTGAAAGAGATTAAGGATATTTATTAATTACAATTTTATGATTACGTTAATATCGACCATCAGCTACAAAGGACATCGGATATGCGATATATAATAGAAACCACAAAGACGGATGCCAGAACAAGGAAACTTCCAATCACGGAGGATGTGGCACAGATGTTTCAGGCGATCATTGAGGATAGAGTACCACCAAAGGTTGAGAAGGATATTGATGGGGATAGCGGATTCCTTCTCTACGATGAAAATAATATGCCACTTGTGGCAATGCACTGGCAGCACCGATTCAATCACATGGTCGGTAGGTACAATGATATTTACCAAGTACAGATGCCGAATATCACACCTCATGTATGTAGGCATACCTATTGCTCTAATATGGAAAAATCGGGAATGAATCCAAAGACACTGCAGTACCTCATGGGATATTCGGATATATCGGTTACAATGAATGTGTACACACATATCAGTTTTGATGATGCTAAGGAAGAAGTGAAATGAATGGAAGAGTTCAGAAAGGCACAGGCAGAGATAGAAAAGCAGAAAGGCGAAAAGCCGGTGACACTGAAGATGTTTAAGGCAATTTAATATGGAAGATGAATGACGCTCTGGCTTAGGCTAGGGTGTTATTCTTATGGAAAAAATATGTGATGGTATTATAATGCAAAAAAGTATAGGTAGGTGTTTTGATGAAGAAAGATGAAGTTATTATTAATATTAATAGAATAGAGAAGAAATTAGGAACTTTAGTTGAACAAAAATTGAAATTTACAAACGCATCAAGAGAACAATATGTATTGGTAGCAATTGTAAATGACTGCATAGATTTGATGAAAGATGTACAACGTAATCTATATGCATTTGATGTTGCATATAAAAATAGGAACAATACTATATCATTCAATCCTAATTATTACTTTGAAAATATCATTTTACAAGATGATATGATATGGGAACGAGTGATTTTTCTTGTTGGAGTAATCGACCAATTGGATGTGAGTATCATATTTAAAAGAAAATCTATAGCACCATTGTATGATTTGATAAAGAGGCATCGTACAAACACCGATGTTATACTTGGCGATTTGAAGATGATAAAAGGAAATTATAATAGTAAAAGAATTAAGTGGAAACGAAATGACAATGAACATTTTATTTCTACATTTAAATAATCAAGATATTAATGAAGATATGGAAGATTTATTTGTTATAGGTAATAATCAAATAAGAATGAATATGGATAAGTGGTCAGATGTTACAGATAGACTTAATGAATTATCCATGGAGGAATTGAATGGATGGATTCCTGCGATAAAAGAGAAACAGGCTGTTTATGAGCGACTAGTTGAGAACATAATTACTGAGTTATACAACAAAAATTCGGAATGTCATTTTAATTGTTCGGAAAAATTAATGTGTGAAACAGTGGTTTGCAATCGGAATTATATAAATGAAGCGATACAGTTAGAGTGTAAATACGAGAAATTACGAGAAGAATATAGAGACGTAATAAATGGAATAAATGAGTTTTGTTTGGATATAGGAGATGAGGGGAGTTTTGTTAGAAATACGATTCTAATAGATGCGGTTTTTCGTGCAAAAGAAATGATAAGATCTATCAACTTGTATTTTGTTTGTATTAACTACAAAATGGATAAAACAATGATGTTCGAATTTTCAGAGGAAGTTTTTTTGAAATATCTTAATAATGAAGTAATAACGGAAGAATGCTATTGTTTTCATGCAGTTATGAAAACATATTCAGTGTGTGAAAAGGTAGCCAAGTTTATATTATGCAAATATGATTTTAAACATGAATATACATCGCTAGAAAACTTCAAAAATATGTATATCGAAGATATAATTAATATAATAGAAGAAAAACAAATAAATTCAAAATGTATACTAGAGTTTAAGAAAATAATGGAGGGACAGATATATTCACATTATAAAAAAATTCGTCATTTGGAATATCATTGTCTTAGACAAGAGTTTCAAGCGAGTGGAAGAAGTGTTGAGATAAAAATAGGGAAAATGTATGAAGTGTTTATGCTGTTAGGTCAGCTTTATGAATTATTAAAAATACTTGTGGATGAGGAAAAAGAAGTACTTGTAAAACGCATTGAAAAAAGGGGAGGACTTATTTAGTAGTAGGAACATCCCTTTTACGTTAACGGAGTACATATAGATAGTGAATCCCCAAGAGTTATTGTTAATGAGGTAATACCAAGAGACTACTACACTTAAGAATTAAATTTACGGCACTTTGTAGCAATACCCGGTGATTTTACTTGTGTCTTAAAAAATAAGAAATGGATGGAGGAATACTGAAGTGGGAAAGGGAAAAACAATACATGGTCAGTGTGTCTTGTGCAGATTGAATAAGGAACTTCAACTTAGCCATATTGTTCCTCATTTTGTGGGGCGTAAAATTGTGAGCCAACTTTTGATAAAGGAATCTTAATGACAATGCTAAGAGCGGAGAATATCATGAGAGATTACCTTTTGGGTAAGAGACAAGATGTTTCAGATATTCAGAATCATATTTTTTTCTTAAGGATATATTTCCGTAACAGTCCATGTTGAGAGTGTGGTTCTGTTGACTAAAACACATAATTAATAGTGTGAAAATGCTTGAAATATAAGGATTTTCCGAGGATTTGGACATAAACCCAGCCCTTGGGATTTTTTTGCCACCTTTTTAGAGATGGACAATGGTGAATTTTGGAAAAATATAGAACAAAATGAAATTGTAAATTTTTATGACTCCTTGAAAATTATAGCGCAGTGCGCTATAATTGAGAAAACAAATACAAGGAGTTGCTAAGATGATTTCAATAGAAAAGAAGCTATTAAAAGATTACACATTTATTGATTTATTTGCTGGATTAGGTGGGTTCAGAATTGCATTAGAATCATTAGGTGCAAAATGTGTTTATTCAAACGAATGGGATGTTCCAGTTCAAAAGGTATATGCAGAAAACTTCGGAGATACGCCCGAAGGAGATATTACACAAGTTGATGAAAATACAATTCCTGACCATGACATTCTTTGTGCCGGATTCCCTTGCCAGGCATTTTCGATAAGTGGAAAGCAACGTGGTTTTGAAGATAGCAGAGGAACTTTATTTTTTGATGTTGCAAGAATTGTAAAAGCAAAGAAACCGAAGGTTGTCTTTATGGAGAATGTCAAGAACTTCGCCACACATGATGATGGTAAAACCTTAGAAGTTGTAAAAGGCACTATGGAGGAATTAGGTTATACCTTCTATCAGAAAGTGTTGAATGCTGTTGATTATGGTGTTCCTCAAAAACGTGAAAGAATTTACATGGTATGCTTTAGAAATGACTTGGAAATAAACAATTTTAAATACCCAAAGCCGTTTGAATTGACTCGTCACGTAGAAGATTTTCTTCTTGATGATGAAGAAATGGTAAAGAATTTATATGTTGATAGACCAGATACTTATTACAATGGAGTGGAAGATAATCAATATAGCAATAAGTCCATCCGATTAGGTATTATTAACAAAGGTGGACAGGGTGAAAGAATTTATAGTACAAAAGGAATAGCAATTACGCTTTCTGCCTATGGTGGAGGAGTTTTTGCAAAGACTGGTGGCTACTTAATCAACGGAAAAACAAGAAAGTTACATCCTCGTGAATGTGCTAGAATTATGGGTTATCCAGATTCATATAAAATCTGTAAGAGCACAAATCAAGCTTATAAGCAGTTTGGAAATTCGGTAGTAATTGATGTGCTGCAGTTTATTGCAGTAGGAATAGGAACAGTGTTGGAGGATAAAGAAAGATGAATGAAGTTGAATTTAGAAATTGGCTTATAAATAAAGGCGTGAAAACAAAGGTGGCTGGGGATACCATATCACGATTAAAGAGAATTGAAAGAGAAATTGAAAACTGCGATATTGATGAACAATACCGCAGTGATAAATGTGAATACTTATTAAGACTGTTCTTGGATATGGGTAATAATGATGAAATGAAAAAATATCCTAATGCTAAACTTCCGATAGGAAAGTATTACATGAGTACATACCGTCATGCCCTCAAACAGTATATTCAGTTTTCAGAGAAAGTTACTTCAAACAATTAATAAACTCTGTTTCTGACATACTAGGTGTTGAAGTCTTGTGCTTGATAGAAAAAATAACATTAGCATTGTATGTGTTTGAGAGTTTACGGAGTTCATATTCGTTACCACGAAGAGAGAACATATACTCAATTCCACGAAGAATAAATCTATGGTCGTGTAATTGTTGTGGGGAAACTACGAATAATTTGTCTCTTTCAACACGAGTGTCAGTTATAACGTAGTCGTGTGACGAAATATAATCCATCACAGGTTTAAGACGACCTTTTCCGACATTGCTTGAACCGCTTCTCTTGATACGGTATTTTGCTGTAACATCAAAATAATCTCTGAAACGCTCAATAGGTAAAATTGTATAGTTGTTAGTTATGAAAAATTCGGCTCCCTTATCTTTGTATGTATGAATGATCCAGTCTGCGAAGATATCGGAACCGTTTGGCATATCAATGTCTTTTCCAGCTGTACCTGCTTCTCTAAATGCATCAAAATCATCATTCATATAATCCATTATCATTTCAGCATATCTGTTGATACGGTTGACGTTAAGACGACTGTATTCAAATGTTCCAGTTTCGAGATCTGGCAACAGGACAAACTGTCCGCATTGTGCAGGAGAGTGTTTCGCATCAATATAAAATGAATTGCCAGTGTTTGTTTCTACTAAAATATCAGGGACAGTTGAATCTGCACCTCCTTGATGAAAAAATCTTGCGTATGCACCGAATCGGTTATTAAGAAAGTTAGTACATTGAATTTCAAATTCTTCCCATATAGCCATTGTTTATGCCTCCTTAATCATTAGGTCTTCAAAAACTTGAAGATCATTTTTGTCTTGAGATGCCTTTTTCAAAGATAATTGGCATATTACATTTGGGTTACTTGTATTCGATAATCTTCTGACTTCGTATACATGAGCTTTTATTTTTGAAAGTGTTTTAGAGTACTTATTATCCTTGAATTGATAGGTGTACTTATCACACATCATTCTTTTTTTGTGTAAGGTTTCATCAGAATGAAGGAAGCACCTTGTTTTATCACCAACAGTTTTATATTCTATAGTGCCTAAGATATTATCTTCAGACAATCCTTGAATTATTTCCAAATTATTATTTTTCTCGTTAGGTTCTGAAGAGCCGCTTGGTTTTCTGCGATAAAATGCCTCGATATTAAAATAGTCAGAGAAACTATCGGATGGAAATAATATGATTTCAGTGCCTTCTGTCATAAAAAACTTGACGTTTTTTACTGAGTAAAAGTCTTGAACCAATCCATATAGGATTGAACTATCAACATCGACAGGAATTCCTTTTTTGCCAACTTTATAGTATTTTTTATATAATCCATCCATATATGCAATTATTCTCTTACAGTTATCAGACTTCGGCACTTTGTTCCTTTTTGAAAAATCAAATTTTTTAGTTTCTTCATTTGGAAACAAAACAAATTGGCAGCATTGAGAATCGCAGGCCTTGACTTCGATGAAGAATTCTTCACTGCCTGAAGGTTCAACTTTAATGTCTGCTTTAGTTGAATCGGATTTTCCGTAGGGTTCTATTGCGTTGTTTTTGCCGTATATTCTTTTTAAATACTCATAACATCTATTTTCTAACTCCTCCCACGCACTAGCCATGAGTCATTACACCTCGCTTTCTATGAAAATTTTTATTGAATTGCCAAGTGCTTTTATAACATTTACAGTCATTGCATTCCCTGCCTGCATAAGTAGATGCCTGTCTGTAACTTCATTTTTTACTTTATCTGCATACTCTTTTGGGAAGCCTTGTAAGAGCAAAGCTTCATATCCTGTCAACTGGTAAATCGTATGGTTTTTAACATACAGAACGCCATCTCGCTGGGCTCTTAATGTTGGGCAACGTCCATCATAAATTCGAAGGTCATTCATTCGTGTATCAATGATTTTTCCTTCCATCTCTTTAATATCATCCACGGTATACTTTCCGTTATTGGTAGGGTTTTTTAAGTAGTAAGAAAGAATTTCGAGTCTTTCGGGCGTTGCTACATTGTCATCAATAAGGAAATCTGATAAGGGTGGTTTATCTATTGGCTCTGGCCACCTGAATTCTGACATATCTTTGCCTAAGTCCTTTCTAATACCAACAAAGTATACTCGTTGACGCATTTGAGGGACGCCATATTCAAAACTTGTGAGAACTTTATAAACCACATCATAGCCTACTTGATTTAATTCATTAATGATAATCTTTATTGTATTTCCTTTGTCATGAGTTACTAATCCTTTGACGTTTTCTAACAGGAAGCATTTGGGGTGTGTCTCTTCTATGATTCTCGCCAAATGGAATATTATTTGTCCTCTATCATCAGAGAAACCCTCTTTTCTACCTATTACAGAAAAAGTCTGACATGGGAATCCAGCGATTAACATATCATATGGTGGTAGCTTTTCAGTTTTAATCCTCTTCAAATTATAGTAATAGGGTTCATCCTTAGTATCGTGCATTAATGTATATGTACGAACAGCAAGCTTACTTGTATCTGAATAGCCAATGCTTTTTAATCCGGCTTGCTCTAAACCCAGACGTCCGCCACCAATACCAGAGCATAAATCTAAAAATGTATTAATCTCCATTGTTCTTAATCCTTTATAGTTTCCAAGATGTCTTCTAACTTACAATCCATTGCTTCACAGATTTTCAAAAGAACATCAGTAGTGATATTTGCACCATTGCCAAGTTTAGCAATGGAAGCTGCACTGATTCTGGCAGCCTCTTTCAAATCATTTTTACTCCTTGCTTCCGCAACAGCCTTACCCGAAGCAAGAATTTTGCCATTTATTCTTTCAGTTGCTGTTTCTTTAGGCACTTCAGTATTTGAAGATTCGGTGTCAACAGTATCAACAACCTCTGCTTCAATTGTTTCACTTGTGGTTTTGACTGCTATAATTCTTGTGATTGAATTGTCGACAGTAGCAGTATACTTCCAAGGTGATTTAGGACCGCTTTGTGTATGCCATGCTTCAAATGTCGGACGACCTTTGGTATTGTCTGTTCTTTCATTGATGATAAACCCAAGGACGGAGAGCAAAAACACCGGCAGTTCTACTTCTGTGATATTGTCCAATTCATTCTTTGCAGCTCTTTGCTCAAGTGAAACAGAAAAAAGACGTATTCGAAGGGATTTCTACATCATTCTGTATTACTTCAAAAAGAGCTTTTACAAGCCACTCTGAACGCACTTCATTTATGTATTTGTTTATGAACTCTGACATTCTGTTTAGAAGGTCAGGGTCTTTTTGTTTTACCGAAGAATTAAAGGAACTAACAAACGAAGAGTCAGTAAAGGGGATATATGTGGTTCCATAGTCTTGGCAGGTCTTGAATGCGTAGTGCATTTTCCAAATGTTCTGCTTTGACTTGATACAAAACTGTTTCAAGTGACCACTTCGACTAACCCCATCATTACATCGGTTTCTTTCAGTCCATCAGATCCACCATTGTATTTATCTCTTGCTTTTGTACGTGTTTTTCTCGCCTGAAGAATCAATGAAAATAATATTCCTCCGCAAAGATAGGGCACCTTTGTTGGGGTCATCCTTACAACCTCCTTTATTTAGTAACCTTAGAAAGCTAAGAAAGACAATAGAAGGAGTTTCATCTGTTGACGGAAGCATTAGCCACTATAGGTTTATAAGTGAAGATTGAGATAGGCTGTAGATATATTTACTTCTACCGCAATTACATTATTTCCAGTATATCAGATAAATGTGAAAAAATCTACACTTTGTGATTTGAATCATGCGAATGTGAAGAAAAATTCGTAAATCTGATATAAAACTTCAATTTTAATAGAGAAAGCGAGGTGATTGGCAATGGCTAAGAACTCAAAGCAAACATCCAAGGCAGTTGCTTCGAAAGCAAGCAAAGTTCTTCGTGATGGACGCTACAGTAAAACATCAAAGTCTGTAGCAGGAAGTGCATTAGAACAGACAAAAACAAAGAAGTAAATAAAAAAAGGTAGTCGGAGACTGATTTAAAATCAACCCGACTACCACCCGAAAGGGATTTTAGTAATCACGTATGTGACTAAGAATGTCAGAAACAACTATGTTGTAGGTTGCTTCGGATGGAGCAGTCCAATAGCTTCGCATATAGATTGCAGGATAATCCATATCACGAGTTTCAAATACACAGTTGGGTTCGTAACTATCGTACTCCACTTCAAACACATCTTCTTGTTTTTGAAGTGTGAAGTATTCTGCATCCCCTTCTTCAATCATTTTTGCAAGCATTCTAGCAATAGAACAAAGACCTTGTCCGCAAGCAAGGATATGAAAAACAATTTCTAATCGAATCTCGCGCAACCAGTCGAGAAGAGATCGGAAACCACATCCACCCAGGAACTCGTAAGAAAATGCATGAAGTTGGAATCCCTACAGACAACCGAACAGCAACACAGATGACCAAATCCGACTACAACAAATACGATTTTCTAATCGGCATGGATAGCTGGAACCGACGCAACATTCTAAGAATCATTGGACAAGACCCCGAAAATAAAGTCCATTTGCTTCTAGAATACGCCAATCGCACAGGAGACATTGCCGATCCATGGTACACAGGAAACTTCGATGCCACCTACAACGATGTACTTGCGGGATGTAACGGATTACTACAATTCATCCAAGACAAAGGTCTATTATAAATATTAAAAAATAGACCACCAAACCAACCAAGTCCCTCACTCCACGCTCCGTAGGTTGAATCATTATCTCGTCAATGCTATCCTCTTAAATGAAAGGACGGTGCATAACTATGAATCAATACGTTACAAGTACCACAATCAAAACATTAAGAGAAAAGCAACACATGACTCAAAGTGATTTAGCTAACCGAATTGGAGTGAGTGACAAAACCATTTCCAAATGGGAAACTGCAAAAGGACTTCCCGACATTTCACTAATTGAACCACTAGCCAAAGCACTCAGCATCTCAGTTTACGAACTAATCTCAGGTGACTATATCAACAATCAAAATAAATCAGCAAACATGATAAAATCTAAACTCTATGTATGTCCAATCTGCGGAAACATCATGCACTCCATGGGAGAAGTCATGCTCAGTTGCTGTGGCATTCATTTACCAATATTAGAAATGGAAGAACCAAGCGATGACCATGTTATAAACATAGAGAGAATCGAAAACGACTATTATGTATCCATCTCTCATGAGATGACAAAAGAACATTTTATTTCTTTCATTGCCTACGCAACTACAGATAAATTTGAACTAGTAAAGCTTTATCCAGAAACAAATGCAGAAGTACGTTTTCAAATAAAAGGTCATGGAGTTATCTATTACTATTGTAACAAGCATGGATTATTTGGAAAGCGAGTATAATCATAGAATGAGTTGAAATATGAATGAGTTGTAATAAATGATATTCCAATCATTGCTTCCAATAAAATTGAAAATATAAAAGCCTTCTTCAAAATCGTCAGAATCATCAAAGATATCTTCATTTTAAAATGCTTTTTGGGGATGTGGTGGATTAGCCGTTCGATGAACTCGAGTGCAGGTATGGTCTTAACCATGAGTTTATCGTCTTCGTGTTGATGCTGGCATTGTATTATTTTAAAAGACATAGCAGTGGTACGGTCAATGGAGTATATGTTGTCGCAAGTAGGACAGAAGCGATTTTTACAGCGAAAAGGAACAAATTTATGCTCGCCATAGTTTGAACAGCCGTACATGGCACCACCAAAAAGAATCCCTCAAAATTGAGGGGCAGGGGAGTTGAGGTGTGCTTGCACATTTTGTTTTGTCAGATACAAAACAGAAATATACAAAATATTCAGAAAAAATTGACAAATTACGTATTTAAGAAGTATAATATAGACATTTAAATACGGCAAAACAGCCGAAAGGCTGTGACAGCAAAGCTAAAGGGCTTGAAATGAAGTATGGTAGCTAGTAACACTTTTAACATTGCTCGTTTTGGCAATGTTTTTTTTAATTCATAGGAAATTCCGCTTCGCTATATTTCCTATGAATCAAAAAGCCCCTAAAAAGCAGGGGCAGGAGGCGCACTCAGGGGGATTTTGGAATGTTTTCTTGTGATAAATGTGGTTTATGCTGTATGCATATTGATGAGTCTTCATTGGATGAGGGGTTAGATCGGGGAGATGGTGTGTGTAAATATTTTGATGAAGAAACACATTTATGCCAGATATATGCGGATAGACCTATTTTTTGTAATGTAGATAAATTTTATGATGAACATTTATCATCAAAGTATTCTAAAGAAGAATTTTATGCAGTAAATTATGAATCCTGCAAAACACTTAAAGAAAGGTATGGGGGTTAATTATGTATTTATCACTACTTAACACAGAACAGAAAAAGTTATTTTTGAGTTTAGCTTATAATCTTGTCACATCCGATGGTGATTTTAGCGAGAGCGAAAGAGTAGCAATTCAAAGTTATTCTATGGAAATGAACATGGAATTAAAAATAGAGGATGTAGATAATGATATAAATCGAGTTGTTGATAATATAAATTCAATTTGTGGTATTCGAGAAAAGAAAATTATTGTTTTTGAGATGGTAGGTTTAGCAATGGCAGATTGTAATTTTGATGATGGTGAGCGTGAAATTGTAAAGAAAGCATTAACGATGTTTGGATTAGATTTGCAATTTGGAGATTTTTGTGAGAAAAAGCTTTCTGAATACTTTAACTTACAAGAAGAATTGAACTCAAACATCCTGTCATAAAATTTGAGGGGGCGAGATAATGTTTGGTTTTTTTAAGAGAAAAAAGAAAAGTGAGCAAAATAATTTAGCCGATCAAGTTTCTTTAGGGGTTAATGCTGGAAATCTAGAAAGACATAGTGATGCAGGAAGAGAATTTGTTAAAGCGTTTTCGGGATATGATGGAACAACAGGGCAAAATCTTAAAAAAGGGCTTTCTCAAATTTCAAATATGAAATTAAATCCTGACCCAAATTATTATAAAAGAAATGTTAAACAACAAGCTGGGTTTTCAGCCGAAGTATTGGATGCTGCAAGAAAAAATAAGAATGCAATTTTGAATGGTGATTCAGAAAGGTATTCAAGGGTTGATGATGTAGCTGGGCATAAAACCAATGAGACTGCTTTTGATATAACAGCGCTTGATAGCAGTGGAAATGAAATATATGATTTATCAGGACAAATGAAATTTTTGAAATTTCAAATGAATGATAATGGTGTTTATACTATTGATACTAAGGATTTCTCAAAAGTGATTTCTGGAATAAAAAAAGAAAATGGAGTTAATTTTAGAGATAAATATCCTGAAGGAAAATATATTGTTCCAAAGGATGCGTTCGATGATGTAAAAAAAGAATTACATACTATTGAGAAAGAACTTCAGAAAAAATATGACAACGCTCTAAAGACAGGAAATGTTGAATTGCAAGAAAAGTTTAAAACGGAATTAGACTATGCAAAAAAAGTTGACAAAAACTTAATGAAAAGTGAAGTCACTGCTAATGATGCGATTGTTGCTCGACTTGAACCTGATAAGTTAACAAGGAAAGAGATAGTTAAGTTAGGTCACGAAGCGGGTGTTAACTATGCAAAATCTGCTGCTGTGATTAAGGGTTCGATGACGTTTGCAAGATGTCTTAATAAGGTAGTGAATGGAGAAATGACTGCCCAAGAGGCCGCCGCTGAAATAACTACTGAAACAGCAAAAGGTGCTATTGTAGGTTATGCAACGGGACAAGCAAACACAGCTTTAGCCGCAGTTATGAGAAATTCATCAAAGGAGGCTTTAAGAAAATTAGGTGGTTCAAGTGCACCAGCACAAATAGTGACATTTACAACAAGCGTTTTTCGTATAGTAAATGACAGAATGGAAGGAAAAATTACAGATGAGGAATGCTTTCATAATATTGCAAAATCTGGAGTTGGTGTAATAGGAACTTTTAAAGCGGGAGTTGTTGGAGAGGTAGCAGGAAAAGCAATTGGAAAGAAGATAGGTGGTGCAGTCGGAGCCTTTGGTGGCCCCGTCGGTGCTATTGTTGGTTCGGTAGTTGCAGGTGTGGTTATTGATGCAACATATGATTATGCTGTAAAAACAATTAAAGCCCCAGGGATTGCTAGAGCCGAAAGAATACAAATAGAACAACAATGTGAACAATTGCATTTGCAGTTAGAAGAATATAGAGAGAATTTTAGAAGAACCTATATAGCAAATACAAATGAATTGGTAGGGGTTTTCGGAAATTCATTACAAGATATGGCTACTGCGTTAAAAATGAATGATGCCGACTCATTCATTATGGGGGCAAATACAATAACTAAAGCTTTGGGTGTAAAAACACAGTTTAACACAGTTGATGAATTCGAGGCTTTTTTGGATTCAGATGATGCTTTTGACTTATAGGAAAAGGAGGAAGTTCGTATGATACCACTTTTAATAGCTGGAGCAGTTGTGGGATTGGGTGCTCACGCTTGTGCTTCTGTTGATAATGATGAAGCTAGAGAAAAAAATAGACGTGCAAATGAGATTATAGATGAATCGAATCGTATTGCTCAAGAGGCCAAAACATTATGTCAAGGTTCGATTGATGTTTTAGCAAAGGAAAAAACCAAAGTCTTGCAGGGCAATATGAGACGTTTTGTAAGAAGTTTCTCTCAAATAAAACCTGTCAATTTTAATGATTCTGGAGACTTGTTTGAAATTGCAAAATTTAATAAAAATGAATTAACGACAATGCAATCAATGGTTAGTAGTGTTCAGAAAGTAAATGTAAATGATGTTGTTGGTGGTGTATCAGGAACAGCGTTAGCTGTAGGTGCTGCTGATGTTCTTGCAGGGGGGGCGTTATTAGGTGGAGCAGGAATTTCAGTAGGTGGTTTAGCAGGAGGAGCAGCTTTGGGAGCTGTTGCAGCACCAATTTTTGCGATTACAGGAATTTTTTCCGCATCAGAAGCATCTGCTAACCTTGAAAAAGCAAAAAGTAATTTATCAAAGGCAAGAGCATATCAAGATGAATGTGAGACATATTCTTATTTTGCTCATGCAGTAAGCGAACGCTGTGATTTGTTCTATGAGGTACTGAATAATATAAATACTACATGGTTTACTGATGCAGTAAATCAGTTAGAGATGCTAGTAAATAGTAAAAAAACATTTGGAAACTTTTTGAAAAACATGACGGGAAAAAAGATTTATACCCGTCAAGAAATGCAGATGGTAGCTAGTGTGGCTTCACTTGCAAAAATGGTTAAAACCATTATTGATACAAATATTTTGGATAATAATGGTCATGTAACTGATGAGTCAGAGAGAGTAATCTTGGCAATACAGGATAAAATGGAAAATGAAGATTTAACTGTAAAAATGCCAGAACCAGAAGTACAACAAGTATCATATCAACAACCAATGCAGAATGCATATCAACAGCCTGTTCAGAATGTATATCAGCAACCAGTACAAAGTACCTATACTCAGTCACAGCAAATGGCTACTCAACCATCACAACAGGCGAAAATTACTTCTGCTAGTAATTCAGTTAAACCAATATACAATCCTAATGGATTTGTAAAGTTTATAATGTGGTTACATACTTTATTTTATGGCTTCTGTGGTATATGCGTGGTTGTTGCAGGTTCATTTATCGGTGGAACAGTATTGTTTGCTGCTGGACTTATGATGTGTCCAAAAGTAAATAAGACAATGAAATTCTGGTCTCGCTTTGGATTGATGATTCTACTTATTATAATTAGTTGCTTTTTGGTGTGATATAAATTAAAATGCTTTTTTGTTGGGTGTTCGTTTGAACACCCTTTCGTTAATTTATGCACCCAAGAAATAAAAGATGAACCTAAGAAATCGCAGTAGTAATTACTCTGTGTACTGACTACGAAAATACTACTACACACGGCTATGTTTTTCGCCGATTTTCCTTATTTTGCAAAAAGTGTAGTTTTAGAGAAGAAAAATATGATGCCCAGAAATGCCGATAAAACCTCGCAAAACAGGACATTTCCAGGAAATCAAGGAGAACAATAACAATGATAAAAATACTATTCATCTGCCACGGCATAAACTCCAGATAGTGCTAAAAAGCCCTATTTTATAGGCTTTTCGACTGCTGATAGGCAGATTTTGCAACAGTTTTGCAACTTTTAAAATGAGCCCCGAATAAAAAAGAAAGGAACGAACTAAATATGAAAACTTATGGTAAAAAAAATCTAACTAATGATAAGTCTGCAAAAAAGCCTACTTACAAAAAGCAGTGGTTTTGGATAATTATTATTCTAGCCTTATTGATTGGTATCGGAGATAGTTCTGAAACTAAGTTGGAAGACAATCAGACTGATACGAAAGAAAATATATCACAGGAAGAAAAAGCTACGGAGAAAGTAGTCGAAAATGACTTAGATATCATTTTACGAAGTAATCATCCAAAATATTATGGTAGTACAGAAGATGCTCATAATACGTGGGATGACGTAGGTGGTAAGAAAATAATTTTTGCAGATGGTTATGATAAATATTCTGATGATACCATTATCTCAATGGAGGGATATCGTATTCAAGAAAATAATGAGATAATCAGAAGTTATTCTTTTTATTTTCGAAACATGAAGGATTCTGGAGACATAAAATTAGATAAGGCTTTAGAAATAGCTGATACATATATTCCTTACGATATTATTGATTCTTGGTATGAATTTAATAATTCGTTCTGTCTTGAGCCAAAAGATAACCAAGATGAGGATACTTGTTATGTAGTGGAGTATCATTTGACTGATAAGGGTAGTGAAGAATATTATGATGGAACTCATCCTTACTCAGGAACGATTGATTTAATATTTTATATGGACACTAAAACTGAGAACATAAAAACATTATCAATTGGATTTGGAACTCCGAAATGGATGGGATTCTTAGATACGAATGGTTATGAGAAAATAGAATGGAACTATGACTTTTTGGCGAAAGATAACTAATAACGAGATTTCCGTGCTTGCTTTATAGGAAACTGCTTCGCAGATTCCTATAAAGGGAATGTTTTGTGAAATAAAGCATGGCGCAACAAGAAGACGATATGAATTAGAAAATGTAAAAGCCTTCTTCAAAATCGTCAGAATCATCAAATATATCTTCATTAAGAAAGTAATCCATATCCAGAAGATCATCGTTGCTCATTTGCTGGACTTCTTTGGAAGTCATGCCTTCAGGAGGATTATTGGTGTATTTTACTCGTAGTTCAGCTAACAGTTCTTGTTCCGTGATTATTTTTTTGCTCATTGTAAAGATGCCTCCGTTTCATTTTCATTGATAAGCCTATTGTATCTTACGGAGAAAGATAAGGAAACAAAAACTATGTATGAAAACCATTTTTAATCATTACTTTTTCATACATCTCATCTAGCGGAACACGAGCATGGTTAAAGTATAACTCCAAAAATGACATGGTTTTATGGCACTTTGGACAGACAAGCGGATCATAGCCAAAGGAAGAGAGGATGCAGTCTCTCCAACGATTAAAGGATAGAATTATTTTATGTTTTTCTTTGGATATGGCACGTCTTAGGCGAGAGTCTTGTTCACGATGTCTGGCATATAATCCGTAGTATCGAATCATTTTAAAATGCTTTTCGGGGATGTGTTGGATTAGCCGTTCGATGAACTCGAGTGCAGATATGGTCTCAATCATGAGTTTATCGTCTTCGTGTCGATTGTAATGAAAGGTAACATTAGTGCCATCATAAGAATCAATACGTTTGGTTGAGATTACTGGTCGCCCAAGATAGCGTCCAATGTATTTAATTACATGATTAGGGTCGCATTTGTTGGGCTTTGCACGAACATAAAAGCCATTCGGACAATGTGTGTATATGTAGGACTTTACTTTTTTAATTTATAGGAAAATACTCCATTCAGAGCACCTCCCTATAAAGGATACACATCTAAAAATGAGCATAACAAATAGATGAATACAGAGCAGAAGATATAAAATCCTTCCACACCAAATTCATCATCTTCGTG
Organism: uncultured Anaeromicropila sp.; assembly: GCA_964409685.1. Taxonomy (GTDB): domain Bacteria; phylum Bacillota; class Clostridia; order Lachnospirales; family Lachnospiraceae; genus Clostridium_AI. The sequence goes on from CAYPEJ010000014.1 coordinate 49,924, forward strand.
AAGAAAGTAATCCATATCTAGAAGGTCATCTTCACTCATGTTTTTAATATCATGAGCAGTCATTATTTTACGATAAGAACGGAAAACCACAGGCAGAGATTGAGAAGAAGAATGAGAAACCGATGTCGCAGAAAATATTCAAGGCAAATTAATATAGAAGATAGATGATGCTCTGGCTTCGGCCGGGGCATTTTTTGTAAAAAAATATTGTAAAATGTGAAAAAATAATATATACTAAATAAAATGAATTTTATTAGGGGTGTGTTATTACAATAAAATGGAGGAATTATTGCTATGCTAGAACGGTTAATAGAAAGAGTATCTCTTTTGGAGGAAAAGTCAGATTTAGAACAAAATTTAAAACACTTTGTTACTGTGTGGATGTTAAAAGAATTGGGTTATGAGGAGTTATTGTTTGATTTTGAACATCCCTTATGTAGAGATTCAAAAAATAATAAGCACGCAGATATTTTTATTCCAGTAGAGCCTGGAAAAGCGATGTTTGTGGAAACAAAGAAATATTCAAAAGATTTAGATGAAGAGGATATTATTCAACTCGCAGAGTATATAACACTTTCTCATGAAATTGCATGGGGAATTTTAACTAATGGAAGACAGATTTTTTTGCTAAATAATAGTATAGATATATATGGCAAGGAACAAAAGAATGTATTAGATAAGTTAGTTTTGCGTGTAGAATACAATCCAAGTACTGGTCGATTTAAAAATGGAGATTATATAAAATATTTCTCAAAGGAAAATGTTTATGATACACATGTGACTAATTATTTTAAAGCTGTAGCACAATTTTTAGCAAAGCATTCTTTATCTAAAGCTAGTGAAGAAAAATATCAAAACACACTTTGGCAATTTTTCGATTATTATATATCAAAAGGTAATAAATATATAATATATGGGGCACGGGAATACGCACCATTGGAAGAAATAAAAGATAGAGATTTTATAGAATTTTTGAAAAATTTCAAATCTACAACGAGAAAAGCCTCGGGAAAAGTTCCTTTGGCAAAATGCTCCCACATTTTTACTATGTATGATATTATGGAGAAAAATGGTTTTATTTCTATTAATACAATGAAAGATGTTAGAAATAGAGCAAAGGTTGAAGTAGAATATGATGAAAGTAATTGGGAGGATGATCCAAAAAAGATATTAACAACAAAGAATATTGAAATTATCATGAACAAATTAAGGAATAAGCCATATAAGATTGTTATTTTCACATTAGCTGCATACTATGGATTTAGCAGAGATAAGATCACCAAGTTTTTGGCGGAACCTTGGTCAGTTGTAAATTTTGACAAACATATATTTATGTTAGATGCTAAAAAGTATCCTTTAGTTAGTGTAATGGAAAATAATCTCATGCTTATGAGAGAAAACTATAAAAGAAGAGGAATAAAGAAACCATCTTCAATATATGTGTTTAAAAAAAATGGAGTATATACAAGTGTTGGTACAGATACAATAAATGCTGTTTTTGATGAAATAAAGAAGTATAATGAACAAGGCGTTAATTGGAGATTATTTAATCCACAGAACACAAGAGGTGCAGCTATATACAATATGTTATGTGCAGGATGTTCAATAGAAGAAATAGCATATATAACTGATTCAACTCTTGTTCAATTGGAAAAATACTTACCAGATGATATTGTGGATAAAAATGGAGAAAAAGAGTGGAAAAGCAAAAACGGTGGTAGGGACAAGCATCCGTTTAAGGAAATATTTGATTAGAAATTAAATCCCCGAATCCCTCCCAAAACAGTACATTTCATGGTAAAAGAAGGAGTTTGATAACTATGATAAAAATACTTTTCATCTGCCACGGCAACATCTGCCGTTCCCCAATGGCAGAATACGTAATGAAAGACCTTGTCCGCAAGCAAGGCTATGAAAAACAATTTCTAATCGAATCTCGCGCAACCAGTCGAGAAGAGATCGGAAACCACATCCACCCAGGAACTCGTAAGAAAATGCATGAAGTTGGAATCCCTACAGACAACCGAACAGCAACACAGATGACCAAATCCGACTACAACAAATACGATTTCCTAATCGGCATGGATAGCTGGAACCACCGCAACATCCTAAGAATCATTGGACAAGACCCTGAAAATAAAGTCCATTTGCTTCTAGAGTACGCCAACCGCACAGGAGACATCGCCGATCCATGGTACACAGGAAACTTCGATGCCACCTACAACGATGTACTTGCAGGATGTAACGGATTACTACAATTCATCCAAGACCAAGGTCTATTATAAATATTAAAAAATAGACCACCAAACCAACCAAGTCTCTCACTCCACGTTCCGTAGGTTGAATCCTTATCTCGTCAATGCTATCCTCTTAAATGAAAGGACGGTGCATAACTATGAATCAATACGTTACAAGTACCACAATCAAAACATTAAGAGAAAAGCAACACATGACTCAAAGTGATTTAGCTAACCGAATTGGAGTGAGTGACAAAACCATTTCCAAATGGGAAACTGCAAAAGGACTTCCCGACATTTCACTAATTGAACCACTAGCCAAAGCACTCAGCATCTCAGTTTACGAACTAATCTCAGGTGACTATATCAACAATCAAAATAAATCAGCAAACATGATAAAATCTAAACTCTATGTATGTCCAATCTGCGGAAACATCATGCACTCCATGGGAGAAGTCATGCTCAGTTGCTGTGGCATTCATTTACCAATATTAGAAATGGAAGAACCAAGCGATGACCATGTTATAAACATAGAGAGAATCGAAAACGACTATTATGTATCCATCTCTCATGAGATGACAAAAGAACATTTTATTTCTTTCATTGCCTACGCAACTACAGATAAATTTGAACTAGTAAAGCTTTATCCAGAAACAAATGCAGAAGTACGTTTTCAGATAAAAGGTCATGGAGTTATCTATTACTATTGTAATAAGCATGGATTATTTGGAAAGCAAGTATAATCATAGAATGAGTTGAAATATAAATGAGTTGTAATAAATGATATTCCAATCATTGCTTCGAATAAAATTGAAAATATAGAAATGGAGACCTCTGTGGAGAAATTTACAGAGGTTTCTTGATATTTTAAACAGCCTTGTGATTCCAGGGCTTGTTTTATACGTTCATATTATTTAAAATAAAATAGCAGATAGTAAATCAAATCAATAAAAAAGAAAATAGAGGTGCAAAGAAATGAGCTTACTAGATAAAATTTCAGCATATTGCCCTGTGAATGAACAGGAAGAACGAGACAAAGAAGTGATGATTCAGTTCATTAAAGAACATACGAATTATTTAGATAGAGAGAATCAAATAGGCCATTTCAGCGCCTCTGTTTGGACGGTAAATAAAGAACGTACCAAAGTGCTAATGGTTTATCACAACATATATGATTCTTGGACGTGGGCAGGTGGACATGCAGATGGAGTAGAAGATTTAAGTGAAGTAGCATTACGAGAACTAAAAGAAGAAACAGGCGTTAAGAATGCACACTTAGTCAGTGATGATATTTTTAGTCTTGAGATTCTAACTGTAGATGGTCATGTGAAAAAGGGCGTTTATGTACCAAGTCACTTACACTTGAATGTAACATACTTAGCAGAAGCTGACGAGAATCAGGAGTTAGTTGTGAAAGAAGATGAAAATCAAGGTGTAAGATGGTGTACATTTGAAGAAGCAGTTACACTTCCAACAGAGCCTTGGATGGTGAAAAATGTATATCAGAAATTAATCTCAAATTTAGAGAAATAAAGTACAAGAAAGGAGTAACACGTGGAATTATTATTCAAGAAAATGGAATCAAACGATATAGGGAATTGTGCATATGAATTAATAAAAGCATTTAAAGAAGAACCATGGAATGAAGAATGGACTTATCAGCAGGCATATGAGCGAATTGATGAGATTATGAGTGCAAGAGTTTCTAGAGGTTATGTCATATATGACGGAGATGTAGTGGTATCCATGCTTTGTGGGCGTATTATGACCTATATGGGATTTAAGGAGTTATGGATTGATGAATTTAGCGTAAACCCTGATTACCAAAGACAAGGCATTGGAACGAAAATGTTAGACTTTGTACGTGAAGAAATGAAAAAAGAAAAGGATAAGATATCTTGCTTAGTGTTGATTACGGAAAGAGGATATCCAAGTGTGAAGTTTTACGAAGCAAATGGATTTAGGATGGACGAGAAACCAGTATTTATGGCAGCAAACGTGTAAAAGTGAGTGGGAGGAAAAGAATATGAAACGTTTATTGGATACAAAGAAATCAGAAACTTTATTCCAAGGATGCGAAGATACCTTGATATGGTCATGTTTACAAAATGTAATGGGTGAGATATACGTGGATGATGTAGAACATCCAAAGTCAGCCATGGCATTGCTGGGCGATTTTGCATTCTATGTAGGAGAGCCTAACGAAGCTCTTGTAAAATTTAAACCAGAATCTTATAAAAAGGAAGGCATTCTTATGGTTCCACAAAATGAAAAATGGGAACAAGTAATAGAATCTTGTTACAAAGAAAATGCAGAAAAGTTTAATCGCTATGCAATCAAGAAAGAACCAGATGTATTCGACACAGAAAAACTACAACAAGTAGTTGCTACATTACCAGAGGAATACGAGCTCAAATTAATGGACGAAGAACTTTATCAACGAAGTAAAGACATTCCTTGGTGCTGTGATTGGGTATCTCAATATCCTACCTATGAAATGTATCAAAAATTAGGATTAGGTGTAGTTATATTAAAAGACGATGAAATCGTATCAGGTGCTTCCTCTTATACAAGTTACAAAGGCGGCATTGAAATTGAGATTGACACGAAAGAAGAATATCGTAGAAAAGGTCTTGCTTATGTATGTGGTGCAAAACTTATTTTAGAGTGTCTGAAACGAAATTTATATCCAAGTTGGGATGCACAGAATCTCTGGTCAGTGGCATTATCTGAAAAGCTCGGCTATCATTTTAGCCATTCCTACACAACCTACGAAGTGAAGAGATATATTTAAAATACGCACTTATTTCAAGTTGAGTTCTTAAAGATATCATGTTATTATTAAAATAATAGCATTTTATATTACATAGATTGGAGGTGGCTCATATGCAACCGAATAGAGAGACGAAAAACTATAACACAAAGATCTGTAGCAGAATCATGTGCTTTATGTTAGCGTGTGTTCTACTCTTAACAGGATTTAACTTAGAAGATATCCAAGGAGACGTTCGCTATTCCAGCAATCCATTTACAGCCACATCCAATCATCTACTTTCTTCAGCCGATGAAAACACATCAAAAGCTGAAGTTTGTACCCAAGAGATGCTTGGTATTCGGGAATCCGTATTTATAGGAAGTACGATAAGGCGTGTGTTAAGCAAGCGGAATACTAAGAATACTCTTAGTCTAATCTTTGCAATCTTATTATTGCAAGTATTGTCTAATACATATTTAACCGTTGCCAATGTGCATAGTTACCAAACACAGGGTCACAAGGTTATCTTAAACTATATCCACAACCAGGATGGGAAAAAATAACTTATATTCATATTTTCAAAATTTTAGCCTATGAACCCCATAGGTTTATTTGTGTACGTAAAATTTGCGATAAGTAATGTATTTTGAAACAAAATAGTGTATGAAATTGAATATGGAGGAATCTAATATGAATATAGGTTTAATGCTTTTAGTTATTATTGGTGGAGCTATCGGCGTTCTTTCAACTGGTTACATGGTTATTTCATTAGTATGGGTTATCATGTATAAAATCTATCGAAAAATAAGATACAATGCGTCATTGTATGATTAAGAAATAGAGGAAGGATGAAAGAGATGCAAATGATATGGCAAATGATTTTACTAGTATTAGGATTTTTAATGTTAGTAAAAGGAGCTGACTGGTTTGTAGATGGAGCATCAGGGATTGCTAGAAAACTTGGAATTCCCCAACTAGTAGTAGGGCTTACAATTGTAGCGATGGGAACAAGTGCACCAGAAGCAGCTGTTAGTATTACAGCAGCACTAAAAGATAATGCAAGTATTGCGATTGGAAATGTAGTAGGAAGTAACATTTTAAATATCCTAATTATACTAGGAATCACAGCAGTAATTACAACTGTAGCAATTCAGAAATCAACCCTATGTATCGAGATACCGTATATGATTGCAATTACAATCGTATTAATGATAATGGGGCAGAGTGGAGAAGTTGTTTCTTTTGGAGAAGGCATTATTTTGTGGGTATTATTTATTGTGTACCTTATTTATCTGTTCTGGCTTGCTAGAAATGGAAAAGAGGAGCAGGAAGAAGAAGAGAGAAATTCCCTTGTACTAATTGCCAGTGCAATCATTGGTGGTATTATCGTTGTATTGGGAAGTAATGTTACGGTAGATAGTGCCACAGCCATTGCAAAGATGGTTGGTATGAGTGAACGTTTTATTGGATTAACGATTGTAGCGTTAGGAACTTCTCTACCTGAACTTGTCACATCTGTAAATGCAGCGAAAAAAGGAAATGCCGATATCGCTATTGGAAATATCGTGGGAAGTAACATTTTTAACATCCTATTTGTAATTGGAACTTCTGCATTGATTACACCAGTTGCATACGAACCAAACTTTATGATTGATAGTATCGTAGCTGTGGCAGCAGGTGTTTTATTATGGGTTGCAGTATTTAGAAAACGAAAACTTTGCCGTCCTTGGGGTATTGTAATGCTATTAGGGTACTTAGGATATTTCCTATACCTGCTATAAAAAACAAATAGAAAAGGAGAGCATATGACAACAATAGGTATTCTACTAATCTCATGCGTGATTCTGTTATGTGTGCTTGCAGAGAAATTTTCAGATAAGTTTGGAATGCCAGCCTTAATACTATTTATGTTTATAGGTATGCTATTCGGGAGTGACGGAATACTGAAGATTCCATTTGATAACTTCACGCTAGCAGAACAGATTTGTTCTATTGCATTGATTTTCATTATGTATTACGGAGGATTCAATACAAAATGGCAAGCAGCAAAAGAAGTCGCGGTTAAATCTGTTTTGATGTCCACTGTGGGAGTTGTTCTAACGGCAGTTATTACCGCAGTGTTATGTAGATGTTTTTTACATTTATCCATGATAGAAAGTTTCCTAATAGGAGCAGTATTATCGTCAACCGATGCAGCCAGTGTATTTGCCATACTTCGTAAGAAAAAATTGAATTTAAGAGATGGAACGGCATCTCTTTTGGAAGTAGAAAGTGGTAGTAATGATCCTGTATCGTATATGTTGACTATCATTGCAATCAACTTAATGAATGCAGATAAACACATTAACATCGCAGCCATTATTATTTTACAAATTGCACTAGGTTTACTTATTGGAGTAATCTTTTCCAAAATATCCATTGTCATTATGACAAAAACAAAACTCATATCCGAAGGATTGGATACGATATTTGTCATTGCCATGGTACTATCTTGTTACGGAATTGCAAGTTTAGTAGGTGGCAATGCATACTTAAGTGTTTATATTATGGGGATATTAGTTGGTAATAGTAGAATTAAAAATAAGCAGACGTTGATTCCATTCTTTGATGGGGTTACCAGTTTGGCGCAGATTCTTATTTTCTTTTTATTAGGACTACTAACATTTCCACATGAAATGCCAGAGATAATGCTGATGTCGGTAGCGATAGTCGTATTTCTTACACTTATTGCAAGACCGATTACGGTGTTATTGCTTTTAATTCCTTTAAAATGCAGCATTCGTCAATGTGCCTTAATATCATGGGCAGGACTAAGAGGGGCTTCCTCCTCCGTGTTTGCCATTATGGCGGTGGCAAATGGAATTACCATGAAACAGGATTTGTTCCATATCGTATTTATGGTTTCCTTGTTCTCTGTTTCCATACAGGGAACATTCCTTCCTTGGGTTTCTAAGAAATTAGGAATGGTAGACGAGACAGCCGACGTTCGTAAGACATTCAATGATTATCAAGAAGAGTCAGCATTTACCTTGATGCGAATGTTTATTCCAAAAGGTCATAACTGGGAAAATAAGATGATTAGGGACGTAAATATGCCAACGGGTTCCTTAGCATTAATGATTAAGCGTAAAGATGAAACGATTATTACAAAAGGAGATACCATGATTCTTGCGGGGGATAGTGTAATTCTCAATGTGCCATCTTATGAACCAGGAGAGGCAGAGGAATTAGAAGAGAATGTAATTGAGAAGGAAAATCCTTGGTGTGATAAGAGGATCAAAGAACTTGAATTGGCATCGGATGAGTTGATAGTAATGATTATTAGAGGTGCGGAAAGTATTATTCCAGATGGGAAGACAAAGATACAGGAAGGGGATGTTGTGGTGACGTATCGTTAGGGGAATTTAGTAAAGAAATGAATAGGGGAGAGATAAGAACATCTTATTTGGTGTACACAGTATAAAAAGTTCCCAATATTTGCATGGGAACTTTTTATAGTTATAGAGAACAAAATATTATTTGTACATTATCTATTTACTAGATGCATCAATTTCAGCAATAATATGCTTTTGCGCAAAGAGATATAAGTTCATAAAGTCAGAAAAAATGGATTGTTGCTCTTTATCTTTATTGTACGCTTCTATTTGAGAATCTAAAAAGCAAAGTTCAGTAAATTCATAAAAATTGTAAGCCTTCTCTTTTTCATCATATTTTAGTTCAACTTGATATACGCTATGATCGGCAGTGTACACATAAAGAATATAGGAGGTGCTAATTTCATCGAAGTCTAGTAATTGTACCTTAGTTGCCTGCGTGGATTCATGAAAGATAGCATAATCGTATTGTGGTTTGCTGTCAGAGTAATCAAAATATCGATACCAAATTAATTGTGTTATCTCTTGCAACTTAGCCTCTTTTTCATCAAAATTTGAAAACTTAATATTTTCTTTTGCTTCTACAAAGAAGTCACCAGAACAAAGGAAAGGTAAGTCTTCTTGAAGTGTGATTTCTTCCAATTTACTATTATTTGGTTCATGGGATAATGATAAATCATAATTCAATTTAAATAAAGTGTTCTTATATATGTCCCCCTCTTCGTTTACATCTAGTGTCACTAAAAAATAATTCTGTGGTGCTGAATAAATATTAAATTTTATTTTTTCACCTTCATGAATTGTTTCACTGTCATTAGCATTCATATTATATTTGCGATAATACTCGCTGTAGAAATTACTTACCGTTTGTATAATAAAATCATTGGAAATACTTTGTGTTGTATCAGTAGTTGATATTGGGTCAGCAGTAGAGGTATTTGAATTATGTAAAGTGGCTGTGTTTGTACGATTTCCACAGGAAGATAGAAGAAATAAAAGTAAGGTGGATATTGTACATATGGATAATTTAAATTTAGACATTCTAATTTGTCCTTTCTATGAGTTTTCATATTGGATTATGTAAAAGAATAGTTAGCTCCATATTCAAATGAATATGAAGAAGCAATATTGCTCTTTATACAAAGAACTTTATATATTCAATGAAAATTTGTCAATCGTAATCTTTATAAAAAATATAGATGAATTAAGCACACAAAAGGAGCAGTTTTTTACTGTGTGAAAATAAGTGATGATGGAAACACTTAGTGCATATGCAAATATAAATAAAAAGAAAAAGATAAATAGAAAGTTAAATAATTTACAAATATAAGAGATGAAAGAATGGAAAAAGTTTGTGTAAAAATAAAAAGTGAGAAAAAAGAATGGGAAAGTATTTACATAAAAATGAAAAAGTGGTAAAGTAGTAAAATTAGCATTAAGATTTACTGAATGAATTGTAAGCGACTGACACAATGACATTGAAAAGAAACTCATAGTACATAGAAAAGCACGGAAAGTAAATTGCATTGTTTCATAAAGTGGGGAATTATGTTGTTGTTTTTTACACAAATATAATAAGGTGAGGAAGTTGAATACAAAAGTATGAGCAAAGCTAATAAAAGAAAACTAACCATTGATGAGCAAATTAAGGATTTAGATAGTAAAGGGGTTAAGTTTGAACTATATTCCAAAGAAAATGCGAAAAGATTTCTACAATATAATAACTATTATTTTAAGCTAAAATCCTATGCAAAAAATTATCCTATTAATCCAAAGACATCTAAGTATGTAAATTTAGATTTTGCATATCTTGTTGAATTGTCAAAGATTGATATGTATTTACGTAAAATTATCTTAGAAATGTCATTAGATGTAGAGCACTATTTAAAGGTTAGACTGTTGAATGACTTATGTAATAATGATAATGAAGATGGATATGCGATTGTACATACGTTTTTAAATGCAAATAAGCGTATAATAACTGATATTAAATGCAAGGCAAATACGTATTCATTTTGCTCAGATTTAGCTGAAAAGTACAATAATGTAGATGAAGGTGAAGAGATTCCACTGTGGAATATTGTTGAGGTGTTAAGTTTTGGTGACTTTATACAGTTATATGTATGCTATTATCAGACATATAATGAAAGAAAATTTAATTACTGTGCATTTCTGAATTCAATAAAATTTATTAGAAATGCAGCTGCACATAATAATTGTATTTTGTGTTCGCTAAAAAAGCCAGCTGGAACTTCTAAATTCCGTAAAACGAAGGAACTTACCAATGTACTAGGTAAGATTCCAGAACTGGCAGAGCAAAAAAGAGACAAGATGATGAAAAATCCAGTTATTCATGATTTTGTTGCACTATTATTTGTTTATTGTGATATATTAAAATTATCAGATACAGTAAAGAGTAGAAACAAAAGAATAAATGAATTAAGAAAATACTTTTGTGGCGATGATGGTAGAGTATTGAAAAATCGAGATTATTTTAAGAGTAATGGTTATATAAGAGAATCATATCAGTTTGTAAGTAGTATAATTAAGTATATTGACAAGAAAAATCATGATCCTCGTCATAGAAACTTTCTTTAAATTTGTTGACAAATATGAGCACAAAGAATATAATAGCTCTGTAGAACAAAAATTGTAATAAATTTTTACCAGGAATTTGCTTGCAATGAACTGGATTTGTGCTATTTGAAAAATTCTCTATAGAGTATAGCTTGTCTATTCTATAGAGAATTTTTTTTGTATTACAAACAATGTAAAAAAGAAATACTTACACACACTCGAGTTTTCTTCACATACTCTTACATACGCAAAAAGAGCTATTGCCACCAACAAAGTTGATCGGACAATAGCTCTTTCATTTTGGGAAAGGGAAATATATTTATTACTTAAAAATTTTGATTAATAATTTCTACCATAAGCACCAATCCGTACTTACGCTCTTGGAATCTCATTTAACTTCGCATTGAAATCAAGTAATTGTTCTTTTGTATACTCTACACCACCAGCACCTAAAAGTGATGAAAGACGAAGAATTGTATAAGTTCCTAACATAGTCATCATTTTTTCAAGGTTTTTAGCACATTCTTCAGGAGTAGCATCTTTGTTACCACCCATCATGCCAGCCATAGCAGGAGCCATAAATGCAACGAATGCTTCTTTACCAGCTTTAGATTTCACAATTTCTTCTACCTTATCATTTAAAGAGTAGAAACCTTCTGGTGTTGTAACATCAAACCAGTTAAGAATAGCACCTTTTTCTATTAAGCGGTATGCTTCATTGAACTTTTCCACCTTACGGATAAAGCTTTCATCTCTACATTCGCCAGCAATAGCAACTAAGTTAGTTTCACCTGTGTTTGGTACTTCAAAATAGAAGAAGTGAACATCACTTGTTTGTTTACCAAGGCTTACACCATTTGCAAATAGTTCAACTTCTGGTTGGTTAGAGTAAACAGTAACCTTAGTTGTTTCTTCTACACGGTCAACATAACGTTTTCCACAGATATGAACGAAAGGTTCATCAGATAACCAAGCTTTGTAAGCATAGAAGGAATCTTTCTTATATTTACGGTCAAATGTCATTAAACCTTTGTGGTTTTGTCCATTTTCGCCACCTTCGTTACGGGAGTCAGCACCGAAGTCAAACATGTTCCACACATGTGTAGCCCACATATATTTACGAGTAAATAATTGTTTGATTAATTCTTCGTGATAGTATGCTTGATATTCTTCTGTGTAGTCACCTTGTTCTGGATTAGATGTATGCCAGTTAAGTGCTTCACATCCGTATTCACTACAACCGATTGGAATGTTAGGGTACTTTTTGTGGAACTCATCGAACCAAGGTCCGTTCATAGAAGTATTTCCACCGTACCATCCAAAGTAGTGGTTGTATGAAACAGTATCTGGAATTTGCACATATGGGTCGTCCATGCTACACATAGATACACAAGCCATAGTTGTTAATCTTGTTTTATCCATTTCATGACATAAATCATTTAAGATAACGTGGTTTTCACGTAAATCTTCTGTAGAATCACCTGTCATTGTGATTTCGTTGGATAATCCCCAAACAACGATAGATGGGTGATTGTAGTTTTGTACAATTAACTCCTTCATTTGAGTAATTGTGTTTTCACGACCATTTACCATGTGGTTTGAGATATAAGGAATCTCAGCCCAGACTACCATACCTTTTTCATCACATAGATCATAGAAATACTGATCATGTTGATAGTGTGCTAAACGGATTGTTGTAGCTCCCATTTCACAGATATATTCCATGTCTTCTTCGTGATGTTCAGGAAGTAATGCATTACCAATACCCCATCTATCTTGGTGACGAGATACACCACGTAAAGGATATTCTTCGCCGTTTAAGATAAATCCGTTTTCAGGATGGATTTCAAACGTACGACAACCAAAACGTGTTGATACTTGATCAAGAACTGTTTTATCGTTTACTAAACAAACTTTCGCAGAGTAAAGATAAGGATCTTTTCTTCCGTGCCATAAATGTACATTTTCAATTGTAAAAGATACTTTTGTTTCAGAAGCATCTACTGTAGTTGTAGCAACTGTGTTGCCTTCTGCATCCTCTAAAGTATATTCTAATTTTTGACCAGCTTTTGCATTTGTTACAAATACTTCCACTTCTACGTCAGCATTTTCACCTTTTACTTCTGGAGTTACTTTGATACCAGGGCATCCGTAGTATTCTAAGTCAAAGTGAGATTCGCTTACTGCAATGATGTTTACATCTCTGTAAAGACCACCGTAGAATGTGAAGTCAGCATGTTGAGGGTATACTGTTTCATTTACAGAGTTATCTACTTCGATTACAAATAAGTTTTTGTCTTCTAATACATCTGTAATGTCCACTCTCCATGTAGAGTATCCACCGTCATGGTGAGCTAAATGTTTTCCATTTACATAGACGTCAGCAGAAGAGTTTGCACCATTTAATTCTAGGAAATAACGATCTGCTTCTGGTAAATTTATTTTTTCCAATTCTTTTGCATAGAAAGCAGTACCTCTATATAAATCATTACCGCCATCTTGTCCATCAATATCGTTCCATGTATGTGGTAAAGTTACCCAATACCATTTTTCAGGCATAGTAGCTGGAATCGCTGTAGCTTCTTTTGAGAAAGCCCATTTTGTATTGAAATTATAAATTGTTCTCATTTCTGTCTCTCCTTCTAGTTGTTATTATCTGAGTCAGATAGTATATTTATACTAACAAAAGTAAAGAGGAAATTGTTAGAATATTCTTTGGTTTTAGTGGTAAAATTTTTGTTCCTTAATAAAAAAGCAATAAAGATTTTACAAATATAGTTCGATATTGCTTGTATTTAGTTAAATTTATAAGACGCTATGTTATAATGTGGAAGGAATATATGTTGGGAGGAACTAAGGAATGGCATATTTATTGGTGCATTTTATTGGGGAAGAGGAAAATGGAGAACAAGTCTATTTTTCAATAAGTAAGGATGGATTACATTATGAAGATTTAAATGATGGGAAACCGATTTTGACGTTGGATATTGGGGAAAAGGGAATTCGAGATCCGTTTATTTTACGTGGTGAAAATGGAGAAGGATTTTATCTCATGGGAACAGAACTACGGATTGCTAATAATAAGGGATGGGAAGATGCGCAATACAGAGGGAGTAGGAATATTGTATTGTCACATTCGATGGATTTGATACACTGGTCAAAATTTAAGTTAGTTTCAGTAGGGCTTCCAGAAGCAGGTTGTGTGTGGGCACCAGAAGCGATTTATGACAAGGAAAATGGTATCTATATGGTGTTTTTCTCATCGTTGGTGAAAGAAGTTGGAGAGGAGAGGGCGAAGCATAGAATTTATGCTGTTTCTACAAAGGATTTTTTGACATTTTCCAAGGCAGAGAAGTATATGGAGAGAGACCATGATGTAATTGATATGACGATTTTGCATTATGATGGTATGTATTATAGATATTTCAAAGATGAAAGTACGAAGCGGATTCTAGGCGAAAGAGGAAGAAGGTTGCACGGAGCTTTTGAACGAATAGATTCAACCGTTTTGGAAGAATTAGATGGAGTAGAAGGTCCTATTATTTTTCCAATCCAAGGAGGTCAAAAAGAGCAGGACGGAAAACAGTGGTGTCTTATGGTCGATCAATTTGCAAAGGGATTAGGATATATGCCAATGGTTACGGAACAACTGGATTTAGGCGAATTTAGCATATTACACGAAATGGAATATGATATGGGAAAAACGCAAAAACGTCACGGAAGCGTACTAGTAATCCATGAAAAAGAGTATGAGGAATTATGTAGATATTACTTAAAAAAATGAGCGAATATAGTTGTGATAGAATACAAATTGTGCTAAACTACAAATAAGGTTTAGTTATATACAAGGTTGGTAGCCTCCTACACAGTACATATGTGAGGAGGTGGTGTGAAATGACAGCATATGAAACTATTACAGTAATCATAGGTCTTATGTCATTATTGATTTCCTTTGGGAAATTCATAATCGCGCTGCTTTCTTTCGATAAGAGAGAAAAAAAGCATAAAAAATAAGCCAACCCTGTTCAGCACAACAGGATTGGCGGTGTCCTTAGGGACATAAACCAAACAATGAGGCTACCACATAGTGGATAACTAAACCTCTTTATAAATTAACTATAGCATATTTTTTCTATGTATTCAAGAGAATTTCTTCCTAGAATTTTTCTTATCATTCAGATAGTAATTTACTAAGAAAAGCCCCCCAATAATCAAGATACCTTCTAACATCAGAATTAACACCTTATTACATAACTGTTCATAAGTTTCTGTATTATCAAGTCTCTTAAGGATATATTGGCAGAATATGATTGCATACACAACCACAATACTAGAGCTACTTATCACAATGTTATATTGGTATCCTTTCATATGTAAATAAATTAGCACACCCCAGATAATAATTGTCACTAACATAATGGTTGTGAAGATTCGCCAGATAAATGGTCCGAGCTCATATAATTCTAGTCCAAAAGGAAGTTTTTTATTTGCAAACGCAGAATCAATCCAATTCGGAATCATTACCTTTATAAGTATTCCAATAAAGCAAGCACAAATTACTTGGATTCCGATTAAAGCAAACATCCATTTTGCATCTATTCTTTTTCTAATATGCATTCCACTACCAGATCCTGAAAACATAAAATAATTACATAATAATATAATCGGCAGTAAGATATTAAATGTAATTGCATTATTCAGATAACGAACAGAACAATACGACAGTATAATTGAGCTTACCACAATAATGAACATACAACATAGAGACTTCATTTCCATAGTTCGTCGGATTTTCTTCATGTAGTCAAACTCTTTTTTGGAATTATCATTTGACTTTTCATAATCGGTAGACATATTTTTCATAAAATCTCGACAATTGGGACATCTCATTAAATGTTCGTCCACAAGTGTCCTCGATTCATCGGAACAAATATTGTCCACATAGGAAGGTAGTAAATCTTTTACCACATTACAAGACAGATTATTCATATTGCCTCAGTCCTTTCACTATTTTTTCTTTTCCACGATAATAGGTTACTCGTGCCCAATTCTCACTTTTCCCAACAATTTCTCCAATATCCTGAAAAGATAGATCACTAGTCATGCGAATATATACAACTTCTCGCATCGGTTCTGGAAGCTTATGTATCTCCTTTATCATTTCCTTTAACGTAAATTTTGTAACAATGTTTTCTTCTAAATTAGTATGTTCTACAAAACTTTTCTCAGAAATATCCGTAACCACTTCTCGCTTATGTTTTTCAAGATACTGATACCACACATGTTTTGCGATCTGACAAAGCCAAACCGAAAATTTGCAAGTTCCATTATATCGTTCAAGAGATTGGTAAGCTTTTAGAAATGTTTCCTGCATTAAATCTTCCGCAAGAGTTTCATTGTGACATTGTGCTAAGAGAAATCGGTATATATATTGGGCATGTTCTTGATAAATGTCCTCATTCATTTGGTACCTCCTTTTTCTTATATATCCAATTAAGAACCATTTCGTTACAAAATATTTTTTGAAAGTTTGATTACTATAGCACTTTTTTTTAGAATTTTCAAGAATGAGTGCTGTTACATAAAACACAGAGTTACTATAATTCGTAAATGTACGGTAAAGATAGTTATATAAATAACAATTTCACTATGTAAACAATGCAAAATTTTCAATCTGTAATACATCCGCATATAAATACAATGAATGGTAACCCTAAACATATACCCCTTTAAAACCAACAAATATATACATTACAATAAAAGAAATATGTCGGAATAAGTCGAAAAACATGAAAAATATTGTTGACTTTTTAACAATCTCATACTATACTATACCCGACTTAGAGAAACATAAGTTATTATTTTTACATACAAATGTTAAAAATATAACGATAATATCGTATATAACATAAAACTATAATACATGAGGAGAATCATACGATGGCTAAAAAGAAGACAGCAGAAGTAAACGTTCAAGAAGCAAACTTAGAAATCAATTCAACTACAGGTTTAGTAGATAGCGTAGAAGCATTACAAACAAAGATGGAGCAAGTAAGAGAAGCTCAAAGAATTTTTGCAACATTTTCACAAGAAAAAGTAGATGAAATCTTCAAAGCAGCAGCATTAGAAGCAAACAAAAGAAGAATCTACCTTGCAAAAATGGCAGCAGAAGAAACTGGAATGGGTATCGTAGAAGACAAAGTAATCAAAAATCACTTTGCATCTGAATACATTTACAACGCTTACAAAGATACAAAAACTTGTGGTGTATTAGAAGAAGACAAATCTTTTGGTGTAACAAAGATTGCAGAACCAATTGGCTTAGTAGCAGCAGTTATTCCTACAACAAATCCAACATCTACAGCAATCTTCAAAGCTTTACTTGCACTAAAAACACGTAACGCTATTATTTTTAGTCCACATCCTCGTGCAAAGAAATCTACAATTGAAGCAGCTAAAATCATTTTAGAAGCAGCAGTTGCGGCAGGTGCACCAGAAAATATCATCGGATGGATCGATGTTCCTTCCTTAGAATTAACAAATGAAATCATGAAGAGTGCAGATATCATCTTAGCAACAGGTGGTCCTGGAATGGTTAAGGCTGCGTACTCATCAGGAAAACCAGCCCTAGGCGTAGGCCCAGGTAACACACCAGCAATTATTGATGAATCCGCTGATATTTTATTAGCAGTAAACTCTATCATTCACTCCAAAACATTTGATAATGGTATGATTTGTGCATCTGAACAATCTGTAATCGTACATGAAAGCATCTACGATGCAGTAAAAGCTGAATTTGCAGCAAGAGGATGTCATATCTGTACACCTCAAGAAGCAGATTTATTAAGAAAAGTTATCTTAATCGATGGCGCGTTAAATGCAAAAATCGTTGGTCAAAGACCAGTAACAATTGCAAAATTAGCAGGTTTCGAAGTACCTGAAGATACAAAAGTATTAATCGGAGAAGCAGAAAGCGTAGAACTTTCAGAAGCATTTGCACATGAAAAATTATCTCCTGTCTTAGCAATGTATAAAGGTACAAGCTTTGAAGACCAGATTGCAAAAGCAAAACAATTAGTACAAGATGGTGGATACGGGCATACATCCGCATTATATATTAACTTAGGAACAGGTCAAGAAAGAATTCGTATCTTTGAACAAGAAATGAAAACATGTCGTATCCTAATCAACACTCCATCTGCACAAGGTGGTATTGGTGATGTTTACAACTTCGCATTAGCACCATCCCTAACATTAGGTTGTGGTTCTTGGGGAGGTAACTCCGTTTCTGAAAACGTAGGTGTTAAGCACTTAATCAACATCAAGACAGTAGCTGAGAGGAGAGAAAATATGCTTTGGTTTCGAGCACCAGAAAAAGTGTACTTCAAGAAAGGTTGCTTACCAGTTGCACTTGCAGAATTAAAAGATGTATTAAATAAGAAGAAAGTATTCATTGTAACAGATGAATTTTTATATAAAAATGGTTACACAAAAACAGTAACAGACCAATTAGATTGTATGGGAATCCAACACACTACATTTTATAATGTAGCGCCAGACCCAACACTTGCATGCGCTATGGAAGGTGCACAAGCAATGAGAAACTTCGAACCAGATACAATCATTGCTATCGGTGGTGGTTCTGCAATGGATGCTGGTAAAATCATGTGGGTAATGTATGAACATCCAGAAGTTGACTTTATGGATATGGCAATGCGTTTCATGGATATTAGAAAACGTGTTTACACATTCCCTAAAATGGGTGAAAAAGCATACTTTATTGCTATCCCAACATCATCTGGTACAGGTTCCGAAGTAACACCATTTGCTGTAATTACAGATGAAAAATCAGGGGTAAAATATCCATTAGCAGACTATGAATTACTACCTAAGATGGCAATCGTAGATGCAGATATGATGATGAGCCAACCAAAAGGCTTAACAAGTGCATCTGGTATTGACGCGTTAACACATGCTTTAGAAGCATACGCTTCTATTATGGCAACTGATTACACAGATGGTTTAGCATTAAAAGCAATGAAAAATATCTTTGCATATTTACCAAGTGCTTATGAAAATGGCGCAAATGATCCAATTGCCAGAGAGAAAATGGCAGATGCTTCTACATTAGCAGGTATGGCATTTGCAAATGCATTTTTAGGTGTATGTCACTCTATGGCACATAAATTAGGAGCATTCCACCACTTACCACACGGTGTTGCAAATGCATTATTAATCACAGAAGTTATGAGATTTAACTCTTCCGCAGTTCCAACTAAAATGGGTACATTTTCACAATACCAATACCCACGTTGTATGGACAGATACATTGAATGTGCAAACTTCTTAGGCATTCAAGGAAAAGACGAAGATGAAAAATTCGAAAACTTCTTAGTAGCAATCGAAGACTTAAAAGAAAAAGTTGGAATTAAGAAAACAATCGCAGAATATGGCGTAAATGAAGAGCATTTCTTGGAAACATTAGATGAAATGGTTGAGCAAGCATTTGACGATCAATGTACAGGTGCAAATCCAAGATATCCATTAATGAAAGAAATCAAAGAAATGTATTTAAAAGCTTATTATGGGAAATAAGTATTTGAAATTTAGAGTGTACAAGGAAATAGATAATTAGGGATGCTTTCCTCTTGAAATTGTTTTCTATTGGTTTCAAGAGGAAGGTATTTTATATGGGATAATGTGTGGTTGGTGTTCACATTAGATGACATATACATTAATTCTTTTCAACATTTTCGTTTGATGTAGCAGTTTTAAGTTTTGTTTTGCTAAATTCCATCCATTCGTAAGCTTTCGATTCTAATTCTTTATAGTTAAGACATCTGTTAGCAAGTTTGGAATTGGGTGCATTTACTTTATTTGCATATATATGCTTGGCTGGTTCAGAAAGCTGCTTTTTATTAATTTCAGAAAGTTCTTTTTTCAATAAGTATATGTATTTACTTCGTTGATTTTCGTCCTTAAAGGTTCTCAATTTATCAACAATACTGTAATTTGTAACATAGGTTATTTCATCTTTGGGAACAGGAAACATATAATTCAAATTAACCACAGACATTAATCGAGTGGGTTTCTTGGGGTCATATAACTTGTAAAAGTCAATATTTTCAGGTAAGTTTTTAAGTCTGGGTTTGTTGGGACTTGAAACCTGAGTAACATAAGCAAAATCATCGGTTTCAAATAGGATACCAAAAAAAGGTTTGTATTTATCAGTACCGTAGTCAGTTCGAGGTATTCTTTTTTCAAACGATCTAAGAAAATCTAAATATTGCTCATTGAGAATAATCCACTTCATTTTTTCGTCCTTTCTTTTTATCTCTGTAAACAAAATAACCTTATTCATACGAATAAGGTTATCAACTAATTAACACGATTTTTTAAATGCTTCGTAACATCTATTAACACGATTTTTTAAATGCTTCGTAACATCTATTAACACGATTTTTTAAATGCTTCGTAACATCTTTATATTCAGATAGTATCATGAAATGGTTAGAGCGTCAAGATGTTTTTATTGCTGTGTTGTTTTTCTCTTACTAGAATAAGCAATCGCTCTAGTATATTATATGCTAAATTGTAATTTTGGATACTGCTTGAGAGTAGGATTTTTCTTTGAACGAAATCTACAAACTTTGAATATGTAGCTGCATAGTAAGTTTGATATAATGGGAAAATAAGTAGTCAGAAATACAATATAAATCAAAGAAAATTAATATATTTTTCCATTGGTAACCCATGTTAGAATAAAGAAAAGATACAAAAAAAATGAGAAAAAAGTATTTTTTTTGTTCATAGTAAACAAAAAGACAATGAAACACTTTTCTTAATACGGGGAGGTATTTTTAATGAAGAGAAATTTTAAAAGACATGTTGCAAAGCGTTTTCAAGCAATCATTTTAACAGCCGCTTTATCCGTAGGTATTTTAGACTGCGCAGGAATGGGAACGTTTTCAGTAACAGAACCAACAACAGTAAAAGCAGCCACAAACTATGGTTTACAAGACGATGTACAAGACGGAGTAATCTTACATTGCTGGAACTGGTCATACAATAATATAAAAGAAAATATGGCTACCATCGCAGCATCTGGATATTCCGCAGTGCAAACATCACCAGTAACACAACCAAAAGATTACGCATATGAGGGTGTAACAGAATCTAATGTTGGTATTCCAGATGGTTGTGGTGGAAGTGAAGGTCAATGGTGGAAATTATATCAACCAGTATCTCAAAACATCTGTGACAATGGACAATCTTGGTTAGGAACAAAAGATGAGTTCGAAGAAATGTGTGCAGAAGCTGAAAAATACGGTGTAAAAGTTATCGTTGATATTGTGGCAAACCATATGGCAAATATTAAAGGATGGCAAAATTCACTAAGTGACGTATCCGAACAAGTTGGATTATATTGTAATCCAGATATGTTAACCGATGCAGACTATTGGCATATCAATACCGTACAATGTTGGTACAGTGATGGTCGTTATGATATCACACAAGGTTCTATCGGTATGCCAGACTTAAACACAGCAGACAAACGAGTTCAAAACATGATTTTAAATCTTTTAAAAGAATGTGTAGACGCAGGTGCTGATGGATTCCGTTTTGACGCTGCAAAACATATTGAAACTCCAGACGATGATTCTGCATTTGCAAGTGATTTCTGGCCAACAGTAATCAATGGAATTCGCAACTATGCAGATCACGATTTGTACATATACGGTGAAATTTTAAATACAGTAGGTGACGATTTCGATATCGGCAACTATACAAAATACATGTCTGTAACAGATAATGGTACAGGCGACCACATCCTAAGTGATGTTCGTTATGGAAATGCATCTAGTGCTTCCGCAGGTAGCACACGCTATGAAAAAACAAAAACAGTACTTTGGGCAGAATCCCACGATACATATATGGGTGGACCTTCTTACTTAACTACAGATAAAATGGTAAAACAAGCATGGGCTGTAGTGGCAGCAAAGAAAGATTCCACAGCATTATATTTTGCAAGACCATACTACTCGGAGCAAATCTTATTAGATGACAATGGAAATAAAGTTCCAAAATCAGAAGTAGAACCAACTCTTATGGGTGAAGTAGGAACTATGACATGGAGCGATCCAGAAGTAGCAGCAGTAAACAACTTCCACAACTATTTTGTAGGACAAGATGAATCTGTATCCAGCAGTGGAAGCGTAATCTATACAGAACGAGGTAACTCAGGTGTTGTTATTTCTAACTTAAGTGGTGCAGGATATGTTGAAATTCCAGCATACAGAATGGCAAGTGGAACATATACAGACAAAGTTTCTGGTAATACATTTACAGTGTCCAATGGTACTATTAAAGGAACTATTGGTAGTTCAGATGGTATCGCTGTTGTATACAATGGCGGAATTGGTGGAACTGTAGTAACAAAGAATCCTACAATTACAGTTTCTCAAGAAGGTGGCAATTTCTACGGAGATTCCTTAACAGTATCTATTTCCTTAAAGAATGCAACTTCTGGCACTTACCAAATTAACAACGGTAGTGCAGTATCATTTGGAAACTCTGCATCTGTTACACTTGGTGCTGACGTAGATTATGGAACAAGCATCACATTAAAAGTAACAGCAAAAGGGGATACAACAAAGACCGCAACTTATACATTTACAAAGACAAAACAAGATACTTCTAACTTGATTTACTGCAAAAATACAGCAGGATGGTCTAACGTATACTGCTATATGTGGAATTCAAGCAGTGATACAAATGCTTCTTGGCCAGGTGTAAAAATGACAAGCCTTGGAGATAATGTTTGGTCTTATGCAATGACAAGTTCTTATAAAAATGTTATCTTCAACAACGGTTCAGGAACACAAACAGCTGATTTATCAGCACCAGGTTCTGGGTATATTTACGATAACAATACAAGTTCATGGACTACTTATGGAAATTCTGGTGGAACAGAAGACCCACAACCAGAAACATACAAAGTATACTGCAAGAACCAAGCAGGTTGGTCAAACGTATACTGCTACATGTGGAATTCCACAAGCGATACAATCGGTGCATGGCCAGGAGTTCAGATGACATATGAAGGTAACAATGTATGGTCATTAGAACTATCCACAGAGTATGCAAATGTAATCTTTACAAATGGTTCTGGCACACAAACAGCTGACTTATCATTCCCAGGTGAAGCCTATATTTATAACAATAGTACTTGTAGTTGGGAAACAAAATAGTGAAAAATAATAAAATAGGAAACAGCAGTTGGATGAGCAACTGCTGTTTTTCCGATCATGTAATATTCCGACACATCACAATCAAATAATATTAAAAACCTTTTACTATATGGTAAAATAGTAGCAAAAGATAAAGGAGGATAAATACATGAAGAAACAAACAAGAAAATTTATTGCAATATTAACTTGCTTTGCCGTGATGCTTTGTATGGTACTTCAAGGTCCATTTTCCACTGAAGTGATATCCGCAGCATCACAAACTGTAAAAATTATGCCATTAGGTGATTCTATTACAGACGGTGATTTTTGGCGTACAACTCTAACTAATAAATTAGCTGATAATGGATATGATGTAACATTTGTTGGTTCTAATGGAAACAATGAAGGTCACTGGGGTATGAGAGTATGTGACCTTGCAGCAGCTGGTAGTTTAGTAGGATGGTTAGATGCCGTAGATCCAGAAATCGTTATGATGCATTTTGGAACAAATGATACATTTGATGATGACAAGACAACTGCTGATGTTATGGCAGCTTACACAACTCTTATTAACCAAATGAGAGATAACAATCCAAACATGATTATTCTTGTAGCAAAGATTATCCCATTAGCTTCTTATCATACACTATACAATGAACGTGTAGATGCAATTAATGCTGCGATTGATGGATGGGCAAGTGAAATGACAACAGAACAGTCTCCTATTACAATCGTAGATCAACATACAGGATTTACAGATGCTGATATCGGGGATGGAGTACATCCAAGCGCATCTGGTGGATTAAAGATGGCAGAAAAATGGTATGAGGCGCTAAGTGTAATCTTAGATAATATGCAAGAAAATCCAGAAATAAGTGAAGAGCCAATCGTAAGCGAAGACCCAGTGGTAAGCGAAGAGCCAATCGTAAGCGAAGACCCAGTGGTAAGTGAAGAGCCAATCGTAAGTGAAGACCCAGAAGTAAGTGAAACACCAATCGTAAGTGAAGACCCAGTGGTAAGTGAAGATCCGATCGTAAGCGAAGAACCAGAAGTAACAGAAGATCCAATCGTTGAAGGCGACTTACAACTTATTACCGAAACAAATGCATGGTCTGGCGGCTACACAATGAATGTAACCATTAAAAATGCTTCAAACAGCACAATTAATGGATGGCAATTAGTATTAGACAAATCTGAATTTACCATCACAAATATCTGGTGTGCAGAAATGACAGAAACAAATGATACATACATCATCACTCCAATGTCTTGGAATGCTGATCTAGCAGCAGGTTCCTCTGCAAGCTTTGGTTTTCAAGCAACAGGAGAAGTACCAACAGACTTTTCATATGAATTAAACTAGTTCATCAAGCAAAAACTTGTAAAAGTTTGAAATTTTGCACCAAACAGTATATAATCTCTTAAGACTAGAAAGAAAATATACAACTGGGGGTCTTAAGATGAAGACATATGCTTTCCATTTAAAAAATATAGCAGCGCTCATCATGTTTTGTTCCTTGATAGCGCTGCTTTTTCCATTTTTAGAGATAGCAACTGATAGCAAAAGTACTCAGGTATCAGGATATGAAATCGTTAAAATGGGTGCCGAAGCAGGTTATGAGTACGTAAATCAAGGAGAATTACGTGAGGACTATGTTATAACAGGAGAACTCACTTGGGGAGAGGTAAAAAACACAATTACCTCCATATTACAAATTGAAAATGTACATCGAAATCCACAATTTCAAAAAATAATGTGGATCTTCTTTCTTGCAATATTGCCAGTCCTGCTTTGTATTATTGCAGTTCCAACAACAATCTTTGCAAGAGGAAAATTATCTATGATTCTGCCAACACTATGTATCATGCTGGCTTTCGTAGAAAATGTAATTATAATAATACTATTTCATAAAGTACAAGATGCTCTATTCTTTGGGCAATCAAGTGAAATGATTCATGTGTTATTATTGGAAGGATTTCATTTATTTACCACACTATGTGGAATTTCCTTTGCGATAATTGCATTTTTGTGGATAAGCAGAGGCTTTTGTCCACCAGTGCAAGACAATAGTAAAGATAAAAATAATGACATTTCCAAGTCAAAAGGGAAATCCAAAGATACATCAAAACGTAATTTAAAAGACAAGAAAGAGAAATCCAAAAAGACAAAAAAAGAGAAGCCAGCCAAGAAAAAGAAACGTCGTAGTAAACGAGGAAGCCAAAAGAAAGCAAAAAGGGAACGTTACACTAGGGAACGTATCAAAAAAGAAGAACAAGAGGAAGAATCCTTAATCAATAATAAGAAGCCAAAAGCAATCGGTGGTCCAACAGGAAAGATTAAAGGTTTATCTGGAATGTACCAAGATATCGTCATAGATATCACGAAAAGTTTAGACTATCAAGTGATTTTAGGAACTACACCAGAGACTGCACATTTTGTTGAAAATAGCAAACTAGAAGGTCATAGCCTAAAAATTCAATACAATATGGAAAATCAAAAATATCGAATTCAAAGTAATTCTAATCATCACATCTTAATCAAATACAAAGATGGCTCGCAAGAATTACTTAAAAATAAAGAAATTAAAATCATTGATAAAAAAGTAATTATATATGTAGAAACAGTGGAGCATGCAATCCATCTCCGCTAACAAACAAGGATAACTTTATTTCAGATAAAAGTTATCCTTGCGTATTTTCTAATTTAAAGTCATAATAGTAAAAGTGGAAAAATAAGATAATATTTTAGTAGATGTTGAAAAGGGAGGATGAAAACATGGATTTAGGCTTTTTAGAGATTCTAAAAGTCATTATTCTGGGAATTGTCGAGGGCGTGACAGAATGGCTGCCAATCAGCAGCACAGGACATATGTTACTAGTAGATGAATTTATTTCGCTAAATATGAGTGAAGAATTTAAGGAAATGTTTTTCTATGTCATTCAATTAGGGGCAATCCTAGCGGTTGTTATCTTGTTTTGGAATAAGATGTTTCCATTTCAATTTAAAGATAAGAATCAGCCAGTTATTAAGAAAGAAACATTTTCTTTATGGTTTAAAGTTGTAGTTGCCTGTATTCCAGGTGCCGTAGTAACTCTACTATTCGATGATTATGTAGAAGCACATTTTCAAACACCGATTGTGATTGCAATTGCGCTTATTTTCTATGGTGTTGCATTTATTGTGGTGGAAAGATGGAATAAAAAACGTATTCCAAAGATTAAGGAATTAACAGATATTACGTACCAGACAGCCCTATATATTGGGTTATTTCAGGTATTATCCATTGTTCCAGGTACATCTAGATCAGGTGCAACTATTATTGGTGCATTGTTAATTGGTGTTTCCAGAGTAGCAGCCGCAGAATTTACATTTTTCTTAGCGGTACCAGTTATGATTGGAATGAGCTTTTTGAAAGTATTAAAATACGGTTTGGCATTTACAAGTTCTGAACTAATCGTACTTGTAATTGGTATGGGAGTTGCCTTTATCGTATCTGTTTTAGTAATCCGCTTCCTAATGTCATTTATTAAAAAACACGATTTCCAAGCATTTGGTTGGTACAGAATTATATTAGGAATCGTTGTATTAGGTTATTTTAGTTTTGTATGAAAGATTTAGAAGTGGGCTGTTCATGGAACATGAACAGCCCTGCTATTACATATCAGCTTTTTTGAAAGCAGTGCAAAAGAAAAGATTGTAAATGATTTTGTTTATCAAATAATTGGATATACAATTTAAGTAGAAAATATATTTTTCTTATGTTATGATATAAAGAGTGATTTTTGTGGAGAAATTATATTAAGATATGACTTTGAAATTTAGTTAAGTGAGGTGACATTAATGCCATGTTACGCAGTTGATTTGTTTTGTGGAATTGGCGGTTTAACAAAGGGGTTGTCTTTAGCGGGAATTAATGTTGTGGCAGGATACGATATAGATGAAAGTTGTCGCTTCGCATATGAAATGAATAATAAAGCACGATTTATTAATGAGGATGTTACAAATATTAACTCTGAAGATATACAAAATTTATATCCTTCAAATGCTGTAAGAGCATTGGTTGGATGTGCACCATGTCAGCCATTTTCTAGATATTCTATAAGATATAGGAAGAATGGAAGAAAGGATGATAAATGGACATTACTGTATTCTTTTGAGAGATTAGTTAGAGAGTGTGAGCCAGAAATAGTATCAATGGAAAATGTACCAAGTCTTGTAGAGGAAGATGTATTTCGTGATTTTATTTCTATGCTAAATGAACATAATTATTATGTTAGCTGGAAAATAGTATATTGTCCAGAATATGGAGTGCCACAGAATCGAAAACGTTTGGTATTGCTTGCATCAAAATTGGGTGAGATTAGTCTAATTCCAGCTTTATATAGTAAGGAAAATTATCCAACTGTGCGTATGGCAATAGGAGGATTACCACCAATACAAGATGGGGAAACACATCAAGAGGATTTATTGCATAGATCTAGTAGGTTGTCAGAGGTTAATAGAAGAAGAATAGAACAATCTGTTCCTGGAGGAACATGGAGAGACTGGAATGAAGAACTGCGTTTAGACTGTCATAGAAAACAAACTGGAAAGACATATCCATCCGTATATGGACGGATGGAATGGGATAAGCCATCTCCTACTATAACAACACAATTTTATGGATATGGAAACGGTAGATTTGGACATCCAGAACAGAATAGAGCAATTTCAATACGTGAGGGAGCAATACTCCAATCATTTCCAATAGACTATTGCTTTGTGGATGAAAATCATCCATCAAATAAGCGGGAATTGGCGATACACATTGGAAATGCTGTCCCTGTAGAATTAGGACGTGCAATTGGTTTAACGATTCAGCAGCATTTAGAAGAACATCAATAAGAGTATTAATCAGCTGGAAGGGGAGTATAAAAAAGATGAAAGAGGAAAAGGCAGAAAGAGAGAAAAAAAAGAAGGAAGAAATTGAGAAGTCTTCAAAGCAGATTAGTGAAAAAAAGCAGGATATTAAGTATGACACTAGGGATTATGTGGTTAAATTTATGAAACAACAGTATGAATCAGGTGAATTCTATATACCACTTGATTATCAAAGAAAGTTTATTTGGGGGGAAAAGGAAAAGTGTAATTTTATAGAATCTGTTTTAATGGGTTTGCCAGTACCATTTATGTTTTTTGCAGATACAAACGATGGAAGAATTGAGATTGTTGATGGAGCTCAGAGAACTCAGACATTAGTGGAATTTGCCCAGAATGATTTAGTTTTAAATAATTTAAGAATTTTAACAGAATCAAATGGATTTTGCTTTCAAGACTTAGATCCAGCTGTACAGAGGAGATTTTTAAATACGAATATTAGAGTTGTTTTTCTTGAGGAAGGAACAACACAAGCAGTACGGCAAGAAATTTTTAGAAGAATTAATACTGGAGGAATACATGCAAAAGCAAGTGAAGTAAGGCGAGGAGCTTTAGATGGTAAATTCAAAAGATTCTTAGAAGAATGTGTAAAAAATGAAAAGTTCAATAAATTAGCACCGAGGACAGAGCAAGCCGAAAACAGATTTGAAGGATTAGAATTAGTTTCAAGATTTTTCACATATACGCATAATTATGAAAATGGTTTTAAAACATATGCAGGAAACGTAGCAAAATACATTGATGAATATATTGAAGAACAAAATTCTTTATGGGAAAAAGATGACAAGATACAAGATAAATATAAAAAAGAATTTGAAGATATGCTTTTTTTTGCTGAAAATAATTTAGGAAGCAGAGGATTTAAGAAAACTGAGAAGTCAAAATCAACACCAAGAGCTCGTTTTGAAGCATTATCAATCGGAATTGCATTAGCATTACAGGAAAATCCTGACTTATCGGTCAAAAATGTTAATTGGATGGATAGCGATGAGTTTTCTCAAATTACTCGTTCTGATGCAGCAAACAATAAAAGTAAACTTATTGGAAGAATTGAATTTGTCAGAAACAAATTACTTGAGGAGGAAAGATGATTACTTTAGAGACAACATTTCAACAAAGGAAAAAGGAAATTGAAGACTTTATTGGGTTAATGTTTTTTCTGGAACGAAAAAGAAACATTATAGTTGATGATGTGAATGAATTTGACAAATTTTTTTATAGTGAAATGAATGAGGAAGATGATTTAGAGGAAGAAGCACCGGTATTACGAATGAATATGTCTTATCAAGATTTAATCAATATCTTAAAATCAAATGTGTCTTTGATGATTTATAATATTATTGAATATACTGTTACAAATTTAATTGAATGTATTTATGATCAAATTAGAGGAAATCATTTAGATTATCTTCATGTTAGTGAATCACTGAGGATGATATGGAGAAAAACAGTTTTAAAATCTATTCAAGATCCGAATGCAAATCAGAATACTTTTTTGAAAAAAAATGAGGAGATTATAAATGCAATTATTAATAAGACAGAATTAGATATTCATGCACGCAATTCTATGCCAGCTGGAAATTTAGATGGTATTTCTATTAAAGAAACAATGGAATCACACGGTGTACATATAAGAACAAATAGTATAAATTATCGTCCGGATATTTTAGAGCGAATAAAAGAAAAAAGAAATAATCTTGCACATGGAACAGTATCCTTCATAGAGGCTGTTCGAGAAAATACAATAAATGAGATATATGAGAATGAAAGATATGTGGTTGCTTTCTTAGAAGAATTGATTGAATCAGTTAAAAACTATTTGGATGAAGAAAAATATAAAGTTATGATTTAAGAAAAAAAGTAAGAGGGAGATTCTCGTTTAAAGAACTTCCCTCTTGCCTTTTGAGGATGGTAATTTCTTATTGTTTTATTTATGCAAACTGACTTCCACTTCCATAGCCATAAGGTGTCGTGTTGTTGTATGGCATGTTATAAGAGTCAGATGGCATCTGTTGATTGTAGGAACCATTGCCTTCTGTTGCATTATCTGTGGCATTGTCAGTTGTTGCACTAGAAGATACTCCTAAAGTAACTTGAATTTCCTTTTCTTCATAACCAGCATTCCCTTGTGATTGAACCGTTACTGTTACCGTTTCGCCAGCTTTATAATAAGATAATAAACTTTGTAACTCGCTAGAAGAAGAAACACTTTTGTTATCAAATTTTATGATTACATCACTTTTTTTAATACCAGCATTTGCAGCAGCGCCATTATCTTCTACATCGTACACATAAACACCAGTAGGTATTCCATAAGTAGAAGATACATCAGAAGTTACATCAGTACCACTAATACCTAGGTAACCTTTTTCTTGGTTTGAATAAATCTCAGTACGAACCGTTTCGTTCATCATTTCTTCTAGCATATCGTAAACTTCAGAGATTGGAATGGCATATCCCATACCCTCAATTTCGCTAGATGCAATCTTAGCAGTATTGATACCAACTAATTCGCCATTCATATTAAATAAAGCACCACCACTGTTACCAGGGTTAATGGCAGCATCTGTTTGGATATATGTGTTACCATCTGTATTTCCAGATTCGTCAGTAGCGATTTCTCTATTAAGAGCACTTACGATACCTGTTGTAACAGATTGTCCATAACCAAGTGCATTTCCAATAGCAACCACTTGTTCTCCAAGATGTAAGCTACTAGAATCACCGATAGCAGCAACACTAATTTGATTTAAAACATCATCTGTTAAATTATCTAAAGAGATAGCGATAACAGCTAAATCTCTGTTGGAATCATATCCTTTTACATAAGCTTCTACAGCATTTGGTTCTTCACTGTTTTCATCGTAACTAAATACAACCGTTAGGGTATTGCTATTTTCAATTACGTGATAGTTGGTAGCCATTAATAATTCGGTATCGCTTTTTCCAATGATGATACCAGAACCACAACTTTCACTTTCTTGCTGCATATTTCCCCACATAGTCATAACCTCGGATACACCTTTATTGGTAATAGCAACGATAGATGGTAATCCTTTTGTAGCAATATCTTCAACTGTTACACCACTAGTAGAAGTACTAGACTTGTCAGAAGTAAAGCTTGTAAGTGTAGTGGTAAGATTGCTAGGAGAATCCTTAGATTCTGAATTTGCCTGTTGTGTTACAGCAGTATTTGGTGAAAATAAATAAGTTGTAGCTGTAAATGCGCCACCAACAGTAGTACCAAGGATTAAACCAGAAAGTGCAAGTGTACCAATTTTCTTTGCAAATTTATTATTTTTTGCTTTTGGGTTTCCAGCTTTAAATTTGTTTTTTTCTATTTCCACTGTTTCGATATATTCGTTGTTGTTCCATTCTTGATTCATGATAATCTCTCCTTTTCATTTCTAATATAAAATCATTTATATGTTTAATATTTCGTTTATAAGTTCTTTGTTATTTGTTACCTTAATGATACTCAGAAACTGTGAAGAGAATATGGATGATTTGTGATTGGTTTGTGTAAAGATTGTGTTCAATCTGTGAATACATCAAAATGGAATATGTATACACTAGAAATATTTTTTATATATATGGTATAATGCGTATCTAAGCAAAGTGGCAGTTCGAAAAAGACGAAAAGGAGGCATCAAGTGGGACAATATATATATGTAGTTTTTTCTGCGACACCATATAAAATGGGAAAATTTATTCGAAAGATTACGAAGCAGCAATACAATCATGTATCCATAGCGTTCGATGATACATTAAAAGAAATGTATTCCTTTGCACGACACTATCAAGATACACCTTTGTATGGGGGATTTGTAGAGGAATCACATGCGAGATATTTTTATAAAGAAGAAGCATCTAAAGTGAAAGTACATGCGATACCATTGGACCTTAAGGAATATGAAGATGTAAGTTTATATATTCAGTCATTTAAGGAAAATCAAAAAGAGTATTTATATAACACAATTTCAGCCATTTTTACGCCGTTACACTATCGTGTGCAGATTCATAAATCCTATACTTGTACAGAATTTGCTACAAGTGTATTGGCTCAATTAAATACTGGAATTGAAGAAAAAGAATTCTATTCGATAGAAGAATTAGAAAAAGAATTGGAACATTGCATAATATTTCAAGGAAGTATAGAAGCAATTATAAAAAAAGAGAAAGACGTGGATAGTGAGTTTTTAGAGAAACATAATTTTATGTGGAGATATTATAATACAGGGATTCTTTTTGGAAAATTAATTGTAAGATTGTGGGGGAATAGATATAGTTGTCATAAATAGGTACATTAGTAGCTAAATTGTTTGCATTTTAATGTGTCATACTAGATTAATTGATTAAAATATATTATAATGATATGTATGCTACATAATATATATTTCGAAATTTTGGATTAGGTCAAGTTATATAGAGTTGCACAAGAGGAGAGATGCGTTATGAAAATTGATACAAATTTAATTCACCCAGAGTTAAGAAAAGTAAGTAGAGCAGGAAAAATGATCGCACTGTGTTTTACAGAAACAAGGCTAAAAGTTGCAAATGCAGTGTTGAGAATAAGCTTAGGGGGAAAATGTGAAGATAAGAGCATTCGATATCAAGAGAGATATATTGAAAGAAAGGACGGAAGTAAATTAAGAATTTGTATTTACAAGCCTAAGACTGAAAAGAAGAACATGCCTGGAATACTATGGATACATGGTGGGGGATATGGTCTAGGAATTCCGGAAATGGATTATAAGTTTATTGATGCGTTTATGAAGCAAACAGATTGTGTTATTGTTTCACCAGATTATCGTGTATCAGTAGATGAACCTTATCCAGCAGCATTGGAAGATTGTCATTTAGCATTAAAATGGCTTAAGAAAAATGCAGATAAGTTAGGCGTTCGAGATGATCAGATTATGGTTGGTGGAGATAGTGCTGGTGGAGGCTTAACAGCAGCAGTTACGTTGTATGCGAGAGATAAAAAGTCAGTAAATGTTGCATTTCAGATGCCTTTATATCCTATGATTGATGATAGGATGATTACGGAGTCAGCGAAAGATAATAATGCACCCGTATGGAATTCTAAATTAAATTATTTAGGATGGAAGTATTACTTAGGTGATTTATTTGAGACAGATGATGTACCAAAATATGCGGCACCATCAAGAGAAACTGATTATAGTAATTTGCCACCTACTTGTACATTTGTTGGAAGTTTAGAACCATTTCGAGATGAAACGATTGCGTATGTAGAAAATTTAAAGAAAGCAGGAGTAGAAACACACTTTAGAGTATTTGAAGGTTGTTATCATGGGTTTGAACAAACTTGTCCAGAGGCTAGTATTTCAAAAGAGGCAAACAAATTTTTTATGGATACATTCAATTATGCAGTAGAACATTATTTTGCAAAACAAGATGATTAGTACATAAGAAGCCCTTATAGAGAATCTCTATAAAGGGCTTCTTTTCATTGCTTTTTCATTGAAATCCACTATAATATTCTTAGGAGGATGATGCGAATGAGAAAATATGTTAGATGTATTCCATTGCTTATGTCATTCGTAATATGTGTCACAGGATGTACATACTTCAATCAGCAAACAGAGACGTTATCCAATACTCCTATCACTTTTGTCTTTTATAATGCAGATGGAATAGAAGATCCATGGACAGATCCCATTGCACAGGAAATAACAAAAGCAACAGGTGTCACACTGGAAACAGAATATCCAGTAGAAAGCAATGATAATCGAATCGCGCTGATGATTGCAACAGGTGAGTATCCAGATATTATATTTGCAAAAGGAGATGCAAGTTTATTAATTGATAACAACAGCTTGATTGATTTAAGTGAATTAATTGAAGAATATGGGCCTAATATAAAAAAATTATATGGAAATGATTTTGAAAAGTTACGATATAGCAAATCAGACCCATCCATCTATCAATTATGTTCTAGAGGGGTAAACAATGAAGTAGTGACAACATCAGGGACTGCGCAGATACAGTGGGCGGCTATTTTGGCAAATGATTATACCATTCCAAGAACACTAGATGAGTATGAAGCCTTAATCAAAAAATATCTAGCAGCGAATCCAACAATTGATGGGCAGAAAGCCATAGGGCTTACACTATGTTGTTCCGATTGGCATTGGTTTACAACCTTATCCAATCCATCTGGTTATATAGCAAATGGTTCTCCAGACAATGGGCAATGGATTGTAGATGAGAACTATCAAGCAGAGTATAAACATTCTGCAAAGGGGCAGAAAGAATATTTTAAGTGGTTAAATCGAATGCACAAAGAAGGAATTTTAGACCCAGAGTTTGCAACACAAACTTATGAAGATTATTTAGAGAAAATTGCTTCTGGACGTGTGATTGCATTATTAGATGCTTCTTGGAATTATGGAGAAGCAGAACAAGTATTAAGTGCAGATGGAAGATATGATAGAACCTATGCAGGACTTCCTGTAACCAGTGATTCTAGCATAACTTGTACTGCGTTGAAAGAACAAGGACTTTCTGTAGGTTGGGGAATTGGAATTACAACCAGTTGTAAAGATCCCGTACGTGCAGTACAATTTCTTGATTGGCTCTGTACAGAAGAAGCACAAATACTACTGAATTGGGGCATTGAAGGTGTCAATTATTACTACGATGAAAATGGTGTTCGTTGCCGTACTCAAGAAGAAAGGAAACGCGCAGCAGAAGATACCAATTATGTAGAAGAAACAGGAGTAGGGTTGCATAGTTATCCATTTCCTAGTTACGGTTCTGGTGCTTTAGATTCTACTGGTAATTATTTTGTACCTGAAAATAAAGTAACAGTAGTCGAAGAGTATAATATCGTAGAGAAAATGGCATTAAGTAATTGGCAAGTTGAACGATTAACGGATATATTTCCACAAGCAGATACATTTGAGGAGGCCGAATATGCGCCAGTATGGTCATACACATTGCCAACAGATGTGAGGAAGATAGAAGAAGAATTGGATTCCATTGCATGGCGAGAATTAATTCAATGTATCGTATGCGAAGAAGAGGACTTTGAGAAGACTTGGGATAATATGCAGCAGCAGTTACTAGAAGCAGGAAAAGAAGAAGCAGAGGAAAAAGTAACTGCTATTATCAAAGAACAAGTAGAATTGTGGAAATCATAATCCAACAAAATAATTGGATAAAATAGGAGGATTACACTTGAAGATTTTTAGTACAGATGGACCATTTTATAAATTTATGATACAAGTAACAGACTTGATTGTTTTAAACTTTATGTGGATTTTATTTAGTCTTCCAATTATTACAATTGGTGCATCAACAGCAGCAGCCTGTTCCATTACCATGAAGATGGCAAAAGATGAAGAAGGATATATAGCAAGACAGTTTATTAAAGAGTTTAAGAGAAATTTTAAGCAGGGAACGATACTAGGAGTTATATTAGGGGTTTTGGCATATGCGATTTACCTTGATATGCAGATTTTAAAAGTATCCGAAGACCCAAGTATCTTAGTGATTTTAATGACGATTGGCTTAGTTGTAATTTTACTTACCTGTTTTAGTTTTGCATTTCCACTGATCGCACGATATGAGAATAGCATAAAAAATACGATACATAATTCCGTGCAGATCACCATTCGCTATTTTGGAAGAACAATGGCTATGTATTTTAGTTTAGTGCTCATATATGTTGTGTTAAACTTTACAGAACAGATGATGATTTTTATGCTTCTAATCGGACCAGGAGCGATGCTTTACACCTACGGTTTTTTCTGTAGACAAATTTTTACGAAGATAGAAGCGGAGAATCCTGATTCCGTAAGCTATTAAAATTGGATTGATGCTATGAAAAGAAATAAAAAAAGGTGCGAACTTTTACTTTCGCACCTTTTTCCTATATTCCGCAGGACTCATATTCGTATACTTTTTGAATTTCATATGAAAATAATCCACATTTTGATACCCAACACGTTCCGCGATTTCATACACCTTCAAAGATTCATGCTCTAGCAATTTCTTCGATTCCTCAATACGTACCGAGTCAACATAAGCGTTAAAACTAACACCAATTCTCTTATTGAAAATCTTACCAAGATAAGAACTATTATATCCAAATAACGGAGCCAATGTTTCTAACTTGATATTTCCCATATAATTATGCTTTATGTAATGGACAATGCTATCAATAATATTATTTCGAGAAGTATCTCCAATCGAACCAATGATCATCTCACATTGTTCTTGGAACAACTGAATAATCTCATACAAATAATGTTTCTCATTTATCGCATCGATAATTGTCCCATTCGATAAAAATGGAATCTGATTCTTACTATATAAATGATAAATCTTTTCCTTCATAATTAAATATAAATCAATCAAAAATAATTTTATCTGACTAGGCTCTTTATTGGAATGATACAATTTATCTTGCAATTCAGCAAGGGTATCCGCAACCAAATTTTTATTAAAAGCCTGTATATAATTCACCAACGTATCACTATAACTTTGGCGAACTTCATCACTTAATTCAAACGGTTCCATAGAGATTGTATCTAATTCTTGATACCCCAACGTATGTTGTCTCTTTGCACAAAAGAAACGCCTCTCCAAGAGACGAACCGCATCCTGAAATGAAAGATGAACTTCATCAATCTCGTTCACGCAACGCCCATACGCAATAAAAATGCTATCCAACGGCGAACCTTTCTGAGGTTTCATCTTCTTATCATAACGGGATAAAAAATCTTGAAAACGAGCCTGGGCAGAATCTCCCTTCAAGATAATAATTTGCTTCTCATTAAAACACACGGAATCAAACGAATTATTTTTGCTATTGGTTACACGAAGTAACTCAGCAAAACTATACGAAATATCCAGTTCGTTATGACTGTATTTCTCATAAATTACAACTTGATAAATATTCGAAATCATATTAAAGTCGTGCAAATTAAATTTTTTCTTATCAAGAGTACCATAGAGTAAATCTTTTAAGACATTTTCCTTTGCCTTTTCCAAATAATTATGAAATATCTGTTTTTCATGCTTCTCTTTCGTTAGTAGTTTGGAAGTGTCAGAGGCTATCTTCATTAATTCATCTTCTTCAATGGGTTTTGTAAGATAATATTGTACACCGTAGACTATTGCTTCTTTTGCATAGTTAAAATCAGAGAACCCACTTAAGATAATCACTTTTCCCTGATATCCTTCTTGGCGAGCTTGTTTTACGACCTCTAATCCAGATAACTTAGGCATTCGAATATCTAGTAACACAACATCTGGTTTTTGATTTCGTATAAAATGTAAAGCATCTTCTCCATTGGATGCTTCTCCACAGATTGTAAATCCGTATTCCTCCCAATCGATAATACACTTTAAGCCCTGACGTATGATCGACTCATCATCAGCAATTAATATCGTATGCATAACATCCTCCAAGTATTAGTTGAATATGTACAGAAATGCCCTAAAAGGACAGAATAAATTTATCAAATTATACAACGATTTTACACCTTTGTCAAATTTAAGCTATTTCAATATAAGCATGTTTATGGTAAAATAAGAAGCATATTGAGTTAAGAGAGGTATTGAACATGGATGAAATGCAAAAACAAAGTGCTCTTGAAGCGACTACCAAATTAGAAAAATTACAATTAATCGAACATTGGAACAATCCAGTTATTATTTTGATGCCAAAGAAGGACGAGTATTTTATTGATGGAAATTTAGAGATATTTTTAACAATAGAGACATTTGAAGCACGTATTAAAGAAATTCCAGAAGACCAAAAGATGATCTATAGTAAAATTCCTGTAGTAATCGCAATTGATACCGTATGTAAAAAAGACTGTAAAGGTTTATTAATTCGAGGTTTGGCAGAGGAAGAGATATACATAACAAAAGAAGAACTGATGCCATTAAAGGACGAAGCAGATACGATTATTATGTTACAAGCAGTGAAAGGAAAGCAGATTACTGCAAAACGTGGTGTGCAGATTTTAAAAGAACAAGGCAAAAAGTTCTATATGCTCGGTGAGATTCCAAATGTCCTAAAGAAAGATGACGATTTCTTTAACTTTGATATGGCACGTATAAGAGGAACCAATTACGACGCTGTAAAATTATATATGACAAAAGAACGTGCGGAAAAATACAATGTACGTAACTTTGATATTAACGCTTATACATTTGAAGAATTAGCAAAGCATTTTAAAGGAAATTATGGATTGGCGATTGAACCACAACAGGGGTTTGGTGTGGTGTTTGCGCCAAATGAATTATAAAACCAGATGCAAAGAAAAGCCTGACTGCATAATGTTTGGTAGTCAGGCTTTTTTTCCTAGGAAAATTAGAGTGTTTTTGTGAGAAAATTAATGGTATTTTCTATTTACTGATTGTACTATAATAAATTAAAATATGCATAGAAGATGTTGAAATGTAACAAAAGAAGAGATGGTATTTCCATACTCAGTATAAGGTTGTATAAAAACATGTATTACAAATTCAATTAATGGAGGAAATGTCGTATGAAATTTAGTAATGGATGCTGGCTTCAAAAAGAAGGAATTGAGTGCATGACACCAGCACAAGTGTATTTTTCAAAAGTAACCGAAAAGGAAGTAAGTATTTGTGCCCCAACTCATAAGATTAATCACAGAGGTGATACACTTGGTGGAGCGAATCTAACAATCAAGATTTCAGCACCTATGAAAGAAGTACTTCGCGTACAAACATTTCATTACATGGGTGTTCAAAAGAAAACACCTGAATTTGATTTAAATTTACCAGAAACATCAAATCTACAAGTAGATGAAACCGACGAATTATTAGTGGTACATAGTGGCGAGTTACGCTTAGAAATTAAGAAAGAAAATTGTCAGATGACATATTTCCGTGGAAATGAAAAGATTACTTCTAGCGGATATCGCGATTTAGCATATATGAGAACCGATTGGAGAGGCGATGCTTACGAACATGGAAGTGAAGGAAAAGCATTTATGCGTGAACAACTTACACTTGGCGTAGGTGAATTAATCTACGGTATGGGAGAACGTTTCTCACCATTCGTAAAAAATGGACAAAGTATTGATATTTGGAATGCAGATGGTGGTACTTCTACCGAACAATCCTACAAAAACATTCCATTTTATTTATCCAATAAAGGATACGGTGTGTTCGTAAACCACCCAGAAAAAGTATCCTTCGAAGTTGCCACTGAGATGGTAACAAAAGTAGAGTTTAGTGTTCCAGGAGAAAGTCTAGACTTCTTCTTAATCAATGGACCAACCATGAAAGAAGTATTAGAAAGATATACAGATTTAACAGGAAAACCATCCCTACCAGCACCTTGGACATTTGGTTTATGGTTATCCACATCCTTTACAACAAATTATGATGAAGCAACCGTGAATAAATTTGTAGATGGAATGTTCGAGCGTGATATTCCACTTGCTGTATTCCACTTCGACTGCTTCTGGATGAAAGAATTCGGATGGTGTGACTTTACTTGGGACAAAGACGTATTCCCAGATCCAAAAGGTATGATACAAAGATTAAAGGCAAAAGGCTTAAAAATCTGTGTATGGATTAACTCCTATGTAGGTCAAGAATCCTCCATGTTCCAAGAAGGTATGGAAAATGGATATTTCTTAAAGAGAGCAAACGGCGACGTATGGCAATGGGATATGTGGCAACCAGGACTTGCTATTGTTGACTTTACAAACCCAGCTGCTTGCGAATGGTATACAAGCAAATTAGAAGCATTATTAGATATGGGCGTAGATTGCTTCAAGACAGACTTTGGTGAAAGAATTCCTACCGACTGTGTATATTACGATGGTTCTGACCCAGTGAAAATGCATAACTACTATACATATTTATTCAACAAAACAGTTTATGACTTAATTGCAAAGAAAAAAGGAAAAGAAGAAGCAATTTTATTCGCTCGTTCCGCAACAGTAGGTGGACAAAAATTCCCTGTACATTGGGGTGGTGACTGCTGGTCTGATTACGAATCTATGGAAGAAAGTTTACGTGGAGGTTTATCCTTAACTATGTCCGGATTCGGTTATTGGAGCCACGACATCGGTGGATTTGAAAATACATCTACTCCAGACGTATACAAACGTTGGTGTGCATTCGGTTTACTATCCACACACTCCAGATTACATGGAAGTACATCCTATCGTGTGCCTTGGGCTTATGATGAAGAAGCAGTTGACGTAGTTCGCTACTTCACAAAATTAAAAGCAAGACTTATGCCATATTTGTACCGCAATGCAATCGAAACATCTAAGACAGGTGTTCCAATGATGCGCAGTATGGTATTAGAATTTACACAAGACAAGAACTGTTCTTACTTAGATAAACAATACATGTTAGGAGATTCCTTACTTGTAGCACC
Organism: uncultured Anaeromicropila sp.; assembly: GCA_964409685.1. Classification (GTDB taxonomy): domain Bacteria; phylum Bacillota; class Clostridia; order Lachnospirales; family Lachnospiraceae; genus Clostridium_AI. Next base: position 90,421 of record CAYPEJ010000014.1, read on the forward strand.
TATCTTTAATGAAGATAGTATTGCAGAATATTATCTACCAGAAGGTAGATGGACTAACTTCCTAACAGGCGAAGAACGTCAAGGTGGAAAATGGTATTCCGAAGAACACGGTTACTTAAGCATTCCTCTATATGTAAAAGAAGGAAGTATTGTAGCCACAGGTGCAAAGGACAATGGACCAGTTTACGACTATGCAGAAGACGTAACATTCCAAGTTTACGCATTTGCCGATGGAACAACCAAGACATGTGCCGTTTATAACCAAGAAAATGAAATCGACACAGAAGTTACAGTAACAAAAGAAGCAGGTAGCTACAAGATTACTGTCAAAGGTACAAAACCATGCAAAGTTGTACTAGTAAATGAAACAGCTTCCACAATTACAAACGGTACAATGGTAGCAGAAGACAATAACTGTGTTATCACACCAGACGCAAATAGCGAAGTAACTGTTACACTAGCATAATTAAAAAAGATACTGTGAGTAAAATTTCAATTCAGAATTTTACTCACATCCAAAAAAGTATTCAAATAAGCAAGAATGGAGCAAACCAAACATGAAAACGGAAACATGGATTGAAGAGTTAGTAGAACAGCTAACACTAGATGAAAAGATTTCGATGATTCATGGCGGCGGTTTATTTCGAACCAGTGGGGTAGAACGTCTAGGAATCCCACCACTTGTTATGACAGACGGACCGATTGGTATTCGTGCCGATTTCGAAGATACGAAATGGATACCATGCGGAATGACTTCTGATTATACATCCTATTTTCCAAGTGGAAGTGCCCTTGCAGCAACCTACAACGTAGAAATGGCTAAGAAAAATGGTCAAGTATTAGGTGCGGAAGCAAGAGGTCGAGGAAAAGACGTAATCCTTGCGCCAAGTATTAATATAAAGAGAACACCATTGTGCGGAAGAAACTTTGAATATATGAGCGAAGATCCGAAGCTAGTAGAAGAAATCTGCGTGCCATTTATTCAAGGAATTCAAGAAAATGATGTCTCCGCATGTGTTAAACATCTTGCAGCTAACGTCCAAGAAACAGAACGTATGTCAGTAGATACCATAGTAGATGAACGTACCATGCAAGAACTTTACTATAAAGGATTTATAGCAGCCATCAAAGAGGGAAATTCCTACTCTTTGATGGGCGCTTACAATAAATTAAATGGCGAGTTTTGCTGTACCAGCAAACAACTCCTAAACGACGTTGTTCGAAAAGAGTGGAATTACGACGGTGCCATTATCTCAGACTGGGGAGGAACTCATGACACAGTAGACGCAGCAGAATCAGCCCTAGATATCGAGATGGACGTTCATTATGATTTTGACAACCATTACTTAGCCAACCCATTCAAAGAAAAAATCTTAAATGGCGAATTAAGCGAAGAACTACTTAATGAAAAAGTACGTAACATCCTACGCCTTATGAAACGCCTAAAAATGATTGGTGACCAAAAAGACGAACGACAATCTGGAAGTTTCGGAACCCTAGAACATCATCAAGCTGCTCTAGATATAGCAAGAGAATCCGTTGTCCTATTAAAAAATGAAGACGCAAGACTTCCAATTCAAACCCAAGGCTTAAAACGCATTGCCGTAATCGGTGAAAATGGAATCCGTATCCACTCCAACAAAGGTGGAAGTTCTGAATTAAAAGCCTTATACGAAGTTTCTCCATTACTAGGGATTAAGAAAGAACTAGGTGGAAATGTAATCGTAGAATATGCCAAAGGTTATGAATGTGTAGATAAATTAGAATCCATTTACGATGACGAAGAAAGCTGGCAAGCAAGCAGTACGCAAGAAGTAGATATCTCCAAGATTCGAGTAGATGCAAAATCCGAAGAAGAAGACCGTTTACTTGCAGAAGCCGTTGCATTAGCAAAATCCTGCGATGAAGTGATCTTTATCGGTGGACTAAACCATGCTTATGACTTAGAAGGTGTTGACCGTGAAGATATGGTACTTCCATACAAACAAGATCGTGTAATCAATGCTGTATTAGATGTGAATCCAAATACAGTGGTTGTTATGGTTGCTGGTTCACCAGTAGAAATGCCTTGGGCAGACAAGGCAAAAGCAATTGTATTCCAATACTACGCAGGTATGGAAGGGGGAACTGCATTAGCTGAAGTCTTATTTGGAAAAGTAAACCCTTCTGGAAAATTACCAGAGACATTCCCATACCATTCTGAGGACTGTTTACCAGTACAATTAGGAGAAATGAGAAAGTCTGGATGTATCACATTTAAAGAAGAATTAAAAGTAGGTTACCGCCAATATGACACCGAACAAAAAGAAGTTGCATTTTGCTTCGGTCACGGTTTATCCTATACCAATTTTGAATACAGCAACTTAAGCGTAAAGGTAAACGAGACAAACGACGACGTAACCGCTACCGTAACCATAAATGTAAAAAATACAGGTAATATGGACGGAAAAGAAGTCGTAGAGGTATACGTAGCCGATCAAGAATGTTCTGTATGGCGACCAGTACACGAACTAAAAGCATTTACAAAAGTACACCTAAAAGCAGGCGAAGAAAAACAAGTGGAAATGAAATTGGAAAAAGAAGCATTTTCATACTTTAATATTGAATCAAAAAAATTTATAATAGAAGAAGGTGCATTTACGATAGAAGTAGGGGCTTCTTCTCGTGATATTCGAGCAACACAAACCATCACGTTGCACTCACATCAATAGAAAGGGGAAACAAGATGTATTATATCGGGATTGACTTAGGAACAAGTGCGGTAAAACTATTACTCATGGATGCTATGGGAAATATCGAATCTGTCGTATCGAAAGAATATCCGCTTTCTTTTCCAGAGCCAGGATGGTCTGAACAGAATCCAGAAGATTGGTATTCACAAAGTATGATTGGCTTAAAAGAATTAACTGCTGGAATTGACAAGTCACAGATTGGTGGTATTAGTTTCGGTGGGCAAATGCACGGTTTGGTAATCTTAGACAAAGATGACAAAGTAATTCGTCCAGCCATTCTCTGGAATGATGGTAGAACTTACAAAGAATGTGATTATCTAAACCAAGAGATTGGAAAAGAAACACTTAGTACATACACTGCCAATATTGCATTTACAGGTTTTACAGCACCAAAGCTTTTATGGGTCAAAGAAAATGAACCAGAAAACTTTGTGCGTATTGAGAAAATTATGCTACCAAAAGATTACTTAGCATACAAATTAACAGGGGTACACTGTACAGATGTTTCCGACGCATCTGGAATGTTATTATTTGATGTGAAAAATCGTTGCTGGTCAAAAGAAATGTGCGATATCTGTCATATCTCAGAACATCAGTTAGCGAACATATATGAAAGTTACGAAACCGTTGGAACACTATTACCAGAAGTTGCAGAGGAATTAGGTTTCCCTGTGTCCGTAAAAGTTGCAGCAGGAGCAGGAGACAACGCCGCCGCAGCAGTTGGAACTGGAACAGTAGGGGATGGCAATTGTAACATTTCACTAGGTACAAGTGGAACCGTATTTATTTCATCCAAAGAATTTGGTGTAGATAAATACAATGCATTACATTCCTTTGCCCATGCAGACGGAACTTATCACTTAATGGGATGTATGTTAAGTGCCGCATCCTGCAACAAATGGTGGATGGAAGATATTCTTCAAACAAAAGCATTTTCAAAAGAGCAACAAGACATTACAAAGTTAGGTGAAAATCATGTGTATTTCCTACCTTACTTAATGGGAGAACGCTCCCCACATAACGATCCAGCAGCACGCGGAACTTTTATCGGAATGTCCATGGATACAAAACGTAGTGATATGACACAAGCTGTTTTAGAAGGTGTTGCATTTGCCCTACGTGATTCTTTTGAAGTTGCAAAATCACTAGGTATTAAAATTGAGCGAACGAAAATCTGTGGAGGTGGCGCAAAAAGTCCTCTATGGAAACGAATCATCGCCAATGTTTTAAATATAAAAGTGGATGTAATCGAAAGCGAGGAAGGACCAGCTTTAGGTGGTGCTATGTTAGCAGCAGTTGCATGTGGCGAATTTGCCAATGTAGAAGAAGCAGCTAACAAAATCGTAAAAGTCATAGACACCATTGATCCAGAGCCAGAATTAGCAGCAAAATACGAGAAGAAATATCAATTATTTAAAGAAATATATCCACAATGCAAATCTATATTTCAATCATTAGGTGCCACAAAGTAGTACTTTGTGCACCTACAAGTGAAGAATCAAAAGAAGGGATGAGCAGCATATGAAGATTTACAAGGTTACATCAGATAAGTTTAAGAAATATGGTCGTGTATTAAATTTAAACACAGATAAATTAGTAGAGGTTATGCAGAGTACACCGTTACCAGAAGATGTAGTTTACGAACCTTCAATCGAGATATTGGAATCACTTGATATAGCAAAGCAGTTACAAACAGAAGTTTATGGCGAACTTCCAATTCAAATAGGATACTGCAACGGACAAAATGTCCTTTTAAATGCATTAGAATATCACAGAAGTTCTGAAATCAATATCGCTGCAACAGACGCTATTTTATTAGTAGGTTGCCAGCAAGACATCACAGAAGATTTTACATATAACACAAGTCTAGTAGAAGGATTCCTATTACCAAAAGGAACTGCCGTAGAATTATATGCAACCACACTACATTACGCACCATGTAATGCATCCGACGAAGGATTCCGTGTATGCGTTGTTCTACCAAAAGGAACAAATGAAAACTTAGATGATGCTCATAGCAAAGATGTGAAAGCAGACGGCGAAGATGCTTTATTAGCAGCTAAAAATAAATGGCTAATCGGACATGCCGAAGGCGGTCTCCCAGAAGGCAGTCACATTGGATTAATCGGTGAAAATATAAGCTGTAAGTCAGCTGAAATATAGAATTTAAAATCATATTTCTAAAAAAATTGCTGAAAGGAAGTATATAAAAATGAATAACATGCCAAAAGAAAAAATTGCAATTGTATCCGTAAGTAGAGATTGCTTCCCTATGGATCTATCCGTAAACCGTCGTAAAGCAGTAGTAGCTGCTTACAAAGAAAAATACGGTGAAATCTATGAATGTCCAGTCTGTATCGAAAATGAAGTAGACATGAGAAAAGCATTAGCAGATGTAAAAGCATCTGGAAGCAATGCCCTTGTAGTATACTTAGGAAATTTCGGTCCAGAAACACCAGAAACACTATTAATCAAAGAATTCGATGGTCCATGTATGGTAATCGCAGCAGCAGAAGAAACACAAGAAAACTTAATTGACGGTCGTGGAGATGCTTATTGTGGCGTTCTAAATGCAAGCTACAACTTAAAATTAAGAAACCTAAAAGCATACATCCCTGAATATCCAGTAGGAACAGCAAGCGATTGTGCTGATATGATCCACGAATTCGAACCAATTGCAAGAACCGTAATTGGCTTACATAGCTTAAAAATCATCACATTCGGACCACGTCCACAAGATTTCTTAGCATGTAATGCACCAATCAAACAACTTTACAACTTAGGTGTTGAAATCGAAGAAAACTCCGAATTAGACTTATTCGAATCCTTCCAAAAACACGAAGGCGACCCAAGAATCGCAGACGTTGTAAAAGATATGGAGCAAGACTTAGGCGCTGGAAATAAAAAGCCAGAGATTCTAACAAAACTAGCTCAATACGAATTAACACTACTTGACTGGGTAGAAGCTCATAGAGGAAGCCGTGACTTCGTAGCTATCGCAGGAAAATGCTGGCCAGCATTCCAAACACAATTCGGATGTGTTCCATGTTATGTAAACAGCCGTTTAACAAAGATGGGTATTCCAGTATCCTGTGAAGTAGATATTTTCGGTGCATTAAGCGAATTTATCGGAACTGTAATTAGTCAAGATACAGTAACATTACTAGACATCAACAACAGCGTACCATCTGACATGTACGAAGCTGAAATTAAAGGAAAATTCCCATACACACTAAAAGATACTTTCATGGGATTCCACTGTGGAAATACAGCAACAGACAAGCTAGCATTCTGTGAAATGAGATTCCAACGTATCATGGCAAGAAATCTTCCAGAAGAAGTAACACAAGGAACATTAGAAGGAGATATCATCCCAGGCGACGTTACAATCTTCCGTTTACAAACAACATCCGACGCACAAATTCGTGCATACGCAGCACATGGAGAAGTTCTTCCAGTACGTACACGCTCCTTCGGTGCAATCGGTGTATTTGCCGTACCAGAGATGGGCAGATTCTACCGTCACGTTCTAATCGAAAAGAACTATCCACATCACTGTGCCGTTGCATTTGGACATTATGGAAAAACACTTTACGAAGTATTCAAATACATTGGTGTGCCAATTGAAGAAATTGATTACAACCAACCAGCAGGTGTAAGATATAAAACAGAAAATCCATTTTGCTAAATAAATAGTAAAAATAGAAAAAGCTATAGACTCCAAAAGGGTTTATAGCTTTTCTGTTTTGATTACAAAATTAGAGCATAAGATTCAGAAATAAAACAAACACCATACAGATTTAGTTACATATAATATAATTATTATGAGGTGAGTTTCATGAATAATAATTGTAACAATTCAAATAAGTGTTTCTGTTTCTCCAATCCATGTGAAGCCGTAACAGCCATTACAGCCCTAGCATTATCCATTGCAAAAGGTAGAGACGCAGACGAAATTGAATTACTTGCTGCGTATTTTGTACAACTAGGTGATGTATTAGCTACATATGCCGCCGTGTGCGCTATTCAAGATGAAAATTAGAAAAAAGCCAGGAGTTATCCAATCTATAACTCCTGGCTTTTACATTATAAATCAAATTGAATTGTCTTACCAATCGGTACATACTCCACATAACGAACCCCAGCCGCATTCATCATCCTCTTAGACGCACGAACCGAATCTGTATCCGCATACTTATCACTCATATAAATCACTTCTTTAATACCCGATTGTATCAATGCCTTCGTACACTCATTACAAGGGAAAAGCGTCGTATATATTTTAGCCCCCTGCATATTTGTTCCTGAATAATTCAAAATGGCATTTAACTCCGCATGACACACATACAAATATTTTGTGTCATAAGGATTTCCATTCCGTTCCCAAGGAAAATCATCATCCGAGCACCCCGAAGGCATTCCATTATAACCAACAGACAATATTTTATTCTCAGAACTTACGATGCAAGAGCCAACCGCAGTACTAGGGTCTTTACTCCTCTCAGCTGAAAGCAGAGCAATTCCCATAAAATAAGCATCCCAGTTAATATAATCATTCCTTTTCATATGTGTTCCCCCACGTAAATTCAATTATTTTTCTTCATTATAGCCTGTAACACCATCTTTGACTAGCATTTTTAGTAAAAACAAAGAAAAAATTATGAAACATACCATTTCTTATTCCTTCGATACAAAATGTAACAAAGCAAACTCATTAATAATTGAAATACAATAATCACAATCCCACATATCATAAAGAATTCCTCCGGCAACATTCGAATAATCGGATCTTGTGACGGACTAAAAATCCAATAATCATTGCAAAAGAAAATCTTATGAAAAATCGTAAAAGTCTTGTCAAAATCAATTAAAAACCCAGTTCCCAACAAAAGCGGTGCCGCAATAATCGTAATCGAAGCCGTTTTTAGATAATGCAAATCCTTCTTCTTCCTCGTTGCATACACATAAACCAATAACAAAATCAAAGTAATTGGTATTAGTACATACAATCCAAGAAAAATATTTTTAACCTCCCCAAAATGTTGAATTCCAAACTCAGATTGAGTCAAAGACGGAAGGTTCAACTGTCCTTTTACAAATGGCGAAAAATAATCAATTAGTGCATCATAATTTTCTAATATCTTATCTTTCGTAAATCCACTTGTACTTTCAATATGTAAAAGCGGAATGCAACTATAATAAATAGGACGGAAAAACAGCACAAAGACAGCCCAAACCGATATGGACAATAAAGTAATTACAATGGAAACATATAGCTCAGATAGAAGTTGTCTAAATTTATGCATAAAAAACCCTCCTTCACACTAATCAAATAGTATTTCAATTTGATATCCATTGTCAAGGAGGAGAATATTTAATTTACACACTTATCTAATTCTTCTTTAAAATCAATTCATTCTTAAAACTTAATCCAAATAAAGCCTGCCCTATGTAATAAATAATATTATTAATCGCTGTAAAATAGTAAAGTGACGCATCGCCAAAAAGTGAAAAAAGTAATAAAGAATCCGAAATCAGGAACATTAATGCCCCTGCTATGGTTAAGTATACAAAATATGGATTTTTCTTTCGATACTTCCACAGAGAAAGTGATTTTGCAACCATAAAGGAAATTAAAACACCATATCCAATTATTAAAGGTTTTAACCCAGCAAAATCAAAAACATTTGGAATCGAAATCAATCCAATTAAACTAATTAAAAAGAAGCAGAACCACGGAGTATTCAATTTTTCCCATTTACCAAACTGGAAAAATGCAATCACATAAGAAATGTGTGCAGATGCGAATGAAATAACCCCCAGTATAAATAACAGTCCCTTAGAACCCCCTGCGACTGCTAAAAATACATCGCCAAACAGGGAAAATACTAATCCAAGAAACATTAATTTAAAATATGTAGTAGTTTTGTGCTTTGAATATGTTTTTAGTGTTACATATGCAATGACAAGAAACAATAAACTTGTAAGAGTTTTGAAAAAAACTCTCATGACATATAACTTCATAATATTGCAATACGTTAAGCCAGCCAAAGAGATAAGCATAGCAATGAAACTTAATGTTGAACCCATCGTACCCCTCACTTACTTTTTTTAAAAACATTATATCAAAATACAAGTAAGAAATACATATTTTTTAAAAAAAAGTAGATAATAAATTTAGTAAGATGATTCAATGAAAGGAGAATTTATATGTCAAATAATAGTATTCAATGTTCAGTTAATAACTGCAAATACCATGCAAAAGACATTAACTACTGTACACTAGATAAAATTCAAATCGGGACCCACGAATCCAATCCAACAAAAATAGAATGTACAGATTGTGAGTCCTTTGCATTAAAACAATAAAAATTAGAATTATGACAAAAAAGTAACCTATAAGTATCCTCCATTTAGGGGGATACTATACGCTTATAGAAGCATGTAAAAAAATGTAAGAATTTAAGTAATTATGATTTATATTATTTTTTTTAAAAATACAATTTGGAAAGTATGAACAATAGCCGTTGGTAATTATGTTCAAAGGATAGAGGAGTTATACTTGCTGTAAATAGTTATTATACTATATCAATATGCATAGAAATCGTGCAATCTGCCTAAAAAATCCAAAATTAGAATCAAAATTTGATAAACTGTTTTCACATCAAATTTTTCTATGCTATAATACAAACATAGAACAGAGATGACAAAAATACATAAACGATTGTATAAAATAGTCTTAACGGCAAAGAACAATTTACCTCATTCCGACATAAGATAAAACGATTTAAAAGAATGATGAGGAAATTACATGACATTATCAAAAGAGCATTTATACCGTAGCAACAAACTCAGTTACATTATACTAGTTTCTATCGCAGCATTGTTTGTAATCAGAAATATACAATCATTTCTCCAGGAAAATCACATTGGTTCTATCGTTGCACTTACTATAACTTTAATCGGCATTATAACAGCAACATTTCTTATTATTTTTACTAAGGATAAAGGTACAACAATATACGGAATGTGCTCAATAGGCTTTATAATGTATGCAACAGAGTTGTTTACCCATAAAGAAGTGTTAAATTATTGTTTTATCATTCCAATCATAATTATTTCATTTTTAACGTTCAGCATAAAGTTTATTGGATTGATAGGCTTGGTAACGATAATAACCAATATAATAAATATCACAATCAAAACCATATTACTAGATGAGAAAGACTTAGCGATTTATACAAACATAATTATATTTATTATATTAATATCAGCAACGACAACTGGGATGGCAAAATTAATAGGCGAGGCACTGTTATCAAGTAGAATGTTACTTCTTAAAAGTATTGAACATCAAGAAAAAGTAGCAGATACAGTTATGACAACTGTGGCAGAAATTACAGGACATTTTAATGAGTTGTTACATGACATAAAAGAAGTTGATCAAGAAGCAAGTACTAATAATACATCACTCAAAGCAATTGCAGACAGCCAAGAAGAGACAGTAGCTGAAATCAATCAGCAGGTCAGCATGACAGCGAATATACAAAATGCTATTTTAAACACACAATCGAGCATGACAGAAGTGGATATGACAACCAAAGAGGTAACTGATTCCGTGAATCACGGGTTACAACTAGTAGAAAAATTGCAAGCACAATCAGATAAGGTCGATTTTAACGCAAAAGAAATGGCTGACATTGTAAATAAGCTTTCCGCAAAAGTGACCGACGTATCCGCAATTACCAATACAATCATGGCAATTTCGAGTGAAACTAATTTACTAGCCCTAAACGCAACAATTGAAGCAGCTAGAGCAGGAGATGCAGGGAAAGGTTTTGCAGTCGTTGCAGACGAGATAAGAAATTTGTCTGAAGAGACTCGAATATCAACACAGAAAATTACAGACATCATAACAGACCTAGAGCAAGTAACGAATACTACATTAGACATATTAAATGAATCAGTTAAGAGCATTGTAGAGCAAAGCGAACAAGTAAAGTTAGTAAATGACACATTTATTAAGAGCGGAAAAGATATAGAAGACCTCAAGGCATTGACTCATAAGATTCTAAATGACATACATAGCGTGGGAAGCGCTAACGAGAAAATAGTAGACAGCATAAGCCAATTGTCAGCAGCAACCCAAGAAGTTTCATCGGCATCGCAAGAAGGATATGAGGCTAGTGAACATATAACGATGAAATTAGATAATTTTATAAAGCAAATCGAAATAATGTACCGCAAGTTGGAAAGATTGGTTAGTGAGTTTAAAAATAATCAAAAGTAAATTTAATAATTAGTAGTTCTAGACCCCTATATACTAGAACTACAGCACAGAAATGGTGTAGCTCGTACCGCTTAGTCGGTGCGGGCTATATTATATTTATAGAGATTTTATAGAAGAATTCTGTTTTATCTTGCAAATTCTATCGCCGGATTTTCGTCAAAATGAATGGTGAAAAAACGTTACAGCTTCTTTCAATTTCACAATTTGTACTCAATTATACTGTATAATGCATTTAAACAATATAATATAGGATGAAAATACATAGGGAAGAAAAGGAGTTGTAAATATGAGAAAGAAGATATTTTTATGTTTTGGTTTGAGTTTGTTATTACTTTGTGGATGTGATAGTGCAAATAACGAAACAGCCAATACAACAAATAGTGTAGCAGAAGTTTCAGATGAAGTATCAGGTAAAGAGTTAGATGAAGTGGAAACAACTACAGAAGCAAAAACAGTAGTATTTGGTCAAATAACAGCTATCAATAATGATGTATATACAATAGCATTAGCTGATCAACCGCAGGGAATGGCACAAGGAATGCCACAAGGTGGAGAAGGAGAGACGCCACCAGAGATGCCAGAAGGCGGACAAGGAGAAGTTCCACAAGGAATGCCACAGGGTGGAGAAGGAGAGACACCGCCAGAGATGCCAGAAGGCGGACAAGGAGAAGCACCACAAGGAATGCCACAAGGTGGAGAAGGAGAGACACCGCCAGAGATGCCAGAAGACGGACAAGGAGAAGCACCACAGGGAATGCCACAAGGTGGACAAGGACAAATTACTCTTAATGGAGAAACAAAAGATATCACAATTGACGATAGTGTAACAATTACAGTAAATGGCGTAAATGCAACAAAAGATGATCTTAAAGTTAATGATATTATTAATATAGAAATGTCAGGAGAAACGATTACATCAATTAGTGTAGGATTTGGTGGAGGAATGCAACAAGAAACAGCAAATTAGAGTTGATCACCTATCTTATACATATGTTTTAAATAGAAGAGTTGTATCTTATTTTACTACTTACTAGTAAGTCGTTAATTAGATTCCCCAAAAAAATGGAATGGTAAATCTAGCTTTTTGGGGTTTTCTAGTTTGTAAATATATGCTGTAGTCATATTTTTATAGTAATGAATAATATAATTGAACTTGTTTAAAATATATAACGGAAGATAAATAAAAAAGTTGAAAAAAGTTGTTGACACATAAAACATCATCTGCTATACTAATCCAAGTCAGCAGCGAGTTGTTCGAAATGTTCAAACAAATAAAACGA
>CAYPEJ010000015.1:0-95017 GCA_964409685.1 uncultured Anaeromicropila sp.
AAGTGGTCTTAGGATTTTCAAATCCTAAGACCACTTTGTCAACAGTCTGAGAGTTCGCATACACGAACTCTCATAATATATCTAATCTTAAAATTCTGGTTCAATTAAACCATAAGTATTCGCTTTTCTCTTATAAACAACGTTTACTTCTTCTGTATGTGCATTACGGAAAACAAAGAAGTTATGACCAAGTAATTCCATCTGTACACAAGCTTCTTCTGGATCCATTGGTTTTACTGCAAAACGTTTTGTTCTGAAGATTTGAATCTCATCTTCTTCCTCATCCATAGTTTCTTCTTCTACAAATGATTTATTAAAGTTTACAGCTGCTTGTTGTTGTTCTAATATTTTACTTTTGTATCTTTTAAGTTGTCTCTCAATGATTTCTTCAACTAAATCAATGGAAACATACATGTCTTGAGATACTTGTTCCGCTCTGACAATATTGCCTTTCATTGGAATGGTAACCTCTATTTTTTGTCTTTCCTTTTCAACACTTAATGTAACATGTACTTCTGTATTAGGAGTGAAATATTTTTCAAGCTTTCCAATTTTCTCATAAATAGCTGATTTTAATCCATCAGTTACATCAATATTTTTTCCACTAATAATATAACGCATATAGACCAACCCCTTTTGTCTTTATTTATTAATTATAACTTGCTCCAAAAGGATTGAATTAAGTAAATAATTAATAATTTAGTACACGTTCATTATACCATATGAGATGATATTTTCAAGATTCTAACCTATTCTTAAGAATTACTTTACAAACACTTTATATTATTTTTTCTTATAATTCAGTTTTCTCACGAAATTGTCAGATAATTAATCCACAGTTTATATCCTTTGATATGGAATTATTAAAATGCCTATTTTAACAAATAAAACAAAACACACATTCGATATTGACAACAACTTATCCTCAAAATTATTCACACACCTATGTGTGGATAAAGTGGATAACTCGGTGCATAACTTAATTATTCCCTATATTTAGGCATTGAACATTGTGGATAAATATTTCACATATCCACATACAAAAAGTACAGGATTCTGCGCATTTTACTTATTTTGTTAAGTATTTGTGCAATATATACAAAAAATGCACTGTTTTTCTGACAGGTAATTCAATCGTCCAAATAGAATATTCTGATTTTTCAAAGGAAACTAGTGAATTCTCTTACTTTTTGGTGAAGGGGTGGTATTTATATAATACTGTGGATTCCTATGAATTATGGTGGAATTCTATGTAAGAACAAAAGAAGTAGGTTTATTTACCTACCTCTTTTGTTGTATGCAATATTAATTTGTGGCATTTTCACGTCTTCTTGCAAGTTCGGCTGCATTTGCTTCTACCCTCTTCTTACCTAGTGGATATAAGAAAATTAGAGCTAAAAGAAGTAAGATGTAAGATAGTGCAGGAACAATACATGTAATATTATAGATTCCATTTAATACATTTGGTTCAAATGCTGTTGTTGCTGTGTAACCTATAATAGATAACATTGCTCCAGCAATACCAGATGAACAACCTTGTCCTAATTTTCTTGCAAAGGAATATACCGAGTAGATTGTACCATCTTGACGTTGTCCAAATACGACTTCTGAGTCATCAATAACATCTGTAATCATTGCCCATGAAATTAATGTGAAGATGGCTTGACCTATTGTAGATACTAAATATATTCCTGTAAATAACCAGACGTTTTTTGTTTTTATAAAGAATAACAAGAAAAAACATGCTGCTTGAAATATCGCACTGAAAATGGCTAAATTTTTACGACCATACTTTGCAGATAATGCTACAACAAATGTTGCACATATTAAAGTAATTCCTGTTTGAATAAGATTTGTTACGGAAAGGGCTGCCGTATTCCCAAAATAGTTTGGATAAATATAACCTTGCATATTACTAAAGGATAATTGTCCAAGCAATAATAACAAAGATACAACAACAATACCAATCAAAGCTCTATTTGTTACCAATGTCTTTACTAATTTACTAAAACTAAATTTTTCATTATTTGCAGGCATTTTAACACGTTCTGTTGTCATGTGATAGCATACTAAATAACATATTACAGAAAGAATTGATAAAATAGCAGCAGCTACTGCTACTCTAGAACCTGACAAAACCTTTTGACCTTCTGCATTTGAATAGTATAAGATTACAGGGAATAATACGCCAATAATAGTTATTACAAATTGAGAACCTATTGTTCTCCATGTGGATAATTCTGCCCGTTCTTTTGGATCTGCTGTAATAGCAGATGCCATAGACCCATAAGGAATATTTATTGCTGTGTAACAAACACTTCCCCATAATAAATATGTGAAAAACATCCAGAAAATTTTAAATCCCATAGACATATCTTTAAACCACACTGCATACATTAAAAATGATGCAACTGCTACTGGACCCGCTACAAGTTTTAACCATGGAGCAAATTTTCCCTTTGCCTTTGTAGGTGCTCGGTCAACAATTTGTCCCATTCCAACGTCTGTAAAAGCATCTACAAATCTGGATACCATCATCATAGTACCAACGACACCAGCAGAAACGCCCATAACATCCGTGTAGAATTTTAACAAAAACATACTAGATAACATAAACATAAAGTCATTTCCCATGTTACCGAGCATATAACTAAGTTTGTCTTTAAAGCCAAATTCTCGAACTTGATTTTCCATTTCAAATCCTCCTATAATTTGTGTTACATGACTTTGTATCAACAACCTACTAAGCATGTGTACAAGCGTAACAGCAGCTTTAGTAATGCATTACAAAAGAACCTATTTTTCTTTCATACATAGTCTGTTTCACTGACTTTTGTTGATTATATGTCGTTCTAGTAATATAATAACCCTGGTATACATTTAATATGCATGATAAACGAGTATAGTTCCATTTATATCATTTACAATGGAGACGTACATTGGAGACGTACATGATAAAATTGTAAAAAAATGCTTCAAATAATTTTCTCATATAAGTATAAATAAGCACAAAAAGTCTCGTATCTAAGAAATTAGATACGAGACTTTTTTCTATTATGAATATTATTTTATTCTATTCGATATACTATTACCAGTAACGTCTAGCACAAGATGGTGTTCTGTAGTACATATTAGAAATCTTAATACCTGTTCTTTCATTACTTGCGTGAACAACTTGTCCGCCACCAATGTATAATGCAACATGGTTGATACTTCCATTTTTCGCGTAGAAGATTAAATCTCCAGGTTGTACGCTAGATACACTTACACTCTTACCAGAACAAGATTGTGCTGAAGATGTTCTAGGAATACCAATACCAAAGTTAGCAAATACACTTTGCGTAAATCCTGAACAATCTGCACCGTTAGTAAGACTTGTACCACCGTATACGTATGGGTTACCTACAAATTTTTGTGCAAATGCTGCAATAGAAGCACCTCTTGCACTGTTGCTTGAACTTGAAGAACTACTACTTGAGCTACTGTTGCTTGAGTTCGAGGAACTACTACTTGAGCTACTACTTGAACTTGAAGAACTACTACTTGAGCTACTGCTACTTGAGCTTGAGGAACTACTACTTGAGTTACTGCTACTTGAGCTTGAGGAACTACTACTTGAGTTACTGCTACTTGAGTTTGAAGAACTACTACTGCTTGAACTTGCAGATTGTTGTGCCTTCTGAGCCGCTTCCTGTGCCGCTTGTTGCGCTTTTGCTTCTGCTAGTGCTGCTTCTGCTTCTGCGATACGACGTTTCTCAGCTTCTTCTTCTTCGATAGAAATTGCTTCTTCAAATGTTACACTAATATCAACATAATCTTTGGATACATAACCTACTGTTGAGTTATCAGCTTCATCACCTTCATCAACAACGATTTTTACCCAGTCTTTATATTCTTTCTTAATCTCGAAGGATTCTTCGATTGGTACCATAGTTAAAATAGTAGAATCTGTGCTTCTCTTTTCACGAACATATAATGTTGTTGTGTTAACAGTTGCCCACTTTGTACCATAAGTATCTACTAATTCCTCTGCATCAAAACCAATTGCAAGGTATTCAGAGTTAATCCATCCTGTTACAGAACCAGATGTAATCTTAACCCATTCACCCTTAGTTTTTATAATAGTTGCAGCAGAACCTTTATATAATTTACCCAAAATCTTACTTTCTGTATTAGGTCTTCTTCTAATATTAACATAGTTATTTGCAATAGAGATACCTACATTTTCATATTCAGAAACTTCTTCAACTGCTTCTGTGTCTTCTTCTGTGGATTCTTCTGTCACTTCTTTTGCTTCTGCATCTTCCCCTGCAGCTGCTTCTGTTGTTTCTTCTGTATTGTCTGTGTTCTCAGCTTCTTCTGTTTCTGTTGTCTCTAATGCTGTATCTGTAACGTCTAAACTTAATAAACTAATTTCATTTTCACTCGTTGTATCTGCAAATTTATCTAATACTAATGAAATTCCTGCTAAAGCTGTATCTGTGGAAAATGCTGCAGCTTGAACGCTAATACTGTTTGCTTGTACAAATCCCAATCCAGCAACTGTCATTACAAAACCTGCACATAACACTGCTTTCTTTAAGCTATTACTTTTCATTACTTTCCTCCATATATGAGCAAATCATATCAAATTGTTACGTTTCATTTAATCATTTTGTAACAATTATAACAAACATATGACACAGTGTCAATGATTTTGTAGGGGGGACTCCCTCTATATAGACTGCAAAATGTGGGGAATCCGCATATGCCCTGTGTATTGTTACGCTAAATATGTCTAACATTTTGCAATTTTTTTAACAATTTTCAGACTTTTTGTTGATTAAGAAATGTAATTTTTCATAAATAAAGCCTACTTTATAATTTGTATAATATAAAGTAGGCTTTGTGCTTTGTATTGTTGCACAATTTCACTATTTGATAAAAACTTTTTCTTATACTATCTCATTTAAAATCATATATGCAATGCAAATACCGCAACCTAATACTAATGGGAGAGATAGAAAGCTTTCTCCTGTTACATCATAGATTTTTGCTGACTTATTGCCAGTTCTTCGGAACATATTTTTTATATGTTCAAATCTACCTTCATGTTTTATTATTGCGATAAATACAAGGGCTGCTAGTACCGTAGTAAAACATGCAATTAGTCCGTAAACTGCTATTGACATAAGTAACATCTCTTTTGGCATTGTATTTACGTCTTGTATAAGTGTTTCTGCATCAGCACCTTGTACGGATGATGTTAGTTTTTGAATTGCTGGTGTCAAATACAATGTAACTACAGACGTCCCATTGACTATAAAATGAATAATCATAGAAGTTATAATGGAATCTGTTCCTTCTACTAATAAACAAAAAATCATTCCCATAATAAAAGCATAGGAAAACTGATTAAAGTTTAAATGCATGAAACCAAAAAGTAGTGCACTTAATAAAATTGCTTTTATGGGCGACTTCTTACTATACACATTAAAGAAGCATCCACGATATACACTTTCTTCTAAAAGAGCCGGTACTACTGCAATGGAAAGTAAACTTATAACAAAGGGCTTACTCTCGACTACCGTATACATCTTACTTGATATTTCATTTTTAGCAAAAAGCATTGAGATTAAATTAATCTCTTGCATTAGTGGCATAATAAGATATGCAAATAGTATTGTTAAAAAAACGGTTCCAACTTTAATCTTGTTAAACCGAAATAATTCTCGTATGGAGATCTTTCTTACGAATACATAGATTATTGTTGGTAGCACTAATATGAATTGGCTATATAACAATGATACAATCATATCTGAATTACTAAGTCCTAGTGCAAAAAAAACATAAGAACCGACAATTCCAGTGATTACTGTTATTAAAAATAGCTCGTTTACTTCTTTTATTTCTCTCATTTTCTTTCCCAAATTATTTATTTAACACATTAATTCAAATATGAATATTATGTTATTTACTATTTATATGCAATTGCCTCAATTTCAATTAATACATCTTTTGGAAGTCTTGCAACTTCAACGCAAGAACGTGCTGGACAATCTTTTGTAAAGTAAGATGCATAGATTTCATTTACTTTCGCAAAATCATTCATGTCTTTGATAAATACAGTTGTTTTAATTACATTATCTACACTAGAGCCTGCTTCTGTTAAAAGTGCTGCAAGATTTTTGATTGCTTGTTCTGCTTGTTCTTCTATTGACCCATTTACCAGTTCATTCGTCTCAGGATTTACAGGAATTACACCTGAAGTATAAATCATATTATTAAACTCGATTGCTTGTGAGTATGGACCAATTGCTTTTGGCGCCTTGTCTGTACTTATTATTTTTTTCATTTATAATCCACCTTTCAATTTTAGTACTGTTCTATTTTCCACACAGTTGTCTCCATTATAACGTATCTATTTCTCTATTTCACTAGTTTTATTTCAAAATTTTATCAACTTTACTTGCATATTCCAGTTGTACTTCTGTTTGACAATTTTATAATCACTGGCACACTAGATTCCGAGGAAAAGCATGATATCTTACCTTGCGATCAACAAAAAAAATAATGATTGCAAGTAAGATATCAAATAATCACCGTTTACACTGAGTTCGTCGGCTTTTACATCTTTCGTTAATACTGATAGAATCACATAAGCTTTACCATAACTAGTTTGTCCTTTATGTCGTCTTATCTTTGCTTATGCTTACCCACTCTTTCGAGTGCCAAACTACCTCCATGACTGTTGTTTATAGGGTATAGGTCGCCACTCACCGAGCAGGTTAGGACTACCTTTCCAAATGCTATAACGAAAGAAATTCACATTTGAATCCTAACCTTGTTGATTTTCTGCGGCGGCTCAACTAACCTTTTACGTTTTTTGTGTGGTACGGCTTCCACATAGTCCCTTATTCAGTTTCAACTAAGTGCGACACCTAGCTGGGACTAAAGTATAGATCGAGTGCAACACCAAGTCAACAACTTCTATACACTTCCAACGCTTACATATGTTTTCACTTGATGTTATCGATGCATTAGTGCTATAATCATGCACAAGTACAATACTATAAAAGGGGGGACACCTATGGCAATTAACTCAGATGAAAGAGCAAGAGTGACAGTAAGCCTAAAGCACGAAGAGATTGAGGTTTTAGAGGCTGTTTCCAAATTAAATCGATATACTAAGAGCGATCAACTTGGCATCTTAGTAATGGAATATCTAAAACCAATCTATGACAAAATGAAGGAAGAGGAAAAATCAAGATAAGAAAAGGCAAATGGTCTAGTTTTATTTGAAAAAAATGATATAATAATAGAATCATAGTAATAAGGAGAATATTATGTATAGCTTTGAAAGTCGTATTCGTTTCAGCGAAGTGGATGAAACAGGGCATTTAACTATAGCCTCTGTTATTAATTATTTTCAAGACTGTGCAATATTTCATGCCGAAGAAGTTGGTCTTGGACTTGAACATTATGCAAAGCTTCACAAAATGTGGGTTTTAAGTTCATGGCAGATACAAATAAATCGTTTTCCTAAGGTATATGAAAAAGTTACGATTACTACATATCCTTATGCCTTTAAAGGTTTTTTAGGATATCGTAATTTTACTATCACGGATGAAAAGGGCGAGATTTGTATCATTGCAGACTCTGCATGGGTATACCTTGATACCTTAGAAAATCGACCATCTCGCATTAACCCACTGGATGTCGAACCTTATGGCACACTTTTAAAACTTGAAATGGATTATAAAAAAGGAAAAATTCAACTTGACTCCAACATGGACAAGTTAGAACCTCTTCCTGTTCTACCTTCTTACATTGATGGCAATCATCATATGAATAATAGTCAATATGTGAATATTGTGCAAAAATACTTACCTGAATTTTTTTATCCAACCAATTTACGTGTTGAGTACCGCAATGCTGCAAAAGAAGGGGATATCTTGCATCCAATGATTTCTACTTCTGAGTCGCGATGCGTAATAGCACTTGTCGATGAGGATGAAAAACCGTATGCAGTTATGGAATTTGTAAGTTAAGGAGGCTAACATGCTACAAATAGGTAAAATTCAAACATTAGAAATCAACAGCATTGTAAAACATGGTGCTTATTTAGTCGTTCCTGGTGACAATGAGAAAGACCGAGTTTTATTACCAAAAAGTGAAATCACAGAAGATATGCAAATCGGTGATACTTTATCCGTATATATATATCGCGATTCTGAAGATCGTTTAATTTCTACAATGAAATATCCGCCAATGGAATTGGGGGATACTTGTGTATTAACCGTAAAGGAAGTTACAAACATTGGTGCTTTCTTAGATTGGGGATTGACAAAGGATTTATTCTTACCTTTTAAACAACAAACTCGTCCATTAAAAGAAGGTCAACAAATCTTGGTTGCTCTTTATCTGGACAAGTCTAGTCGTTTATGTGCGACTATGAAAGTGTATGAATACCTTTTAAATAATTCTCCTTATAAGAAAGATGACCGTGTAAATGGTGTAGTGTATGAAGTAATTGAAAGCTTCGGTGCGTATGTTGCAGTAGATAACAAATACTCTGCTATGATTCCAAATAAGGAATTGCACAAACCTTTACGTGCTGGTGAGTTAATTACTGCTCGTGTAACAAAAGTAAAAGAAGACGGACGTTTGGATCTAAGTTTAAGAGAAAAGACTCCAGTTCAGATGGATTCTGATGCATTAATTATTTACCGTGATTTAATGAAAAATGGTGGACATCTTCCTCTTGGCGACAAATCTAGCCCAGAAGAAATCAAAGAACATTATCAGATGAGTAAGGCTGCATTTAAACGTGCCATTGGCCATCTTTATAAAGATAAGAAGATAACAATTGAACCTAATGGAATTCGTATTGTAAGATAGTAAAAAATGCTCTGCTGATATATTACAGCAGAGCATTTTTTTGATTCATGTATTCTATTTTTGTAAAAATCTCATTTTTGCATTGTCACGTGTATCTCTCTTTGGTTCTGGCATCTTTGGCTTTTCAATAACACTTCCAATCTCTGTGGCAACTTTGATTTTACATTCTTTGCAGAAACGACCTGTCTTAATTGTTTTTCCACAACTTTCACATGCAATACCGACAGGTGAATCATCTGAAAAACTTAACCTCTCTTCACGAACCCACTTCTTAATTTGGTTAACAGAAACATCATTTGCCTCTGAAACTTCATTAATTGTAGCTCCTGGATTGTCATAGATATACTCTTTTACTTGTGCGTACTTTTCCTCTAATTGTTTCATACAGTGAGGGCACAATGGTGTTCCACCGATATAATTAAATAATTTTCCACAACCTTTACAATTTCTCACTTCCATATAGCCGCCTCCTAAAATCCTTGCCCAATACAAAGCGTCACAAAGTATATCTCCCGCATTCCTACTGACTGTAAGACTTTTGCACACGCTTCCATGGTACTACCTGTTGTATATATATCATCTATAAGCAACACCTTTCGATACTTGGTATAATCTTCGCCTGTTTGCTTGATGGAAAATGCTCTTTCTAAATTCTTAATTCGTTCGATATTACTCAACTCCTTTTGTGGACGAGTCTTGACCGTTCGGATTAAGATATCATTTCGAATGTGAATCTGCATCTTCCTACTTAATTCTTTTGCAATTAATTCCGCTTGATTATACCCTCTTTGGCGCCGTCTTGATGGATGTACTGGTATTGGTATTATCACATCTGGTTTGAGATAGGTTATCTCATCTCCAAGATGCGCAACCAATTCCTCTATATAATATTGCGCATATTCTTTACGTCCATTGTATTTGAAATCAACCATGGATTGCCTCATAGTTGAATCATACAACCATAAGGAATAACCTCGATTATAGTGAAATTCCTTTACACTACAATCATAACAATATTCCATCTCAGCATTGGAGATTGGTTTACTACACTTCTTACATCTCGGCTCGGTTACTACAATAGGTTTTTCTCTGCAGCTTGCACATACTAGCTTCCCTCTAGGTATTGCAATATCACCACAGACTGGACACCGTCTTGGAAATGTAAAATCTAAAAGTGCTTCATACCATTCCGTTAAACGTCACATCCTATCCAAATAATTTGTTTGGATATACTCCTTCATCAACTAACTTTTGGAAAGAATCCACTACTACTTGTTTGTCTTCTTTATAAGTTACACCAAACCATTTATCATTTGTGTTAAGAACAGAAACTTGTGCTTTTCCTTCTTTGATTAAATCATCTACGATTGTAGGAAGTAGATATTCTGCTTTGATATCTCCTTCTTTTACATTTTCTAAGAATGTTACAAAACGACTTTGTAATTCATCTAAGAAGTCTGGTGTGAAGCCCCACATATTCATAGATACTGGACAGTCTAATGCGATTTCAAAATCTTTTCCGTCTTCTGTTGCTATAGCTTTGTCACCTGCTGGACGGATATCGTGTGTTTCTACAACTTTTTGTAGTGTACCATTTTCATCAACGGAACAAACACCTCTTGTAACTGTACCATTTTCACTTAATGTGTTTCCTAATAAAAATCCTGCCATACAGAAATGATATTTCTTATCTGTTGCTGGAGGGTTACTTAAAAATTCGTTGATTTTACGTAATCCTTCTTTTCCATAATAATCGTCTGCATTGATTACAGTAAATGGTGCATCTACTTTACCGATGCAGCTCATAATTGCTTGACCTGTTCCCCAAGGTTTTGTTCTGCCTTCTGGTAATGTAAATCCTTCTGGAAGATTATCTAACTCTTGGAATACATACTCTACTTCAATATGTTTTGCAAGACGATCACCAATAACTGCCTTAAAATCTTCTTCTAAATCTTTTCTTATAATAAAGATGACTTTCTTGTATCCTGCTTCGATTGCATCAAATACAGAGTAGTCCATGATAATTTCGCCACTTGGTCCAACTGGTTCTAATTGTTTGATTCCCCCGAATCTACTTCCCATACCAGCTGCCATAACTACTAAAATATTATTACCCATAGTCTCTCACCAATTCTTCACTTAGTCTGTGAATTAATTTCCTTTCCTATAATCTTGTCTTGAAAATGTTTTAACCGTCTAATGATCATTATACCCTATCATCTAGTAAAATGCACGTACATTCTCATATTTATCCATATTAGGAACCATTATACATACTTCTTATTTGCAAATCTAAGCTAGAGTAGCGTCTTAAGTCACTTTCGTTTGCTATCATCATTTCAACGGTGTCCTTTTTTCCTACGATGGTAACGCATTTTTTCGCTCTAGTTACTGCTGTGTAAAGTAAGTTTCGATTAAATAACATTCTTGGACCTGTAAGCAATGGCATGACTACGGCTGGATATTCACTACCTTGTGATTTATGAATGGTAACAGCATACGCTAGATCTAATTCATCTAACAGGGCAAAGCCATATTGTACAGTCTTTCCTTCTTCAAATTCTACAGTTAGGGTTTCTGCAAATAAATTAATTTCTCGTACAATTCCACAATCGCCGTTAAATACACCTGTTCCACTATTTAATACAAATCCACGATTATTCTTAATTTCCCACTCTATCTGATAATTATTCTTAATCTGCATGACTTTATCACCTTCACGGAATAATCCATGAATGCTTTCTTTTTCATGTTTCTCTTCACTTGGTGGATTCAAATACTGTTGTAAGATTTGATTTAAACGGTCAACACCTAATTCTCCTTTTCGCATTGGTGTAAGTACTTGAATATCGTATGGTGTTGCATCTACGTACTTTGGAAGCTTCTGTGTAATGAGTTGAAGCATTACATTTATAATAACATTTGCATTATCTCGTTGTAACAAGAAAAAGTCGCGACTCTTATTATCTAATAAGATAGATTGTCCTGCGTTGATTTTATGGGCATTTACGATAATATCACTCTCTGCGGCTTGTCGGAAAATTTTTGTTAATTTTACGACTGGGAAGCAATTGGAGTCAATAATGTCTTTTAATACATTTCCTGGTCCCACACTTGGAAGCTGATTTACATCTCCTACTAGTACGAGTCTTGTTCCTACTACGATTGCTTTTAGTAGGGCACACATTAAGCTGACATCTACCATAGACATCTCGTCGATAATAATAACATCCGTTTCTAAAGGATTACTTTCATTTCGTTCAAAGTAATTTCCTTTTTCAGAACCTTCTTTTCCTCCTGAAACTTCTAATAAGCGATGGATAGTTTGTGCTTCGTATCCTGTGGTTTCGGACATTCTTTTTGCAGCACGTCCTGTCGGTGCCGCTAATAGGATATCCATTCCTTCGGATTCAAAGAATTTAATAAGCGCATTAATGGTTGTTGTTTTACCTGTACCAGGTCCACCCGTTACGACTAAGACTCCGTTCCTTGCTGCTTCTAGTACTGCAGTTTTTTGCATTTCATCTAATTCAATCTTATGATACTTTTGGAAGGTTAATAATCGCTTCTCAATTTCTTCTTTTAATACGGTATAAGAAATGTTCAAATCCAAAAGCATACGTGCTGCATTTAGTTCCAAGTAATAGTACATAGAGGAATAAACTCTCTCTTGTTCTTCATCCTGTCGGATGATAATCTTCTTCTCAATTACCATGTCCATTAGTTGATGTTCTATTTTTTCTTCTGGTACGCCAAGTAACTCTACTGCTTTTGCTACCATACTTTCTTTTGGCAAATATACATGTCCGTTATTTCCCGCCTGAGTTAATACATGAAGTATCCCTGCTTTTACTCGAAAATCAGAATCGGTTACTACACCTACTTTTTTCGCAATATCGTCTGCTAGACGGAATCCAATTCCTGATATATCTTCCGCTAACTTATATGGGTTTTCACGTATTATCTCATATAATGCTTGACCATATGTTTCTACAATCTTCACAGAAAATGTTAAACTAATGCCATACTGTTGTAAAAAGATCATGGCATTTCGCATTTCTTTTTTCTCTTCGAATTGAATGCCAATCTCTTGTGCCATACGGACGCTGATACCTTTTACTTCTGCAAGACGTTCTGTTTCATTTTCAATAATGTGAAAGGTATCTTTCCCAAATTTTCTTACAATTCGTCCTGCTAGACCAGGACCTAACCCCTTGATTGCACCAGAACCCAGATAACGTTCTATAGAAAGACTATCCTCTGGTTCTTTTACGGTGTAACTTTCTACTCGGATTTGTTCACCGTAGGTTGCATGTTTTACGATTTCTCCATGAACTTCTATAAAATCGCCTTCATTTATATAAGAAAATGTACCCACACATGTGATTTCGTCGTCTTCCCCTGCTAAGTCTAATACGGTGTATCCATTTTCTTTATTTCGAAATACTATCTTTTCTACATATCCTTGAAATACTTCTGCCACTTTCTTCTCCTCGTTTCTCTTCTGCCCAATCTATGTGATGAAACAAAGTGTGTTATTTACACACTTTGCTGCGCCGAGGGGGATTCGCTGCTTTTCAAGCGAATATATTCCTCTCCCCCGAGTGTGCATCCTGCCCCTGCTTTTTAGGGGCTTTTTTGATTCATAGGAAATAGAGCGAAGCGGAATTTCCTATGAATCAAAAAGACGTCCGCGAAAACGGACGCCTTCTTACACATCGAACATTTACGTTTCCATGCATCTATAAGCTATTACCACTATTTAATTTCATAGATTCATAAAGTTGTTTTGCAATTCCTACATCGCCTCTTTCGGAGATTTGTTCGGCAACACTTTGTGTGTAAATGTCACCTAGATATTGCATATAATCATTTTCATCATCTGAACTATGAACTGTCTTTTTCATTTCTTCAAAAACCTTTTGTACAAAGTATGCCTCAAAATTCTTACAAACATCCATCAATTCTTCGTCTGTACTATTTTCAACATTTGTACTGCCTAATGTGTTTTCTAGATTTTCTAATTTACTGGTGGAAACCGTCCCTGTAGATTGTAACACATTTAAATAACTACTTCCATCTATAGATATTGACATATTATCCTATCCTTTCAAAATCTATCTTCTAAGGTTATTGGCTTGTTGAAGCATCTCATCAGATGCTGTAATTGCTTTGGAGTTCATTTCATAAGCACGTTGTGCAACGATCATGTTAACCATTTCATCAACTGCGGATACGTTAGAGGCTTCTAAATAGCCTTGATGAATTTTACTCTTTGTAATGCCATCAGATTGAGATTCAATCACTGGTACACCAGATGCTGCAGTTTCTTTTAAGATACTACCAGATACTTTTTCTAGACCAGATGGGTTTGCAAATTGAACCACTCCAATCTGAATACCGATAGCCGCAGCATTGTTATTAGCATCTGGATACATTACACGTCCATTTGCATCAATCGTAACTTTAGATGAAGTAAGATTTTCTGGTAATACGATTGGAGAACCACTGTCATCTAATACTGGATGCCCTGCAGAATCTGCTAATGTTAATCCTTCATTGCCGATCATGAATTTAAAGGAACCATTTCTTGTATAACCAACACTTCCGTCTTCTAATTGCACCATAAAGAAACCTTCGCCTTCAATTGCTAAGTCGGATGTGTTTTCTGTTGCTGTTAAACTTCCTTGGGTAAATCTAGATGTGATGGCGGATGTTCTTACGCCTAAACCAACTTGTGCACTTACTGGCTTTGGATTACCTTCTGCATCTGTGCTCTTTTGTTGGATTGTTTGATATAATAATGACTTGAATTCTGCTTGTTCTTTCTTAAAACCTGTTGTATTAATATTGGAAAGGTTATTAGAAATTGTATCTACATAGGTTTGCTGCGCACTCATACCGGATGCAGCTGTCCATAATGATCTCATCATATTAAATTATCCTCCCTTATTTCACTCTACCGATATCATTACATGCTTTCTGCAATGTTTCGTCGTAAGCTTGCATGACTTTCTGATTGGCTTCATAAGCTCTTGTAATAGAAATCATATTTACCATTTCTTTTACTGAATTTACATTTGATTGTTCTGTGTATCCTTGATGAATCAAGCCAGCAGCTTCTTTCGTCTCTGCTCCGTCTACTGCTTGATAAAGATTAGTTCCGTATTTTGCTAAATAGTCATAGTCTTCGAAATCGACTAGTTCAACTGAATCTATATATTCGCCGTCTGCGTATATCTGTCCTGTAGAATTGATTACAATATTTGTGGCATCGGTTGGTACTTGAAGCGGACCACCTGAGCCTACTAAATGATTCCCGTCTGCATCCACTAAATATCCGTCGGATGTCATCTTAAAACTACCATCTCTTGTGTACATAGTAGTTGCATCACCATTTTTATTTACAACGCTGACTTGGAAGAAACCTTGTCCATCGATTGCTAAATCAAAGGTGTTGCCTGTTTCTCTTAAGGAGCCTTGTGAATAATCTGTATACACTTCTCCTAATTTAACCCCTAATGTTAAATCTCCAATTGGTTGGTCAACCAAAACGGATGAATCATCAATCTTAACTGCTAACATGTCGTCAAAACTTTGGTTGGTTGTTCCCTCTGATTTGTAACCAACGGTTGCTGCATTTGCTAAGTTATTCGTTAAAACATCTAATCGTCTTTGCTCATTATTCATGCCTGTATAAGCTGTAAATAACCCTCTAACCATATCCAAACTCCTTTCTATGGTAGCCAAAGCCATAATACTGTATATGGGGAATCCCTATAAATTCTCATTTAAGAGTTTCTATACAAGTCTATACAAGTCTATACAAGTTACAGTATCATAGCTTTGGAAATACATTCTCTATTCTTTTTTACCACTTAAGAACTCTACATATTTACCAGTTCCAATGGCTACTGCTGTCATTGGATCTTCTGCTGTCATAGTAGTAATTCCAGTCTTTTCTTCGATTAAGGCTTCTAGGCCGTTTAATAAACTTCCACCACCTGTTAATACGATTCCTCTATCTGCGATATCAGCTGCTAATTCTGGTGGAGTTCTTTCTAGCACACTGTGTACAGCTTCCACGATCTGTGAAGTTGCTTCTCTTAGTGCTTCTTCTGTCTCTTCAGAAGTTACTGTGATTGTCTTAGGAAGACCTGTTACAAGATTTCTTCCGCGTACATCCATAGATTCCACTTGTGCTCTTGGATATGCTGTACCAATCTTAATCTTAATGTCTTCGGCTGTTCTTTCACCAATTAATAGGTTATGATTTTTTCTCATGTAACGAACGATCGCTTCATCGAAATCATCCCCTGCTGTCTTAATAGAAGTACTTACAACAGTACCACCTAAAGAAATAACTGCGATGTCAGATGTACCACCACCGATATCAACGATCATGTTACCACATGGTCTTGTAATATCAATACCTGCACCAATTGCTGCTGCGATTGGCTCTTCGATAATCTTAACATTTTTTGCGCCAGCTTGAGCTGTTGCATCTTCTACTGCCTTCTTTTCTACTTCTGTTACGCCACTTGGTACACAAACGCTAACATTTAATTTTCTAAAACGTTGTTTTCCTACAGCCTTCTGTATAAAATATCGTAACATTTTCTCTGTAACATTATAGTCAGAAATAACTCCCTGTCTTAATGGTCTAACTGCAATGATGTTACCAGGTGTTCTACCTAGCATTAATCTTGCTTCTTCACCAATTGCTTTGATACGATTGGTATCTCTATCGAATGCCACTACTGATGGCTCTTTTAATACGACACCTTTTCCTTTTATATAAACAAGAACGCTTGCGGTTCCTAAATCAATTCCAATATCAGAACTTAACATGATACGAATGCTCCTTTCAATAACTGCCAAACTTCAGTAAACTTTCTATCTATAAAATTTCTATCTAATAGAATCGTGACCTTCTCCATATCCCAATGATATGGCTTTGTCTCGTGCTAAACTACAAAAATCATAAGCAAACATAATAAATACTATGTTTGCTTCTATAAATAATTTATCTTAATTTTTACCAAACATGTCCTATTTAAACATGTTACCTCACGTTCTCTTCCCAATAATAGTCCTAATTCGAACGTTTTCAAAACATAATCACTAACATTATATACAATTTCTACATATTTTCCAAGACATTTTTATAAAAAGTTTTAAGAAATAAGTAAGGGAAATTCCATGATTTACACCTATTTTTAAGAAGAGTATAATATATTCGTTAAAATTAATTTTTACTCTAAAGGAGGCTTTTTTTATGTTTACTTTTTTAATCGGTCTAGCCATACTTTTTGTGGGAGCACTTTTATATGGAAAGTTCTGTGAAAAGTGTTTTGGACCTGATGACCGAAAAACACCAGCAGTTGCAAAAGAGGATGGGGTAGACTATGTTCCAATGCCAAAATGGAAAAACTGTTTAATACAACTCTTAAATATTGCTGGTACTGGACCTATCTTAGGACCAATTCAAGGTATTTTATTTGGACCTATTGCATTTATCTTAATTCCTATTGGATGTGTATTTGGTGGTGCTCTTCATGATTATTTTGCGGCTATGATATCCATTCGTGAAGGTGGATTACAGATGCCAGGACTCGTTCAAAAATATCTTGGGAAAAACACATATCGTTTTTATAACGCTTTCCTATGTCTCTTACTTTTGTTAGTTGTTGCAGTATTTGTTACAACACCTGGGGACTTATGTGCAACTCAGTTATTTAATATGAGTGATGTTTCTATACATAATCCTGTAATCTGGGTGATTTACGGAGCAATTTTTGCTTATTACATAATTGCGACACTATTTCCAATTGATAAAATTATCGGAAAGATTTATCCAATCTTCGGTGCAGTTTTATTACTTTCCGCAGTTGGAGTATTCTTCGGTTTATTTATAAATGGATATGAATTAACCAATTTATCTCTTTCCAACTGGAAAGGAATTTATCCAGATGGAACACCGATTTTACCTATTTTCTTTGTAACGGTTGCGTGCGGTATTGTGTCTGGTTTCCATTCCACACAATCCACTTTAATTGGTCGTAGTGTAAAAAGCGAAAAAGAAGGTCGTAGTACTTTCTATAATATGATGATTTTAGAAGGCTTTATCGCTATGATTTGGGCTGCTGCTGCAATGGGCGCTATGAATATGTATGCAGATGCAAAAGATTTGTCTGCTGTAGGTATGGTTGGATTTATTGCCAAAGATATGCTTGGAAATGTTGGTGGTATGATTGCTATTATTGGGGTAATCGTACTTCCAATCTCTACTGGTGACACCGCTTTACGTTCCTTAAGATTAATTGTTGCAGATTTTCTAAAACTCGATCAATCTAAGATAAGAAATCGTCTTGTCCTTTCTTTATCGATTAGTGCCATTGTAATTGTAATTTTACTATTTTCAAAATTAAATGCTAGTGGATTTAATATTTTGTGGAGATATTTCTCTTGGAGTAATCAAGCAATCTCAATTTTCTGCTTTGCGATTATTTCAGTATATTTAATGTGCGCAAAGAAACCATTTTTAATTGCTATGATTCCTGGTGCGTTCTATGCATTTATTATCTCCACTTATATTATCAATGCGAAGATTGGTTTTAATGTACCTCTTACTATTTCTTATGTTCTTGGAGTGATTTTTGCTGCTTTATATTGTGTATTTATCTTTTTTACGGCAAAAAGAAAATCAAATGCATAATAAATTTGAAATAGGGACACAATGTTTTATGAGGTGATGATATGTCATATGTGGCACCAGCAATTCGTGGTAAATTCGAATCGCTTTCTGAAAACTTACAAAATGCGATATTAGAGCGAGATGTTCAACTTAACACCATTCATGACTTAATACATGTTCTTGAAGATATCGTAGCTGAGGCAGAAGCTGAGGAAGCAGAAGAAAAGGCAAAAGCACACGCGACAACGTAATGAAAGAATCACGAAAGCGCATCATCTAACAATGTGTTGAGATATTCTCAGCAATAAAGCACAGAGCCATCGTACTCTGTGCTTTTTCATTTACATAATTATCCTTGTTCAAATGAATTTTGTCCTAGATTGCGATAATAGAATCGAACAACAAAGAACATAAGAATTAATGCAATAGTAACTCCAATTCCACCTTCTGGTCCAAACTCGCCACCTGTAAAGATATTTTCCTTTACAATATTAAGGTTTACTAAGCTATAATTCGTTGTTCCACTTACACGAAATCCAAAGATATTTCCTTGGAAATAGTTCCATGTGATGTGCATTCCAATAGGAAACCATATGTTTCCTGAGCGATAAAAACAGTAACTTGCTAATAAACCAAATAGGAATAAGTTTGCTAACGCAAGTACACTGATTCCGTTATTCCCCATATGCATTAATCCAAATATAACGGATGGCACAAGAATAATAAGCAGTTTGCTTCTTGTACCTTTTAAAGCAAGCATGAAACCGCCTCTTGAAAGAATTTCTTCTCCAAGGCCCACACCTATGTATGAAATAAAACTTAATAAAACTACAGATAAATACTCTGTACTAACGGACACAACCGTTACACTACCTGTAATCATTAATAATAAGAATACAACTGTAATTCCACCAATGCCAACTAGTAAACCTACTAATAAATCTTTTCCATTCTTTTTTAAATTAGTTAAACCCAAGTCTTTTAATTTCTTTTTCCAGATAAGTAAAGCAACAAGGGATGTTCCTAAAATAAACGCACTATTTTGAGCGCTAGACAACACGATATCTAATAACGTATTCTCAAATGGTGTATTTTCTACTGCACTGGTACCATTCAAATAATTCACAAGCGGCTCCCATCCTGATACCATTCCCAAAGCAGATATCGATAGGATTACCACTAAAAATAGTGCCATTGCTATACCCAAACATAGTATTAAATTTAATATGCCTTTTAATTTACTATTTTTCATAGTGCTCCTCCTTTTTCACTCCATTATAGCACATAAGTGTAAAGTAACAAACACATTAAAAAGTGCTGCAACGAATTTCTTCGATTCGTCACAGCACTAATCGTCTATTGATCTACTTCACATGCACATAATTTTTCGCAATTACATGGTTTGTCGAAAGCTGGGTTAAAGTAATAGAAGTTTTTGCTGTCTAATTTTTCTTGCACTAATCTTAATGATTCTCCAAATCTTTGGAAATGCACAATTTCTCTTTCTCTTAAGAATCGAATTGGATCACAGATTTCTGGATCACAAATGAGACGTAAAATGTTATCATATGTGGAGCGAGCTTTTTGTTCTGCAGCTAAATCTTCAAATAAGTCTGTGATTGGATCACCTTTGCTCTGGAATTCACAAGCATTAAATGGTATCCCTCCTGCTGCCTGTGGCCATAAACCAGTTGTATGGTCAACATAATATTTGTCAAATCCAGAACATTTAATTTCTTCTGGAGATAAGTCTTTTGTCAACTGATATACAATCGTACTAATAATCTCCATGTGTGCTAATTCTTCTGTTCCGATATCTGTAAGAACTCCAGCTACTTCACGATATGGCATCGCATAACGCTGTGATAAATAACGCATAGACGCTGCTAATTCACCATCTGGCCCACCGAATTGACTAATAATAACCTGTGCCATCTGAGGATTACATTTTGTAATATTTACTGGATATTGCAGCTTCTTTTCATAATTCCACATATACTAACATTCTCCTTCCCAAGGCCAAGGATCTCTGACCCAATTCCAAAAATCACAACCCATAACGTTTTCGTTTGTGATTGGTCCAAAATACTTTGTATACTCATTGATTGCTTCGCATCTAAGGTCTCTATATTCTGCATAATATTCTAATGCTTTTTGATCACAAGGATGTGTATCAAGATAAAGAACAATATCATCTACTGCGAAATCTAACTGATAGATAAATTCTAATAATTGCTTGCGACATACTTCATTCATAATTACCAGTTTCTCCTTTCTTGATTACATGGAGTGCATCCAAAAGGTTTTACTAACTCTGGGAAGATAGTACCGTCACAGAGACCTTGACATGCATTGGATACATTGCAATTCCACTCTTGATAAGGAACGTATGCCATTCCAAGTGGTAAAGAATCTACTTCACAAGCAAACTCTGGTGCGCACTCATTGTTGGATACTTCTTGATAATGACCTTTTAATGGACATTCTCGACATTCACGACATTCACATGTGCAAGATTTTTTGTTATTATTTTGGGTACCACATGCATATGATTTCTTGTAATCATTTTGACATGCGCAAGTGTTGGATTTTTTGTTACTATTTTTACAACCACTAATTTCGTTGCTCTTCTTTACCATGTTATTGAATTTGTTGCAATCAAAATTATCATTGCAATCTGACCAAGTATTGTTCTTACAATCATTGCATACCGATTTTGTAGCCATACATTGTGTTGGTTTCGGCATACATTTGTTGCATCCACAAGATTTATTATTCATACAGCAAATACTCCTTTCCTTAATCAAACCTTTTTTCAAAGGTCAATATTAATGTATGAGAACACACAAAAAACGTGCAAAAACAACGTTTGTTTTCGCACGTTTCATAAAAGTTCTAAAGCTTATAAAGCCTTATCAATTCAAATATAATAATTTTTAAATGCTCTCTAATATCTTTTCTCTAGTAAATTCTAATGTAAGACCTCGAATCTTCTTACGTAATGGTAATACCGCACTTGGTGATACGGATAATTCATCTACCCCCATACTTAAGAACACCTCAACTAGTCCTAGGTCGGAACAAAGTTCTCCACAGATGCCAACCCATTTTCCATATGTATGGGCACTATCTACCACCATTTTTATCATTCGAAATACCGCTGGGTGATGTGCATTATAAATCCTATCCAGCTTAGGATTCTGCCGGTCAATAGCAAGTGTGTACTGTGTTAAGTCATTGGTTCCTATACTAAAAAAATCAACTTCTTTTGCAAGTTCTTTACTTACCATAACAGCGGCTGGTGTCTCAATCATAATTCCAAGTTGCACCTCTTTGTCATATGCAATCCCCTCACTGTCTAGTTCCTGTTTCACGCTTTCACAGATTTCCTTGATTACTAATACTTCATCTAAGGAAATAATCATCGGAAACATAATCGATAAATTACCATAGGCAGATGCTCGATATAGTGCACGTAACTGCGTACGAAATACATCAATCTGTTCTAGGCAAAGTCGAATTGCACGACAACCTAGTGCTGGATTTTCTTCTTTTGGCATATTAAAATAATCTACCTGTTTATCTGCACCGATATCTAGGGTTCGAATGATAACCCGCTTTCCTTTGAGCTGTTCTAGAACACAACGATATTTTATAAACTGTTCTTCTTCTGTTGGATAAGTATTGGATTCTAAATAAAGGAATTCGCTTCGAAATAGTCCAACACCGTCTGCATCATTTTCTAATACACTTTTAACATCACTTACATTTCCAATATTGGCAGATAACTGAATCGAGTAACCGTCTAAAGTTACATTTTTCTTGCCTTTTAATTGAAGTAATAACTCTTTTCGTTCTACCTCAGAGAGGCGCTTTACTTCCATTCTTGCCTTGGTATCTTGATCTGGTTGTAAAATGAATTCTCCTGTAAAACCATTTACTATGGCTTCCATCCCATTGTAGGATACATCTAATTCAATATTTGTTGCTACTAATGTCGGGATACTCATAGTTCTCGCAAAAATAGCTGTATGAGAATTACTAGAACCCTTTCTTGTTACAATTGCTAAGATCTTATCCTTATCCAATTGCACCGTTTCACTGGGTGTTAAGTCATCTGCAAGGAGAATCACAGGTTCTTCAAATCCTCCCACCACGCCCGATTGCCCTGACAATGCTGCAATAAATCGTTGGGAAATATCCCTAACGTCTATGGCTCTTGCTCGCATATACGCATCTTCCATAGATTCAAACATTTCTGCAAACCGCTCTGATATACTGTGAATGGCATATTCACAATTTACTTTCTGTGATGTAATGACTTCTCGAATGGAAGTATTATAATCCGCATCTTCTAACATCATTTGATGTACTTGAAAAAGCATTGCCTTAGCTTCTCCAATCTTAAGCATTGCTTCTTCATATAGTTCTTGCAACTGTTTTAATGCAACCTCTTTTGCCAATTCTAATCTTCGAAGTTCTTCCTCTACATCTTCAATGATATAACTTTTGACCGGAAGCTGTCCTTTCTTATAAATTGCAACTTTTCCAATTACAATTCCCTCAAATACACTTTTACCTTTTACTATTCTCATTTATACCCTCCCCAGCAATTATCATTTACATGTGCTCTTTTAAAAATGTTTCAATTGCTCCTGCTGCCTTTACTTCATCTACTCCATCAATCTTTAAGGTAATTTCATCTCCTTGTCCTATCCCCAAACTCATAATTCCAAAAATCCTTTTCCCATCTACAAACTTACCAGCTCGACCGATTTGAATACTGCTTTGAAATAAATTTGCCTCTTTTACAAGCATCCCTGCTGGTCGCGCATGCATTCCGTCTTCATCTGTAATGACATAGGTAAACTCTTTCATTGATTCCTCCATATTCTAAATTTGAATCAGTTAACTATTTATTAGTATCTCCAAATACTGTTTATTTTATCATTTAGTATAGCTTATTTCCCTTAGTCTCGCAAGGGAAGTATAGATTTCTAATTTTCGTGTATCCTAAGGTGGAGTTTATATTGACAAATGATCTCTGGAAACATAAAATTTTAATAGAGTAATAAGAAATTAACGGAAAGGAAATAGCTCTATGAATAGTAGCAAAAAATACGATTTACTTGCTTTAGGTGAGGTTTTATTAAAATTAGCAGCTCCTGTAAATGAACGTCTAGTTCGTGGAGATGTACTAAAAAAACAAGCTGGTGGTGCAGAATTAAATGTAATTTCTGGTTCCTCAATTTTAGGATTACGCACAGGGATTATCTCTAAGATTCCTGATAATGATATCGGTCTTTTCATTCGAAATGAAGCAGCCTTTTTAGGTGTTAGCGATGAGTTCTTAGTACATGATAAAACTCAGGACGCTAGACTTGGTATCTATTATTATGAAAACGGAGCATATCCTAGAAAACCAAATGTGGTTTATGACCGTAGACATTCTACAATCAATTACATCACTTTAGAAGATTTCCCAGAAGAAATCTATGAAAGCACACGTTGTTTCCATACAAGTGGTATCACATTAGCATTAAGCGAACAAACTAGAAAAACAGCCATTGAAATGATCAAACGTTTTAAAGAGAAAGGAACTCTTATTTCTTTCGATGTTAACTTCCGTTCTAACCTTTGGACAGGCGCAGAAGCCAAAGAATGCATTGAAGAAATCCTTCCTTATGTAGACATTTTCTTCTGTTCTGAAGATACCGCACGTCTTACATTCCTAAAAACTGGTAATGCAAAAGAAATTCTTAAGAGCTTTACAGAAGAGTATCCAATCTCCATTGTTGCTGCAACACAACGTATCGTTCATAGTCCAAAATCTCATACATTTGGTTCTATCGTTTACGATGCACGTAAAGATGAATACTATGAAGAAGAGCCTTACAGAAATATTGAAGTGGTTGACCGTATTGGTAGTGGAGATGCTTATATCTCTGGTGCACTTTATGGTTTACTTTCTTCCGATATGGATTGTAAAAAAGCAATGGCATATGGTAATGCTACTGCATCCGTTAAAAATACAATCCCTGGCGACTTATTATCAACAAGCTTAAAAGAAATCAATCAAGTTATTATGAACCATAACACAAGCGGTCCACAAAGCGAAATGAATCGATAATCAATCGATTTTGAAAACAAAATAATATTTCCTATTACTTTAACACTCCAGTACCTTTACTGGAGTGTTTCAAACATATAGGGCTAGTTTAAGAAGGAGTTGGAAAAGGAATTGAATACCAAACGATTACGTCATGATTTTTTTATGGACGATGCCATAACTGTTGCACAGAAACTTCTAGGTAAAATATTGGTTCACGAAACCGAAGAAGGAATTGTAAAATGTCGCATTGTAGAAACAGAAGCTTACATGGGTATTCTAGATAAAGGTTCTCATGCCTACAGTGGAAAAATTACACCTCGCACTTCTACACTATATGAAGAGGGTGGCGTAGCGTATGTGTACCTTATCTATGGAATGTATCATTGTATGAATGTAGTGGTAAATCAAAAGGGCACTGCACAAGGTGTTCTTATTCGTGCCTTAGAACCATTAGAGGGAATTGAATTAATGAAGAAACGACGTAAGATGGACAAGATAAAAAACCTATGTAACGGTCCTGGAAAGCTCTGTATCGCTATGGATATTACGAAAAAGGAAAATGGTCTTGATTTAATCCATTCCAATCTCTATCTAGAAGAACCCAAATCCTCCGAATCATTTGAGATAAAAGCTGCTAAACGTATCAATATTGATTATGCAGAAGAAGCGAAAGATTTCTTATGGCGATTTTATATAAAAGATACTCCTTATTTATCTGTAAAAGAAAAATAAGGAGCATCGGCTCTTTTCTTATAATATTTAAATTTATAGTATTATCTTAATACTTATCTTTTATAATTAGTTTTACTAATTGGAAATTTCTTTTTAAATGCAGCTGTCGTATATTCCTCTGTTAAAATGTGTGTGTCTGACATAGCATTGGTTCCCTTTAGAAAATAATCATAACGTAAAACAGGTTTCTTGCTAATCGGATCATCCCATGTTGTATCTACGTGATACCAATTACTTCCCATCTTAACGATGTTCCATGCGTGGTCATCGGAACAAACGATTCTACAAGGTACTCCTGCCTCCGTCGCCATTTTATAGAAGAGCAAGGCATATCCCTGACAAACAGCTTTCTTTTTCACTAATGCCGTATATGCCGTATAATTACGATAAGTTGTATCATATGAGAGTTTATTCACAATGTAATTATGAATCTTTTTTACTTTCGTATAACGGCTAGCATCCTCAATATTTAAACTTTTTAGTGCCTTTGCAACAAGAGTATTGACCTTTTTGGTCTGACTTGCACTTTCCCTGTATGTGATTGTAAAGTTAAATGTGGATGTAATTCCATTACTTGATAGTATTAGTGAATATTTCTTCACATTGGACTTTAAATAATCAAAGTCATCTGATGTATCCTTATCGTCAATTGCAAATACGTCATCCAACAGACTGTTTATGTCATTATCGTAAACATCTTCCCAATTCCCATCGTATCGAATGGAAAAGTTTTTGTTTCGAACAAGCATATTTTCATACACTGCTTGAATAAGTTCTTTTTGCGAGGTAATCTCAGTTTCTACAGAAGTTGTACTGGCTGCTTTCACAGGTGCTGTACTTGGTATCAGTGTAGTAAATATTATGGTTAATATAACCCCTAAACATATAATATGACTCTTCCTACTCATACTACCCCTCCTTTCAAGATTGACTAGCCTACTACAATTATATCATCTTGAGGATAGCTTGTGTTAGAAGAATCCTTTTTTCGTAATATTAATCATTTTCTTTACCTGTTTTTGTACAACTACAACAACTTTCTCCTAATTTATACCACCTTGGTTGAAAACACTTTAAACGAATGATACCCAATCCAATTACAAACAAGCTTATACCAAGGATTACCCAATCCAGACTATCCGATAACAAAATGCCTTTCATCCCAAAGATAACCCCAATGGATACTAAAATTCCTATTGCATGATAAATACCAATCCACATCCAATTTTGCTTTTCTACGGAGTATACGATGCTACATAGTTGTAGGGTTGCTGTTACATTTTGCAACTCATGATTCATTAAGATAATATCCGCTGCATGGATTACATTTTTATCACTATCTGGTAGAGCAATTCCTATATCACTTTGTATGATAGCCTCTACATCATTTCTACCATTCCCTATCATAAGCGCAAGGTTATATTGTTCTTTTAAGATCTTTACACGTTTTTCTTTTGCCCGAGCAGAATCCTCCCTATACACTTCTTCTATTCCAACCTCTTGGGCAACCATATTGGCAACTCTTTGGTCGTCTCCTGTCAACATAGCTACTTGAAAATCCATTTGTTTGAGATGAGCAACCAGCTCTACACAATCGTTGCGAATAGAATCTATCACACTAATAAGTCCTATTATTTGATGATTCATTCCTATGAAAATTGGTGACTTGCCATCTAGTTCATACTCATGTGCAATTTCCATTGCTTCTTTTTCAATCAATCCTTGCTTCCTTATATAAGCTTCATTCCCAAGAAGGTATCTAGTCTCATCTATCTTAGCCTTTATTCCAAATCCTATTGTTTGGGTAACATCATCTATTTCTAGCAATTCAATCTGTTTCCGTTCTGCCTGATTGAGAATTGCTTCGCTGGCTAAGTGATTGGATTTGCTTTCTAGAGATGCAGCAATCTGTAACAACTTATCTTCTGAGATTCGTATTAATGGACGGATGTCCTTTACTACAATCTGACCTTCGGTAATTGTTCCTGTTTTATCAAGTATTACTACTTGAGATTTCTTAGCCCAATTTAGGCTTTTCCATTTTGTGAAGTCTATTTTCTTTAATAACGAGCCATATTCTAGTCCTTTCTTAACTCCAAGACTACGAGTGAAGGATAATGCAAAATACATGATACATGGATATCCAATTACTATGTTGGCAATAAAAACAACGTCGGATGGTTCCTTGCTTTTATTTAGCATATAATAAATGAATGTTGCTATTACGAATAGTACTAGTACGAACCATATATAATGCTTTGATATCATGTCTAATGCACTACTGCAAAAGTCTTTTCTTTTCCCTGTATGAATATCTTGAGTAGCATCTTCTTTTTTTGGCAGATTTGTCACTTGATATTTTATTTTTCCTGCTAGGACACGACTTCCTTGAATAATTCGTTCCCCTACACCTTTTTCTTGTGAAATACTTGCTCCTGTAAAGATAGACTCGTCTATAAATGCACTTCCATCTATAATCACTCCATCAGTTGGTATAATTTCTTTTGCACTGATAAGAACAAAATCCCCCTCAACTACGTCCTCTAGTAAAATCTCTTGTTCTTCTTTTTCTCGAACTACCACCACTTGTTTCATTGACTTGTTTAACTTAGAAGATAGTATTCTGGATACTTTCTGTTTTGTACTTCTTTCGATTCCATAACCGATTCCACTTAAAATTAAGACAACCACAACATATATAATAAATGTACTTTTGGATGACATCAAAACAACTACCTCTCATCATTCTATTTCGAAATGCTTCTATGTTCTTCTATGGAAATATTATGTACAAAAAAATCCTTGTAAATACATGATTACACATCTATCTACAAGGATAATTCTTATTTGTATTCACTCATTGTTCCATAGTCATACAATTTATTATAAGCTGGATCGTCAGAACGGAACCATATATATACGGGAACATGGTCTAATGCTAGATTGGCTTGGTAGAAATCATCATCTGCATATCGGATTGCCTGTAAAGCTGTTCCCATTTCTCTTGCAAAAATTTCATTTCTACGTTCTGCATTTCCTGAAATTCCTTCACCATCTACGATTACCTCTCCCATTAATAGAAGGCCATCTGGTGAGAATTCAAAGGCAAGCAAAACCTCGTCGCGCATATCAATCATTTTGTCATTTGCATATTTTGTTCCAATGGTTACAAATAGTTCAGCAGTCTCATCGGAATGTGTCATCGTATATTTTCTTTCATAAATTGGGCCAAGTGGCGTAACCTTGTCTCGGAATTCCACGTTTACCTTATCGGGATCGATTTTTTTCATAACAAAACTACTCACTTTTTGCATTTAGTTTATTATATGAATCCCTCTATGGATTGGTACAATTACTGTTTCCAGATTAACTCTTTGAAACGGCTCCATCTTTTATCATTTGTTTGGTTCGTTGCATACATTCCCAATACAACACCAGTAAAACCACCTGCTACTTCTGAAGAAAGATACTTTGCTTGTGCAATCCCCATATTCTTTTCTTCTCCATCTATGACAGCCTTAAAATGATAAAATTTTGCCTCTGTGTCTACGATAAATAATACTTCTTTGTTTCCCTTGATAACTTCACTATGTACAATAGATTTCACATCTCCAACACATAATCGAAGAATGACTTTGTATTCTTCTCTATCTCGAACCATTGCCAAATCGTAATGGTGATTTTCATCTAAATACATAGTAATTCCTGCTTCATCTGCTTCTGATTCCACTTTTACTTCAAAATGAGTATTAAATTCGGATTGTCTAATTCCAATAAAAGTTGGTGCGTCTACATCGCTAATGGTTTTCGCATTTCCACAGAGACGAATTTCATTTTCACCAAACTCATAATTTTCTGCATCGAATCTTCTTCGATAAATCCATCTTGGATTCTCTTGTTTCATAGTCTCTAAGGAAACAGAGTAATCCATTGGTTCTGCATTTTCCTTCACAGATATTGGCATTTCCATCTCTTCTTTTACTATGCCTTGTTCACCCGCTTCAAACCAACCATCTTCTGTCCATGTAACTGGAACCATAAATACTTCTCTTCCCAAATGGTGATAAGGAACCCACATTTCTTCTTGTCGGAATCCTAAGCAAATTAAAAACGTATTCCCTTGGTCATCTTGAATCAAATCTCCATGTCCAATCCCTTGAATCAAACTCTGGTGTCCGCCAAGATTTCGATTGGTCAACACAGGATTCTTTGGATAGGACGTAAATGGTCCATATGGTGTTTTTCCTCTTGCATATGTAATCATGTGACCGTATTCTGTGCCACCTTCTGCAGCGGTTAAGTAATACCAGTCACCAAAGCGGAATAAATGCGGTGACTCTAGGTATCGTCCACCTGACCCCTTCCATATTGGTACACTATCCGTCAGCTTCTCACCTGTTTTAATATCTATCTCACATTGAAAAATACAGCCATTGCCGTCTTCATCACTTCCATTGCTCATAAAGTAAGCTTTTCCATCTTCAAAATACAAAGACGGATCAATACCACCTTGATCTACAAAGATTGGTTCTGACCATTCCCCGTAGATATCATTGGTTGTTACATAAAAGTTTTTGTGATAAGTATCATTGGTTGTTACCATGTAAAATGTTCCTTCATGATAACGAATGGTTGGTGCAAACACACCGCCTGAACTGTTGATACACTCTAAATCCACTTGACTCTTTCTCGTGAGACAATGACCGATTGGCTTCCAGTGAACTAAGTCTTCACTTTCAAATAGTGGTACTCCTGGGAAGTACTCAAATGAGCTACAAACTAAATAGTATTTTCCATTTGCCTTGCATACACTTGGG
This sequence comes from uncultured Anaeromicropila sp., assembly GCA_964409685.1. Lineage (GTDB taxonomy): Bacteria > Bacillota > Clostridia > Lachnospirales > Lachnospiraceae > Clostridium_AI. The sequence goes on from CAYPEJ010000015.1 coordinate 30,242, forward strand.
TCTGGATAGAATCCTTTTATTATCGGGTTATGTATTCTCATCTGTCTTAACTCCTATCTTGATTATTCTTGTTTTTATATGATTCTTTATGCTTTTAATTCAATATTATCAATTGCATCAATTCTAATAATTTTTGTACAGAGACCTTTTTTCTTATCTAAAAATGAAATCTTAATCCATTCTTCATCTGCTTCCAGTACTTTACACTCCACTTTTGTCGCCCCTGTAAATGCAGCAGAATCACTTTCAATAATACACTCTTCTCCTACAAGTCCTTGAATAATTAGAGACATAACATTTTCTACCTCCTTCTTGGTTTCTCTTTGTTTTAACTTTGTTTCCAATAGTCTTACTTTTCGCTTTAACTTTTTAACATCTCCAGGTATATTAATCGCACATATTAATATAAATAGACTAACCCAACCTGCCCATTCCATCTTTGCACCTCCCTATTTAAAATTGCCTTCTTATATTTTATCATATAAAAAGGGGAATGTAACGGAATAATTGAGCTTAGATTTGCATGTATATCTATAAATGTCAAAGAAGTGGATTCAGACAAAGCCATTTATACAAAATCACTTTATGACTTAGCTGAAAAATTCGGCTTCAAGTTCGATACATGTGTTATAAATATAAGTCTTTATACTGTTCGAATTACTGCAACATGACGAATTGTGTAAAAGAATAAGAATTGTCGCAAAAAAATGTATATGCTATAATATTGTTGAAAAAGGGGCAATTAGAAACGGGGGATTATATGGAACATATAATTTTTTCTGTGCTAATTGAATGCGTAGAATTAATTGAGCCAGTTGCATGGTATTGTTTTTTGACAAAAGTTGCAACAGAAAAGAAGAAAATGCGAACGATGCTGTGGTCATTAGTTCTTCTGATAATGTTATGTTTAGGGAACAATCTGTTAGAAGGGTATTTTAGCGAATCACCAGTTGGAAGTGTTGTTACGAATTATAGTTATCTAGTAATATTATTTTGTTATGCTGTTCGGTATTTTCATATTGCTAGAAAAACTGTTATATGTTATCTAACGTTTTCAATGATAACAAGCACATGGGCAGATTTCTTTTTAAGTTACATATTGGTTAAAGTATTAAGAATAGATGCATCAAATGTGTTAGTTGCTACAGGATATAGATTATTTGGAGTATTTATAATGAACGCAATTGCCATTCTTGTTTTCTATTTTTTATATCGATTAAAACGAAGATATGGGGAATTGGTCAATCATAAATATGTATTTTATTTAGTAGTTTTCGGGTTACTGGAGGATTTTTTTATTGTAATGATATTCAATTTCTTACCAAGTATCTCGTGGAAAAGTGTTAACAACTTTAATTTTATCACAATATTATTTCTTTGTTTGGAATTTATATTACTTGTTATCTCACTCTGCCTTTCTATTGCATACGGAAGAAACGAAAAAGAATATCAACGCATTATTGCATTTACAGATACACAATTTAAGGTTTTACATGACATACAAAGCCAAATTGACGAAGCCAACAAGAAATATCATGATATCGGAAATCATTTAGACACTATCGCACTTTTATTAGAAAATAATATGTTGATTGAGTTGAAAGAATTTATGAATGAGCTTGTACCGAACATAAATAAAGCAGAAATTCCAAATGTGAGCGATTCATTCCTTTTACTTATATTGTACGAAAAAGAAGCAAAAGCAAATAAATATCAGATCTCATTGCGATGTGAAATTGATGTAAAAGAAATTAGCATTCCTCTTCTTGATTTGAATTCAATCGTTACAAATCTACTAGACAATGCCATTGAAGCTTGTGAAAAGATACGAAACAAAATGGAACGACATATTTTATTTCGTACCTATATACATGAGGAAAGAGTATTCATTGAATGTAGCAATCCATATGTAGTAAAACCAAGAATTCTTGATAGCGGGGTCTTTGAGACAACTAAAAAGGATAAAGTTTCTCATGGAAAAGGGTTAATTCTAATACAGGAGTTAGCTCATAAATATGGCGGTTCAATGGATATACGCTTACTTGAAAATACATTTTTAATACGAGTAGCTTTTAATCAAAAGTACGCTATGAAAAGAGAAATAGAGCAATAAAAGACACAACAATATAGTCTGTCTCTAAGGAGATTATATAAGAGAGGAGGTGAAGAAATGAATATATTGTTAAAAGCAACAAAAGCACTTGCTGATATACAATTAAAAAAAGAAGTGAATAGCAATTGTAGATTTGTATTCCATCAACCAAAACTTCCAGCTGGAATGAAGGAAAAGTTCAAGACTACTACCAATTCTTAACCATTCAAAGGGGGCATCTGAAAAATGTCCCTTTCTCGAACTCAAAATATACAAACAAACACGCAAAAGACGCAAGTTATATTCGAATTAAGAAAAAATCTATAGCCAAATTTTCATTTTTCCATTATACTTACATACCATCTAACGGCACTTCAGGATTTACGTCTAATCAAAATACATTTTAAATATCAGTAGCTTTTGACAAGAATTTCGAATAAAAGAGAGGAAGAGTTGATACATATGCTTTTAAATGTACTAGTAGTAGATGATGACGATTACACTTTGAACCGTCATTATAATGGAATTATGCAATTAGCCAATCTATATAACGTTGGCGTGGAGATCACAAAGTTCTCATGCGCAGAAGGTGAACTACGACAGCATATTAAGGAAAAGAACATAGATTTTGTTCTTTTAGATATTGAAATTGGAAAAAAAAAGTGGGTTATCTGTAGGACATTTGATTCGAAAGTATCATCCATTCTCATTTTTAGTATTCGTGACGAAACACGGACAGTACATAGAACGAGCAAATGAACTTCATCCGGACGCATTTTTAACGAAACCGTATACAGCTCACACGTTAGAACAATTATTCTGTCGTGTTTTGCTTATGAAACGCGGTCAGATGAGTATGGAAGAGAGTAATACGGAGATTATTACTCTTTGCGTAGATCGCGAAGATATAGATGTAAGACAAGACCAGATTCTTTACATAAAGACACTGAATAGGAGACTACAAGTCGTTACGACGAAAGAAACTTATATGATAAGTGCACGTACCATTAAACAGATGTTGAAAGAATTACCATACAATTTTATTCAAGCTGGTCGGGATGTTATCATTAATAAATTTGAAGTGATACACGCAGAAAAAGGACGTTTGACAATGTCGAATCATGATATCATTGATATACCACTTTATACATATAATAAGACAATGGAGAAGATTCGATCTCATGATGTATTTCGTGAGAGAACGTAAATACATCTGGAAAATGAGTATATATAAAACAAGAGTTGGAAGCTTTTTGATGCTTACCAACTCAATACTTATCATAGAAGAACTGTATTTTACAGAGTTTTCTTCACATACTCGATTAAGAAGGGTTAAATAAGCTTTTCTGCCCAAGCTTCTTCTTTGAATCCGATTAATACAAAATCATCACCAACAACAAGTGGGCGTTTTACTAACATACCGTCTGTTGCAAGTAGTTCATATTGTTCTTCTTCTGTCATCGTTGGAAGCTTGTCTTTTAACTGCATTTCCTTGTATAAGATACCACTTGTATTGAAAAATTTCTTTAGTGGCATTCCACTTAATTGATGAAAATGTTTCATTTCATCGGCTGATGGATTCTCTAGCTTAATATCACGGTCTTCGTAACTTACGCCATGTTCATCTAACCACTTTTTCGCCTTTTTACATGTTGTACACTTTGGGTATTCTAGAAATAACATAACGTTCTCCTTTTTAATGTCACAATAACTCAACTGTTATAGTTTGATTTTATTGCTATAAAGATTTGATAATTTCTTCTAATTTCTCTGCAAGTGTTTTTGCTTTTTCAAAATCAGATTCTTTTAGTGCTAATGCAATCTTTGTTTCTATTTCTTTTTTCTGTTGTTCTAATTCAAGGTAATTCATTTCAAAATGATTTGCATAAATCATCTTTCTAAACTTACGGATACTCATCTTGCGAACTGTTTTGTCTTCAATTAGTAACACGTAATCCATACAGTTTGCGATTGTATAGAAATCATGGGAAATCATAAGGATTGCTCCGTTATAGTCTGCAATAGCTTCTTCTAATGCAATCTGTGAATAGGTGTCTAAATGACTTGTTGGTTCATCTAGTAATAACATATTTGCATTGCTAATAGAGATTTTGGCAAGTTGTAGTAAGTTCTTTTCCCCACCAGATAACGCACTGATTTTCTTATGAAGTTCTTCTCCTTCAAAACCGTATTTTGCAAGGTGTTCTGCTGCGTCGTCGTAAGTTGGGAATCCAAGGTTCATAAATTCTTGTTGAATGGTATTGGATTCGTCTAACATTTCACCTTGAGTTTGAGATAAATAGGCAAGCTGTACTTCTTCGTTGATATGAATGGATTCTTTGTTGTTCTCTAAGATTTGATGAAGTAATGTTGTTTTTCCAGTTCCATTTGCACCGATTAACGCAACTTTTTCGCGCGCCTTGATGGCAAAGTCAACGTGTTCTAATAGCATTTCTTCAAATCCTACACTATAGTCTTTCACTTCTAGAACGATTGTATCCTCTTCTAACTCTTTATCCGTTACTAAATTGATATCTGGTTGAGGGATGTCTACAAATGGTGCTTTGATTCTTCTGGCTTCTAAACGTTCTAGTAAGGATACCCTTGCCTTTAAGGAACGTCCTCTTGCGGCATCGGTGAAGTAGGTAGCTTCTGCTCTTAGTTTTTCTACTAGTTTCTTTTGTCTTTCGATCTCTTCCGTATCAGCTATCGATAATTCCATTAATTCGATTTTTGTTTGAAGTAAAGAGAAATTGTATTCAATGTATCTTCCGTCGAATTCTTGTACTTCTTTATTTTCAAGGTGAAGGATTTTGTTGAAGCAGTGATTTAGTAGGTAACGGTTATGGGTGATTACTAACATCGTTCCTTTGTGGTAGTTAATTAGGTTTCTCAAGGCATTTAAGTGTTCGAAATCAAGGAATACGTCTGGTTCATCCATAATCATTAAGTCTGGTGCTGTTAGTAATTCACGGATTACTTGAATTAATTTGAATTCACCGCCACTTAGATTGGAGATCTTTTGGTCTTTATGTTTACTTAGGTCTGCTAAGTTTAATTGCTTTGTGATGTTGCTTTCGTAGTTGTCGCCGTCGATAGCTTGGAATGCGTCTAGTACTTGTTGGTAGCGTTCCATAACAGAGTCTAGGTCGTCAGTTATCCCCATCTCAGTACAGATAGCTTCAATGTCGGCTTCAATTTTACGGAAGTCTTCGCTTAGGTATTCAAAAACGGTTACTTCTTCTGGTTGGTCTACTTGCATAAATTGGCTTACATAGCCGATACGACATGGTTGTTCAATTTCTAATTTACCGTCATACATGTATTCTTCTGGATCCATAAGGATGTGGGCTAAGGTACTTTTGCCTGTTCCGTTGGAGCCGATAAAGGCGCAGTGGACACCGTCTTCTAATGTGAATGAAATATTGTTATATAAATCTTTCCCAGGGACTGAGTAAGATAGGTTTGTTGCTTTAATCATGGTTTTCCTCGCTTTTTATTTGGATATTGTCTATTGTTATTTTATAGATTGTGATTCATTCGTTAATTTTATTATGTTCCTAAATTGTAAATTTACCGTTGAAAGCATAACATTTTATGAGGGAAATTTCAATAATATTTGAATAGAACCGTTTGCTCATTGGTAGATTATCCCCTATTTCATCTTCCTCTTTTAAAATAAAACAAGTCTAGCATAAATTATATACACTAGACTTATTAAAATACAAATAACCCAAATTATTCAGAAAGAAGTTTATACAAATATAGTTTGATTCCCTTCATATTCTCTTGCGTAATATCATATTCTTTTGCAACCTTTCTATAATATGTTTCAATTACCTCCTTGTTTATGACTTCACTACAACTCTGCCTTTCCTCATAGCTCTCTCTTATAAGAATATAAGGAGTTTCTTTATGACAAATATTCTCTAGCATTCTTGCAGTATAAACATCAAAATAATTTTTCTTGATTTCTTCTAAAAATGTAATTTCCTCAGAATTCAAATCACTTTCTCTATTAAGCTTAGGTAATGGATTGTACTTAAAGAATTTAAATTCTTCATAAACATCTCGATACACAGCTCCATGTATCCAAGCTTCACAACAATCATCAAAAAACCACTCATTTCTTAATGCTATACTCCATCCTTGCACAAAATAAAGTAACTTCTGTAGCGCTAAATGGGTAAGTGGATTATCGTCTGTAGATTGACTTAAAAACCAGTTTACAACACAATATATCTTTCCTTTTTGATATTCCACTTCTTTTATCGCTTCATATACTCTTTTGTATGATTTTTTATAAGACAGCTCTTCTTTTATCTTACTATCTTCTGCCTCTTTTTCATTTAAAAGTTTAAGAAAAATATATGGGTTACTTAATTCCTTTAATTTTTGGCTATTCTCTTTATTCGGAGTATATCCACCTGTAATATACCTAGTTAAAGTAATTTCTCCCCATCCTAATAACTTACTTAAGAATTTTTGGCTAACATTATATTTATTCAAAATATCCTTTATTTCTTGAGTTGATATAATACCTCGTATTTCTCTAATTTTTTTATTTGCTTGGCGACTAATTGCTTCTTCTATTTCTTCATCTACGAGCGGAGCCCCACATTTTTTACAAAATGGTACATTTACTTCTAAATCAAATGAATAATCTTCTCCTCTGTATTTTCTAATTACCATTTTCATTTCATACTCGTCAAAATTACCACATTGAATACACATCATTTTTCTATTCATATTAATTGCTCCCTTTGCAATAAACATAATCACTATAATATTTTATTCCCCATCAAAATCCTTATATGGGAATGTTAATTTTTTATTCTCTCTAGAAGGCATTTCTGGATGAAAAGACATCAGCAATAAAAATTTACTCTCTATCCTTCGAATTTTTAGTTTTATGTACAAATCTTGTAGTTCATCTACCATTACTTTTTTTATACCAAATATCCACACCTCTTCATTCGGAAAATTAGGATTAACATCTTTTTTAGTCGAACTATAGTTATTTACCTGTAATTCTGATATAACCTTCCAAATATGTTCTAATGATATTTGTGTTTCAGCTATATATAGACGTGTCTTATTCACTCTACCATTTGCCCACTCTTCATTGTTAATATATCTCCTTTCTCTATCAAGTGCTAATTTCTTAGCTTCTTCTAAAAACTTTTTTACTTCCTCAATACTTTTTATCGTACAGTCCGTCATCGTTTTCACCTCTCATGAGAAATAAATGATTCAAGTTTTAGAATCATTGATACTAATATTGTATTCTTTTATATGTCTTATGTCAACATTTTAATATCATTGATACCATTTATATCTTTTTTGCAATACATCTTTGCATTTCCCCTCCAATCTGTTACAATCTATTGTTGGTAAGAAATTAACACGTTATAGAAAGAGGTTACTTATGAACGAAAATTCCTACATAGAGCCGAGGGAATATATCCATCGTAACTCTAACATGAATTCATCGATAAATGAACCACAGAAAAAGCAGCCACTTGAGATGATTTTTTCTTTTATGAAAAATCAAGCTGTTTTAACCATCGCAACTGTCGCTATGTTAATCACATGTATTTTTGTTCCTATTGATAAAAGCTATCTTGGGTATTTTAACTGGCAGACACTTGCTACTTTATTTTGTACACTTGCTGTTGTAAGTGCATTTTCACATATTCATGTGTTTGAAATTATTAGTAAAACCATTGTAATTAAATTGCATAACTTACGAAATGCAACGTTAGGACTTGTGTTTATCACTTTTTTCGGTTCCATGTTGTTGGCAAATGATATGGCACTCCTTACATTTTTACCGTTGGGATTTTTTGTACTGAATAGCACTGGGAATAAGCAGGCAATGGCATTTACATTTATTATGCAAAATATTGCGGCGAATCTAGGTGGGATGGTTACCCCATTTGGGAATCCGCAGAACCTATATATGTATTCCTATTATCAAATTGATACAGTGGAGTTTGTGAAGATTATGCTTCCAGCTTTCTTGACGGCAACGATAATAATTGTAATTTGCTGTTTGTTTGTGAAGCCGATTCCTTTGAAACTGAAAAATGATACGGATTATGTATTAGATAAAAAGCGAACGTTAATTTACTCTGTGTTGTTTATTGCTAGTATCTTAATTGTATTTCGAGTTGTTCCTTATGTTTTAGGAACGATTGTGATTACGATTAGCTTGCTTTTCTTAGATAAAAAAGCGATTAAAGAAGTGAATTATCCATTACTTGCGACGTTCTGTGTGTTCTTCGTGTTTAGTGGAAATATGGCGAGAATTCCTGCAGTAAGTACTTTGTTTGAAAAGATTCTTCCTATCAATACGTTGTTGTTTGGGATTCTTTCCTGTCAGGTGATTAGTAATGTACCTAGTGCGGTGTTGTTGTCACATTTTACAGCCGATTATCAAAGCTTGTTACCTGCTGTGAATATTGGCGGATGTGGTACACTGATTGCTTCGCTTGCTAGTTTGATTACATTTAGTGAATTTAAGAAACATAATCCAAATGCTACAAAGAGTTATGTGATTAAATTCTCGTTGATTAATTTTGGATTTGTGATTGTTCTGTATCTTCTACAATCAATAATTCTGTAAATAGAAACCCCTTCTGTATATTCTTAGTCCAGTTACAGAAAGGGTTTTTCTATAAATAGCCATCTTGAATCAATTGTTCCAATACAAGCGCTTCTCTTTCAATCATAATAAAGTCTTGCTCTCCATGTTCTCCATCCCTATTAGTAGCAATCGCTACTCTAGGGTCAACAAACTTTAATATAAAACCTTCCTCTATCTCATAATCATCAAGCGTCTGTGAAACTACATCCAACTCAACCTCACATAAATAATAATAATTATCTTGTATAAATATCGGTTCACGCTCTCCTTTTTGTATACGATGCACATATCCATACTCACAAATCGAACTTGGAATAATAATTAAACCAACTTCCTCTTTCGTCTCGCGAATCAACGTTTCTTCTTGATTCTCCCCCTGCTTCATTCCTCCACCTGGGAATTTATAATAATTGTATTTTTGACTATAAACCATAGCAATCTTTCCATTTTGAATAATTATGGCTCGTACAGAAGGTCGAATATATGCCTCTCCATTTGGATCATAATCTTTTTTATCCATCTCAAATAAAAGTTTCATTTTAGTTCTCCTTTACTCTAAAAACTTGCCTTATAAAACCTTTGATAATCCATAATACATTTCCATTTATAGCACCATAATCAACGTTCCAGCACCAATTAAAATACATCCAATAAGCGACTTCACCGTAAATGACTCATGCAAAAATACAAACGCTAAAATCAGTGTAATCACCACACTTAACTTATCAATTGGAACTACTTTGGATGCCTCTCCTACCTGCAATGCACGGTAATAGCATAACCAAGATGCCCCTGTTGCCAATCCTGACAAAATCAAAAACACCCAGCTTTTCCGATTAATCTGCATAATTCCATTCTGCGCATTCGTTAGAAATACCATTCCCCAAGCCATAACCACTACAACTACCGTTCGAATTGCCGTTGCTAAATTCGAATTCACACCATCAATACCGATCTTCGCCAATATCGAAGTAAGTGCTGCAAACACAGCTGACAGTACCGCAAATATAAACCACATAGAAATCCCTCCTAAGTTGCTTATCTCATCCTGAAACTTCTTCAAAGCTACTATACTCTACACATCAATTTCAAATACCAAATCCATGTCTTTTATCTTCCCATAATCACTAATATTTGTTGGAATAAAACCCACATAACGATATCCTTTTGACGCATACTCATCAATAATTTGACGATGTTCCTCTGACCTTGCCCCACAAAATTTATTAATGTGTACTTGCTCATAAACATATTTCTTCATTCTATCTTTTCCTTTCTAACTTTACGCTCTATTGATATACCTTTTTGACCACTCAAACAGTAGGTGAGACATCTTATCAAATTCAACATCTGCTCCACTTTTTAATTCTAAACTTATACGAACAACCTCTCTATTTTCTCCATCTACAACTTCTAACAACGCCTTTTGAGAACCTACATATTCCCCTGTTTGTTGATAATGAATCGCTTGCACAGTAAATGCTGCTGATTTATATAACGCTCTAACCATTTGCTCACTCTTCTCATGAAGCATGTTATGAACACATGCATGATAAATATTGCAAGCCCCCATCTTAATTGCTCGATCCACAACCTGCTCATCAAATAAATCAACCAGTTGATCCAATGTCCCTTTTATTGGTTTTGTATCAAAATAGAACTGAAACAAATCCGATGCATCCCAATTTTCCAATTCCTCTTTTCCTGCTATAAATCCACATACCAATTCTCGATTAGGAAGTTCCTCTAACATATCATGATAGTTCGAAATATCTTCTAATTGCAATTCATCAAAGATTACCACCACATCAATATCACTAGTTTCTGTGGCTTCCCCTCTTCCATAACTTCCTTGCAATCCTACAAATTCAATTTGTTTTCCAAATGTACTCTCCAATTTGCGTATAAATGTTTCTAACCAAACTTCTATTTCAATCATAATCTCCCCACCTATCATCTAAACACTTTTGTAACTTTTCTACCAAGATACCAAGATGATATCCATCTACAAATGAGTGATGCACTTCTATGGAAAAAGGCATTACAATACGCGAGTCTCTCTCATAAAACTTTCCAAAATCAAACATAGGTACCGCAAAATCTTTCTTTCCTGAATTCGTATGAGAAATGTGTGTATAGGAAATCCAAGGAATCGCAGAAAACTGATAAACTCCATTTCCCAAAGGTCCTGTAAAATAGCATTCTTGTTGTGCAATTACATCCTTAGCAATTCGATTAAACTCCGAAACATCTTCACAGTTCTCAACAACTACATTTTTCATAAGATTCGTTTTTTTGTTTAAGTACGTAAATGAAAGTTTAATATCCTCATAGATTACTGGTTCCCCATCTTCTATTCGCATCCGAAACTCCTCAATCTCATTTGCACACTTTGCTATAGTATGTATCATGGTCAAGGTAAATGACCAATTATTCGCTTTTACTTTCTTTAGAAAATTTGTTACATCCAGTTCTAAACTAATATCATACCTTGGATTCTCATATCCTTTAAAGATTTCAAAGTGTTGCTTTCGCTCCCAATGTTCTACATCTATCTTTTGAAACATAACGATACGCCTCCCTATTTTATAAAAGTCCGAAATGTTTCGCAACAATCTCTAATGTCTCATCAATTGTTCGATTCTCATCTCTATGTAAAACTTCAAATCCACTATTCAAATATTCATCAAAATGTTCTTGACTATTTACCCGTTCTAAGCAACTTCTGAAATTTTGAATTGCCTTTTCTGGCTCTTTCGCTTGCAACAATTGTTGATACAAAAATTGCTTCTCCGCATCTTCTCTTTCAAAAAATCGTTTTATCGATGTATCTCTCGGAGCAAGCATTATGAGCACATGCTTTTCATCCGATATTTCTTTCAACACACTTGGAGGAATACAAGTATCCACAAAAATCTTCTTTCCACTGGTAACTAGCCTCAATAGAATAATTAGTTCTAAACCTATACTTTCCTCATAGCACCCTTGCACCCAGTTATCGTATTCTTCTGGTGTCCTTGAGATAAACTCTTGCCAATCCTTCATATTTCTTAGGTAGGAAAGGCTCGGCTGATGCATCTCATCTATACAATCCATCAATTCATCATGATAATTCTCCCCACACCATATACCGTCAAATTTCTCCGATAACCTCTTTATCATTGTGGACTTCCCAGCATATGCTGTCCCATTAATAAAATAAACATTCTGTAATAAATGCTTTAAAATGTTACTCTCAATTCCAATCTTCATTGTATTTTCCTCCCCCTTTACATATTAAATTAGCTCTATTTAAACAAACTAGGATCAATTTTTCTATCCTTAAAATAATACTCATAATCATGTTCATTCACTTCGCGCAACACCTTACAAGGATTTCCCACTGCCACTACATTACTTGGAAGGTCTTTATTTACAACGCTACCTGCTCCTACTACTACATTATCCCCAATGGTAACCCCTGGTACAATAATTACTCCTGCACCAAGCCAGCAATTTCTTCCGATATGTACTGGCATATTGTATTGATACCCCTTTTCCCTTAATTCTGGCTGAATTGGATGTCCTGCGGATGCAATCGTAACATTCGGACCAATCATAGTATAATCACCAACATAAATGTGAGTATCATCAACACATGTTAAGTTAAAGTTCGCATAAACCCATTTTCCAAAATGACAATGTCTACCTCCCCAATTTGCATGAAAAGGTGGTTCAATGTAACAGCCTTCTCCAATCTCTGCAAACATCTCCTTTAAAAGCTCTTCTCTCTTATCCATCTCGGTTGGTCTTGTTTCATTGAAATCGTAGAGTTTATCTAGACATTTTAACTGCACTTCCATGATATCATCCGTATTTGGTAAATATAATTCCCCACTATGTAATTTCTTTTCCATCGTCGTTTTCTCCCCTCAAAAATTACTTTTCACTTACTTAAGCAAATTCTTCTCCTTATTAAAAAATGCTTTCTCAAGCACTCTATATTCCTCTTCTGAACATACTTCTTTACATTTCTTCTCATACTCCTTCGATCGTTTCAACATATCTAAAACCTTCTTACATGGAAAATCACTACACTGATTGCATTTTTTTACATTATGTCCTTTGATACATTCCACTAACTGATACGTGCATTTCTTATGCGAGGAACAACCTTGACACGCTATTTCTTCATTGGAAATGACCTTGTCTCTCCATCCCACTCGATACCATAGCTCTGCCACCTTTTTTAACTCCTTATCTGTATGTGCGTTGTATCTTGGACACTCCGTACAATTATCACCACATAGTGTAATCTCTTCTTCCATCATAAACACCTCGAAATTATGCTCTTAATAGCAATCTTTTTGTCTCTAATTTCACCAACTAACCTACTCATAACTAAACTCATTTTATGTTTCCTACTATTTTACATTACTTCCATTCTCAGATCTAGCCTTATTCTCCAATATTAATTAATCCTTAAGAAACTCTACAACATCCGCCATTGCCATCTCCCCCACTTCCCCTTATAGTAATCTTAAAATACAGAAAAAAGGAGAACAAACATGTCAAAAATACACGCAACAACTGACCCAACCATTAGCCAACGAGAACTTACCCATATGAACCGCGTACGTAAAATCGCAACCGAAGGCATGGTTCTTTTAGAAAATAACGGCGTACTTCCGCTGTCTCACATAAAAAATATCGCGATATATGGCAATGGTGCGCGCAAAACGGTAAAAGGAGGCACAGGCTCTGGCGACGTCTACACTCGTACCGTCACCACTGTTGAACAAGGTCTTGAAAACGCCAATATCATAGTGACTACCAAACATCTACTAAACCAATATGACCACATACATAAAGAAGCACTAACCCAATACAACACATGGGTCTTAGAACAAGCTTCTATACAGGATACTGCCGACTTCTTGATTATGTTTGACAATCCATTCCGAGAACCAGACTTTCCACTCATCCAATTAAAAGATGTAGAACAATCCGAAACCGACACCGCCATCTACGTACTCAGCCGTAACTCTGGAGAAGGCGCTGACCGCAAAAATATAGAATCCGATTACCAACTAACCGAACGTGAAAAACAAAATATCACCTTCCTTTCTGAACACTACAAACATTTCATCGTAGTCCTAAATGTAGGCGGTGTAATCAATACCACATTCCTTCGTGAACAATCCGGTATTGATGCCATCCTCCTTATGAGCCAAGCCGGACAACTAGGCGGGGATGCCCTTGTGGATATCCTACTTGGAAATGCATCTCCATGTGGAAAACTAACTACCACATGGGCAAAACATTACGAAGACTATCCTTCTAGCAAAACATTTAGCCATAACAATGGCAACTTGGATGACGAATACTACTATGAAGGCATTTATGTTGGTTACCGCTACTTCGATAGCTTTAACATAACTCCCGCATACTGCTTTGGCTACGGAAAGTCCTACACAACTTTCTCCATTGAGCCAACGGATATCCTCGTACATAACAACGAAATCCATGTTCACGTTTCCGTTACCAACACAGGTAACCAATATGCTGGGAAAGAAATCGTCCAACTCTACATATCTGCACCAGATGGACTTATTGTAAAGCCATACCAACAACTTTGTGCATTTGCCAAGACCAAACTTCTTGTTCCCCAAGAAAGTGAAAAACTTACTCTAAAATTTTCCTTAGACCACATGAGTAGCTACCGTGAACAAGACGCCTCATGGGTACTAGAACAAGGTATTTACTACATTCGTATTGGCAATAGTTCTCGTAACACCCACATCTATGCCAGCTTAGAAGTTACAAATGAAACTAAGTTAAAACAATTAAAAAATATTTGCAAATGCAGTGAAACATTTAAAACATTTTCCTCAAAATCTATTACTTCCTACACTTACCCACAAGAGGAACAGGAAAAGAACGACGCTATCCACATTTTATTAGATTTATCCCATATAGAAACCGATAACGTTGTTTATACTACTTCCCATCCTGCCTTTCCGCCTTGTTCAAAAAACACCATACTCACTATAGATGACGTTCGAAATGGAAATGCCACTATTGAGGAACTTGTAAGCCAACTTTCTATCGAAGAAATGGCTGATGTCTGTGTTGGTACATCTCGATTCGGTGTAAAAGAACAATCTATCATCGGTGGAGCTTCCAACTTTGCCCCTGGTGCTGCTGGCGACACAAGCGCCTTGCTCTTTGATTCTCGAAATGTCCGAAATATGGTACTTGCCGATGGTCCTGCTGGGGTTCGCCTGAATCGTCACTTCACAGCAACGAAAGATGGGAAAATTGTTGATTTTGATATAAAAGATAATAGCATATCTTCCGACCCTAACATCATAGATCATTACCAATACTGTACTGCCATTCCTATTGCAACCCATCTGGCTCAAACTTGGAACATGAGTCTACTACAAGATGCAGGAGATATCGTGGGAACAGAGATGGAAGAGTTCGGAATCACCCTTTGGCTTGCGCCAGGAATGAATATTCACCGTAATCCATTGTGTGGACGTAACTACGAATATTATTCGGAAGACCCACTGTTAACTGGTCTTTGCGCTGGCTATGAAACCCTTGGTGTACAAAGTCACAATGGTATCGGAACCACCATCAAACATTTTACTGGTAATAATCAAGAAGATAATCGTTACTATGTAAATGATTTTATAACAGAACAGGCACTTCGAGAGATTTATTTAAAGGGATTCGAACTTTGCATCAAGTTGTCACAACCAATGGCGGTTATGACTTCCTATAACTTAATCAACCAAGTTCATACTTCCGACAGTTTCGATTTATTAACGTCTGTACTTCGTGATGAATGGAATTTTAAAGGTCTCGTTATGTCTGACTGGGGTGCAACTGGCAATCTTCTTCCTAAACCAGATAACACCAAGTATACTTTTTCCAAGACAGAAGCTTGTATTACTTCAGGAAATGACCTTCTTATGCCTGGTTCTGAAAAAGATTATAACGACATCATAGAAGGAGTTCGCTCTGGAAGCATATCCTTAGGAGATTTGCAATACTGTACCAGAAATATTTTAAATGTACTTACACAAACGAACTGTTATGATAATGCAAAAAGCTATTCTTCTAAGAATATAACATTCGATTAGACTTTAGAAGGTTTTCTTTATGAACTTAAATATTGTGTAACTATGAATCAAAAAAAGTCTTATCCTTTACATTCTTTGTAAAAGATAAGACTTAACTTTCTTTCTGTATCAATATATTAATCGCTATGCATATGTCCATGTTATAATCAATTGTCCTTTTCTCATGTTTTATTATTCTGCTCTTAATTTTGTATACTATTTCTTGAATTTTTTCATTGCAGCTTCTGGTACTTTATTTTGATGCATCATAAACCAACAACAACTATTCACGTTTTTCTTAACTGCACATTCTGTTGCTTTAGCGATTGCATATTCTAGTGATGCTTTTTTCATGTGAAACACCTCCTTTGATTGGTTCTATATTTGTATTGCTGTCCAGTCAACGAAGGATACCTACTTGCTATTCTGCATAAACGCCTTGCTGTTCTGCTATCTCTTTAATATGAAAACAACAATACCAAATAACTGTATCATATTCTTTTGCCTCACATTTTGTCTTACAAAAGCATTCGCCATTATATCTTCTTACAATATAATCTGATTCTCCTTCAGAGTATTGTAATTCTATCTTCTGTGTACCTTTCACTGCACTATTCTGACATTCAAGCTTAAAACCACCTTGGATATATGATAGCTCTAATTTCACATTACGATACATCGGTTCTAATGCACAAGTCATATTCATAGCACTTTTTACAATCCCCATGACCAATGCACAGATATCGCTACTCTTCATATAATATTTTTTTACCAAGATAGATGTCTGAAAGTTTACATCCTTCTCATTTGCCAACTGGTTTAAATTTTCTAGTATTATATTTAAAGCAGGCTCCGATGGTGATAATACTGGTTTTCCTATAGAATCTTGTCCATCTTTATCATAATCAAATATCTTCCATGTACTTAATGGATCCATATCATCTTCCATAGTCATTTGCTTTTGTATAAGTTTATTTTCACCTATATTCTTTCTTTTGACAATAAATAAAATATAAAATGTAATAAAAAATAACATAAACTGTATAGTGATGCAGATCATAAGCATAAATTTATCATTCTGCAAGTCATTTCTCTTCAAAATTATGGAAACTGGAAGTTCAAATAGTGCATTCATGAGAACCATGGGTATAATTTCCCAACTCTCAAGTAGCTTCGTAATATAGTTTCTTTTTCCACGGAAATAGAATAAATAACAACATCCCCCCAATATAAGTTTCGCACTTAAGGTACAAATATTCGTAAACACTGACATTGTTCCATACGCTTCGCTTGGCACATGTAACACCATTGTCGTAAATAATACCACAAGCATCTCCGCTACCATTGTTAACGCAATAAATACTGCCACACTAATTAATCTAGATATTAGTGAACTCTTGTATAATATTAAAGTCATAACTACTTGATAACTAATCAATACAAATCCTAAAAGTGTACTAACTGATGTATTCTTGTCATACAATGTGATAATTTGTTTTATCACTGTTATTAAATAATAAGCTAAAACAATGCCTCTGTAAAGATTCTTATTAGCATATTTCCGTCCCATGACATCCATAGATCTTGTCCAAAAATAAGGTTCCATTATGTAAATAACAAACAAGCTAACTACACTTATTAATTCCATCTTACTAACCACTCCCTTAAAATGGTATCCCATATTAACTACATATATATTATAGCATATACATTTTAGACAAACAATATATTACATATAAATAATATTTGTGCATATTTTCAGTAATTTGATCACCATTTCTTTGGCGCAATTTTACAATAATTTTTATTCATTTATTTAACAAACTATTTGCAATAAATGGATCATTTTAAACAAAAATGAAAATATAGCGAAACGCAATTTCCTATGAATCAAAAAAGACGCCATCTCTGACGCCTTTTTCGTAAATAACTCTTATTGTCATAAAACTTTATTGGATCTTAACTTTTACTTTCTTCACAACTTTACTATTGTCTTTTGAAGTAATTGTAATCGTAACAGTCTTACCTTTTCCAAGCTTTTTACCAGTTACAACACCTGCTTTAGAAACAGTTGCATACTTTGGATTACTTGATTTATAAGTTACATTTTTGTTCGTAGCATTAGAAGGTGCTACTGTAACTTTTAATGCTTTACTCTTTCCTGCTTTTACTGTGATATTTTCACATTTGATTGTCTTTACAGGAACCTTTACAACTACTTTTACAATTCTAGAATAAACCGTATACTTCGTGATGTCTTTACTTGTATCTGTATTTGTAATTTTGCAGAAATAGTATTTTGTGCCCTTGGTTCTACTACTTGGTGTGTAGGAAGCTTTTGTAGCACCTGAAATCTTTTTGGCACCTGTCGTACTATTCTTTGTATTACTATACCATTGGTAAGAAATCTTTTTACCAGTTGCACTTACCTTTAATGTTGTAGTCTTACTTCCAACATTGTATTTATATGTCTTAATAGAACCATTTGAACCTTTTGGTAAGTTTGTTTTGATAACTGGTTTACTTGGTTTTGTGATCGCCCTTACTGTAACCTTTACTTTTGCAGAGTTTACTGCTGCTGTCTTAATATCTTTTGTTTCATCATGGGCAGTCACTTTACAGAAGTAATATCTTGTACTAACTGTTTTACTTGGTAATGTATAAGTGTTACTTGTAGCACCTTTAATCTTTGTAGCACCAGAATATTTATTTGTTGTATTCCAGTACCATTGGTAAGTTACATTTGTACCTTTTGCAGAAACTTTTAATGTATGTGTTTTTGCATTTACTACATATGTGTAAGTTTTAGAAGCATCTAAATCTACCGTAATAACTGGTTTTTCAACAGATGTTTCTTCACTTGGCTCTGGTGATGGTGTTACCTCTGGTTCTTCTACTTTATTTTCAATTTCACTACCAATTGCAATCTCTGTTGGGTTAGCATTTGTGCTAATTACACCACCAACACCATTTGCCGCACTGTCAGTTAATTGAAGTAAACCATGCATATCAATACTTCCATCTTCTGCAATTGTTGGAACTAATGTAGTATCTAGGCTTACAAACCAATCATCTGCTACAGATGTACCAGTTAAATTTGTACCATCAATATAGTTTGTTTCACTTAATAAAGAACTTTGATTCTTAAGTGCCATGCTGTCTGCGTCACCAGCAGTACCGTATGAAATATGGTTATTCAATACCCATGTGGTTGTAGATGCATTTGTATTTAATTGAAGGTTACGTCCACCGTTTTGGTAGGATGTTGTGTTCTCAATGATACAACTTGGGTTAGAGTTACTGAATACTCCGCTTGCTAAGTTGTCAAATGCAATACTATTTACAAGCTTATGAGCAACTGGCATACTTTCACCACCAAGTTTGAATCCGTTTCCTTCACCCTGTATTGTATTACCAGAATCAGCAGTTAAATATCCATTGTTGTAAGCTACACATTGGTCTACTAATACTTCGCCAATTACTCCTGTAGTTGATTTAGCGTATAAATCCCAACCATCATCAATGTTATGGTGAGAGATACAATAACGAAATACATTTCCTTCTCCACAAGTTAATTTCGCTGCAAATCCGTCCGCATCATTTGCAAGAGGATCACAGTTATTATAACTTTCACAACTTAAGATTAAGTTATTAGAAGGCCACATACTAAATGGTTCTGCTGAAGCACCAGAGATCTGGATACCTGTATAACCATTGTTATGTACCACTAATTTTTCAACTGTATTGTAATGTCCACTTACTTGAACTACTTTTTGATTTCCTTGTCCATTGAAAACTTCAAAATCATATAGATGCCAGTAATTACCGTTAAGAATAAATCCACCAGAAGAACTATTTGCTAAATCAAATTTAACTTTTTCACCTGGTGCAGACATAATTGTAATTGGATTTTCTTTTGTACCATTATGACCACGTTGAATTTCTACTTTCTTTGTTAATTTATATGTTCCACCTAATAAGACAATTTCTTGTCCTGGTTGTGCGTAATCTACTGCTGTGTAAATATCAAGTGGGCTTGCTTTTGTACCTTTGTTATTGGCAGAACCGCTTGCTGATACATAGATCGCATTTTCACTAGTTCCATATTTCTTGTAAGAAACACTGAATTTCACTTCGATTGGAGTTTGGTCTAATACTTCTGAATTTCCTAATAAACTTCCTTGTTGCTCATTTGTTCCAGGAGTAAAAATGGCTTTAAACTCATTTTTACCTTCCTTTAAAGTTACATTTGCAGTTACTCTTAATGTAGCAGCTTCAGAAGGATTAATTGCTAAATTTTCTGCTACTAAGTTGTTTTCTGCATCGTATACATTTACAGTACCAACATAATCTGCTTTAAATGCTGTTTCAAATGTTTCTGTGCCTGCTGTAGATGCAGAATCATAAGAAACACTTGCATATTTTGTTGTAACTGGTCTTGGAATACCTTCTGGGTCTGTTGCTGGGTCAGATGTAGTGAATCTCATATTAGAAACTTCTACCTTAATTTTACGAGCTGCACAAACGCCAACATAATATTTGCTACTATCTTGCTTTAATAATAATTCTGGTTCATAGCAGATTACTTCATCATAACCATCCATAATTGCGTGAAAACCAGTATTGTCTTTCTTTAATGTTAATGTATATACATCACCTGTTGTAAATGCTGTTTTACTACAGTCAAATGCACTTGTATCAATTGTTTTTCTTGCTGATGAGGAAGTAGAAGGTGCTTCTGTATAACCAGTTACGAAGTAACCACCTGGAATACCTCCTTGTCCTAATCCTGTCTCAGGATTTGTATATTTACGAACTACACTACCTGCAGAGTTGAAATATCTTGAAGCAGAGTCTCCATCCTTAAATGTATCAATTGCCATAACACCAAATCCAGATTGATTATCTCTTGCCTCACCATCCGTTACAGTAAATGTTGCTGTTAATTCAAAGTTTTCCTTTGTAGGGTCAATCTCTGTGTAATAATATAGGAATCCATCTTCACTTTCTGCAAGTTTTCCTCCCGAATTACTACCACTTGGTAATACATTCATTTCAATTATACCAGTTTCTTCATCTACTGTAATTGAGCCACCAGCACCAGAACCAACTAATGCAGTTTTGAAACGTTCTTCCATAAGCTGAACTCTTTTATCCATAGTTGTATCAATGCTGTTGCTTTCTGCATCAAATGCTTCCACTTTTAATGTGTAAGCCTTACCTGCTGTTACTACTGTATTTGGAATAGTATAAGTGCATTGTGTTAAATCACTTGCCAAAACAGTAAATGCTTCACTTCCTTTTTCTGCGATAGAAAGTGTATATTTTTGTGCAGCTGTTGCAGCTGTCCATGTCACATCCAAACCTAAATCTTTATTTGTAAGAGCACTACTGATCGATAAGTTGGCTAAACTTGGCTTAAAATCAAAGCTTTCTGTTATAGTTGGTTTATATGTTGTAAGTGAACCATCACGAATGGCTTCACATACAAAGGTATATGTGTCAGTTACACCTAATGTTGGTGATAACTTAACTGTCTTTTTGCCATCTGTAAATTCATAAATCTTTTCCTGATCTACTAATTCACCCGCTGAGTTATACATTTTAACCCAAACTGCATCTGTATCCGCATTGGCAATTGTGCCAGCTACTTCAACATCTAATGTATTTTTATCTTCTGCATTATAAGAAATGTCTTCAATAGAAGGTGTTGTTCCATCTGAGAAGTCTACAGATTGTGCTTCCCCTTCTGTTACACTTACATAATAAATATTAACATTTGCATCTGGACAAATGTAGTATGTGCCAGCTTCGCTTAAAGTAGCTTCTGCCGCTGGAATCTTTCCATCCGCATCGGTAATATTTTTCGCTCCATATGCTTTTAAACCTTCAACAACCTTTGCTCCTTCTGCATTGTAGATAGACAATGTTCTATCTGTTGTATCACTACTACTTAATGCATAGATAGAAACCTTTGCTTCCGCTGTTGTTGTAAAGTAAAGAGCACGGTGACTAGATGTACCTGCACCACCCGTTTTTAGTCTCTGTGTAAAAGAGTGATTCTTATCACTAGTTTTTTCACTACCATCAATTGTTAATGTTTTACCTGAAACTTTAAGTTCAAAATCGCCATATGTTGTATTTTCTGATATGGTACCTGCTTGCAATTTTGATACATTCCATACTTTCGTGGTTGTTCCGCTTGTATCTGCTGAAATCTCAAGTACATTTGCTGGTAAATATGCTGATACTAATGCAAATACTAACAACCAAGAAACTACACGTAAAATTGTCTTCTTGTTCATGTTTTCCTCCTTCTTTTTTCCCAAACTTTCTAATTCTGTTAAATGTAAGTATTTACATTTTCATTATCTCTGATTTTTTTTGAAAATTCAATATAGTTTAATTATTGTAAAACACTTTCTCCAATTCTCATAAGAAAAGCTTTTATTTTTGTTCTAATTGCCCAAATGGACCGTCTTTAAAATTGACATATTCTGCACTTTCTGTTATACTCTTACAAAAGTATGTTTGTAAATGCAATGACAAGGAGGAGTACATATATCAGACATCTCAGAGAGAAGGTGGCTGGTGAGAATCTTCATGAATGGTATGTGGAAGTAGCCTTCGAGCAGTAAACCGAACGAGCGATTGCTCTAGTAGTCTTTAACGGTCTTTTCCACCGTTATCTGGAAAACAATATCGACTTTACGTCCGTATTGATGAGTGCAGAGAAATCTCTGAAATTAGGTGGTACCACGGAATAACATTTCGCCCTAAGCTATACAATAGCTTAGGGCTTTTTAATTTATAGGAAATTCCGCTTCGCTACATTTCCTATATAGAACTACATAAAACTGCAAAAAATAAAATCTTACAAACATCTTAGAAAAGATAAAGGAGGAATCCCTATGAAAATAAAAGGAACTAGTTTATTTGTAAAAGCATTAAACGAAGAAGGTGTTGATACGATATTCGGCTATCCTGGCGGTTTTGTAACTGACATTTTCGACGAACTTTATCAGCAAGACAAAATTAACATGATACTCCCACGACATGAACAAGGACTAATTCATGCAGCAGATGGTTATGCACGTTCTACTGGAAAAGTTGGTGTTTGCCTTGTTACCAGTGGACCTGGTGCTACAAACTTAGTAACTGGAATCGCAACTGCAAACTATGACAGCGTTCCATTAGTATGTTTCACTGGTCAAGTACCAACTCATCTAATTGGAAATGACGCGTTCCAAGAAGTCGATATTGTTGGTGTGGTTCGAAATATATGTAAATACGCCGTTACCGTTCGTAAACGTAGCGACCTAGGAAGAATCATCAAAGAAGCCTTTTACATTGCACGCACAGGAAAACCTGGACCTGTAGTCATCGATCTTCCAAAAGACATTATGCTAGAACTTGGAGATGATACGTATCCAGATACCATTAATATGCGTTCCTATAAACCAAATACACATGTACATATCGGTCAGCTCAAAAAGATCGTTTCTCTTTTAGAAACTTCCAAACGTCCATTATTCCTAATCGGCGGAGGGGTTACTATCGCAAGAGCCGGGAAAGCCTTAACAGCATTAGCCGAAAAAACACAAATTCCTGTTATTTCAACTATTATGGGAAAAGGAAACTTACCAACTACACACCCTCTTTTCATTGGAAATATGGGTATGCACGGTTCCTATGCCTCCAATATGGCTTGCAACAACTGTGATGTGTTATTTTCCATTGGAACACGTTTTAACGACCGTATCACAGGTAGAATCAATGAATTTGCCAAACACGCGAAGATTATTCACATCGACATCGACCCAGCTGCTATTTCACGAAATATTAGCGTAGATATTCCAATTGTTGCTGATGCAAAAGAAGCCATAGAACAGCTTATCACAATGGTAGATACCTATGACACCAAAGAATGGATCGAACAAATTAAACAATGGGATGCTGAATATCCAATTCCAATCAATGAAGCAGATGTATTATCACCTGCAGCCATTATACAGGAGTTAAATTCTAGATATCCTGACTCAATCGTTGTAACCGATGTTGGTCAGCATCAAATGTGGACCACACAGTTCTTAGAGATGAATGGAACACGCCAACTTCTTACATCTGGTGGACTTGGTACTATGGGTTACGGCTTACCTGCTGCAATCGGTGCCCAAATCGGTAATCCAGAGCGTACCGTAATCTGTGTATCTGGAGATGGTGGAATTCAAATGAACATCCAAGAATTAGCT
This sequence comes from uncultured Anaeromicropila sp., assembly GCA_964409685.1. GTDB lineage: Bacteria > Bacillota > Clostridia > Lachnospirales > Lachnospiraceae > Clostridium_AI. Next base: position 54,347 of record CAYPEJ010000015.1, read on the forward strand.
ACGGCAGCATGTCAAGAACTTCCTCTAATCATCTGCATTTTGAATAACGGTAACTTAGGAATGGTTCGTCAGTTCCAAAACCTGTTCTATGACAAACACTTTTATCGTACCTGCCTTCGTTGCCACAAATCTTGCAAAGGTCACTGTGCAGATGAAGGTCATGAATGCCCTCCTTACTCACCAGACTTTGTAAAATTAGCGGAAAGCTATGGTGGAACTGGTATTCGTGTAACCAAAAATGAAGAAATCAAAGAAGCCTTCGAAAAAGCTTCTCACAATACAAATAGCCCTACTATCATTGAATTTATAATTAATCCAGACGATTTAGTTATGCCAATGGTCCCAAATGGTAATTCACTAAACGAGATGATTTTAGAATGTTGAGAAAGGTGTTCACAAGATGAGTAATAAAAAATGTAAACGTTGGATTTCATTATACGTACAAAATGAGATTGGTGTACTTGCTCGAATCTCAAGCTTATTTTCAAGTAAATCATACAACTTAGAAAGTCTTACTGTTGGAACTACGGAAGACCCCACCGTATCCAGAATGACCATAACAGTAATCAGCGACGATACCACATTTGAACAAATTAAGAAGCAATTAAATCGTTGTATTGAAGTGATTAAAGTAATTGATTTTACAACAGTTCCTATTCACGTTAAAGAACTGTTGTTTATTAAGATTAAACATTGTTCGAAAGAAGATAAAATCGAAATTTTCCGACTTGCACAAGCATTTCAACTAAAAGTATCTGACTATGGAAAGAACAGTGTTCTAATCGAATGTACGAACACGGAGGAACAGAACAATAACATAATTAAATTATTCCAAGAAAACTTCACAAAAATCGAAGTTGTTCGTGGTGGAAATGTTGCAATTGAGGCAATTAGCTTACCGAATTTATATAATTCTAAATAAAGACAATTGTAAGCAAACATGGACTGTTATCTTTTTATACACAGGATAACAGTCCATTTATTTTGCATTAAAATACTAACTTACCAATATAATGTTTGCCATTTCTCAATTAAATCTTTTGGTAGTGTTATCTCAGTTCCTTGTACAATATCTGTCAGTTGATCCACATGACTTACTCCACAGATTGGCACTACTTGAAATGGCTGATTAAGCAAATAGGCAATGGACATAGCCACAAACGGCAATCCCATCTCCCTATACAACTTTAACAAATCATTGTAAATAATTAAATTTCTATCTGTCCAGTAAATATTGCAAGTACCATACTCCGATACTGTCTCTTTTGCATTCAAACGTCTTCCCTCTTGATACATTTTGTGGAAGAAGCCTTCTGCTGTTGAAGAATATGGAATCATCGGTGTATCGGTATCCACATGCCATTTAAACTGCTCGTATGAGGTAGTAATCAGCTTACTTTGCATCTTCTCCTCTTGAATCGCTTCTTCACGCTTACTTGCTAAACTCCACTGATTCGATACCGCAGAAAATCCTTGTTTGCCTATCTTGGCAGCATATACCTCTGCTTCTTTTAAACGCTCTACTGAGTAATTAGAAGCCCCATAATAGCGAATTTTACCTTCTGCCACTAGTTCTTCCATAAAATCAATAATTTCGCCGATTTCTCTTGTTTCGTCATCCCTATGAAGCCAATAAAAATCAATAGTATCTAGGCCTAATATCTTTCTACTCTCATCTAGATCCTTTCTCACTTCTTCCCTGGTTACACGGGAGATTTCAGGAGTATTCAGATTAAAATGAGCTCCTTTTGTTGCAACAACAATATCACTATGATTTCGCTCTTTTAACCACTTACCAATAATCGTTTCGCTAATGCGGTCCATTCCAGGAATCCAACCACAATAAACCTTGGCTGTATCAATGAAATTCCCTCCTAGGGCCACATATCTATCTAAAACATCAAATGCTTGCTTTTCTGCTAATTTCGAACCAATACAACCTCCACCGAAGCATATGTTGGAAACTTGTAAATCTGTCCCCTTTATCTGTATTTTTTTCAACCTATCAGCTCCTTTCCAGTGCCTTTTATTATATCCTACCATAATATTCTTTGCAATTCTGCCAGATGAATTATAGAATTTTCTATTTTTTTATTTACATAAATTTTTTATGTGGTATTCTATAAGTATGTTATACATAAGGAGAGAATACATATGTATGAACAAAATATTGCAAGTGAGGAATATTTCCAAAGTAATGACCGTTATGCTAACGGGGTAACCTGTAACTTTATCTCTTTGGCCTCAATTATATTTCCTCTCATTATCATACTATCTTACTTAAATGTCCTGCCCTTAACATTAAAGAGCTTACTTACTCCTTGTATTCTAACTATAATATTTAACCTTATATTAATGATTATTCGTTATTTTAAGGCACCAGCATACTTTGTAAAGTATTATTGCCTAATTGTAATCGAAATCATTATCGGTATATTGTCCATGAATACACATGTAGGAATTTACATGACTTATGTAATTGCACCCATTATCAGCTGTATTTATTTTGACAATGCACTTACAAGAAGAATCTCTTTTTTTGGATACGTAATGATGATTCTAGGACTTGCCTTTCGTGCGAAGAATGTTACAAGTCTTGGACTTTCTACCTTAAATCCATTAATGTGGTTCATCACGTACGCAGTTCGTTTTTCCATCGAATATATCATTCTTTCGCTAATCTGTTTCGCCATCGCCAGTAGAGCACGAAAAGTTTTAGTTGATGTCTTTTCTAGAAAACAAAAGATTGAGTTTATGCAACAACAGCTCATCTATAGTTTTGCAAACATCATTGAGTCAAGAGATGATGTAACAGGACAACATGTAAAAAGAACAAGTGCATACGTACGCTTAATTGCAGAAGAATTAAAATACAATGGTTTTTATGCCGACGAACTAGATGAAACCGCCCTAGAATACATCTGTATGGCTGCACCTATTCACGATATTGGAAAATTAAAGATACCAGATTCCATACTCTGTAAACCTGGTGCCTTAACTGCTGAAGAATTTGAAGTCATTAAAAGTCATACAGTACGTGGAGAAGAAATTATTCAAAGAACGATGACCAATCTAGAAGATGAGGAATTCCTTCATTACGCTAGAAATGTTGCTCTTTACCATCATGAACGTTGGGACGGCACGGGATACCCTATGGGATTGTCAGGACGAAACATTCCACTATGTGCAAGAATTATGGCCGTAGCGGATGTATTTGATGCTCTCGTAAGTAAACGAAGCTACAAAGATTCTTTCACTCTTGAAGATGCCTTTGAAGAACTTGAAAGAGCAAGCGGAAAACAATTTGAACCGCTAATTGTAGAGACATTCATAAATCAAAAAGAAGTTGTAAAACAAATTTACCGAGACATTACTTAATTTGTACATATATTTTTAAATCAAAGCTATAAATTATCAGTGCAAAAAAACAGTTTGCCTAAAGCTTATCTAAGCTTTTAGCAAACTGTTTTTTTATCTTCCCATAGCCTCTAAAAAGAGACTCTGAATTCGACCATTCATATCTTCACCAAGTTTATACATATTGTCCATATCGACAGAGCCTCCTGCCATCCCGTGATGACCACCACCACTACCGATATTTTTTAATGCTTCAAATGTAATCTTGCCTGCATTAATCTCTTTTACTTCGCTTCGTACCGAAAACTTTAGCCCTTTATCTCGGCTTGCATAAACAACGGACACATCTACCACATTTAAAGATAAGATAAAATCAGAAATCATTGCTACAAGCGCATCAGGACAATCAAATGGAATATAAGAGAAACCTGTATGATTTACTATCTGAATGGATTCTATGGCAGCCCCATAAGCTTTCAAATCATTAAATTCCATTGTATTCGAAAACATGGATGAAAACTTCTCTTTATCCGCCTGCTTATACAAATAGGCAAACATAGTTACATCAAAATCCGTCACTCCACGAGTGAAGTCTGCGGTATCCATCTTGATTCCATAACACAATGCCGCTGCCGTATTCGGATCCATTGGCACATTACATGTACTAAAGTATTCAGCTACTAAGCTTGCACACGCTCCCACAATTCGAACATCCTTGTACAGATAATCCGCTTCCACAAAAGTTGGATGATGGTCAATACATGCAACTTCTTGCCCAATGAAATCCATCACATTGGCATTGTTTTTTTGTGAATCCACATTTATGATATAATCATCATCTCTCATGTGAGATAATTCCTCTTTTGAAAATATTTCAATCCCAAATGTCATAAGCATTCGCTTTGTACTGAGCTTATCAATACGTCCATAATAACAAAGCGTACTCTCTATGTCGAAATATTTTAGAAACTTTTGAAGACCAAACGCACTTGCCAACGCATCTGGATCTGGAAAATTGTGTGTTTGAATAAATACTGTATGATTACGAAGTAATTCTATTAAATCTTCAGGTGTCACTAATTTTCCTCCTGTCAATCACTATTCAGTAATATTAGTATAGATCATATTCCAACTGCTGACAATGTGCTTTTTCCCTATACTTGTTGAATATCAATATATAAACTAAATACATCGTCTACGCATTCAATCTTTAGTGTCCCATTATTTCGTTTTACACTATTCTTAATATTCTGAAGACCATACCCATGATTTAATTTATCTGCCTTACTTGTTACGATAGAATTATCATTAATATATACGTTTTTTGCCACGCTGTTACTAATGATAAAGGATAAATAACCTCTATGACATCGACCATAAATTAATATCTTTTTCTGTCCGCCTTGCTGGATTTTATCACATGCTTCAATTGCATTGTCTAAACTATTTGCAACCATTACACACAAATCCATAGCTGAAACATTAATCTCTCTTTCTAATGCCATATCAACCTTCATGTTAATCCCTTTTAGGGTAGCAATTTCTAGCTTTTCATTTACGATAGAATCTACGATGGAATTTCCTGTTTGTACAACTACACTCACGTTGTCCATCTTCGATTGGATACTATCTAAATATTTAATCACTTCTTCTGTTTCTCCCTTTTCGGTCAATCCACGTAACACAATTAAGTGATTTTTCATATCATGTTTGATTGCTCTTGTTTCCCTCGTAATTTGTTCTAACTTCTGATAGTACTGATACTGACTTTTAATTCGGGCCTCTAGACCTTTATTAATTACCTTATAGTACTCTTTTGCCATAGAATTGTCTAGGCTTAATGCAAAACATATCAAATACAATCCCGCCACACACAAAAAAAATCCACTTACCGCTGCATTTATTATAAATGTTATGTTTTGCTCATAAATAACATCTGCAATAAACAGGACGATATCTCCCTCAATCGCCAATATAATCATCCCAAGTTGCTGTTTTGCCGATGTAACCCTTTTCTTTATCATATCTTGGTCAAAAAAAGTTGTATTTGCCAAAAATCTGATTACGCAGCTAAATATAATTAAATTGATTAAATCTAATAATATAACTTGGCTTATCTCCGACGATACTAAAAAAGAAACCAGCTTCCCGAAAACGATTTTGCTTAACAGACTCAATGCACACCAAGTAGATTCTGCGATTGTATTCATGCTAATTTTCTCAATTATGGTTCCGTCGAAAGCAAAGAAAGCACCTAAAGTAAATAGTAATATCATTCTATTTTCCCAATTTAAGGGTAATAGCAGTAATATAGGACAACAAATAATTCCTATAATAAAATACTTAATCACTCTCTTTACTGTTATTTTTGCAAAACGCATGAACTCGCTTAAAAACATAAATACAAAAACACAATAAAATAACTTGGTCGCAACATGTTCAATCAGTACCAAGCTTATGCTCCTTTCTTAGAAAAGCTAAAAAACTTTCCTTGAACGCCTTTAATTTTAATCTGCTTACATATACTATGTCCCCATTCAACATGGTTACCGTTGTTTGGTCATGTTCCTGAACAAATGCAAGGTTAATCAAATATGACTTATGTACTCTAAAAAAATTGCGATCTGCTAACTGTTTGTCCACTTCATTTATCTTATTGTCAACAAGATACGTCTTCTGTGTTGTATGAACCTTTAGTTTTCGGTCTACAGTTTCACAATAAATAATGTTATCACATATCACCTGTAAAAACTTTTGCCCTTGGTTCAATACAATTAGTCTACGTTCCCTCTCTTCTCGACGTTTCATAATCAAATCCATCGTTTTAAATAATTGTTCTTCTCTTACAGGCTTTAGCAAATATCGTAATGCACTCACCTCAAAAGCTCGATAAGCTTCCTCTTGATGGTTGGTTACAAATATTACCTCTGCAAATATTCGATTTCTGCGTAATGTCTGGGCGACTTCTAACCCACTCATGCCGCTCATCTCTACGTCTAGACAAAACATACCGTATTCCGAACAATCGGCTTTCAGTAATTCTTCTCCCGATGTAAAATATTCAATCTGAAAATCTTTTCCCCTCTGCCTTGCATATTCTTCTAGAACACTACCAGCTTGTTCTCTAAAGTATGATTCGTCGTCGCACACTGCTATTTTTAGCATACGCCCCCTCCTTTCGACAAATAAACCCTCTTTCAGAAATCTTCAATTGAACATTTATCATAAAAAAAACAAAATAAATACTCATTCTCTAGTAATATTTTACAGACAAGCTGTCCTACTGTCAATTACTAAAACGATTTTTTTGGTTCCACCCAATTTTTTTAGTAAATAGTTCTAATGTTTTTTGTCAGTTCTGCATGCAAAAAGGACTATTTGTTTAACCAAATAGTCCTTTTCATTTTTACTTTTACTATCTATGTAGAAATCTCATAAACATATGCTACTTGATAGCTAATTTTTTTATTATTGTGGCAATGTACCACTTACAACTGCTCCATCTACGATAACTACTGCACCGTTTTTAGCTGAGTAATCATTTGTTGTAATAAAGTTAGACCAGTCATTCTTTGCTAAACGGATACCCATGCTTAAGTTTGCACCGCTCTTTAAGTTGTAGTTAGCATTTTTAAATGTAATTTCAAGATAAGAATCTGCTGTTGCTGTTGGGTTAGCCATTTTAACAACTTTAGCAGTTGTGCTGCTTGTTAATGCTGCATACCAAGGATCTTCTGTTAAGCTTAAACCTACGTTATCAACGAATACTGTGTTTGCAACGCTACTATTATCATCTGTGAAGTAGTAACGAATTGCTAAATCATTTAAGTTTACAGAACCTTTTGAATTTGTTACTGTCCATTGTCCACCGATTGTATTAGAACCATTGCTTGTTACAGTAACCTGTACATTTGTATCGCCATCTGGAACCTCTGTTACGATTGGTTCTTCACTTGGTTCTTCGCTTACGATTGGATCTTCACTTGGTTCTTCACTTACGATTGGATCTTCGCTTGGTTCTTCACTTACGATTGGATCTTCACTTGGTTCTTCACTTACGATTGGATCTTCACTTGGTGTTGTACTTGGTTCTACACTTGGTTCTACACTTGGTTTTACAACTGCTTCACCATTTGGTTCGCTACCAAATACTAATGTTCCATTGTCATATAATGCGATACCTTCAGCACGTACTGTATTGTTATTAGATGTTCCTGCTAAACCTTGGAAGGATGGGCTTGCTGTGTAATCCCATGCAGCTTTAACGCCAATTCTGAATTGTAATTCACTTCTGTATTCGCTTTGTCCACCTGGATAAATCTTAGCACCACTCATATCGATTTCTGTATAGTAGATACCATTTTCAGCATCCCAAGGAAGTAATTGAGATACAACTGCTCCAGATTGGTTGTAGTTTGTAGATACTGTAAAGTCAGCTGCGCTACCACCATTTGCAATAACATCACTGATATCAACAAAGTATCTGTAAGATAATTTATCTGTTACTCTTGCTGGCCAAGCTGTTGTATTGTATACAGTAGCTTTGATTTCTACGAATGTATTGTTGTTTGCTTCGTATTTAGAGTTAAGACCAGCTAATAAGTATAATTCTTCGCCAACTTCTTCTACTGCATTTAAGTTAGGGTCAACTGTTCCACCAAATTCTTTGTACATCTTAGCCATTAATCCTGTGAAACCTGCATTGTAGTCATCAGCAACTTCGTTTGTGATGTAGTTTGTTCTATCATCTGTATATGCATCAGATGCATCTGGTCCACCAACTAATGCACCTACTAATGTATGTCTGTTTTCTACTGGGTCAGCGCCACAGTTATTTGTGTAAACACCAGAAGCGATTCTGTGGTGAGGAGATTTTGGATAGTTTTCACCATATCCACAAACATAGCTTCTTCCTGAACTACCTAAGCAGTAATCTGCTTGAGATTTTGCGAAGTCTTCATATATGTCAACTTTGGAGTCTGTACATAAATCTGATTCAGCCCAAATACAAGCTAAGAAAGCTGTTGTGGATGCATATCTTAATGATCCCCATGTATCTAACCAAGCTAATCCTTTTGGTGAATATTTCACACGTTCACCGTTTACACCTGTTGTCCAATAATCAAGATATTCTTCTGTTGATTCAACGAATTTGGAATCTCCTGTGATTTGAGCAAGTAATAAACGAGCTCCGTATGTTTTGTTATCCCAACCATGAGTCCATTTGTAAGCCCATTTCGTTGTTCCTTGAACTACTTCCCAATCGTTTGAGTATTCGATTGCTTTGTCTAAGTAGTCTTGATTTCCTGTTTTCTTATATAACCAAGCACCTGCCCAAGACATTTCATCTGCAAATCCTGAGTAAGAGTTGTAATAAGCACCTGCGATATTGCTGTAGTAGCTATCACTTTGCATTCTATCTGCTAAATCATATAATTCTTCTGCATGTTTTAAACATTCTGCCGCAAAGTCTGGGTCAGATTCAGCAAATACCATTGAAGCTGCTGCTAAAGAAGCTGCTGTCTCAGCACAAACACAAGAACCTGGTTGGCTTAATGTTACTTTGTAAGAAGGTCTTGTCATTTGCATAATTTCAGCTGCACCCCAGAATGCATGGTCAGATGCATCACCAACTTGGAAATAATATTCATCTTTAGATGCATGACATCTGATGAAGTAATCATTTACACGTTTTAATTGTTGAAGCATGTATTTATCTTGACCTGTTTCTGCATATACTTCTGGATCTTCTAAATAAGACCAAGCTAACATTGTACCTGTAAAGGACATTGGTAAGTTAAGTTTTAAATGGTCACCAGCGTCATACCAACCACCTGTAAGGTCTACATTGTTATCTGCACCATCTTCTAATGCAGAATCTCCACGCCAGTTTGTACGGATATCATCTTCTAATTTACCTGATTCTTGTAATTCATAGAAAAGTAAAGACTTAGATAATGCATCACCATAATTATAATTGGAAGCTGCATCAACTGTAATTGCTTTTGGAGCTACAGCCATAGATGTAGCTGTAATAGCTAATGCTAAAGTTGCACTAAGTGCTTTCTTGTATAATCTCATAGTTTCCTCCCTATTTGATACTTTCTGATATTAAAGTTGATATTAAAGTCTCGATGGAAAACCACCGAGACTTTAATCTTCAAGTTACTTTATTTCAATTCCGCAAAATTATGCAGGAATGTTTCCGCTTACAACTGCTCCGTTAACAAGTACTACTGCACCGTTGCTGTTAGAGTAGTCATTTGTGAAGTCAATGTTAGACCAGTCAGCTTTGCATAGACGAGCACCAAGAGTAAGTGTTGCGCCATTTGCTAAGTTGTAGTTAGCACCGCTAAATGTAAATTCGATGTAAGAATCAGCTGTTGCTGTTGCATTTGACATCTTAACAACTTTTGCTGTTGTGTTACCATTGATATTTGCATACCATGGAGATTCTTTTAAGTTAACAGCAATATTGTCTAAGTAAACAACATCTGCAGCAGATCCTTCAGATTTGAAGTAGTAACGTACTGTTACATCATTTACACTTAAGTTACCTTTTGTATTTGTAACTGTGATAGAACCACTAGCCATATTTGTTGTTACAGTTAAGTCATAATCACTTACAACTGGTGCAGCACTAGATACAGGTGTTTCTGATGTAACTGGTGTTTCTGATGTAACTGGTGTTTCTGGTGAAACTGGCGTTTCTGATGTAGCTGGTGTTTCTGATGTAGGTGGTGTAGTTGGATCTACATCTTCAATGTCACCAAATAAGTTAGCTGCAACACCATAAGCTACTGCAACTTCTACTTGAGCCCAGAATCTGTGGTAGTTTGTTGTGAAGTCTGTACCATTCTTGTAAGCTTGTAATGCTCTTTCATAGTCAACATCATCTTTGTAGTTAGAACGGATGTCGATGAATGTTACACCAGATTTGATTTGGTCGCCGTTAGGCATTGTTCCAGACCAGCTTGATGGTACGTATACTTCTTGACCGAAGAAACGTTTAACGCCGTCCCAAACACCTTCAGAAGCAACACCCTTGTCATCTGTGTAGTTTTCATATAAGCAATCTAATAAGCCTGTAGCTGTGTTATAGTATTTTTCCCAATCAGCAGCGCCTTCTTTTTGTTTAGCAGCTGCAACATATAATAATGCATTTGCTAAAGAACCAGCGATACCAACGTCTTCACCATAGGATTCAACTTCTACATGTAATCCTTGGTTTTTGTTAGCCCATCCGGAGATAGTTTGTCCTTCATTCCATGTATCAGGTTGTCCTGACCAGATTAAGTTAGAAGGAATAGCGAATGTTTTGTCACCAACTGTTACTTCTGATTCAGCCCAGTTAGCCCATTTGTATACTAAATCTTTTACTCTTTCATCGCCAGATTCGAAGTAGTATTCGCACATACGTTGCATAGACCATGCTTGCATACCGAACCATCTGTTACTTCCTGGATCGTGATATACTGGATGTTCTGTGTAAGCCATTCCATAGAATGTACTTGTTCCAGCTGGGTAAGTTTCATAAGCACCATTGTAGGAGTTTGTACATCCACCAGCGATAGCACCTTCAGAAGATTGTAACCATGTATATAATTCAATCTGTCTGTCTAAGGATTTATCCCAGTCACTTACAGCTGTTGCAGAACTTGCTTGGAAATCATCATCTTGAGAAAGTACATAAGCTGCAAATGGGTTTTGGTATCCGAAATGGGAGTGTGAACAACCAATTCTCCAAGACCAGCTTTGAGTTGTAGAACCACCCCAAGCATAGTACCATGATAATAAGTAATGCTGTGAATCACGACCTGTTGCTGGTGTCATGCCTTGAGCACCAATCTTCATGAAGTATTTATCGAACATGGAGTATCTTAGGTAATCACCCATCTTAGTAGCTTTGTCTGTTAAGCTGCTGATATCAACTCCGTCTTTTTCAGCCCAGTTTCTAGCAGACCACATAGCTTGGATTAAACGAGCATCTGCATCTGGAGCATTTGTGTATTTCCATTGTTGTGAGTAGCTGTTGTCGATTGTGAATAAGTCTAAGAAACCATTGGAACCACCGAATTTGAAAGCTTCCCAACATGGTTGAGGAATTGTTTCGAATACGGATTCTTGGCATCCACGTTGATATGTATTGATGTAAGAAGGAGCTGTTGTACCGTCACCTCTTGTACCAAATCCATAGAAGTTGTCAACGTCTACTAACCAGTGCATACCATAGATTAATGGTGTGTTATATGTATTCTTTAATTCGCTGTAAAGTGGATCTTGTCCAGCTTTTTTGTCGAACATTAATTTACTTGGATATTCATCTGGTGTACCAAATTCATAAGCTGGTGTAGCTGGGCTACTTGCATTGTAATCTGTTTGACCTGGTTGGTCTTTAGCTGTTGGAATGTAGTAGTTTTCTACAACGTCCCAAGCTTTTGCTAATTCGTTGTAATCACCTGTGAATTCTCCAGCCATAGCTTCTAACCAGATTAAGTAGGAAGCTGCTTCAGATGTTGTTTCATGTCCTTGGTCAGGAGCTTCAACCATTAATGTTTCGATTGAGTGGTATGGGATACCATTTTTGTCAAAATAACCATTGTTACTATCTTTTACTTTATTATATAAATCTAAAAATCTTTGTACGTATGTATTGCTTTGATCTTGTGTCTTATTAGATACTAAATTGTTTGATGCAGCTCCTACTGGTGCTACCGCTGTACTAGCTACCATAACTGCGGAACTCATTACACATATTGCCCTTTTTAACTTATTATTAAACATGTGACTCCTCCTTAAAAAATTAAAGTTTTTAAATTAAAGTTTTTAGTAAGTAACTGTTTTTTGTTTGCCTTACACGTATCATTATAGTTTTTTTAGACAACTTTTCAATAATATCTGTCCGTAATGTAGTGTATTTTAACGTCAAATGTGAACATCCCGTGAAACTTTACATTTGAAATGCCTTTTTTTAAACATTTCACTGCTTTTTCCCCTCTTTAATTGTTTATATTGCACAATTTAATTGTATATATTTACTACCATTTTCACCATTTCACACATAGTTCAGTAAACAAATATCTTGGCTTATTCTTTTGAAAATGGATATTCTGATAAAAATTCATACAAAAAAAGGTTGCTTTTCCATTCTAAAAGCAACCTTTTTCCCAAATATAGAAATCTTCTCTTCGGAACAACAAAAGAATGATGGTCATACTTTTTTACTATTCTTTTTATCCGTTTTATCAGCATAGTATCATATATTTTATCGTAAGTAAGTCTTACTTCATTTTTAGTTCGCGAGCAATGTCCATATCATCAGCAAGCATGTGAGAAAATACCCAGTCCATAATCTCATCTCGAATCTTCTTTAATTCTATATATGGATTAGCGGCTAATGCAGGACAATCAATATTCATAACCATTTCTTTAAATTCATTATGCTTTTTAATATGTTCTTCTATCTTAGAGTAATTATTTTCTCTCATGATGCATTCTTCTTCGTAAAAGTGATAAGCAACATATTCACGTAATTCGCAGATAATATCTAGTAATTCTTTTTCACTTACGTTGATGCACTTTGCTATAAGAAGCTGTTCAATATTACGTCCTATACGAAAAAACTCCTTATGCTGTGAATCAATATCGGAGATACAAGTTTCCATCTCCTTGCTCCAATCAAAATTAAAATCAAACATAATTAACCCACACCTGCTTTTCTTTTCCTAAAATCATCCTAACAAAATCCCATATTATTGGGGTTAATAAGATATACAGCAACTTCTAGTTTATCTAACATTGCCTCCTATTTGTGTTCTCTTTTCATTCTTCAATCAAGGGATATTCATTACGACATCGTAAGAAATAAGACATGTTTTTAACGTAGAAATTCATTATACATAAAATTATATCGTTCTAATAACTACATGTCAATATCCGTCGATTTATTTTATTTATTTCTATTTTTACATTTGTTTACGTACAATCTTATATTCATTGTTCATCTGAAAATAAGGACATTCTTTATAGGTACGAGACATATATCTTGCCATCTCATCCTCATCTAAGCTTACCGTACATTCGGAAAATCCGATCTCTTCATCATATTCATAGTTTGAACAATAGTCACAGTTTGTTTTAGAACCCATTCCTTATTACCATCCCTTCTATTAGTATTTTTGTATATGAAAATGCCCTAAGTATTGCAAATACCTAGGACATTTCGTGTCTTACTCTATTTTAACTCTCTGTAACACAATTTTCAACTACGTCAAAAGAATCTTCTGTATTATTTAATGTTTTCATAAATTTAATTGTCAAATATACAGTTAAAAGCATTGCAATAAAGTCTGCAACTGGTGCCGCATATAGAACACCTTTGACACCATAAAACTTTGGCAAAATAACCGCCAATGGTACAAATAAAACTAGGTCTCTTGTTAATGAAGCAACTGCTGCCTTTACTGGATTTCCAACAGCTTGAAAGAAAATGGATGTCATCTTAATAAAACATGTACATGTTATAAGAGAAAAAGAAACTCTTAATGTTAATACTGCAAATTCTGTATATAACGCACTTCCTCCACCAAACATTGCTACAATAAGTTTTGGACAAAAAATAAAAATTGCTGTTGAAACAGAACCTACGATTAAGGAATACTTTAATACTAATTGATACGTTTTTTTAACACGGTCAAATCTTTTTGCACCATAGTTATATCCAAAGATAGGTTGTGCCCCTAATGTAATACCAACGATGATATTAATTACAATTGTAAATACTTTTGTTTGTATACTAATAACAGAGATCGGAATATCTGGTCCATATTTTGAAAGTGCACCGTATTTTGCCAGCATCATGTTACATACTAATGCTAACACAACGATTGCCATCTGAGTAATAAAGGTAGAAGCACCTAATCCAACTACTTCTCTCATCACATGTAAATTAGGTATAAAACTATTTTTGTCTAACTTAAATGTTTTTGTCTTTCTAAAATACCATACACATACTGCAAAGGACACAAGCTGACCTATAATCGTTGCATATGCAGCCCCTTTAATTCCTAAATGTAATCCAAAGATAAAAATTGGGTCTAAAATAATGTTAATTACTGCACCGATAATAGTCACCATCATACAATATCTTGGACTACCATCTGCACGAATTGTACTTAACATCATATTGGTAAGCATATAAAGAGGTAGTACAGAAAGTAAAATATTTAAGTAATCATTTGCAAGTCCATATGTTGCATCAGAAGCTCCAAACAAATATAAAATTGGTTGCTTAAATATAATTACAATTCCTGTCAAAATAACACCAAACATGAATGTAAGGGTAATACAACCACCTACGCTCCTATGAGCACTCTCTGTATCTTTCCTCCCCTGACAAATACTTAGGTATGCGGCATTTCCATCTCCAAAGCACCAAGCAATTGCATGAGAAACTATTATAATGGGAAATACAATACCTGTAGCTGCATTTCCAAGATAACCCAATTCACTATTTCCAATAAATATCTGGTCAACAATATTATAGATTGAACTAACGAGTAATGATAGTATACATGGAATCGAAAACTTAAGTAATAACTTTGAAATTTTCTCTTGCCCTAAATAATTTTCTTGTTCTAAATTTTGCATCGAATTCTCCTTCTAATATTATTGTGGAGTCCTTATCATAAAAAACTACCCGAAAACTAGGAACAGCAGTAAAATAGCGTAAAATTCTATTTGAATTTTACGCTATTGCGCTGTCAAACGTTTGCTATTCTATCACATATTTTTTTATGAAGTCAAGACAAAATTCGACACAATCTGTGTAAAGATTGTAGTTTCTATTCTACTCAAAATTTGTATTAGGTGGTTCTTTACCTTTTTCAACTTTTACTTTTCTGATTTTTGTTCGAGAATCTCTAAAAACTCATTCGCTGTCACGATAAATGACTCGTGTGGAAGCTTACCAACCACACGGACAGTAGCAGCATTGCTGTGACTTGACAAAAGAGCAGAAACCAGTACATTGGTATCAATTACTGCATAACAAGTCATCGCCTACTCCTCCTTATTCCTTGTTCTTCTGATTTCTTCATTTATCTCATCCAAAGACAAATCCTGCACTCCGTTCTCCTGTGCCTGCGCTCTCAGTGCCAGAAATGCCTGCATACCAGCAGCTCGTAAAGTATCATCATTTGAAGCCTGAATTTCAAATGGTATTTTTTTCTCACGAACAACAGCTCTTGCAAACACATTAAATGCAGTAGTTGCATTCATCCCAAAATCTGCACAAAGTGCATCAAACTGACGCTTCAGATTCTCATCCATCCTTACGCTAAATGTTGCCAATGCCATACAAACCCCTCCTTTGTACCTTTATTATATGCTAATTGGTTAAAAAAACAACTTTTTTAACCTAAAAGGTGCTTAGAGGTGCAAAATCAAATGATTTATTTATATCATCAAAAATTGCTGTTTCTGCAATAAATTCATCATATTTCCTCCTTTTCATGAAATAATCCCCAAATGCTCAAACAATTCATAGTATTCAATCATTAATATTTTACCTGTTTCACTCATTTTTTACCATCTGTAAAGAAGCAAGAAAAAACCGACCAGGAATCGCAACTCCCAATCGGCATCTGTATCCTTTTAATATTTTAGGAAATTCTATTAGTCATGGCTTATTGCTTTATACTTGCGAATCAATTTTATCCAATGAAAAATCCTCATTCCTTCTGCATATAATACGTAACCTATGAGGCGATTTAATTTTATGGGAACTTAATTTGTAAGACTAAATCATCATATCAAGTAATTCCTGCTGAGGAATAGATGCACCAGAACCTCCATCAATACGAGTTAATCCAGCTCCCAAAATTGGTATACACACATCTTGCTGCCCCTTTTTTTTAGGGGCTATTTCCTCCAACATCCCCATACACTTCACAATTCCTTATTGCCAGTTTTGTCCGTCTCTCTGAAATATAATAATTTATCTTTTAGTGTTTTCTTCTAATTCCAACAGATACTTATCAAAATCAGACATAAAAATCCTGTCCTGAATCACGCGGTACTTCTCAAATTCAGTCTCTGCATGAAGCTTTGCGATCTCGGCAGATACCTTACCTGCATCCTTCAAAAGACCATAATCAAACATTTCAATAAAACTGTTAAGCCTTTTTTCCCAATCCTGCATTGTGAGAGGAATGTGTCTTAATGTCATACTTTCAGCAAAATCTAAATATGCAGTGACCATGCGATTTAACTGCTTCATCTCATCCTGATTCAAATAATTCTTAGCAATCGTAACATCGCTTTTCTTAATCTTTCCATCTGGCGCATCCGCCCATGTGGTTAGCCCCATATGCTCTTTCGTATGGTCTGCTCTTTCTACAATTAATTCGGCTGCTGTATGACCGTGTACTGCAAAATGCATTTTGTTCTGAACCGTTGCATAAAACCTCATTGTTGTTGCTGAGTTTCTGTCATAATCTATTGCAGTAGCATAAATGTCTGTGATTTTTTGATAAAACTTTCTTTCACTTGCTCGTATTTCCCGAATACGTTCTAACTGTTCATCAAAATACTTTTCTGTCAGGTATGTTCCGCGTTTCAGCCTTTCATCGTCCATAACCCAACCTTTGATGGTGTAGTCCTTAGCAATTTGATTCACCCATTTACGAAACTGCACAGCACGCTCAGAATTCACTTTAAATCCGACAGCAATAATCATTTCCAACGAATAATGATTTGTATTATAACTTTTTCCGTCAGCCGCAGTTATTCGAAATTTTCGAATAACTGAATCCTCTTGCAATTCACTATCACTAAACACCTTTTTAATATGATAGTTAATTGTATTTGTTTCCACATCGTATAACATCGCCATCATCTTCTGTGTCAGCCATATATTCTCATCCTCATAACGCATCTCGATGCTATCCTGCTGGTCACCTACAGAGGCAATGTAGGTCAGATATTCTGCTGCGCTAGAACGGATGGTTATTTTTTCTTTTTTCTTTTTCAAAAAGGATTTCCTCCTTGCCTATGCTGTTACTTCGCACTCTGAGTAACGAAATACTCACCTCTGCAATATTAAGATTTGATACCATCATTCCTGTTTGCTTCATTACATACTACTGGATTTCTTTGTAAGTAGCTTTCGTCTCTGCACTTGTAATATCTAGCTCACCCAACTCCAAATCAACCTCAATGTGATCGTCCGCTTTCCGTTGGGACAACAAAACAACCGTCTCCACATGTCCACTATGTCCAAACATATCACAACCACGAACCTTCTCAAGCTCATAACCACCTTCACAAAGAATCTTTAAATCCCTTGCAAGTGTGGCTGGATCACAGCTTACATACACAACACGCTCTGGCGCCATATTTAAAATCGTTTCAAGTAATGCACCATCGCAACCCTTTCTAGGTGGGTCAACTACGATTACATCGGCTGTCATCTTTCCATTACTTTCTTTGTATTTTTCAGGAAGTACTTCCTCTGAGGCTCCGACAAAGAATTCTACATTTTTTATGTCATTGAATTCCTTATTACGATTTGCGTCAGCGATAGCTTCTGGTACAATCTCAACACCATAAACCATCTTTGCTTTCTGTGCAAGGAATAAAGAAATAGTTCCGATTCCACAATATAAATCCCATACAATCTCATTTCCAGTTAAACCAGCGTAGTCTAATGCCGTTTGATATAACTTCTGAGTTTGAAGTGGGTTTACTTGATAGAAGGAAAGCGGAGAGATCTGATATTTGATATCACCGATATAATCTACGATATACTCAGTTCCCCAAAGTGTCTTCACTTTATCACCAAGAATCTTATTTGTCTTTTCCTTATTGATATTAATGCTAATACTCTTCATACCTTCTAATACAGTTAAACGTTTAATGAATTCATCTGCATGTGGAAGTGTATTGCCATTAATAATAAGGCAAACCATAATCTCGCCTGTATGATGTCCTACTCTTGTTAAAATATGACGCACTAATCCTGTGTGGGATACTTCATTATAAGAAGAAATATTGTATTGCTTCATTACATCTAGAACAATATTTAAAATCTCTTCATTTCTCTTATCTTGAATGGCACAGCTTAGAGCTGGAATAATAGAGTGTGTTCGACTAGCATAAAATCCAGTTACTAACTCACCTTCCTTACTCATGCCAACAGGAAATTGTGCTTTATTACGATAGTGATATGGTTCTTCCATTCCTAAGATAGGTTCCATAATCGCGTCAATTTGTTCTTGTGGGAACTTTCCTAAACGTACTAGGCAATTCTTGATTTTATTTTCTTTATAAGAAAGTTGTGCCTCATAAGAAAGGTGTTGAATCTGGCATCCTCCACATTGTCTTGCAACTGGGCATACTGGTTCTACACGATTTTTAGAAGGCTTAACAATCTCCATTAATCTTCCGTATCCATAGTTTTTCTTTGCTTTGATTACTTTTACACGAACAACGTCGCCAGGGATTGCATCCTTGATAAATAAGGCATATCCATCAATATGTGCAATCCCCTCGCCTTCTGTTCCGATGTCGTCTATTTCTAGTTCAAATTCGTCGTTTTTATTTATTGCATTTGCCATTTGATTTACTCCAAATTATTTTTCGCTTCTACGAATATTTGATTCAAAGAAACGATTGTATCCTAACCATTCTGTTTTTTCGTCGCCACTTTCTAATACTTCACGAACTGTTTGTAATTTCGCATCTGTATTATCTGCAAAACTTAATGCAAGCGCTTCTGCTGTTGCAGGTTTTTTCGGAGAACCATATTCTAATTCACCGTGATGGGATAAGATGCAGTGACGAAGCTGAGAAGATAGTTTATGTGGGAAGTTTGGAATCTCTCGAATTCTGGCACTGATCATCTCAGTTCCGATGAAGATGTGACCTAATAATTGGCCGTCATCTGTATAATCATTTTCAGGGAAATCTGATAATTCTTCTGTCTTACCAATATCATGGAACAACGCTCCTGCTAATAAGATATCACGATTTAAAAATGGATAGTTTGCTGCCATATAATCACACATCTTAACAACACCTAGTGTATGTTCTACTAAACCGCCCATAAAGCTGTGGTGCACACTCTTTGCTGCAGAATGGTGCATAAATCTCTTTTGAAACTCCTTATCTTCTACAAAAAAGCTTTTTACTAACTTACTTAAGTATGGGTTATTAATACTATTTACATAAGTTAATAATTCCCCGAACATTTCCTTGATATCCCTATGAGATGTTGGAATATAATCGGCTGGATCGTATTCTCCTTCTTGCACGCGTCGAACTCTTCTAACATTCAATTGTAAGGAATTTTGAAAACAAGTTATCTGTCCTTCTACATGAATAAAGTCCATTGCCTCAAAGTTTTCAATGGCATTGGACATCTCCCAGATCTTTGCATCTAAAATACCTGTCTTATCTTGTAGTGATAAGGAACAATAAGTCTTCCCTGCTTTTGTCTTTAACATCTGCTTCGTTTTACATAAATACGTAACAGCAATTGTATCTCCTTCTCGTAACTCATTAATATAGCGCATATCTATTTCCTTACCTTTCTATTATTTCATCTAAACATTTTCTTTATTATACCTTAACCACGAAAAATAGAAAAGACATAGTAACCAATAAAATAAATTTACTTTATTCGTCCTATGTCTTTCTTTTTTATTCTTCTTCTAATTTCACTGTAATTGTTTTTTCTTCAAATGAAGTTTTTAAATACTCTGACACAACTTGTCTTGTAATCTTAAATGTCATAGTATCACCTGGCTTATGTTCTTCAATCTTACTCATAAGTCCTGCCACAGAAGAAACGCTTGTACCATCAATCTCCGTAATAACATCGTTTCCCTTTAATCCTTTCTTAAATGCTGGTGAATTGGCAATTACATCTGTAACATAAATTCCATAGCTTACATTTAATTTTTCTGCCACATCACTGGATAATTCACTTACCTTGACACCTAAATATGCCTTACTTTGATTGTTCAGCATTCTTTCAATAATGTTTTTTAACTTGGATATTCCAAGAAAACACATAATACTTTCATCCGATTCTTCTTTGTAATCATGGGTAATGATACCAATTACCTTTCCATCCATATTGATAAAAAAACCTTCTCCATACGCATTTTCCGTAATGCTTGTATGATAAAATCCTAACTTTCCATCTACAATGTACTTATCGATACAAGGTGCTGTAATATAGCCTATCTGCATGGAGTACATAGTTCCATCTGGTGCCCCCAGTCCTAACACAGGTACACCATAAGATAATTGATAAGAATCCCCCAGATCTGCTTCCACTATCTTAGACTTCGTTCTCTGGGTTACTGAACGCACTTTCACTTTAACAATTGCTAGTTTTGTTTCTTTATCATAATCCACCAACTCTGCACGAGCGATCTCATTATTATAAAATGCAACCTTAATCTTATTGGCTCCTTTTATATAAGAGTAATTACAAAGAACGTATATGTAATCCTGTTCGATACTTAATATAAGTCCATAATTTTCTTCATTCTTCTCCATCTCAAACCAATTGCTTATATTGCTAACCTTCAAAACAGTAACCATAGAATACTTCATATTCTCAGCCATACTCCGCATTAAACTAAATAACTTCTGGTAAGACTTTATATTCAAAGCACGAAATATGTCTTGGTCTGTTATTTCACTCTTGGTTACAGGTTCATTGGGTACTTCTTGTTCTTCTTCCACTCCAGTAATTAAAGGCGGGGATTCCTCTAACTCTTCTTCTAGTACAATTGGCTCCTTCTGTTCTTGATTTCCCCACTTCTCCATAGTTTGATTAGTAATATAAAATACGAAACTGCTTATGAATCCAAAAATAATCGCCAATAATACCGTCATACCGATCGTTCTTAATAACTTCTTTTTTGTATTCTTTGCCCTTGGTGCTACCTTTTCTTGTATAAAAGAAAATTTCTCTTCATTCACGTCATAATCGTTGTTTGTACTCATAAAATTACTCCTCAAATACAATCTTTACGCAGTTTATCATTTTCCTAAATATAAAATATTTTATCATTTAGTTATGAACAATATATGAATTAACTGTAAACAAATGCAATGGCTTGATTTTCCGATATTCTGCCTTTTCATTTTTGCTAATGTAATGTAAAATACTAATAATAACTTTCATATGAAAATAGTTTTAATGATAAAATGATGAAAATGATAAAATAGAAAAGAGGCTAGAAATATGAACTCAAAAGCTTTGAAAACATTAGAGTTTGATAAGATTATTGATAAACTAACTGCACTTGCTACAACTCCTCTTGGAAAGGAATTGTGTAAGTCATTAACTCCTAGTATTGAATTAGATGAAATCGAGCATAACTTAACAGAAACATCCGATGCGTTATCTATGATTCTAAAAAAGGGTACTTTGTCCTTTTCTGGAACAAAAGATATTCGTTCTTCTCTTATGAGATTAGACGTAGGTTCTGTCTTAAGTATCGATGAAATCTTAGCTGTCAGCTCTGTTTTAACAGTAGCTCTTCGTGTAAAATCTTATACTAGAAAAGAAAACTTAGGGAACTCTGTTCATAATGAAGAAGAAAATACTCCAGAAGAGAATTCCTTATCCCACTATTTTGAAGGATTAGAACCACTTTCTAATGTAAATAGTGAAATCAAGCACTGTATTATTTCACAAGAAGAAATCAGTGATGATGCTAGTCCTACTCTTCGCCAAATTCGTAAGAGTATTAAGGCTACTAACAATAAAGTGCACGAACAGTTAAATGGTATTGTAAATAGTTCTAGAACCATGTTACAAGATGCGCTTATTACTATGCGTAACGGTCGTTACTGTCTTCCTGTAAGAGCAGAGTATCGTAGTTCTTTTAAAGGAATGATTCATGACCAATCTTCTACTGGTTCTACCCTATTTATCGAACCAATGGCTATTGTAAAATTAAATAACGAGTTACGCGAATTAGCATTAAAAGAACAAGATGAAATTGAACGTATCTTAGCCGAACTAAGTAACTTAATTGGTGAACATACAGAAGAATTAAAATATGATTTAGATATCTTAACTCAATTGGATTTTATCTTTGCAAAAGCAAACTTATCCAAACAAATGCGCGCTAGTGTTCCTGATTTTAATGAAGATGGTATCGTTGACATTAAAAAAGGTCGCCATCCATTAATTGATGCAAAAAAAGTAGTACCTATTGATATTCGCTTAGGAGATGACTTCGATTTACTTGTAATTACTGGTCCAAATACTGGTGGTAAAACAGTTTCTTTAAAAACGGTTGGTTTATTTACCCTTATGGGGCAAGCTGGTCTTCATATTCCAGCATTTGACCATTCCAAACTTTCTGTGTTCCATGAAGTATTTGCCGATATCGGAGATGAGCAAAGTATTGAGCAAAGCTTAAGTACCTTCTCTTCTCACATGAAAAATGAAATTCAGATTATTGAACAAGCAACTAACCGTTCCTTATGTTTATTCGATGAATTAGGTGCAGGTACGGACCCAGTTGAAGGTGCTGCCCTTGCAATGGCCATCTTAACATACCTTCACAATATGGGAGCTAAAACAATTGCAACAACTCACTACAGTGAATTAAAACTATTTGCCCTATCTACTCCTGGGGTTGAAAATGCTTGTTGTGAGTTTGATGTAGAATCTTTAAGACCAACTTATCGTTTATTGATCGGTATTCCAGGTAAAAGTAACGCCTTTGCAATTTCCAGTAAACTTGGACTTCCAGACCACATTATTGAAGATGCAAAATCTCGTATTGATAATGATAATAAGAGTTTTGAAGATATTATTGCAGATTTGGAAGCAAGTCGTGTTACGATCGAAAAGGAACAAGCTGAGATTGCATCTTACAAAGCAGAAATTGAAGAACTTAAGAAAAAGCTTACGATTAAAAATGAGAAGATCGATGCTGCGAAAGAAAAAATTCTTCGTGAAGCCAACGAACAAGCCCGTGAGATTTTACAAGAGGCAAAAGATTTTGCAGATGCTTCTATTCGTAAATACAATAAGTGGTCGAAACAAAGCAACTTACAAAAGGATATGGAATCGGAACGTTCTGCACTACGTGATAAGCTAAACAAAGCGGATTCTAAATTGGTTCGTAAGACAAAAGTGAACAAGAAGAACCGTCCTCAAGACTTTAAGCTTGGCGAAAGCGTTCATGTTATCAGTTTAAATGTAAATGGTACTATTGGAAGCGTTCCAAATGCCAAAGGGGATGTCTATGTACAAATGGGTATTATGCGTTCTCTTGTAAATATCCGAGATCTAGAATTAATTGATGAACCTGTTATTACTGCTCCAAACTTATCTAAGACTGGAAGCGGAAAGATTAAGATGTCCAAATCTCTAAATATCAGCTCCGAATTGAATATTATCGGTAAAACAGTGGACGAAGGTATCTCTATTCTAGATAAATATTTAGACGATGCTTATCTTTCACACATGGGTCAAGTAACCATTATCCACGGAAGAGGAACAGGTGCCCTTAGAAATGCTGTCCAACAACATTTAAAACGTTGCAAATACGTAAAATCCTACCGTGTAGGCGGATTTGGAGAGGGTGACCACGGAGTAACAATTGTCGAGTTTAAATAATCACAACAGGGGGGAGAACTATGGCAGTCAAACAGAAAATCTTAATTGTAGACGATGATGAAAATATCGCAGAATTAATTTCACTCTACCTTACAAAAGAGTGTTATGATACCAAAACAGTGGGAGACGGCGAGGCAGCTTTGCATGCCTTCCGCTCCTACAATCCAAATTTAATCTTATTAGACCTAATGCTACCAGGCATTGATGGATACGAAGTATGTCGTGAAATCCGAAAAACTTCTTCCGTTCCCATCATTATGCTCTCTGCAAAAGGAGAAGTATTCGATAAAGTATTAGGTTTAGAACTAGGTGCTGACGACTATGTCATCAAACCATTTGATTCCAAGGAACTAGTTGCAAGAGTAAAAGCCGTACTTCGCAGATACCAACCACATAATACTGCTCCTGCAAAACCAGAACAAAGCGGCGAGTTTGTAGAATATCCTGATTTAATCATTAACCTAACAAACTACTCCGTCCTTTACCTAGAAAATAGCATTGAGTTACCACCAAAGGAACTAGAACTCTTCTATTTCTTAGCATCCCATCCAAACCAAGTTTTTACCAGAGAACAACTATTGGATCACATATGGGGTTATGATTATATCGGTGACACTCGAACAGTCGATGTACATATAAAACGTCTTCGTGAAAAATTTAGGGCACATCCACATTGGGCACTTGCAACCGTATGGGGAATTGGCTACAAATTCGAGGTGAAAGAGTAATGCATCACAAATTTTCCGCAAAAATCGCCATCTGGTTCGCCCTAATATTTATCCTCATGTTCCTGACTCTAAATACCTTTGGCATTCAATATTTAGAAAAAAAGATTATCAATGAACGTGTAGAAATCCTTTACGAAGAAGCTCAATTAATATCCTCCGAGTACTTATCGAACTACTACGGAAACACCTCAACCCTATCAAATATTCGAACACAACTAGCTACGATAGACACCTTTTTAAATGTACGAATCTGGGCTATTAACAAAACAGGACAAATAATCGTGGACACAAGAGATGAAAACGCCATCCTATTTCCAAGCATTCTCTCTGCTGTTCCACAACTCTTCGAAAAAAACTATCTCGTAAATACCACCCTAAACGACCTAGTATCCGAACCCGTCCTAGCCATTTGCTACAGCTTCAGCTCCGACTTCGACATTCAGGGCTATGTTGTCATAATGGACACCATGCAGAACATCACCCACTCTGCTACCAAATACATTGACGTCATTAACATCTCACTAATCCTAATAGCCCTCATCCTAATTGGCACCTTTATCTACCTAAACCGTATCATCATCCAGCCAATTAAAGAGCTTAACAACGGGGTCAAAGAATTCGCCAACGGCAACTTCAATTACCAAATCAAAATAAAGTCCACCGACGAATTCGGTAACTTCAAAACCGCTATCAATTACATGGCACACGAACTCTCACACTTAGAAGAGTACCAAAAAAAGTTTATCGCCAACATCTCACATGACTTCCGCTCCCCCCTAACTTCCATTCAGGGCTACGCAGAAGCCATCAAAGACGGCACCATACCCTACGAGCTCCAAAACAAATACCTGGACATTATCCTCTTCGAAAGCGAGCGCCTAACCAAACTAACCAGTAACCTACTAACACTAAACAACATCAAACAAAACGGCACTCTATTAGATATTGTCTCCTTCGACATGAACCACATAATCAAAACCACCGCCACCACCTTTGAAGGCACCTGTACCAAACGTAAAATCACCCTAGACCTCACCTTCGATGCCACACAGTCCCTTGTATGCGGCGACGTCGACAAAATCCAGCAAGTCATCTACAACCTAATCGACAACGCCATAAAGTTTAGTCCCAACAACTCTATCATCCATATCACCACTGAAGAAAAGAACGACAAACTTTTCATTTCCGTAAAGGACCACGGCATTGGTATCCCCCCAGACTCCATCAACAAAATCTGGGAACGTTTCTACAAAACAGACCTCTCCAGAGGTAAAGACAAAAAAGGCACCGGACTCGGTTTATCCATCGTTAAGGAAATTATTTCTGCCCACAACGAAAACATCACTGTAGCAAGCACCACCGATGTTGGAACCGAATTCATCTTCACTCTCCCGATGTCCGACGACTCTGCAAAGTAAAAATCGGAAATAAAAAAAGACTACGATCAGCTTACTAAAGTACGCCCACACTATTGAAAAGTATCTCAATAACAAAAATGGCGTGCTTTGTAAAAGCTGAAGAGTAGCCTTTTTTATTTCCGCTTCCTTCGCAAAATCACCAATGTAAATGATGTAACTCACCTTCTAAATTCATATGAGAAAATTGATTTTGACGTAAAGCCTCGTATAACACAATCGCAACGGAGTTACCTAAGTTTAAAGAACGAATATCCCCCATCATCGGAATACGAATTGATGTCTCAGGATGCTCCACTAAGATCTCTTCTGGAATCCCTGCACTTTCTTTACCAAACATAATATAACAGTCTGGTTCATAAGAAACCTCTGTATAAGTGTGTTTCGCCTTTGTAGTTGCCATATAAATCTTAGCATTTGGATTCTTCTCTAAGAAGTCTTCATATGAGTCATAAACGGTTACATCTAATTGATCCCAATAATCTAATCCCGCACGTTTTACCTCTTTTTGCGTAATACGGAATCCCATTGGCTCAATTAAGTGTAATCTCGCTCCTGCTGCAACACAAGTTCTTCCTATATTCCCTGTGTTTGCTGGTATCTCTGGCTCATGTAATACGATGTTTAACATTTTCTAATCATTTCCTTTCACGGCAACGTGGATTTCTATTGTCTTATTGTCATCATAGATTACTGGTACACAAATAGATGATGAGTACATAGATGAAAATATAACGTCGCCTCTTATTAATGTAGGAGGTGTAATGTCAATTAAGGTCCCTTGTGTAGAGAATAGGGTTGCCGCATTTCCCATAATCATGTTCCCTAATTCACAAATGGCACTTTGTGAGATTGCATCCATCTGCGTAATTGGCATCATACACATTCTGGACGCAATATCACAAGCAATTTCTGTATCAAATGCAATCATAGCTTGTCCTTGCATTTCCCCTGTCACACATATATTAATAGCAAACGTGTCTTGCTTTCCTTGTGTGCCTTTTAAGCTAGGTTTCCCAATCTTAGCATCAATTTGGCACGCTTCTTTCAAAATTTTTGTTGCAGCAATTAAAAAGGGATTTACTTGATTTGCATTTATTCCTGCCATCTAATTCTCCTTTTTCTTTCAATGTAAATTAACTCTAAGCTTCTTTTAGCAGTTTTTGGTTAAGTTTTTTATAAAGCGCTCTAACCTTTCTAGCGCAATCTTTAATTCATCTATGGAGTATGCATAGGATATTCTTAAAAATCCTTCCCCACTGTCTCCAAAGGCAGTTCCAGGAACTACTGCTAACTTTTCCTCTTGCAGTAAACGATTCGCAAACTCATCTGATGTCATTCCAAATTTCTTAATACTAGGAAATACATAAAATGCTCCATAAGGCTCAAAACAATCAAAACCTATATCCCTTAAAGCTTTTAATAAAAATCGTCTTCTTTCGTTGTATGACTCTCTCATCATTTCAACATCGGAATCTCCATTTCTTAATGCTTCAATTGCTGCGTACTGGCTTGTTGTTGGGGCACACATAATTGCAAACTGATGAATTTTAAGCATTTGTTTTAATATTACTTCTGGTCCTGTTGCATAGCCTAGCCTCCAACCAGTCATAGCATAAGATTTTGAGAAACCATTAATTAAGATGGTTCTTTCTCGCATTCCTGGAAATGAAGCAATCGAAACATGATCACTTCCATAAGTTAATTCCGAATAAATCTCGTCTGAAATGACGTACAAGTCTTTTTCGATAATAACATCAACGATATCCTTTAAGTCGTCATATGTCATGATAGAACCCGTAGGGTTATTTGGAAATGGTAAAATTAATACTTTTGTTTTATCTGTAATATTATCTAATAATTGTTGTCTTGTAAGCTTAAATTCATCTTTTTCTTGTAATTCAATAATAACTGGAACTCCATCCGCTAACGTTACGCATGGAACATATGATACATAAGAAGGCTGTGGCACTAACACCTCATCTCCAGAATCCAACATAGCACGCAAAGCAATATCTATCGCTTCACTACCACCCACAGTAATCATAACCTCCGTTTTTGGGTTATAGCTTACCTGAAACCTTCTATGTAAATACTTGCAAACTTCTTCTCTTAATTCCATTAAACCTGAATTTGAAGTATAGATAGTTCTTCCTTGTTCAAGAGAATAAATACCTTCTTCTCTGATGTGCCAAGGTGTATCAAAATCGGGCTCACCTACACCTAAAGAGATCGCCCCTTCCATCTCACTTACGATATCAAAAAATTTTCTTATGCCTGATGGCTGAATTTGTACGATTTTATTAGATAATGGATTTCTCATGGCGTATACAACATCCTTTCGTCTTCTCTCTTTTGATTTACTAATTCCAAACCGTGTTCCTTGTACTTCTTCAATACAAAGTTTGTAGATGTACTTAAAACAGCTTCTAATGGAGCTAATTTACTGGATACAAAGTTTGCAACTTCACGCATACTTTTTCCTTCAATTAATACTGCCAAATCAAATGTACCAGACATTAAATATACACTTTCCACTTCATCAAAACGATAAATACGTTCTGCAATCTTTTCAAAACCACGACCTCTCTGTGGTGTTACTTTTACTTCGATCCATGCTGTTACCTTTTCACAATTTGTTTTATCCCAGTTAATCAATGTAGGATAACCGCATATTGTACCGTCATCCTCCATCGCTTTAATCTCTTCATATACTTTTTCAACTGGAATATCTAACATAACTGCTAAATCTTCCAGTGAAATCTTACTATTCTTATCAATTACCTTTAAAATTGCACTTCTCATATAACTACCTCCTTACTCTTATTTTAGCGCCTTATATAATTCATCTGCCTTCGGTGGTTCTAAATATCTTCGTTCATCCTCATTTATTATTATTCGGTCATTTCCTTCAATAACTTTACCGATAATGGTAGAGGAGATTCCTTCCTTGGAAAGTGCATCCACTAATGCATTTCCCTTATCTGTACTAATGAGCATACATCCACTGGATATCAGCATATATGGGTTCAAATCAAAGAACTCACATATCTCAATGGTTTCTTGCTTAATTGGTATCTTCTTTAAATCAACCTCGATTCCCACATTGGATGCTGCTGCAGCCTCCCAAAGTGCTCCAAAAATCCCTCCTTCTGTTACATCGTGCATAGACGATACTCCGATTTTTTTTGCTATTCTTGCTTCTTTTACAACTGAGATATCTTGGAATAAGCCAGTGGCTCGTTCTAAGAAATCTTTACGAAATCTCTCTAATAAAGCCTCTTCTTTATCTCTTGCTATGATTGCTGTTCCTTCTAATCCCGTCCATTTTGTCATAACAAGTTCATCCCCAGGCTTCATCCCCGCTGTCTTAATGAGATCACTTTTGTTAATCTTTCCAACTCCTGTTACGGAGACAATTGGCTGATTTACGGCACTTGACACTTCTGTATGTCCACCCATTACTTCCATATCTAATTCACAGCAAACGCTTTCTACATCTTTCATAATGTCCTTTAAATCCGATTCGCTTGCATCTGCTGGTAAAATAATGGTTAATAAAATGCCGATAGGCTCCGCTCCACTAGAAGCAATGTCATTGGCAGTAATATGCACTGCAAGTGTTCCAATTTCATTTACTGTTCCGGTAATTGGGTCTGTTGACATAACAATCACTTCATCTGGACCAACTTCTAAAACAGAACAATCCTCTCCAACTCCTGGTCGAACTAATATTTCATTACGTCGATGATGTATCTGTTTAAAAACAGAACGTTTTAAAACCGTTTCTGGTATCTTGCCTATCTTCATTTTATTTCACGCCTTCCTATTATCCTATGATTTTAAAGAAAGGATACCGGCTAGTACATATTACAAGTCGTTATCCCTCTTTCTTACCCTATCATTCAGTTTCGGAATCAACTACGGTTTCTTCTACTTTATCATTCTTAGAAGAACTATTATCCGTTTCCTCTTCTACTGGTTTTGTTTCTGTTTTATTGGATTCGTTCTTATTAGATGAAGAAGTTGCGGCTGAAGATGAATTTCCTTTTTTATCATCAGAAGAATCACTGGATTCGTCATCTTTTTTATTATTTGTGTTATCATTATCTTTCTCAGAATCTGTATCTTCTTTATCTTCTTTATCCTTATCTTCCTCTTCTTCCTTCTCGTCTTCTTTCTTTTCTTCTTTTGTTCCGACGATTACATATGCTGGTTCCGCTGCATAAGAACTACTATTTACTTGTTCCTTGCTTTCTTCTTCTCCATTCACATATACATATTTCCAAAGAATCGCTTTGTATCCAATATGTGCAGATTGTTCTACTTTTCTATAAGTAGTTGGAAGTGTTGGATCTTCTGTTACAATATCTGCACCAGGTTGAATTGTAGCAGTTATTTCTGACTTATATTCAACTCTTCTATTTTCAGTATCTCTTGTTTCTTCACCATAGATTTTATAGTAAATGGTTCTTCCAGAAGTATAAGATTCAATATAAACTGGTACTTCTGTGTTATTCTTAAATTTTAAATCTTTATACCCTTCAGAAATTGCAGCGTCCATAGATGGTTCTACGTAGCTTACAATCATAGAATGGTTATATCGTTCTGTAATCTCTAATTCTGCTTTTAAAACTGCGTTATACAATGTTGTTGCTGCCTGACATACGCCACCACCGATGCTATCTACTACTTTTCCATTTGAATAAGCACTTGCAGTTGCATATCCATTTTCAGCTGTAAATGGAACTAATTTTGCACTTGTAGAGAACTCTTCTCCTGGTAATAATAAAGTACCATCGATTAATCTTGCCGCATTATCTAAGTTTGTTGCACGATTTGCAGACGAACTAGCATAAGTTGTACTATATTCGCCTAGAAGGTCATTACAACGTTCTAACATGGCTCTTGTACAATCTGGTTCCGCATCTGCCATAACGGCTTCTACTTTAATATCTTCGTGATCCCACTTATCCGATAATACTGTTTTTATCTTTTCAATCGTATCTTCTATATGAATGGTACGACCTAATACTTCATCTGTAATGACAAATTTCCCATTACTTCTTGTCATGGTTGCATTCACTGGCTCAATTTCGTATTTAGAACATTTCTCTTCAATAAATGATTTTACTTCTTCATCTCCGATTGTAAATTCAAGATTGTAAACTAATGTTTCATTTTCAACATCTTTCAGTTCTTTGTAACGCTTAATTAAGTTACCAGTCTTCCCTAACATTGACGCCTCTTCAATGTAGTTATTTTCTATACAAGCAAATCCCAACTTGCCTAGGGTTGTCTTAACTTTTTTATCATCAATAAGCAAAGTGAGCTTCTTGTCCATAAGACTTTCTACATATTCATCTACTACTTCCTGTGCTTCTTCTGCAGTTTTGCCACCTAATGAAATAGAATCTATATAGACACCATCAGGTATCCCTTCAGATTTACTATCTGCATAGATTTTCATTCCAGCTACAGCTAAAACAACGCAAACCAACAATGAAACTAAAGTGGTAGCAAATATCTTTGTTTTTCGCTTCATCTTAATTTCCCCTTTTGCACAATAAGACTTATGTTTCATTTTATCATAACCACGGATAATATCAAGCACTAATTGCGGGTTTGACATTTTTCCATGATTTATGTATATTCTTAAATATGTGCGATAGAATGTACTTTTTAATGCATTATTTTTTCACTAGCGGCTTGCCCTTAAAATGCATAAACCGCTAATGAAAGAACCATCGCTGCAATTAAAAAAGAAACTATAATGATAGATACGATTCTTTGTTGTTTTTTATTCATGTCATCACCTCTTTTTTATTAAATCCATGTATGCATATACATTGAATAAATTATGACTAAGAATTCCTATTTCGTAAAAAAGTCCAGCTAATTCCTTAAATCACTTTAATCAAAATTAGAAAGAAAGGTTGTGTTCCTATGTCACCAGTTATCACTACTGTCTTACTTGTACTTATCTGGGTCGTTGTCCTAAACTATAAACATAATCATGTATCCCGCATGGAAGAGCAACGTACTCATGAATTTTGGCGAAAAGAACGAGAATCCAATCATGCTCGTAAAAAGGATATCTCCTCTCTCCCATACATTCAGATACCCGTTGATACCTTACCATTTTCCCAAACTTCCGACTCTGTTATACAGGAATACCAAGATATTATAAAAGAATTAGCCAATGCGAAAATATTAAATCTAAACGGAATCTCAAATACGGAATTAAAGCTCCAATACGGTCCTGCTAATTTAGAGTCCTTAATAGAATATGATCAAAATTTCACTCAATTAATTCAAACATTAGCAAATTGGGGTGAACGCCTCTATGAACAGGGGAATTTAACTGAGGCAAAGACTATATTAGAATATGGTATCACATGCAAAACCGAAATAAAGAATAATTACATTTTACTTGCCAACATCTACAAAGCGGAGCAGGAATTCCATAAAATTAACGATCTAATCGAAACCGCGAACTCCTTGTCTACGCTTATGAAGTCTTCTATCATTTCCTCGTTACAGGCTATTCAAAATAGTAATTCTATTCATCATTAAAAATGTAAGCAGTGTTTATGTAATTAACCTCGAGAACTGATTCGTAAAGTTAATTATTTACACTGCTTTTCTATTTTATGCTATTTCGTTTTAAGTCGCAAGTATTTTTTATTCCTTATTTTTCTTCTTTGTCCTTTTCACATTGTCCTTACAAAGTTCTTTTAAAAAGCATTCTTCACACTTTGGACTTCTCGCTGTACAAATAGTCCTACCATGTTGAATAATCTGTATATTATAAAGAATCCAATGTTCTCTTGGCAATACTGCCATTAAATCAAATTCAATCTTTTCTGGGGCATCTTCTTTCGTAAATCCTAATTTGTTAGAAATACGTTTTACATGGGTATCTACTACAATACTTGGCTCATGAAATATATTTCCACGGATAACATTAGCAGTCTTTCTCCCCACACCTGCAAGTGCTGTAAGCTGTTCTAATTCTCTTGGAACCTTCCCACCATACATATTCACCACATCATTGGCACAGGAAATAATATTTTTCGCCTTACTACGGAAGAACCCTAGTGAATGAATGTCCTTTTCTAACTCACTCTGCTTCGCATTTGCAAATGCTTCCATGCTTGGGTACTTTTGAAATAAATCTTTCGTAACCATATTGACTCTTTCATCCGTACACTGTGCACTTAACATAGTCGCAATCAACAACTGCTCTGCATTTTCATGGTTCAAATAGCATCTATATTCTGTTGTATAATATTCATCTAACAAATCCAAAATTCCTTGAATTCGTTCTCGTTCTTGTTTTGTAATTCTTCTAGCCATAAAAGCACCTCTTACTTAAATTCGAATTGCCTTTGCTTGATGATCCAGTGGATTACGGTTTTTATAATCAAATACAATTAACGTATCTTCCTTTACTACTTCACCACTCTTAGCTACTGCTGGAACATCAATTGAAAAATGTTCCGCATGGGTTACTCGACTCATTACCTTAGATGAGTAATCTGTATAACCTGGAAGCAATTCTTTCACTCTCTCATCCTCTTCATAAAATGCCCTATATTCCGCTTTATATTCTGCATAATCCTTCGCAAATTTCGGACGAGATTTTAAGTTTTCTCTTAGATATAAGTCATACAATAATATCTCTGCAAATACTTCTGCATATTCTTCTGATACTTTCTCCTTAAAGAATCCGAGTAAAATATCATATCTCGCAATTCTTGTATGATTTAATTCAAAATAGCCATGACTTTCATAGTATTCCCCAATTGCCTCATACATGGAAAATGGACTTTTGAAGAAGTGCTCCATAAACGCAATTGACATCTCAAACTGCCCACTATTGTAATACACTTCTGTCATTTCTTCTACTTGCTTTAATCGAAGTACATTATCAAATGGAAGCCATTTTGTAAATAGCACTTCATATGGTGCGGAACTACGATAGGTGATCGTTCCTTTCATGGCTTCTGCAAAAATAGGAGAGCCTTTTAACACCTTTAAGAATCCTAACTGTAACTGATTTGGTTTCAATCCATACACATCATCAAAGGATTGTCCAAAGCTCTCATAATCTTCATAAGGAAGTCCTGCAATTAAGTCTAAATGCTGATGAATGTTATTTCCACGGTGCACTGCATTTACCTTTTCCGTTAACACATTAAAATCCATCTTACGATTAATTGCTCCGATCGTATTTGGGTTTGTAGATTGTACTCCAATTTCTAGTTGCACAAGACCTGGACGCATTTTATTTAACAACTCAATTTCATTTTCTCTTAAAATATCCGCTGCTATCTCAAAATGGAAGTTTGTAATTCCATTATCATGTTCATAAATATACTGCCAGATTCCCATGGCATGTTTTGGGTTACAGTTAAAGGTACGGTCAATAAATTTTACTTGTGGAACTTTTGCATCCAAAAACATCTGAAGTTCCTTCTTTACTAACTCTAAATCTCTTAAACGTACTCCACGTTCAATGGAAGATAAACAATAGCTACAAGAATACGGACATCCACGACTTGTTTCGTAGTATAAGATTTTATTTTTAAATAGTTCAAAATCATCATACGGGAAAGGTACTTCGCTTAAATCCATTGGTTCACGATATTCGTTGATTTTAATCTCACCATTCCATTTATATGCAATGCCTTTGATATCTTTTAATTCAATATCTCCATCTACATAGTGACGCATCACTTCTTTGAATGTTACTTCACCTTCTCCAATAAAGATTCCATCTACAAATGGTGTAGATAAAAGTCCTGTTGTAATATCATAAGACACTTCTGGACCGCCCAACCATATCGGTGTATCTGGAAGCACTTTACGAAGTTCTTTCAATAAACTTTCTACAATGCCAATGTTCCAAATATAACAAGAGATTGCAATCACATCTGGTCTACGTTTATAAATGTCGCTTAGAATAAATTCTGGTTGATTATTAATTGTATATTCTGCTAATTCAATATGTTCTTTATATTGTCTTGCGTAAGAACTTAGTTCATAAATTGCTAAGTTAGAATGGATGTATTTTGCGTTGATTGCTGTTAGTAATACTTTCATAATGTCCTTTCCCTCATAAAATTAAGATGAGATTTCAAGATATTTTTCTATTGCTCTGATAAATCACTAGAACTTCAGTCGTATTAGGAAATGCAGCGAAGCAAAATTTCCTATGAATCAAAAAAGACGCCACATATCTGCGACGTCTCTTTTT
Source organism: uncultured Anaeromicropila sp. (assembly GCA_964409685.1). Lineage (GTDB taxonomy): Bacteria > Bacillota > Clostridia > Lachnospirales > Lachnospiraceae > Clostridium_AI. The sequence continues at coordinate 89,768 of CAYPEJ010000015.1, forward strand.
TAAGAGTGCCCAGAACCGGAATCGAACCAGTGACACGGGGATTTTCAGTCCCCTGCTCTACCGACTGAGCTATCTGGGCATTTATTAAAATGTGCTGTTTTTCAACAGGTTGTTGTGTTGTCTAACAACATTGACCATTTTACATGGTTAACTATTAAAAGTCAAGCACTTTTTTAAACTTTTTGTCCAGATTTTTAAAATAAACTCAATTTAGCTCGTTTTTCCAAACGCACTTCCGTTTTATTCTATTTTCCTCAAATAATCACCTTGTAATCTCCCACTTCATCACAAAATGTCTTATCATGTTCAATTAAAATCATGGTTAATTGATATTTCTTCAAAAGATTTTCAATCTGTATCCTAGAAAATACATCAATATAATTCAAAGGTTCATCCCAGATATAGAGATGCGCTTGCGAAAGTAAACTTGATGCAATCAACACCTTCTTCTTTTGCCCTTCGGAATAGTCCTCCATATTTTTATCAAATTGTACACGTTCAAAATCAAGTTGCCTTAAAATTGATTTAAATAAACTTTCGTCTGCACCAGTGTATTTAATATAGTCTTCTAACCGCCCTTTTAACTTAGAAGTATCTTGATTAATATAGGATATTTTTAATCCTTTGGCGATGCTTAGCTCCCCTTCTGTCCTTAGATTATTAGGAACTAATTCTTCTTTCTTTCCGTTGATAATGATTGTATTTTCACTTTGTAAAATTGCTTTAATAATACTAGATTTCCCGCTACCGTTAATTCCTTCAATTACAAGACGATCCCCTTTTCTTAATTCAAAAGATATGTTAGGTATTACCTCTTTATCATCATAACCCACACATACATTCTGACATCGGATATAGCAGTCTTTATAATGTTCTAAAGGCATAATCTTTAAATCAATAGTCTTCTCTATATTTTTAAGCAATCCTTCTTTTTCTTCGATGGCATTCTGCTGTCTTTGTTCTAATGACTTTCTTCGCTTTTGCATTCGTCTAGATTTCTCAGCAAAATAGGCTCTTGTATCAATGCATCGGTCTGGCTCTTTTCTTGGATTAAATCCAATTTTTCTTGATTCTACCTTTTCCGCCCAACGTGCTGTTCTTTCTGCCGCTGCTTCTAGCTTGCCAATTTCCTTCTTCAATCTATCATTTTCACTTAGTTCATAGGCATCTTGGCGTTGCTTATTCTCCCACCATGAACTAAAGTTTCCTTTTTGTACTTCAATGTTATTGCGATTAATCGCTAAAATATGATCAACACAAGCATCTAGTAATTCTCTATCATGAGATACCAAGATAAATCCTTTTTTAGATTGTAAATACTTCTGAATTAATTCCCTCGTCTGCCTATCCAAATGGTTCGTTGGCTCATCTATAAGCAAAAAATAATTTTCTTTCGAAAATAAAACTGCAAGCATTACCTTAGTTTGCTCCACAAAGCTTAACGTCTCATAAGAACGATACAACACCTCTGCATCCACTTCTAGTTGCTCTAGCTCCATTATAATCTTCCAAAGTTCATATTCTGGTGAAACATCTTCTATCACATCTATGGTTAACTTTTTCTTATCTTGTATCTGATACGGAAAATACTCAAAGCAATCCGAACTACTTATTACTCCTTGGTAAGAATACTTCCCTAATAATAAATTTAAAAAAGTTGATTTTCCTGTTCCATTTCGACCGATAAGTCCCAACTTCCAATCTGTATCAATGGTAAAGGATACATCTTCAAATATAGAATCATAACTTCCTTCATACGCGAATGTTAGCTTTGCAACATTAATTTTAGCCATACGCATACACTCCCTTCTTAGTGCATTATTTTCCCCATTGTTCCTTTAGACATTTACTCTTCCGGCACTTCAATCTGCATATCTTCTTGATACTTTCTTCCCATCTGATGACGTGCTTTTCGTACTTCTACTGAATCAAAGATAATAGAAAAGTCATAGTCCTCTGGATAAAGTTCTGATGCTGCTACAAGAAGTTTCACACGCTTATGACTAATCCAAATCTTTTTATTTTTTAATTGTACTTGAAGTACTCCCTTTTCATTTGCTGGTTTACATACAACTCCTATCTTCTTATCTGGATAAATCATTACGCTGTCACCCATGTGAAATGCCGATTGCGCCTTATTGTTGTCGTGAATTACTTTTCGTTTTTGAATTTTATGAGTTCTTTCTCGTTTAATTTCTTGTTCCCCTTCTTGGAAATCGCCTTGTTCTTCACTTCCATATGCTGCTTTTGCTGCATTTCGAAGCATGCTAGATGGCATTCCTAATTTATGCGCAATGTAAAAAGCACAACTTTCTCCTGCTTCTCCAATTACTAGTTGATAAAGTGGTTTAAGGCTTTCTTTGTCAAATGTCATTCTAGCATTTACAACACCGTCTTCTTGTTCTGCATAATTTTTCACTTCTGGATAGTGTGTTGTTACAAGGTAAAGAGCACCGCTCTTCTTTAACTCTTGCAAAATAGCAACTGCAATTCCCATTCCCTCTGTTGGATCTGTTCCTGAACCTAATTCATCCATAATAACTAAGCTATCTTTGTCTGCATGTTTTAAGATATCTAACACATTTACGATGTGAGATGAAAATGTGGAAAGGTTCTGTGTAATATCTTGACCATCTCCAATATCACATAAAATAGCGTTATTCATACATACAACTGCTTTTTTCGCCGCAACATGAAGCCCACACTGTGCCATTAAACAATTGAGTGCAACTGTCTTAATTGCAACCGTTTTCCCTCCTGTATTTGGACCTGTGATAACAATTCCACTGATTCCGTCACCGATTTTAAAATCTAGAGGTACATTTACTTCTTTGTCCATTAATGGATGTCTTCCCTTTTCTAAAATAATTTTTCGTTCACTTGTGATTTCTGGTTCTACACCATCATAATCAATACTAAGCTTTCCTTTTGCAAAGATATAGTCAAGTTTTTCTACCATCTGTCGGTTTTGTTCCATAATCTCTGAAGTATCTGCAAGAAGTCCTGTTAATTCATAAAGGATTCTCAGTTCTTCATTTTCCTCTTCAATTTTTAAGAGTTGTAATGTTTCAAAGTATTTTGCTACGGATGTAGGCTCGATAAATAACGTATTTCCTGTTGAAGATTTATCAATTACAGAACCACTGACTTTAAATTTATAATCTTTCTTTACCGGAACACATAAACGTCCATTTCGAAATGTAGAAAAACTATCTGACATACATTCCTTATTTGCTCGTAATACAGCATCTGCTTTTTCTCGCATCTTTTGTTCCGTTCGTTCTAGTTCTTCCCTTACGGACTTTAATGTTTTGGAAGCATAATCATCTACTCTGCCACTTCTTACTTTTTGATGTATCTCGTCTTTTATCACATCAAGGGAATCCAGGTTTTCATCATAGAATGCTAATCCGATTTGATGCACCTTCATTCTCTGTAGGTAATCCTTTAATCTTCGAATTCCTACTAGTACAGCAGCTACTTTTTCTAGTTGTTCTGCTGTTAAACATCCTCCTTGTGTTGCAGTGATGATATATTCCTTCATATCTTGCATTTCTGTAATCGGTGGATTGCCACCCTTTTCAAGAAGAATTCTTGCTTCGCTAGTTTCTCGCATCTGAGTAAAAATTTCTGTTTCAGACATAAATGGTTCTAATTTACTTGCACGTATTTTTGCTGCTTCTGTACAACAGTGGTTCATTAGTTTTTCTTTTATATTGCTAAATTCTAAAATCTTATTAATATCCATTTCGTTCCTCCTTAGAACAATCAAAATTTATATTTCCGAACTATGATTTGCCCTTGGATTGCCTGATACAACTGAATATACTGCTACTTGCTCTCGCGTAATCTCAATGGAAAGATTCTAGCAGGCGTAATTTCATTATTTTTACATACAAAAAAAGCACGACCATACAGCCATGCTTCAATACGCATAATGATTAAATCCGAACAATTAATCAAATCTATAATAATGCAGTTAGCATTCAGTAAGGCAGATAGAAGGGCATAGTTATAGCGTGAAAGCTATAATTCCCTTTTCAACTATTTAATTTGTTGAATTCTCCATTACTACAATACTAAACATGCAATTACCTCTTTCTTTTTTGATTTATAGATAAATGTTATCACTGTTTTCAGTAAGTGTCAATCACCAATTTAGTATTAGTATATTCGATTTTTTATATAATATTATCGTATGTTTTATAAATGTAAACAATCGCAAAAGACCTTGTAAAATAAAGAAAGCGCTTGAATTAACCAAGCGCTCATAGTATAATAAAAGCAAGAAAAGGATTCAGATACAAAATCTGATACCCTCCGTGTTGAGTAAAAATAGCATCCAAACTTGGGAGGTCGGGATGCTATTTCTTTTTATGTTCTTCTATGTATGTCAATGCCGAAAAAATGACTAACAACAAAGTTAAAACTTCCATTGTACTCATTGGCATCACCCTCCTTCGTAAACTAGAGGGTATCAGAAATGCATCCTTCTCTTTTCTTCTCTTATCATACTTCTCTATTCTATCAAATTCCTTTTCTGCATTCAAGCAAAATGTCATTTGTTTTTCCTATGTATATGCAAACTTTATCTTTGTAAACAATACGATATTTTTCTGATAAATACTAGTAATACCTCCAAGTAAAAGAATTATACATAAAAATAGCGCTTGAATTAACCAAGCGCTCATAGTATAATAAAAGCAAGAAAAGGATTCAGATACAAAATCTGATACCCTCCGTGTTGAGTAAAAATAGCATCCAAACTTGGGAGGTCGGGATGCTATTTCTTTTTATGTTCTTCTATGTATGTCAATGCCGAAAAAATGACTAACAACAAAGTTAAAACTTCCATTGTACTCATTGGCATCACCCTCCTTCGTAAACTAGAGGGTATCAGAAATGCATCCTTCTCTTTTCTTCTCTTATCATACTTCTCTATTCTATCAAATTCCTATTCTGCATTCAAGCAAAATGTCGTCTGTTTTTCCAATGTGTATGCAAAACTTATCTATGTAAACAATACTATATTTTTCTCAATCAAAAATGGAACAAAAACAAAAGAGGAAACATTGATTTCTCAACATTTCCTCTTCTTCTCGATTACTGCCGGCGACCGGAATCGAACCGGTACGGGAGGTTAGTCCCGCAGGATTTTAAGTCCTGTGCGTCTGCCAGTTCCGCCACGCCGGCGGATGGATGGAGAAGGATTCGAACCTTCGAAAGCGTTGCTAACAGATTTACAGTCTG
>CAYPEJ010000016.1:0-94848 GCA_964409685.1 uncultured Anaeromicropila sp.
CATTACATTTCCCGTCTTATTGTTTCCATGCACAGTATCCATCTCCACTACATTGGATTCCGTGTGTTTCTCCATATATTCCAGAAAGTCTTTATATGTACGTCCTTCTCTGTAAGCATAGTCTGTTGGTGCTTCCTGTCTTTTTTTCTTTCTGGCCTTATATTTTACCTTCTTGGGCAAGTCAAGGTTACGTGCCGTAAATATTCCTTGGTCAATGTAGTTATATACCGTTTTCATCGAACATGGTATCTCGTCCTTATGCACCGCAAATATATGTGAAATGGACTGTCCCTGTCTTAAAAGAGGGGTTATTAGACAGTCCAGTTCCCGCAGTTCTTCCCTCGTCAATCCGATTCCTTCCCTAGTATCCTTAAGGACTGCCTTGTATGAATCATAGGCTATATTTGCCCTATAGTAGAAGTGAGCCTTCCTGCATTCATATGTACAATGGCATCCATTACACACATAAGGTGCACGCACTATATTGATACACTGTTCGGAACGATAATCTCTGCAGAATGCTCTGCAATCTCGATTCCGACATGAGCTGCATTTCTTTAGTTTTCCACTACATGCATTACAAAGTGCTTTCTTCTGACAATACTGGCGGTACATACAGTCATTAATGTACTGGCCAATGCTTTCATCTCCTATACGGTGATTTTTAATCTCCTTGGCGATTGTAGAGCGATCCCTGTCAAGCTTTCTGGCTATAGCCGATACTGTATAGCCTTTGTTCAATCCATCTTCAATGTCATAACGTTCCTGTAAACTTAAATGCTTATGTGCTCTATTTTCATTTTCCATAATAATCTCCTCCTGTAGAAGGCAAAAACCATTTATCCATTGTAACAGTAACATCCTTATTTTTGAACGACTAATTTCTACAAAAAGGCTAAACGGGAACTTTGAATTTCATTCAACCCTTTGCATTTGTAATCCAAAAATCCATATGGGAATTTCACTTACAAACTACCTTATAATTTGTTGTAGGTATGGAATTTCACTTTACAATTCACTTCTAGTTTGAGTTTCTTTTTCATTAAAACAGGAAATATTAGACTCATATGTTATTGGAATATGAAAAAGTTTGCAGGTTATCCAATTAGTATTTATCCAAAATTAATCCAGTGGTTGATGATGTACATAGTTCCTTTTGCATTTGTAAATTACTTTCCAGTTCAATATATACTGAAAAAGGGAGACTTGTCCCAATATCCATACTGTTATATTTATATTGCACCGATTATTGGAGGTTTATTGTATATTGTTGCATATATTTTTTGGAGATTTGCACTTAGATTTTATAAGAGTACAGGAAATTAAGGACATGTTAAAGAATTCTTTATGTTCAAAAAATTGATAGTAGAACATGAATGTTTTGCTATCAATTTTTTGACTAAATTAAGTCACCAAGATTTAGTTGTTCTAAGCTGATTTCCATTTCACCAATTTGTGTGGCTTCAAAGATTCCATGGCAGTCAGAACCAGCAGTAATAAGTAAGTTATTTTTCCTACAAATATCTAGACATTTATTTGTAATTTCAGTAGAATGTGAAGGATAATAACATTCAATTCCATCTAATCCAAATGGTAAAAGAGAATATACCTCTTCTTCAAATTCTTGTATGTTACCATATTTAATTACACGTCCAGGATGAGCAAGAATTGCCTTTCCACCAGCTTGATGTATAAGACTACACGTGGTGGAAATTTTAGGAAAGTTTACGCAATTATAAGAGTGATTATATAAAGCATAGTACTTAAAACCATCAGTCAAGTCTTTTGATAGTCCTTTAGAAACAAGATAGTATAGTAGCTTCCACCCCCCTTTTTCTTTGGTAAATTGATAATTAATATATTCGGTAAGAGAAATGCAATCATATTCTTTTTCTAATTTTTTTACTAATTGTATATTTACATCTTCTAGCATTGCGTTGTTATCTTTTGAAAATTTTATAAAGGTAGGATCTGATAAATTTACGCCATATCCTAGGATGTGATAGTTTATGCCATTATGTAGTGTATCAAGTTCGATGCCACTAATGCATCGTATATTTTTATTTTGACAGAGTGATAGTAATGCTCTAGAACCATCAAGAACATTATGATCTGTAATTGAAATGACAGCGAGTCCTTTTTCTAATGCAATATCTAAAATATTTTCTGGAGAATAAGAGCTGTCAGAATAGTTAGAATGAATGTGTAGATCAATACATTTTTTTTTCATATAACCTCCTACTTAGTAAACTTATTATGCTAGTTAGTAAATTGTAACATCAAATTATGGAAAAGAAAAGAAAAAAAGCAATAATATACAAAAAAGTATTAGAAAATACCAATATTGACAGATTTTGATAGGTAGGGGATAATGATTTGTATAAAAAATTATCACTAAAAAACCATTTATAACTAATTATAGATATTTTTTGGTGATATATACATTTTAGGAGTGTTTATATAAGCGTAATAGAAATTAGCCTGTAAAAGTAAATTCCACATGTTGACGTTGCTTTTTCCTATGAAATGATTCTTGCCTTGCCGCTTTCTTTGTCCCTTTTTAGCGTTTTAGTAATGCTGGTGTCAATAGTATCTTATCTGCAGCCATTTCCTTAGCTCCCGTTACTTCAAATAATTCCTGCTTTAGTAACAAGCGAGCCAGTTCGTATGGGGTTCTCCCATTCAAACTGGCTCGTACTGTGCTATTTATATGATTCATTAGCAGGGTCATATCGTCCTGAGTGTAGTCTACTAATGATTTTCCCTTAGGTATTACTTTACGTATATATTCATGATTCTTCTCCAACTTTCCTTTCTGCCAGCTGGCAAGCGGATCACAGTAAAAAATTCTGCTTCTTTGAATCCCTGATTCATCATGCTCTATATCAATAGCGTTCTTGAATTCGGAACCGTTATCTGTAAGAATTACTGGAAACAGTTCCTGAAACCTTTCCCGACCAAGCTGTTCCGTCAGCTCATCAAATACATTCTTCTAGAATCTTCACCAGATATGGATTTGAATCGAGATACAGGAATAGATTCGTTAGGTATTGTTTCACTCATATTGGATATTGAAGAAAAATTGAATATAGATTTAGATTTATATTTAGCTAAAATAAGAAAATGCACAACAATTAAGGAATTAGCTGAAATTATACAAGTGATATATGAAGAAAAATAAGGCTAAATTCAAAATACATGGGCGAAAGTACTATTTTGTTGTTTTTGCCCATGTATTTTAGATAAGACCGGTAATTATTAGTAGTATTCAAATATGATGGAAGAAGTTTCACTATCCATTGTGCACATCGTTCCGAATGGAATTGTGCCCATCGGTTTATCGTGCCCAGATTGGATTCCATAAAGAACAGGTTTATCGTAATCACGAAAAAAGTCTTTCATAAAGTCTAAAAATGTATAACTTGGGTCATTTACATTTTCACACCCAACGAAGTTTCCAATTAAGACGCCGCTGACTTGTTCGAATACCCCTGCATTTTTTAGATGATGCATCATTTTATCACATCTAGGAATCGTTTCGTCGATATCTTCTAAAAATAAAATAGTATTATGGAAGTCAGGTTGATAAAAGGTACCAATGGCAGGACTGATAAGGGATAGGCAACCGCCGATCACACGACCTCTTGCACATCCGCATACAAGTGGTTCCATATCGTAGCCACATGGATTTTTAAATGTTAGTGTCCGTGGTATACGAAGTGCCTTTAAAAAGCTTTCTTTTGTATAGGAATCATAGTTATGTATCATGTTAGATGAAACCATAGGGCCGTGAAAGGTTGCGATATCACAGAGTGAGTGAAATGCAAGATGAAATGAAGTAATATCACTGTAACCAACGAATATCTTAGGATTTTGTGATATTGCCTCATAATCAAGCAGATTCATTATACGATTACTACCATATCCACCGCGTAGACAAAAGATGGCTTTGATTTCATCATTACAAAACATTTCATTTATATCATTGGCACGTATTTCATCTGTACCAGCTAGATACCCATGAAGAGAATGCATTGCACTTTTTCCTAATTCTACTTTGTAGCCGAGGGAATTGAGGAACATGATGGATTTTACAAGGTTGCTATATTTTACGGGAGAGGATGGTGCTATTAACCCAATGGTATCGTGTATTTGAAGTGGTGTAGGATAACGCATAGGACATTACCACCAAAATATGTTTCTATAAATATATTGTATGTATTAAAATAGTATGACTATGTAGCAGGAAATATTTTAAACTATCAACCTGTTTGAAATTTACAAAATTAGCATTAAGAGAATAATAGCTTAGATTACTTAAAAGAATTATACAAAAAAAGCGACGCTCCAATCCATGACTAATCACAATTGGGGCAGCCGCTTATTTTCTTGTTCTCACATCTTTTAATCCATCCATAATAATCTGTCGCGCTTTTGGTGCCTCTTCTTTATCTAAATCAGGTGTTCCTGCAAGAGGGTACTCCATGCCGAGAGATTGATACTTTACGACTCCCATGGAATGGTAAGGGAGTACTTCCAATTCTTTAAGGTTTCTAAAACGTCCAATTGTCTGACCTAGATGGAATAATTTTTCCTCATCAAATGTATAACCAGGTACAAGTACGTGGCGTACACGTAGAGGAATACCAGCTTTCTCGGTTGCTTTTTGGAATTCTAAAACAGGTTCAAATGGCTGTTTTGTTAAATCCTTATGCATAACAGGATCGCTTGTTTTAATATCAAGCATAACTAAATCCGTATACTTGAATAATTCCTCGTATTTCTCATGATTGTTTGCTGTATAAACAATACCAGAAGTATCAAGACAAGTATGAATATCAAGTTCTTTTGCTTTCTTAAATAATTCTGTTAAAAATTCAATCTGCATCAGTGGTTCGCCACCAGTAGCAGTGATACCGCCTTGTCGATAGAAAGAACGGTTACGTAAGAACTCATTCATAATCTTGTCTACTGTCATAACTTCACCTTCATGAGGTTTCCATGTGTCAGGATTGTGACAGTAAAGGCATCTCATTGGACAGCCTTGAAAGAAGACTACAAATCTTGTTCCAGGGCCGTCCACAGTGCCAAAACTCTCTAAAGAATGGATATATCCATTACATTGCATCGTGGAATGTTCTGGAGATAACTTCATTTTGTTGAGCTTTTGTTAATTTGTTGAAGTTAACTGCGTATCCAGATACACGAATTGTTAATTGAGGATATTTTTCAGGATGCGCTTGAGCATCTAAAAGAGTTTCCTTTGTAAATACGTTTACGTTTAAGTGGTGTCCACCTTTTTCTACGTAACCATCTAATAAGTTTACCATGTTATCAATTTGAGCTGCATTAATTTCCATTGTTAAGCCCTCCTTTGTTCAATTCATTATTTATTCTATAATTCTACGTTTGGTTCGTTACAAGCGCAATCAAGTGGCATTTCAATTTCGATATCGCCAAGAGTTACGATGTCTTCTTTACCAAGAGCACCAGGAATGATGGAGAAAGTATTAGAGATACCATCTTGAGCATCTTTCCAAGGTAATTTGGATACAGAAGCTAAGGATGCAACAGCACCGTTTTTGTCGCGGTTGTGCATTGGGTTAGCACCTGGAGCGAAAGCTTCCCCTTTTTTACGTCCATCTGGAGTAGAACCTGTAGCTCTACCATAAACTACGTTAGAAGTAATTGTTAAGATAGATGTTGTAGGGATACTGTCTCTGTAAGTGAAGTTTTTACGGATATAACCCATAAATGTAGAAACGATTTCAGATGCGATAGAATCAACGCGGTCATCATCGTTACCGTATTTAGGGAATTCACCTTCTACTTCGTATTCAACAGCGATGCCGTTTTCATCACGAACTGGTTTTACTTTTGCATATTTAATAGCAGATAAAGAGTCAGCTACTACGGATAGACCAGCGATACCTGTTGCGAACCAACGTTTTACTTCTCTATCATGAAGAGCCATTTGTAGTCTTTCATAGCTATATTTGTCATGCATATAGTGAATGATGTTTAGGGAGCTTACGTATACGCCAGCTAACCATTCCATCATATCTTTGAATCTGTCCATTACTTCGTTGTAATCAAGAACATCTTCTGTGATTGGACGGTATTTAGGACCAACTTGTTTCTTAGAAACTTCATCCACACCACCATTGATAGCGTAAAGAAGACATTTCGCTAAGTTAGCTCTAGCTCCGAAGAACTGCATTTCTTTACCAACGCGCATAGAAGATACGCAACAAGCGATAGCATAATCATCACCAGATGTTACACGCATTAAATCATCGTTTTCGTATTGTACGGAAGATGTCATGATAGATGTCTTCGCACAGAAACGTTTGAAGTTAGCTGGAAGATTTACAGACCATAAAACAGTTAAGTTTGGTTCTGGAGATGTTCCTAAGTTCACTAATGTGTGTAGGTAACGGAAAGATGATTTTGTAACTAATGTACGACCATCGATTCCCATACCACCGATAGATTCTGTTACCCATGTTGGATCACCAGAGAAAATATCATTGTAATCTGGTGTTCTAGCGAATTTTACAAGACGTAACTTCATGATGAAGTGGTCAATAAATTCTTGGATTTGTTCTTCTGTATATTTACCAGCTTTTAAATCTCTTTCAGCGTAAATATCGATGAATGTAGAAGTACGTCCTAAGGACATAGCAGCACCATTTTGCTCTTTAATAGCAGCAAGGTAACCAAAGTATAACCATTGGATTGCTTCTTTTACATCGCTAGCTGGTTGAGAAATATCGTAACCGTAGATATTACCAAGTTCTTTTAATTCTTTTAATGCTCTGATTTGTTCACTTAATTCTTCACGATTTCTAATGTTATCAGGAGTCATTACATAAGGTGTAGCGTTTAATTGATCCATTTTGTCTTGGATTAAGAAGTCAACACCGTAAAGAGCAACTCTTCTATAGTCACCGATGATACGTCCACGACCATAAGCATCTGGAAGACCTGTGATGATATGGCTTGAACGACAAGCACGAATTTCAGGTGTGTAAGCATCGAATACACCTGCGTTGTGTGTTTTTCTGTGCTTTGTGAAATATTCAACAACTTCGTCATCTACTTTGTAACCGTTGTCTTCACAAGCTTTTATCGCCATACGGATACCGCCGTTTACTTGTAAAGAACGTTTTAATGGTTTTTCTGTTTGTAAACCAACGATTGTTTCTTTATCTTTATCAATATATCCAGCTGGGTGAGATGTAATAGTAGAGATAACTTTTGTATCCATATCTAATACGCCACCAGCGTTTCTTTCATCTTCTAATAATTTTAAAATTTGAGACCATAAATCTGTAGTAGCCTCTGTAGGGCCTGCTAAGAAAGAATCATCTCCTGTATATGGAGTGTAGTTTTTCTGAATGAAGTCTCTGACATCAACGGATTTGTTCCATGTGCCAGTTGCAAATGATTCCCAAGCTTTATGCATTTTGCATATCCTCCTTAAATGTAATCAATATAGCTATTTCGCTAAATATTTTCTTTCGAAATTCATATTCGCAGTTTACTCAAAAAAGCTAAGAAAGTCAATGGAGGCAGATTACAAAAATGGAAGAATCAAGAAGAAAAAATGTGGACTAGAGTGAGAATGAATGAAAAATGGGGAATTGTATTTGAATTGATACATTTTGGTACATACAGTAAAATGTCAGGTGAGTGAAAAAACAATGGAAGTAGGGTTCTGAAATAATTGAATTTAGGGGGTTTTAGAGATTTTGAGAGTGTAAAAAATGAGTTGGAATGGTGAAAAATCTGATAGGAAAGTTGGAGAAGGAAAAGATTGTACGTTTTTGAAAACAAACTGATAATCAAAGTAAATTGTTAAGGGTTTGACGGTGGGGAGGGGATTGCCAGCTTTGAAAGGTAAAAATAACACCACAATAATCAAATTTACCTTGCAAGACAGAAGGTTATAATAACTATTTGACATAACCCAAGTATTGTGTTACTATAAAACGCAGAGTGGACGCAGTTTGTTCATGAAGGGGTACACCACCACGGGTGTAAACTTCATGAGTGAACTGCGTTTTTTTGTGTTATAGGAAAGTCTTATTTTCTGAATACGAAGTTTAAATTCCTATAATACAAAAGCACCTTCAATTTTATAATCCACGAAAGGAAGAAAATATGATACGCGTGAATGGACAAATGTTAGAAGGATATGAGAACAGCAAATTGGCTGATTTGCTCAATGCATTACAATTTGACTGCACCAAGATAGCTGTTGAAAGAAATGGTGAAATCATTCCAAAAAAGAAATATCAAGAAACGGTATTAACAGAGAACGATGTAATAGAAGTCGTAAGTTTTGTTGGAGGAGGTTGATATGTATATCAAAGTGAATGGAAAAGAAATGAATACAAAATCAATGCACCTTATCCAACTGGAAAAGGAACTATTTTGTGGAAAAACTCATAATACTATTATCCGAATTGTGAATGGATTTCAAATGGAAGAAGATATTTTGTTAAATGAAGGGGACGAAATCACATTTATAGAAAAAGGTGTTATGCCCTCCCAAGAACTTTTGGAATCTATGATGTGTGCAAGGCATACTCCAAAAGTACATGAAAAAGTAAAAAAGGCACATGTGGCAATCGCAGGACTTGGTGGACTTGGCTCTCATATAGCAATTGCATTAGCTCGAACAGGAATCGGATATTTACATATAATTGATTTTGACGAAGTAGAACCTAGTAATCTAAACCGACAACACTACAAAATAAAACATCTAGGAATGCCAAAGACAGAAGCATTGAGACAAGAGATAGAAGAAATTAATCCATTTATTCATGTGCAGATGGATACGGTTCGTGTGACGGAAGAAAACTTATGTGAATTATTCTTAACCGATCAGTATATCTGCGAGGCATTTGATAAGCCAGAAGCAAAGGCACTACTAGTAAATGGAATCCTAGAACAGTTTCCAGAAAAATATATCGTTGCCGCCTCAGGAATGGCAGGATATTCAGAAAGCAATACCATACAAACCAAAAAGATAACCGACCATTTCTACTTATGTGGAGACCAAGTTTCAGAAGCAGCACAAGGAAATGGACTTATGGCACCAAGAGTAAGTATATGTGCAGGGCATCAAGCAAACGCAATACTTCGTCTTATTTTAGGTGAGGAATGAAGTTAATCCATCAAGGTAGGCTACCAAAAGAATGAAATTACAAAGTAAGATAAGAAACTAAAACTAAAATAGGAAACAAAAAACAAACCCAAAGAAAGGACAAACAACATGAACGACAAATTAATCTTAGGAAACCACGAATTTACATCCAGATTCATCTTAGGCTCTGGGAAATACTCATTAGACTTAATCCAAGCAGCCGTAGAACAAGCAGGCGCAGAAATCATTACTCTAGCCCTACGTCGTGCGAATCAAGGTGGAACTGCCAACATTTTAGACTACATACCAAAAGGAATCACGCTCCTACCAAACACCTCCGGCGCACGAACAGCAGAAGAAGCCGTTCGCATTGCCAGACTTTCCAGAGAACTAGGATGTGGTGACTTTGTAAAAATAGAAGTAATTCGTGACTCTCGCTACCTCCTTCCAGACAACCAAGAAACCATCAAAGCAACCGAAATCTTAGCAAAAGAAGGCTTTGTCGTCCTTCCATATATGTATCCAGATCTAAATGTAGCTCGTGACTTACAAAACGCAGGTGCATCCGCTATTATGCCTCTAGCAGCACCAATCGGAACCAATAAAGGACTTTGTACGAAAGAATTTATCAAAATTTTAATTGATGAAATCGACCTTCCTATTATAGTAGATGCAGGAATCGGCTCCCCATCTCAAGCATGTGAAGCCATGGAAATGGGTGCCGCAGCCGTTATGGCAAACACTGCTATTGCAACTGCAGGCAACATTCCAGCTATGGCAGAAGCATTCCGAAAAGCAATCGAAGCAGGAAGAACTGCTTATCTTTCAGGACTAGGAAGAGTACTAGAAAAAGGCGCACAAGCATCCTCACCATTAACAGGATTTATTGAAGACTAGGAGGTAAACTATGACAGAAAACATATCAAAAACAGAAGGCAACAATACAGAAATTAATATCAAAACCCATATGTCAAAGGAAAACGCTCAAAGCACGCAACCCAACCAAGACCGAATCGATCACATGACCTACCTCCCAGATATGGAAGTCCTAGATTCTACTATTGACCAACAAGTAATTCAAGCCATGAACCAATATGATTACAATATGTATACAGAACAAGATGTAATCCGCGCATTACAAAGTACAACATGTACACCACAAGACTTTGCAGCCCTACTATCACCAGCCGCCAACAATTATATAGAAGAAATGGCACAAAAAGCGAAGTTAGAAAAGGAAAAACATTTTGGCAATTCCATCTACATGTTTACCCCACTATACATCGCCAACTACTGTGAAAATCACTGCATCTACTGTGGCTTTAACTGTCACAATAAAATTAACCGTGCCAAGTTAAATGCAGAAGAAATCGAACAAGAAATGCAAACGATTGCCCAGTCAGGCTTACAAGAAATCTTAATCCTAACAGGTGAAAGCAAAAAAATGTCCGACGTAACCTACATAGGAGAAGCCTGTAAAATCGCAAGAAAATATTTCAAAGTAATTGGACTAGAAGTATATCCAATGAACAGCGAAGACTATGCCTACCTACATGCATGTGGTGCAGACTATGTTACCGTATTTCAAGAAACCTACAATTCCGACAAATACGAAACCCTACACCTTGCAGGTCACAAACGAATCTTTCCTTACCGAATCAACGCACAAGAACGTGCGATTCAAGGAGGCATGCGTGGCGTAGGATTCGGAGCACTACTAGGCTTAAGTGACTTCCGAAAAGATGCATTTGCAACGGGAATCCATGCCCACCTCATACAACGAAAGTACCCACATGCTGAGATTGCCCTTTCCTGTCCAAGACTACGTCCAATTATTAACAATGATAAAATCAACCCAAAAGATGTTCACGAAAGACAATTAGTTCAAGTAGTCTCTGCATATCGAATCTTTCTACCATATGCAAACCTAACCATTTCCACTCGAGAATGTGCTAGATTCCGTGATAACATCATTGACATTGCCGCAACCAAGATATCAGCAGGTGTCAATGTAGGAATCGGTGGACACAGTGGAGAAGAAAAGGGAGACGAACAGTTCGAGATATCCGACGGTCGAGATGTAGATCAAGTGTACCAAGCAATACTAGAGAAAGGCTTACAGCCAGTAATGAGTGATTACATTTATGTTTAAGATAATAGCAGTTACCAATCGGAATTTATGCAAAATAAATTTTTTAGATCAGATAGAAAACGTAGCAAAAGCAAAACCGAACTATATTATTTTAAGAGAAAAGGATTTATCAGAAGAAGACTACTATATCCTTGCAAGTAAGGTAAAGGCGATTTGTCAAACATATCAAGTCCCTTGTATTTTGCATACCTACATTGATGTGGCAAGAAAGCTAGAGCAAACATCCATACACTTACCTTTGCCACTTTTAATAAGGAAGAAACATCAACTATCTGATTTCCAAACAATAGGTGTCTCGGTTCATTCAGTAGAAGAGGCACGTCTTGCCGAGAAATTAGGAGCAACCTATCTTACCGCAGGGCACATATTTGAAACAAACTGTAAAAAAGGGGTTCCACCAAGAGGAATTTCATTTCTTAAGGATGTGATTCAACACACAAACATTCCAGTATATGCTATCGGTGGAATACATCTTGAAAACCTCACCTACATTCAAAATGCAGGTGCACATGGCGCCTGTATGATGTCAGAATT
Organism: uncultured Anaeromicropila sp.; assembly: GCA_964409685.1. GTDB lineage: Bacteria > Bacillota > Clostridia > Lachnospirales > Lachnospiraceae > Clostridium_AI. The sequence goes on from CAYPEJ010000016.1 coordinate 11,841, forward strand.
TATGCAAGAAAATAGGACAAAAGACCTACAAAAAGACTTACATTTGCTGCAAAAAAAATAGCACAATAGGTAAAAATTATTTACAGACTCCCTTCCTATGATACAATGATATTGCATGTTACTTGCAAATGAAAATAAGAAGGGAGTATTTTATTATGTTTAGTAAAAAGTTAGGTTGTTTAATTACAGTTTCCGCATTAGCTGTTGGAGCATTTGTAAGTCCTATTGCAGGCATAAATGGAGGAAGTACCAATGCAACAGTATATGCCGCTACTACATCTGATTTAACCGTCAGTGATATGCCATCCTACTTAAAAAGTTCAGTAGAATGGGTATGGAACAATCGTATTTTGAAAGAAAATTCCACATCGAGAGAGAATCTTATCTTTGATCAAATCTACGATGGCGAAGGTACATTAAATTACGTTGTTCGCTGGCAGTCTTCTCAAAACTTATCGTTAGCAACACGTCAGAAGATGGAAGAAATGTTAAGTCGTCAGATTAATAATTGGACACAATATCTTTCTGGTTACGACGGATGGCCATTTGACCATATTGATGTAAAAATCGTTGGATGGGCAGTTCCAAATGCTTCTCAGATTTTAGACAAACAATCTTATGAGAATGTTTACACAGATTGTACATACGATTCTCTAAGTGAAGGTACATCCATTCCATCTCAATTGCCAAATGCACCAAGTTCTATCTCAAGATTTGACCATTTCCAAGATAGTAGTTATCAATATCCAGGAGGATATGAAAACCGCTTTGATATGTATCTTTGGGGAACAACAGGATTTAGCGGTGGAGCTGGTGGCGACTGGGGACAAAGAATCTCCGATGACTATATTTTAAGTACATTAGACTACGATGAGGTACATATTATAGAACATGAGATGGGACATGGTTTTGGATTGCCAGATTTCTATGAAGAAGCGGATCGTCCAACAGGAGGATTCCCAACTCATACAATTATGTGGGCGGGAGATTCCGCAACTATTACAGATTGGGATGTATGGATGTTACGTTACACATGGAGTCAATTAAAACAAGACACCAATCGTTTCCCTGCAATTACAGTTACAACTCCATCGCCATCACCAGAAGCAACAGTAACTCCAACTCCAGAGACAACTGTTTCTCCAGAAACCTCAAAAGATCCAGTTGTAAGTACAGGGGATGTACAAGTATCCTTAGATGTACAATCCAGTAGTGAAACATCAACAAATGCTATTACAAAAACTTTCTTATTAAAAAATACTGGAACTGCAGATATGGATCTAAGTAAAGTGAAAATTCGTTACTACTTTACAAAGGATTCTGACCAAGGACTTCAGATGTGGTGTGACAATGCAGCAATTTCTTACACACAAGCGCCATGGTACACAGCAGTTACTTCTAATCTAGTAGGTACATTCGGTAGCATTTCTGCAGATATGGCAGATTCCTATGTTGACATATCGTTCAACGGAACCGAAAGTATCATGACTTCACAATCTACATTGACAGCAGGAGTTCGCATTGCCAAAGAAGATTGGTCACTATTTAATCAAGCAAATGACTATTCTAATTTAAGTGCTTCCAATGTTGTTGTATATTATGACGGAGCAGTAATTTGGGGAAATACCTTATAAAAAAGTATATTTGAAAATAGGAAAAAAGGGCTATACGGACTACAAAAGTATCCGTAAGCCCTTTTTTTAAAGGGGAAAATGAAAAATAAATAAAATGTAGAAAAGAACATGTTATTGAATGATTAGGAACATTATGGTAAGATTATGAATGAAAAAGATTGTGTGAAGGGGACAATTTGAAATGATTAACATACTTATATGTGATGACAGTAAATTAAGTCTGGACATTAATAAGGCATATGTTAGTAATTTTGTGCAGAAAAGTAAAGTGAAGGCAGAATGCTATACATTCCAACAGATTGATGATAGACTTTCACAGCTGTATCATTCAATATCTATTGATATTGCGGTTTTGGATATTGATTTTCAAAAGGGCGAAGAAGGAATTGAGCTTGCAAGGAATTTGATGAAGAGTAATCCATTAGTGATTATTATTTTTGTGACAAGCCATGAAGAATATGCATTAGATGCTTTTAATCTAACAGCATTTGGGTACATAACAAAACCAATTGAAGAAAAGAAATTTGAGAAGCTATTTACCAAAGCATTATTACAACTTCGTGGAATTCACGCAGTGAAAAATAATAATTCCATAGAGTTCGTTGCCAATGGTAAGAAGCAGATGATAAAAGAAAATAGTATTTTATATGTAGAGAAATCAGGACATATTGTGGAAATTGTAACAGAGAAACAGAACTTTAGTGTATACGATTCATTAAAGAATATAGAAGAAAAGTTTTCTACTTTATTTTTACGTGTAAATAAAGGGACGCTAGTAAATCGAAATTATATTGCTGAGATTACCAATCAAACCATTACCATTGTTACGGGAAAAGTGTTTGATATTCCTGCACGAAAGGTGAAGGAAGTACATGAGGCATATAAACGAATTAGTGACTCTATTTAATAAATGACGAATTATGATGCACAAATGAAGAAAAAATGTAGTTTTATGAAGAATGAGCGAATAAAAAAAGGCTTTCTAGGTCAATTTTGAATGAAATCAGTTCACATTTGAAGAGATGATTGTTTGAGAGGGGAAAAGTTAGTATAATGAATTTATTCAATAAGACAAACACATCTTGCTATACAAAATTGTCTTTTGAAATAATTTGATGATATGATTAGGTATCATCCCCCTAAATGTTGAAGGCTCGTAATCGAATTCAAAGAAATATTTGACAAAAGTTATGTATTATGAGACGTTCACACAATCAGATAAGACAAAGAAAGCACGAAAGAATATGCAATGAAAATCACCAAAGAATCCCCTAATTAGCAAATTTATAAAGTGAATTTGTAATAAAAAACGAAAGAGAATATGAAACTACGAGCAAATGTTTACCAATGATTTATGAATTTAATAGTACAAAGGAATTACGAACGAACAAAAGAATCCCTAAGAAAGCAACAAAAGAACTATAAGAGTACAAGCAATTTAAGTGTTTTACAGTGAATACGAAAGAAAGTGAAAAGCACAAATGATAAGTAATACAAAAGAGAAAGTGCAAAAAAGAAAAAGCAAAAGAGAAACAACAAAATGCAAAAGATAAGCGATTACAAAAGATTTATAGAAAAATACTATTGCATACTATTACAAAAGAAGATATTTAACAAAAGAAAATACATACAAAAGATTAGTTGGTCGGAACAAATAAAATGTGCGGTTATTACAAAAGATAACAAATCGTGAATATGATAAGAAGTTGGAGAAGGCTTTTGGAGCAGAAGCCTTCTTTTTCGTGTATTCCATTTTATGTATTTTGCGCATTTTATATCATACGCTTTTGTCTAATGGTGTAAAATGCAACAAATATCTTGCCGTTTCTCTAAAGTTATCTTACAATATGAAACATAAGACGTTGAAAGGAGTTATATCATGATTTCAGAAAAAATGTATGAGTTAGGCAGTAAGAGATCTGTTATTCGAGAACTATTTGAATACGGAAAGAAACGTAAAGCAGAAGTAGGCGCAGACAATGTGTATGACTTTAGTTTAGGTAACCCAAGTGTTCCAGCACCTGCTTGTGTAAATGAAACCATTATTGATTTATTAAATACAGAAGACCCAATTCTGTTACACGGATATACATCAGCTCAAGGTGACGCAAATGTTCGCCAAACAATTGCACACTATGTAAATGGAAAATACCAAACATCCATCGATGCAGATGACATTTACATGACAATGGGAGCAGCCGCATCCTTATGTGTAGCAATTAAAGCCGTTTGTTTACCAGAAGATGAATTTATTACATTTACACCATTCTTCCCAGAATACCGTGTATTTGTAGAAGCAATGGGCGGAAAATTAATTCCATCGGAATCAGACAACAAAACATTCCAGATTAACTTCGATAATTTTGAAAAAGTATTAAATCCAAAAACAAAAGCGGTTATTATCAATAGTCCAAATAACCCATCTGGTGTTATTTTTACAGAAGAAAGTATTGTGAAGCTTTGTGCAATCTTAGATGAAAAATCAAAAGAATATGGTCATCCAATTTATTTAATATCCGACGAACCATATCGTGAATTAGTTTATGATGATATCAAAGTACCATATTTAACAAATTATTACGATAATACATTTGTATGTTATTCCTATAGTAAATCCTTATCATTACCAGGAGAACGAATCGGGTACATAATTGTTTCAAATAAGATGGAAAAGAATCGTGATGTATATGCTGCTGTATGTGGTGCAGGTAGAGCATTAGGCTACGTATGTGCAAGTAGCCTTTTCCAACAAGTAATTGCAAGATGCATTGATAAAACTGCTGATGTAAGCATTTATAAGAAAAATAGAGATTTATTATACAATGGCTTAACAGATTTAGGATACTATTGTGTAAAACCAGATGGAGCTTTTTATTTATTCGTACAAGCGTTAGAAGAAGATGCCAATGCATTCTGTGAAAGAGCTAAGAAATATGATTTATTACTTGTACCAGGTGATGACTTTGGTACAAAAGGATATGTGCGTATTGCGTATTGCGTAACAACAGAACAGATTGAAAGATCCATGCCAGCATTCGCAAAATTGGCAGAAGAATATAAGTAAATATAAGATTTGTTAGAGGAGTATCTAAGTAATAGGTACTCCTTTTTCTATATAAGTAGGCTATATTATGTGAAGAATTCTTTGAGGGATTATTATTTAAATCCACCCACCATCAAGTCTTATTATCTGACTCGTCATATACTCATGACCAGTCGCAAGGGAATACGCAAGTTGTCCAACTTCCTCCGCTTTCCCCATTCTACAAGCAGGAATTTCTTCTATTAAATAATTTTTCTCTTCTTCATCTAAAAATTGATTCATTTCTGTATCAATCGCCCCACAAGCAATTGCATTTACCTGAATATTGCTAGGAGCCAACTCTTTCCCAAGTGCCTGAGTAAATGCATTAATACCGCCTTTCGTAGCAGAATATGCTACTTCACAAGAAGCCCCAACAACTCCCCACACAGAGGAGATATTAATAATCTTTCCATGTCCATTTGCAATCATATATGGAATAGCTTCCTTGCAACAATAAAATACTGCTGAAAGATTCGTATTCAATATTTCTTGCCATTCATCAGGCTTCATATCTTGCAATAACCCAATCTTTGATATCCCTGCATTATTAATCAACACATCAACAGTCCCAAATGTCTCTTTCATTTGTCCAAACATTCTACATACATCATGAAAGTTTCCGACATCTCCTTGTAGTGCCAGACACTTTCCACCATACGAAAGAATCTCCTGTTCCGTTCTTTTCATAGCCTCAATACTATTTTTACAATTAATTACTACATTCCATCCATTTCGGGCAAATTCTAAAGCACAAGCCTTTCCAATTCCTCTGGAAGAACCTGTAATAAACACCGTTTGCTTCATATTAAAATCACTCCTGTCTTTATCTACCATTATACCCAAAACTGGGGACGCCACAAGGAAAAAGTTGATATTACACAGCGTATCTGTTATACTGTTTAAGTTAGGTAGACAATGTGAAGTGATAGATTGGTGTATATAAGGATAAGAGAATGAAGAAAAAACAAGGGAAGATATTTATAAGAGGATTTATGCGATCATTTTTGTACCTAAGTACATTTTTGATTGTATTTTTAATTAGTTACAAAATAACAGGGATCTATTTAGAACAAAAAGATACAGAAGATTTAAAGTCTAGTTCCATTAATATGCAGTTGGCTGGAAGTGTGGATCCAGTTGCATTTAATCTCATCTATGATGTAGAGGAATCTAGTGAAGAGTTACAGCATGTCATTTTGGAGATACTAAATACGAACACAAATGATTTGGTTTATATGACCATTCCGATAAACACAAAGCTAACGATGTCTAGTGAGTTGTATAAAAGTATATGTGAAAAGAATGCAAATGTGCCACAGATTCTTTCTTTTAGCAATTTTTCAAAGTACATTAATCCTAAAAATTATTATGATTTTGGAACAACATTAATTGAAGATGCGTTAGATATTGATATTAGTTATTACACCATTATAACATCAGATATGTTTACAGATATTTTTACGGAAACAGATGGGTATATGGTGCTCTCTGATAGTGTAACAGATGTGGTTTCTAAGTATAGTGAGCCAAATATTGTTACGTATTTAACTGATTTCTATAACTGTACAAAATGTAATTTAAGTTTAAAAGATAGACTAATGTACACACCAGCATTATCCAAGGTAAAATTGGATGATATTATGTATGCAGTTCTACCAGGTGAAACAGATGGCTATGATTATATCGCAGATTTATCAAAAATCAGTGAAATTGTCTATGCAATCCAACAAAACTATGTGTCAGATGAGATTGAAAGCTTACTTGGCGCAGTAGAACAAGTTTCATTAGGGAAAAACATAACCGTTTTAAATGGTAGTGGCATAACAGGACTTGCCAGCAAGGTGCAAGAACAATTAAAAGCAGAAGGTTATACTGTAACAAGTATTGCAAATTATAGTAGCAGTGACGTTTCCAACACAATTATTCGTGTAAATGAAGATGGTTTGGGAGCGGATCTGGTATCCTATTTCCATTCAGCATCGATTGAAATGGTTCAGGATATGCCATACGGTGTAGATATTCAGATTATCTTAGGAAAATCCGAATCCTCATCGTAAAATCAATCTGCATAATCATTGTAAAGGAATGACAATATGGAAGCAAAAGTAAATATAATGGGGCTGGATGTTGATTTAATCAGTACAGACTCATTTACCAAAAGGATAGACGAGTATTTAAACAATGACTATCTAAATCTCATTTTTATCTTATCCACAACAATGGTATATGATGCAATGGAACATGAAGCATATAAAGAAACACTTTCAAAAGCACACATGCTGATTCCTGGAGAAGAAGCAATGTTGAATGAATTTCATGTGGACGCCCTTAGGGAAACGGGGATTGTAACTAATTTCCGTTGTCTGTATCAGATGCTCGATGGAATAAAGGAACAAAATAAAACCATGTATTTGGTTGGTGTGGATGAATCTGAGATGAAGCATTTCATTCGAGTTTGTAAAGAACTATTTCCGGGAATTCGTATTCTAGGCGCGTATTGTGTGGCAGAGGATATTAATATGGAACTAGTGGTAAATGAAATCAATGGTTCAGACCCAGACATTGTTACAGTTTTTATGAATTCTCCAGAACAAGAAAACTGGATCGTAGAAAACTGTGCAAAAATCAATGCAAAGCTTTGTATCGGCATTGGTGGAATTATTAAGCAGATGTTAGAAGAATATAAAGAAGCACCCATTCTATATCGTAAGTTAGGACTAGAAGGTGTCTATCATAAATATATTCGAAACTGGATGAATTCTATTAAAAATGTTTGGCAGAATCGAATATTTGAAAGAAAAAACGAACATTATAAAAACAAAAAAGGTGAATAGTTTGACAGCAATGAAGAAAGAAAGACGGACAGAATGGAGTAAATTACTAGTTACCATTTTAGGTACATTTATTATGGCGACGGCAGTAAATCTTGTATTCGAACCAATGGGAATGGTTGTTGGAGGAGTATCAGGGTTTTCGATTATAGTAAAAGAGATGACGGAAGGAATCATTCATGGAGGAATTCCGATCTGGCTTACAACCGCACTAGTAAATGTACCTTTGTTTATGATTGCAATTAAAGTAAAGGGACTTGCATTTGTAAAGAGAACACTTTTTGCAACGATTTCCTTTACAATAGCGTTATATATTATACCAGTTTATGATATTGCCAATAAAGATTGTTTATTAGCGGCATTATTTGGTGGAGTGCTAAGTGGAGTTGGTCTTGGACTTGTATTTCGTACTGGAGCAACGACAGGAGGAACGGATTTAATAGGTTTGATTATCAATCATTTCTACCCTCACTACTCCGCAGCAAAGTTATTATTAGTAATTGATAGTATTGTTATTATACTTGGAGCGTATATCTTTGGCGTGAATATGGCGATGTATGCCATTATTACAGCCTATATCACATCTAAGATTATTGATTCCATGTTAGAAGGTATGCATTTTGCAAAACTTGCCTATATTATCTCAGATGATTATGAGCATGTTTCACAACATGTTATGAAACATTTGAATAGAGGTGCAACTTTTATCCAAGCACAGGGTGGATATACCAAAAAAGAGAAACAAATGTTAATGTGTGTTGTCTCAAATAAGCAAATCGTAAAATTGAAAGAGTTAGTTGCGCAAATTGATCCGAGTGCATTTATAATTATTTCCGATGCTAGGGAAGTATTGGGGCAAGGTTTTATTGAAAATGACTACTAATTAAGCCATTTTAGGGGCAGAAGATGATGGATTTGTCTAAAAAAAAGTTTAGTATACAAAATGTACAAAAGGAAAAAAAGTTATTTGTTAAAATGGGATATGGTTTTCGAAGGACAAATAGTGTATCATACTTATATAAATGAGGTACACGATATGTATCACATAACTTTTTTTAGGGAGGAAAGCATTAATGGCAAGCTTATCGTTAAAGAATATTAATAAAACATATCCTAATGGATTTGTAGCAGTACATGATTTTAACTTAGAAATCGCAGATAAAGAATTCATCATCTTCGTTGGTCCTTCTGGTTGTGGTAAATCTACAACACTTCGTATGATCGCTGGTTTGGAAGAAATTACTTCTGGTGAATTATGGATTGGCGATAAAATGGTTAATGATGTAGAACCTAAGGACAGAGATATCGCGATGGTATTCCAGAACTATGCGTTATATCCACATATGTCCGTTTATGATAATATGGCTTTCGGTCTTAAGCTAAGAAAAACACCAAAGGATAAGATTGATAAATTAGTTCATGAAGCAGCTAAGATTCTTGATATCGAACATCTTTTAGACAGAAAACCTAAGGCTTTATCAGGTGGTCAAAGACAACGTGTTGCTATGGGACGTGCTATCGTACGTAATCCTAAAGTATTCTTAATGGATGAACCTTTATCCAACTTAGATGCTAAATTACGTGTACAGATGCGTATTGAGATTTCTAAATTACATCAAAGACTTGAAACAACAATCATTTACGTAACACATGACCAAACAGAGGCTCTTACTCTTGGTACAAGAATCGTTGTTATGAAAGATGGTCTTGTTCAACAAGTTGATTCACCAATCGACTTATATCAAAAACCACAAAACTTATTCGTTGCTGGTTTCATCGGTTCTCCACAGATGAACTTCATCGAATCCAAAGTTGTAAAATCTGGTTCTGACGTTATGTTAATGTTTGGTTCTCACTCAATTAAATTACCAGAGAACAAAGCAAAAGTTCTTCTTGATAAAGGATATGAAAACAAAACAGTTGTTATGGGTATCCGTCCAGAAGATATCAAAGACGAAGAAATCTTCATTAACTCTACTCCAGGTGGTGTTATCGAAGCTACTATCAAAGTTTACGAAATGCTTGGTGCAGAAGTATTCTTATACTTCGCAATCGATCAGTTTGAATTAACAGTTCGTGTAAACCCACGTACAACAGCTCGCCCAGGCGATACAATCAAACTTGCATTCGATTTATCTAAGATTCACGTATTTGATAAGGAAACAGAAAAAGTTATCTGCAACTAATACATATATAGCGTATAGCGGAAAACTGAATAATATGTATTTATCAATATAGAGATGGTGCAGTTCTTGCATAAGAGTTTATGCATGGACTGCGCTATTTTTGCGTATAAGAAATTATAAACTGTACGATTTCTATAAAATATGTCGAAAGAATCTTTTGGAAATATATTGTTTGACTATATAATTTAGTAATTAAACTATATTCTGTTAAGCTAATTTTAAATAATTCATATAAAATTAACCTTAACTTGACCTATATTTTATTTACTTTTTAACAAAATAGTGATAAAATGACAGGGAGTAAAACAAGAAAATAGCTAAAAGGAGTGTAGGGAATGATATCAAATCAGATTCTTCAAAATACAATTGAGGGACTTAAAGCTATTACAAGAACAGATATCTGTGTAATGGATACAGAAGGAAAAGCATTGGCAGCGACTATATCCAATGCAGAAGATTATGAGCAGGCTGTATTAGCATTTGTGGAATCACCAGCAGACAGCCAAGTTTTACAAGGTTTTCAATTTTTTAAAGTATTTGACGAGCATCAATTAGAATATATAATACTTGCTAAAGGGGATAGCGAAGATGTTTATATGATCGGTAAGATTGCTTCGTTCCAGATTCAGAACCTTTTAGTTGCATATAAAGAGCGTTATGATAAGGACAACTTTATCAAAAACTTATTGTTAGATAACTTATTATTAGTTGATATTTATAATCGTGCTAAGAAGTTGCATATTGACACAGAAGTAAGAAGAGTTGTATTCTTGATCGAGACAAAGAATGAGAAAGATATGAATGCTTTGGAAACAGTTCGTGGACTATTTGCAAGCAAAACAAAAGATTTCATTACAGCTGTGGATGAGAAGAATATCATTTTAGTAAAAGAATTAAAATCTTCTGAGTCTTATGAAGACTTAAGTAAGACTGCTAAAGTGATTGTAGACATGCTTAACACAGAAGCTATGACAAAAGTACACGTAGCATATGGTACAATTGTAAATGAAATCAAAGATGTATCTCGTTCCTATAAGGAAGCAAAGATGGCTCTTGATGTAGGTAAGATTTTCTACAGTGGAAGAAATGTAGTTGCATATAACAACTTAGGAATTGGACGTTTGATTTATCAATTACCTATGCCATTATGTAAAATGTTTATTCGTGAAATCTTCGATGGTAAATCACCAGATAGCTTTGACGATGAGACATTAACTACAATTAATAAATTTTTTGAAAACAGCTTAAATGTTTCTGAGACATCCAGACAGTTATACATTCATAGAAATACATTAGTATACCGTTTAGATAAGTTACAAAAGAGTACGAATTTAGATCTACGTGTTTTTGAAGATGCGATTACATTCAAGATTGCACTTATGGTTGTAAAATATATGAAGTACATGGAGAGTTTAGATTAAGATAAGAGGAAGGAATGTTTCATCGAAATGGATATCGGGACAAAAGAAGTACCTCCTATTGTGTTAGAAGGAATCTCAAAGACTTATCGAAATGATGTTGTGGCATTAAACGATATTAACATTCGAATTGCCAAAGGGGAATTTGTCTTTGTTGTAGGGGCAAGTGGTTCAGGCAAATCCACTTTTATAAAACTAATTCTAAAAGAGATTGAACCAACTGCAGGTAAGGTATTTGTAAATGGAAGAGATTTAGTACGCCTTAGAAGAAAACAAGTACCTATGCTTCGCAGAGGAATCGGTGTAGTATTTCAAGATTTCCGATTACTAAAAGATAGAACTGTATTTGATAATGTTGCATTTGCGATGCGTATTGTAGGGGCAACAAAACATGAGATTAATAAAAGAGTACCTGAGGTACTTGCATTAGTCGGCTTAACGGAAAAGATTCGAGCATATCCACGAGAATTATCTGGTGGTGAGCAGCAAAGAGTAGCGGTAGCAAGGGCACTGGTGAATCGTCCGACCTTATTATTAGCGGATGAGCCAACGGGAAACTTGGATCCAAAGAATTCATGGGAGATTATGGAGCTTCTCGAACAAATCAACAGGAATGGCACTACGGTTGTAGTGGTTACTCATAATCATGAGATAGTCAATATGATGAAAAAACGAGTAATAACCTTACATAAAGGTGTTCTTGTAAGTGATGAGAAAAAGGGTGGATACAGCTATGAAAAGAATTAACAGGCTATTCTATTGCATTGGACAAGGATTTAAAAATCTTAAGCGCAATCGAATGTTTTCGTTGGCTTCTGTTGGTACGATTACTGCATGTTTATTTCTATTTGGCATCTTTTACGCCATTCTAACCAATTTTCAATATATGATTGATCATGCAGAGACATCCGTGGGGATTACCGTATTTTTCGATGAAGGAATCTCGGACGATGCCATAAAATTAATTGGGGAACAGATTGAAAGTCGACCAGAAGTAATTGAATGTAACTTTATCTCGGCAGAAGAAGCATGGGAAAAATGTAAAAAGGAAATGTTTGACGGACAGGAAGAACTGACCGATACATTTGCACAAGATAACCCATTGGCAGATTCTGCGTCTTATGAGATATATTTAGATGATATAGAAAAGCAAACAGCATTTGTAAAGTTTGCAAAAGGGATTAATGGGGTGCGACAAGTAAACAGTGCAGAGACAACGGTAAAGAGTTTGTCTAGTTTTAACTCTTTGGTTGCGTATGCATCGGCGGCAATTATTATTATTTTAATTGCAGTATCTATTTTCTTAATCAGTACATCAGTAACCATGGGGATTTCTATTCGAAAAGAAGAAATTCGCATTATGAGATTAGTTGGTGCATCTGATTTCTTTGTAAGAGCTCCATTTATCGTAGAAGGAATTATCATAGGAATACTAGGGACGATTATTCCATTAGGAATTCTATTTATCCTATACAAAAAAATAATATCTTATGTAATGGTAAGATTCGATGTGCTTTCGAATCTACTTACGTTTTTATCCGTAAATGAAGTATTTCAAACTTTAGTGCCAATATCTTTTATAATTGGTATTGGAATAGGGTTTATTGGAAGTTATATTACAGTAAGAAAACATTTAAAAGTATAATCGGTAACGGTTATACTTTTGCCATTTGGGGAACTAGTGAATAATGGTTAGAAAGGTGAAGATATGCGTTTTGTAAAAAAGGGAATTAAGCAGGGAATTTTGATTTTGACAGCATTTGCTTTGGTTATTTCACAGACACCGAGGGTGGCTTATGGGACAACGATTCAAGAGGCAGAGGACGAAAAGAAAGCCTTAGAGAATAAAAAAGCAGATTTAGAAAAGTCAATTGAGAGCATGGAACAAGAGAAAGAGGATATTGTTGCCTATATTGAAGAATTAGATCGAAAGTTAAATGAGTTAAGTCAAGAGATTGACACATTAAAGGGCAAAATTAGCGATGCCAATGAGAATTTAGAGCAGATTAAAGTGGATCTTGCAGAGGCAGAAGAATGTGCACAAAATCAGTATGATACCATGAAGAAGCGAATAAAATATATGTATGAAAATGGTTCACAAGATTATCTTGAGATTTTACTAAGTGCCAGTAGTATTAGTGACCTTTTAAATCGTTTTGAGTATATCAATAAAATCAATGAGTACGATGATAATCTTCTAGCTGAATACGAAAAAACAAAAGAGCTAATTGCACAAAAACAGATAGAACAAGAAGAACAGATTGCAAGTCTGGAATTGATGCAAGAAGAGCTTTCCATCGAGCAAGATGGTGTAGAGAAACTTTCTGCTAAGAAGACAGAACAATTGAAAAAGAAAAATGCAGCTATCTCATCTTCCGAGGCACAGGTTGCTGATTATGCTTCTCAGATTGAAGAACAAGAAGCGTTGTTAGAGAAGTTATTGGAAGAAGAGAGAAAGCGTCAGGAAGAGGAAGAGCGTAAGCGTAAGGAAGAGGAAGAACGTAAGCGTCAGGAAGAAGAAGAGCGTAAACGTCGAGAAGAGGAAGAAAAGAAGAAGCAAGAGCAAGCAAATAATAATAGTAGTTCAAGTGGAAGTTCTAGCGATTCCAATAGTAGTGGAAGCAATGTGAATACTAGTAGTTCCTTCCGTTGGCCATTAAATGTTAGCGGTGTGATTACATCTACATTTGGATATCGTGATCAGCCAACAGCGGGAGCCAGCACATATCATAAGGGAATTGATATCGCTGCACCTACAGGAACAGCAGTAGTTGCATCTGCTGGTGGAACGGTTACAACAGCATCTTATCAGTCCGCAGCAGGTAATTATATTATGGTATATCACGGAAATAGTACGTATACGGTGTATATGCATTTATCAGCAATTTATGTTTCCGCTGGTGATACTGTAAGTAAAGGTCAGACCATTGGTGCCGTTGGCTCAACAGGTGTTTCCACTGGACCTCATCTACACTTTGGTGTAAATGTAAATGGTGCTTATGTAAATCCATTGAACTATGTTTCGAAACCATAATAGGTAGAAAGAAGAGTTATATGGAACGTAAAAAATATTTGTCAGGTTTCTTGTGTGGAGTTGCATTTACACTATGTGTTGGTGCATTTGTCCTCATAGGAGACCAAAATGGCTGGTTTGATTGGCTCTATCAGACATCAACTGGTTCTGAGAAGATTACCAATGCCGAACGTCGCCGTGCTCTTAGCAAGTTAAGTTTGCTGGAACGATTTATTGATGATTATTATCTAAACGACTTAACGGCTGAGGACTATGCGAATGGTTTGTATAAAGGATTGATTAGCAGTTTAGACGATCGTTATGCTGCGTATTATACAGAGGAAGAGTATGAGGAAATTAGTGCTGTTAATGAAGGAAAATATGTAGGTATTGGTTGCTCTATTTCTTTGGATTCTGAGACTGGGGTGGTTACGCTGATTCAACCGTACGAAGGTGGACCAGCAGACAAAGCAGGCATTCAGACTGGAGATGTGCTTGTGGCAGTCGGAGATGAAAATATAGCAGGATTGGAATTGAGCGAAGTGGTTGCACTTGTAAAAGGGGAAGAATATACAGATGTAACGCTCACGATTATGAGAGAATCTTCGGAAGAACCAATAGAGTTAGTTGTTACCAGAGAAGAAGTAGAGACAAAGACTATTTCCTATAAAATGTTAAATGACGGAATTGGTTATCTTGCCATTAGTGGATTTAAAGAATCTACGAAGGAACAGTTTAGTCAGGCGTTAGATGCCCTGAAAGATATGGATATGAAAGGCTTGATTCTAGATGTTCGTGATAATGGAGGCGGTTCGTTAGATACTGTGGTAAATATCGCGGATAAGTTGTTGCCAGAAGGTCTTATTGTGTATACGAGAGATAAGTACGATAAAGGTGAGGACTATGAATCAACAGATAAGGAGTATCTAGATCTTCCAATGGTGTTGCTTGTAAATGAAAATAGTGCCAGTGCTTCGGAAGTACTTGCTGGGGCATTAAGAGACCATGAAGCTGCAACATTAGTGGGAACGAAGACATTTGGAAAAGGAATTGTGCAGTCAATCTTTGACTTGGATGATGGATCGGCATTGAAATTGACGACTTCTAAGTATTATACGCCAAATGGAGACAATATTCATGAGGTTGGAATTGAACCAGATATTGTTGTAGAGATGGATGAGGAGTATAAGAAGAAGGAAGAGCCGACGATGGAGGATGATAACCAGTTGCAGGTGGCGATTGAGTGTATGAAAGAAAAAATAAAATAATAGTTTAGAAAAGGCAAGAAGTGTAGAGATATATTTCTTGCCTTTTAATATGAGAAATGAAAGAACAAACGTTTGCACTTCCAATTCATGTATGCTATACTGTCACTATGGTTATCCTAAAAAGATAACAAAGAACGGTTAAATTTAGCAATTCATGGTGGAGGTAGAAAGATGGATCATTTCAAACTAGTATCAGAATTTGCGCCCACAGGTGATCAGCCCCAAGCGATACAATCTTTAATAGAAGGTTTTAGAGAAGGTAATCAGTTTCAAACTTTACTAGGAGTTACTGGTTCTGGAAAAACATTTACGATGGCAAATGTAATTCAGGCACTCAACAAACCGACTTTAATTATAGCCCATAACAAAACTTTAGCGGCTCAACTTTACGGCGAATTCAAAGAATTTTTCCCTGAAAATGCAGTAGAATATTTTGTGTCCTACTACGATTATTATCAGCCAGAAGCCTATGTGCCATCCTCGGACACATATATTGAAAAGGATTCCTCTGTCAATGATGAGATCGATAAATTGCGTCACTCTGCAACGGCAGCATTAATGGAGCGAAAAGACGTAATTGTAATCGCCAGTGTTTCCTGTATTTACGGTTTAGGTAGTCCTGAATACTACCAAAATATGACCATTTCCCTGCGTCCAGGAATGGAGAAAGAGCGAGATGAATTACTTCATAAGTTAATTGAGATTCAATACCATCGAAATGATATGGATTTCAAACGTGGTACGTTTCGAGTTCGTGGAGATGTAATCGAAATCTTTATGAGTAATGCAACAGATACAGCAGTTCGAGTTGAATTTTTTGGAGATGAAATTGATCGTATCACAGAGATAGATGTGTTAACAGGTGATATCAAATGTGAATTAGAACATGTTCATATCTACCCTGCAACTCACTATGTAGTTGAGCCAGAGTACATGAATACAGCACTGAAGAATATAGAAGATGAACTAGAAGAACAAGTGAAGTTCTTTAAAAGTGAAGATAAATTGTTGGAAGCCCAGAGAATTGCAGAGCGAACCAACTTTGATATAGAAATGTTACGTGAGACGGGATTTTGTTCGGGAGTAGAAAACTATTCAAGACATTTAAGCGGATTGGAACCAGGAGTTGCGCCATTTACGTTGATGGACTTCTTCCCAGAAGATTACTTAATTATTGTAGATGAATCACATATTACGATTCCACAAGTTCGAGGAATGTATGCGGGAGACCGTGCTAGAAAGACGACGTTAGTGAACTATGGTTTCCGTCTGCCATCGGCATTAGATAATAGACCTTTAAACTTTGAGGAATTCGAAAGTAAGATTGACCAGATGATGTTTGTATCTGCCACACCGAATGTATATGAAGCAGAACACGAATTGAAACGAGTAGAACAGATTATTCGTCCAACAGGATTGCTTGACCCAGTTGTAGATGTGCGACCTGTTAGTGGACAAATTGATGATTTAGTATCAGAAGTAAATAAGGAAATTGAAAAGAAAAATAAAGTATTAGTTACAACACTAACGAAACGTATGGCGGAAGATTTAACGGATTATATGCGAGAGGTTGGTATTCGTGTAAAGTATCTTCATTCTGATATTGATACATTAGAACGTTCTGAGATTATTCGTGATATGCGTCTAGATGTATTCGATGTACTTGTGGGGATTAACTTATTACGAGAAGGTTTGGATATTCCAGAGATTACATTGGTAGCCATCTTAGATGCGGATAAAGAAGGTTTCTTACGTTCTGAAACGTCCTTGATTCAGACAATCGGTCGTGCAGCACGTAATTCAGAAGGACATGTTATTATGTACGCAGATAAGATAACGGATTCTATGAACAAGGCGATAACGGAGACAAATCGTCGTCGTGGAATTCAGCAAGCGTATAATGAAGAACATGGAATTACGCCAACAACGATTAAAAAAGCAGTTCGTGATTTGATTAGCATTTCCAAGAAAGTCGATACTAAGACTGTGGATATGAAGAAAGATCCAGAGTCTATGAGTAAGAAAGAACTAGAAAAATTAGTGAAAGAGATTACCAAGAAAATGCATACTGCAGCAGCAGAATTAAACTTCGAACTTGCAGCAGAATTGCGTGATCAGATGGTTGAGATAAAGAAGCATTTAAATGATTTAGAATAGTATATAATAGAAAGGACAAGAAACATGGCTGATAATCGAAAGTACATTACCATTCGTGGGGCAAAAGAGCATAATTTAAAAAATGTAAGCCTAAAGATACCAAGAGATGAATTCGTTGTCTTAACAGGACTAAGTGGTTCGGGAAAATCTTCTCTTGCATTTGATACAATTTACGCAGAAGGACAAAGACGTTATATGGAATCTTTGTCCTCCTATGCAAGACAATTCTTAGGGCAAATGGAAAAACCAAATGTAGAAAGTATAGAAGGGTTACCACCTGCGATTTCCATTGACCAAAAATCTACTAACCGTAACCCACGTTCTACAGTTGGAACCGTAACAGAAATCTATGATTATTTCCGTTTACTTTATGCAAGAGTGGGGATTCCTCACTGTCCGAAATGTGGGAAAGAGATTAAAAAGCAGACAGTTGATTTAATTGTAGACGACATTATGACGATGCCAGAACGAACAAAGATTCAATTGTTAGCACCAGTAGTTCGTGGTAGAAAAGGGCAACATGTGAAACTATTTGAACAGGCAAAGAAAAGTGGTTATGTACGTGTTCGTGTAGATGGTGATATGTACGAATTGTCCGAAAAGATTGAATTAGATAAAAACAAAAAACATAATATCGAAGTCGTTATCGATCGTTTAGTTGTAAAAGAAGGAATTCAGCAAAGACTTGCGGATTCCATTGAAAGTGTAATTAAGTTATCAGAAGGATTACTAATTGTAGATGTTATTGGTGGTGAGCCAATTAACTATAGTATGAGTTTTGCATGTCCAGACTGCGGTATCAGTATTGATGAGATTGAACCAAGAAGCTTTTCTTTCAACAACCCATTTGGTGCATGTCCAGATTGTTTTGGTATTGGTTACAAGATGGAATTCGATGAAGATTTGTTAATTCCAGATAAATCTCTAAGTATTGCAGAAGGTGCTATTGTGGTTATGGGATGGCAGTCCGTCAAGGAAAAAGGCAGTTATTCTAGATGTACATTAGAAGCAGTTTCCAAAGAATATAAATTTGACTTGTATACACCATTTCAAGACTATCCAAAGGAAATCCAAGACATTATCTATTATGGAGTTCCAGATGGAAAACGAGTAAAAGTGCATTACAAAGGGCAACGAGGCGAAGGTGTTTATGACGTACTCTGGGATGGATTGATTCAAAATGTAAAACGCCGTTATCGTGAAACTTCTTCTGAATCTTCTAAGGCAGAATACGAGACATTTATGCGTATTACTCCATGTAAAGGTTGTGGCGGAAAGCGTTTGAAAAAAGAATCCTTAGCAGTTACAGTGGGGGATAAGAATATTGCAGAAGTAACCGAGTTACCAGTGAACGATTTACAACAATTCATGAACGATTTACAATTATCTGAGATGCAACAAAAAATCGGCGAAATGATTTTAAAAGAAATCAAAGCGAGAGTAGGCTTCTTAGTAGATGTAGGTTTAGATTACTTAACATTAGCAAGAGCAACAGGTACACTTTCTGGTGGTGAAGCGCAGCGTATCCGACTTGCAACACAGATTGGTTCTGGACTTGTAGGGGTTGCGTATATCTTAGACGAGCCAAGTATCGGACTTCATCAAAGAGATAATGATAAGCTGTTAAAGACGCTATATCATTTGCGTGACCTTGGAAATACTTTAATTGTAGTAGAACACGACGAAGATACAATGTTTGCAGCAGATTACATCGTGGATATTGGACCAAAAGCAGGAGAACATGGTGGAGAAGTTGTGGCAGAAGGTACTGTGAAAGAAATTATGGAAAATCCAAATTCTATCACAGGAAAATATTTAAGCGGCGAGATTCGCATCGCCATTCCAAAAGAACGTAAACAGCCAACAGGATTTTTAAAAATCAAAGGTGCATGTGAAAATAATTTAAAAAATGTAAACGTAGATATCCCACTAGGAATCTTTACATGTGTCACAGGGGTATCGGGATCTGGTAAGAGTTCCTTAATCAATGAAGTCTTATATAAATCCTTAGCACGAACACTAAATCGTGCAAGATGCATTCCAGGAAAACATAAAGAGATTCTTGGCATGGAACAATTAGATAAGGTAATCGACATTGACCAATCTCCAATTGGAAGAACACCTCGTTCCAATCCAGCTACTTACACTGGAATGTTTGATATGATTCGTGATTTATTCGCACAAACACCAGATGCAAAAGCGAAGGGGTATTCCAAAGGAAGATTTAGTTTCAATGTTAAAGGTGGACGTTGTGAAGCTTGTAGTGGTGATGGTATCTTGAAGATCGAGATGAACTTCCTTCCAGACGTATACGTTCCTTGTGAAGTATGTAATGGAAAACGCTATAACCGTGAAACATTAGATGTTAAATACAAAGGAAAGAGTATTTATGACGTATTAGATATGACGGTAGAAGAAGCGTTAACATTTTTCGAAAATGTGCCTTCTATCAAAAGAAAGGTACAGACATTATATGATGTTGGGTTATCTTACATTCGCCTTGGACAACCATCCAATACATTATCTGGTGGCGAAGCGCAACGTATTAAACTAGCGACGGAGTTGAGCCGTCGTAGTACAGGAAAGACCATTTACATTTTAGATGAGCCAACAACAGGACTTCATTTTGCAGATGTACACCGTTTGATTGAGATTTTGCATCGTTTACGTGAAGGTGGAAATACCGTAGTTGTCATAGAACACAACTTAGATGTTATCAAGACTGCCGACTATATCATTGATATCGGACCAGAAGGTGGAGATAAGGGTGGAACGATTGTTGCTACAGGAACACCAGAGGAGATTACAAAAGTAAAACAATCTTATACAGGTTACTACATTAAAAAGATGATGGATAAGGAAAAGGAATAACATGAGCAATCATTTTTTTGCGATGATGTCGCGTATGCGATATATCAATCGCTGGGCATTGATGCGTAATATCAAAGAAGAAAATATTAGTGAGCATTCATTGGAAGTGGCGATGATTGCTCACAACCTTGCCGTAATCAGCAATGTGCGATTCGGCAACACACTAGAAGCAGAGAAAGCTGCACTAATCGGCATGTACCATGATAGTACGGAAATCATCACAGGGGATATGCCCACACCAATTAAATACCACAGTACGGAACTTCACAAAGCATTTCAAGAAGTGGAAGACCTTGCGTCGGAACAGTTACTAGATATGTTGCCAGAAGATATTCGTTCTTATTATAAGGAACTATTTTTCCAGAAAGAAGAAGATGCGTATTTGTGGAAATTGGTGAAAGCAGCAGATAAAATATCAGCTTATTGTAAATGCATAGAAGAGGAAAAGTCTGGTAATTCTGAATTTAAACAAGCCAAAGAGACAATTTATGAATCTCTTTTAGCTATGAATATACAGGAAGTAGACGTATTTTTAGAAGAATTTTTACCATCGTTTCATTTAACATTAGATGAACTAAAGTAATTTATTAAAAATTGGTACTAGTCTTTATAAAGCTTATGTTGTAAAATAAACCTGTTATGTAGAGTAAGTAAGTTTATGGCACTTACTTATTTATCGGATATGGCGGTGTATTCCCCTAGAAAGGGAGTGCATCGCTTTCGCTACATTGATAATTTTGCACGTGATTAATAATAGGAGGACATTTAGGTGAAAAAAGAATTGGTTATTGTACTTGACTTTGGCGGCCAATATAATCAGTTAGTTGCTAGAAGAGTCAGAGAATGTAATGTTTATTGTGAAATCTATTCCTATAAGACAGATATTGAGAAAATTAAAGAGATGAATCCAAAGGGAATCATTTTAACAGGTGGTCCAAACAGCTGTTACGAAGAAGGTGCGCCATCATATTCAAGAGCACTATTTGAACTTGGCATCCCTGTTCTAGGTCTTTGCTATGGTGCTCAGTTAATGATGCTTCTATTAGGTGGTCAAGTGGAGAAAGCTCCAGTGAAAGAGTTTGGTAAAACAGAAGTGCATTTTGATACTACATCAAAAGTATTTGAAAATGTATCAAAGTCATCTATCTGCTGGATGAGTCATAATGACTACATCTCACAAGTTGCTCCAGGTTTCGCAATCACAGCACATACAGCAGACTGTCCAGTAGCGGCCGCTGAAAATGCATCTAAGAATCTATATGCAATCCAGTTCCATCCAGAAGTTCTTCATACAGTGGAAGGAACAAAGATGTTAAACAACTTTGTTATCGACGTTTGTGGATGTAGCGGTGATTGGAGAATGGATTCCTTCGTTGAAGCGTCCATTAAAGAAATTCGCGAAAAAGTTGGAAATGGTAAAGTACTTTGTGCATTATCAGGTGGTGTAGATTCCTCCGTTGCAGCCGTTCTACTCTCCAAAGCAGTAGGAGAACAATTAACATGTGTATTCGTAGATCATGGTTTACTTCGTAAAAACGAAGGCGACGAAGTAGAAGCAGTATTCGGTCCAGAAGGACAATATGACTTAAACTTCATTCGTGTAAATGCACAAGAACGTTTTTACGAAAAATTAGCTGGTGTAACAGAACCAGAACAAAAAAGAAAAATTATCGGTGAAGAATTCATTCGTGTATTCGAAGAAGAAGCGAAGAAGATTGGAACAGTTGATTTCTTAGTACAAGGAACTATTTATCCAGACGTTGTTGAGAGTGGACTTGGTGGTGAATCTGCTGTGATTAAGTCACACCATAACGTTGGTGGGTTACCAGATTATGTAGATTTCAAAGAAATTATTGAGCCACTTCGTGACTTATTTAAAGATGAAGTTCGTAAGGCTGGTCTTGAATTAGGATTGCCAGAGAACTTAGTTTATAGACAACCATTCCCAGGTCCAGGTCTTGGTATTAGAATTATTGGGGATGTTACTGCTGAGAAGGTAAGAATCGTTCAAGATGCAGATGCGATTTATAGAGAAGAGATTGCAAATGCTGGATTAGATAAGGGAATTGGTCAGTATTTTGCGGCACTTACTAATATGAGAAGTGTTGGAGTTATGGGGGATGAAAGAACTTATGACTACGCGGTTGCATTACGTGCTGTAAATACAGTGGACTTCATGACAGCTGAATTTGCTGAGATTCCTTGGGAAGTGCTTGGTAAGGTGTCTAGTAGAATTGTGAATGAAGTAAAAGGGGTTAATAGAGTACTGTATGATTGTACGGGGAAACCACCTGCGACGATTGAGTTTGAATAATAGAAAAACTCTCGGAAGCATTGATTTTGTATGAGTTTTCGGGAGTGTGGTTGCAAAAATGTGTTATCAAAATAATATGAATATGTATTTAGGGAATGCCGCAGAGAAATCTGCGGCATCTTTTTTGAAGAGATAATGGATTTAATCGCAATAAGTGATGTGTATAGCTTTCTTTTTAAACGTTAGCACGCTTTCAAGACTATTATTGAATCTCAATATAATACATGCTTCGTTAAAAGAGCAATCTTTTGAAAGCTGCCTTTTAAATGCTTGAAAACCTTTTTCGATAGGTTCAATCCATATTTTCATGAGAACATTGCCGATAATAATATTGCATATTAATTCAGAACCAGTTATTTTCATTTCAATAGTTATATCGTTGTCATAGATTACATATTCTTTTGTATTATTGCCAAAAACGTGATTAAGATGTAACTTGCCAGTTTTTAATAGTTTTGACAACGTATCATTGTAACATTCTAGACTATCATAGTCTGTTTGTATTGCAGGAAGAGCAGTTTCTTCAAAGGTATATCGATCACTTGCTCGCACAGGATTAAAGCTATTTTGATTAACAAATTTATGCATTGAAAAGTCTATACTGGGAAGAATTAATCCAATTGATGAGTGAACTTCATTTTTGCCTGCTTCGTATTCCAAAATAGTGGTATTATTGCAAATGATAGTAAAGCCATCCTCTTTTGATTTTAGTAAAAATATGTAAGATTCCTCCCAACCAATAATGATCATTAATACAGCTTTTACGCTTGAAATTTGTTTTTGTTTTCTAAAGAGCATATTCCATTTCTGAAAAAATAATTCCCAATTGTCTTTATTGCAAATGAAGCTAAAAGCAGCAATTTTAGCCATTACTTCATTTGGTATTTCATTAGTGGATTTTATAGTATATTTTTTATAATAATTTAGTGCGCTTTCGAAATCGCATGTATTTTCACTGAGCATAGCGAGTCCATAATATGCAGCGGCACAATTCTCATCTATAAATAAAGCCTTTTCATAACTCTCTATAGCTTTAAGAGGGTTGCTTGTAGAAGTAAGAGTTCCAAGCATTATCAAGGCATCTATGAAAGAATCATTAATCTCGAGACATTTTAACAATTCGTGTTGTGATTCGTTGTCTTGTTTTGAATCATGATAAATTAAGGCGCTCAATAAGTATATATTCTCATCCCATAATTTTTTTTCAATTTTGTTTAAACATATTCTAGCCTCATCCCATTCTTCTAAATTGTAATGTGCTTTGGCAAATTCGAAATAGCATAACATATCATTCGAGTGATATTCTGATTTGTGCGTGATGATATATGAATGTTCTCCCAGTATGTTTAGTATCCATAAATATAATCTTTTGAGATCTGTTTCAAGTATATGTTTTAATAAACATTCTTCTATTCTGCTTCTGGCTTCAATAAAATGATGATTTTCTATGGAGTATTTTATTGGCAATATTTCCTTTTCAAAATATGGATTATTGCGTATTATTTCCTCAATGTTTTCAATAACCAATCTTGAATCGAAAGTTTTATTATAAATTTCGATTCGTGTATTACGGTGTTTGAAAATGATATCTTGGATTTCATTTATAGATAAGTGCCCACATTTACATCTTTTATCAGATATAATTGATTTTAGCTCGCTTATTAGTGTGCTGACATCAATGGATAGCTTTTGTTTTTCGGCCCATTGACTAATTGCATCTCTTGCAATGGCAATTTGGTTTTTTCCATCCATAATATCGAAATCGCACTTTAATAAAAAAGTTGAGTTGATATTGATTCCTTGACAATATGTTTCCCAATCAGAATATAGTTTGCCTTTATCGTCGTAAAATTCTCCGGTAATATTGTTTAAATGTCTATCTTTGTATTGTAGAACATTTCGGAATGAGTCATCATAGCTTGAGCCAATAATTATATTTTTGTCAGTATAGGATATATCTTTAGATAATTCCCTTGCGAAAGGAATGGTCAATGTATTTATTTTTACTTGAACTTTTATTCTTTTTGAATTGTCTAAAACTAGGCAGAAATCATCATCTGATTCAAAGGATATTTCTTTAAGACCATTATTGAGATATAAAAAAATATATTTTATGCTAGCAAAGTCTTGTTGAGAGAATCCTATACTACTAATCATTCCACCTACTAATTTTCTTTCATTAACAGTATTCATAGCTTCTCCTTTTTAAAAGTGGTTTATTTGTTATTAAATGTTTGTCTAAATGTTCTTCCAATCCACATGGTCGGTACTAGAGTTATCACAAGAACGAGACTAATGAAGCTTACAATTGATATATTGGTCTTGTGTGATTAATTTAGAGTGATATTTCACATATCGGGTATACCATTCCTGCATAAATTCATTCAAAGAATAGATATTTATTCTTTGAGTGGCAATAATAAGCTCAAATGCATCCCTCTTTGGTGATTTCTGATCACTTTCGTATTGGCGTATGCGGACATCTGAGGATGCTTCGGGGAAACCACAAGCCAGTCACAGCTCATTTTGTGTCATATATATGAATTCTCTAACAAAGCGAATTCTTTGACCTTGTGTCATGGAAACTCAACTCCTCTTCTATTTTTATCAATTGTACCACAGAATGTGAAAAAGAAAAGAACCAAAAAAGTTCTGAAAAAACCATGGAGTGAATTGTGCAGAATTGCAAAAAGAATTTCCCAGAGCAAAAGGATATTCAGCAGCAAATCTATTGAGAATGCGAAATTTCTATTTGTCTTATTGTGATTCCGAAAAACTCGCACCACTGGTGCGAGAAATTAGCTGGAGCAATAACATCATCATTATGGAAAAGTGTAAGGATGATCTGCAACGGGAATTTTACATTTAGATGGCGAAAAGATATGGATGGACTAATCGAATTTTAACTAATTTTATTGAAGCACAAACATATGAAAAATATTTTTTAGGGGAATTTGTTAGAAAGTCTTAATTTTCTTCATGGACATCTTGCTTAATATCTCCTGTTATCGAGTATTGAGTCGTTTAAGGAAAGCTCTCTTCCTTAGAAAAATGTTATCCTATTGTATCAAATTATAAAGCGCGCCCATAATTTGATGAGACTTATATTTCTATACGAAAGTATTTACATCCTTGTCTCAAAAGGACAAAAGAATTATAATAGGAAAAGGCGTATGAAAAAGGAGATTGAAAGAAAAAGTATTTACTGCAATGCTGTAGTTCAGACAGAGTAGTAAACTCTACCCTGTCTGCACTATTTTATTATTAGGATAGTAAATTAAAAAAGGAGGCGCAAATGTGTTTTATAAGGCAACGAAAGCCCAAACGGTTTCATTACTAAATAGAAAAGGTTCAATTTGTACATTTTTATTACTTTTGGCGATGATTCTTTACAATTTTATTTCAAATGTAAATACATTTGAAGGAAGAGATATATGTGAAATGTATCAACCAATGAAATTATTGCTTTTAAGTTATAATCGTGTGAGTTTTAATGGGGACATGACCCTGTTATTTGTTCAGCTCTATCCAATATTAGTTGTATGTCCTGCTGGTTTTATTTTATCAAAGGAGTTTCAATTCGGGGAGAGTGTGTTCATGACAGCACGATTAGGACAAAAGAAGTATTTGTTAAGTAAATTATTATCTTCATTTTTAACAACATTCATAGTTTTTACAGTACCTTTCTTAATTGAAATTGTTTTGAATTGTATTTCTTTTCCATTAGATGCGGTGGGGGATTTATCGAATTGGCATCTCTATAGCGAATCATACATTAAAGGAGTTCATAGTTACTTGTTTTATCAGTTATATTTATTTTCGCCATATTTCTATGCAGTTGTTGGAACTGTGTTTTTCGGAGTTGTATCGGGAATTCTCTCCATGTTCACTGTGGCAATTTCTTCTATCGTGAAAGCGAAGTATAATGTATTTCTTCTTTTACCTGTATTCCTGTTGTTACATATTTCGGTGATGATTGCAGAGGTTAATCAGAAAGCACCTATCACAACAAGATGGTATGATTACGTTTTGCTTTTTAATGATTGTACGAAAAGTCCGTTAGGTTTTGTATTGGTGATATTCATAATTATATTGAGTTCATTTGTACTAATACACATTAGTAGCAGAAAGGATTGCTTAAGATGAAGCGAAAATTCTTAGTTGTATTTCTTGTTGCCTTTTTTGGTGGATTTTTTCATGCAATTGCGTATGTGAACCCCTATGAGGGAGAAATTTTATTATCAGAACTTGTTTTGCAATTAAGTGGCTCGAGAGGTAAGCTTCCAATGGGAACGGCAATATCGGAACTTGTATCGTTTATGTTAAGGATGTTTCCATATTATTTATTTGAAATGTATTTTGGCATCATGATATTTCGTCATTTTTGTACAGCGAGTGTATATGTATTTTCTAGATGCACCGACAGACTAAATTGGTATTTTCACGAGGTAATCGAAATAGGAACCGTAACAGTGGTATATCAATTTCTGCAATGCGGCATTACCATTTTTATAGCAATGATTCGTTATCATGTTCGTTTCGATCAAGCGGGGGTATTTCTTTGGATGTATCATGTGGCAATTTATATATTATGGGTATGTACGATTACATTATGCGTAAATCTATTGGCAATAAAAGTGGGGAGCAACACGGCATTTACTGGGGTAATGATAGCACAAGCTGTATTTATCGTATTAATTGGTATTATCACTAGTATAAAACCATATTTTGTGAAGAAATTCTGTTTAAATTTAAATCCTATTAGTCATTTAATACTTGGATGGCAGAATAGTAAGATGGAAGATTTGAGACAAGTACTTAATCCACCATATAGTGGACTCAATATGAAGTTCTCTTTGTTATATATGATAGTCTTTTTTATTGTTGTTACTTTAGTAGGGGCATTTATGATTACGAAGCATGATTTGTTATTAAATGATGCGGAGATGGGAGAGTGATAATGTGAAATTAGTTGCAATGAATGTATCAAAAAAGATTCGTGATAAGGATATTCTATCTAATATTAATTTAGAATTAGAAAGTGGGAAGGTATATGGATTTGTTGGATATAATGGTTCTGGAAAAACGATGCTTTTTCGCGCATTATCAGGGTTAATGTCAATTGATTCTGGGAGTGTTGAATGGAATCATAAGTTGTTACATAAGGATTTTGCGGTTTTACCAAACTTAGGTATAATGATTGAGAATGCGGGGTTATATCCAGATTTAACTGGTATGGAAAATCTTGTTTATCTAGCCAAAATGAATGGAAAAATAGGGGTTGAAGAAATAAGAAACACGATGATACGTGTTGGACTTAATCCAGACGATAAGCGTACTTATAATAAGTATTCTTTGGGAATGAAACAACGTCTTGTTATTGCCCAGGCATTGATGGAAAAGCCTGATGTCATTATGTTAGATGAACCTACTAATGCGTTAGATGATAAGGGTGTTGATGAAATTCGTAAAGTTATATTGCAGGAAAAGGAGCGCGGTGCACTTATTTTATTAGCTAGTCATAATAAAGAAGACATAAGAATTTTAACAGACTACTTGTATCGGATTGAAAATGGTAACATTAGTTTACAGGAGGAGTCAATGTGAAAAGATATTGTAAAATAAGTCTCTTAGTATTGATCTGCATCATAGCTGTATGGGGGCATATGAAGAAAAAAAGTTATAGTGATATAACAAAGGAAAAAAATTATTTAGATCAATTTGATGTTGCAGAAATTCCAGATGAATATGCAAAAAAGGCATGCTCACAATTAGAAAATGAATTGCCAAAGGTACCTATTATTCTAAAAATTACTCCAAGTGCTACTCCTGAGCATATGTTTGGATTAAGCCGACAAAAAGTGACTGTTAATGAAGTATATAAGGGGGAAAATATAGAAGTTGGAGATGAAATTTACATTTATTCAGAACAATGGTGCTTGGATATTACTCAGTCAGTGAAGACAATTGATAGTGGGTTCGTTAATTTTCTTACGCAGGGGGATGAATATCTTGTTTTTATTTCTAGAAGAGTAGATGGAGTAAGTAAAGATTTTGAAATATATGAAATATATGATGACACATTTATAAGCCCAATATTCAATTACAAAGATAAAGCTCAAGATATAGTTAAGGTAGGAGATGCAGAAGATACATATATTTCTTATTCAGAGGTAAAAGAAAACGAATTTTTTGCTATGAGCGTAGAAGGGTTTGAAATATGGAATGATTTAAAGAGTAAAATGATTACTAAGTATAAATAGCATATGACATTGAATTCAGTATTTAATCCAACTTACTCCTAATTTTGAAGCAGGATTTTTGAATCAGCTCTATAGTAGTTTTTGATGAAATATGGGAAGTAAAATTAAGTGTTTTTTGCAGTTTTCTGGACGAGAAATTCTTGAGAATGCGGGAAAAATTTCGAAAGATTTCAGATAAGTTAACAAAGAAAAAGTATGAAGCATTTAACCAGCACCGCACAGAAATTGAGAAGAACCATGAATTTGGGGAGTTACCAGAAATACATCATAAGTAATGAAGATGAAATAATATAGGTGATTCCATATTGATTCTATTTCTACATTATAATATTTTTGGCAGTGTGGATTGTCAACACTTTGTTAGACAATTTTTTTAGGTGATTTTTTTGATACTCTGCTGGAGTCTGATAACCAAGATCAGTATGTAATATTTTAATGTGGTTTAAGTTTACTTTGACTTTTGAAAATGCCTTAGATACTAGAATTGCATCCTTATTCCGTCTGGCGCTGTATCCGATTATTTTACGATTAAAGAGGTCAACAAGAACACACATATAATTCCAGCTCATTCCAACTCTTACATATGTTAAATCATTTACAACTACATTGTATTCTGGTTGATTTTTGAATTGGCGATTTACAACGTTGGCAATTTGGGATTCATTACACTTGTCTACATGTGGCTTATATTGTGCCACTGTGTAATTAGATATAAGACCTTCCTGTTTCATGATACGCCCAATACGTCGTCTAGAAACTTGCCATTCCAACTTGTCCAGTTCCTTCTTTATTTTACGCGTACCATAGTTGTTACGACTCTCTCTGAAAATATGCTGCTTCAAAATATCGTTTTCCATTTCAAGCTGTTTGTTACGCTTGCGTAATTCGATTAGTTCCTGTTCCATTTCGGAGCGATTATCCTATCTAAGCAGATTAAGTAATGATTGTGATAGATAAGACTGTTTATTATAAAAAATGTGGAAAAATAAAGAGAATACGGTATAATAAATATAGAAAAGTTTTATAGGGGAGGGGTTCTATTGGATAGTATAACAAAAGCACAAGAAGCAACATCTGCTGATAAAAAACTTGTTGGGTTTGATTATCAGTTTCTTTATTTTGTTTATCGTGCACTTGATTTAAAGCCCGGACAAAAGATTGGATATGAGGTAAAGGATGATGTTCATATTGAGGCTGAGGATCATAGTGAAGTATTAATTCAACTAAAGCATTCTTTACAAGTGAATAAGGATTCATCAATTATTAATATGAATGAGAAGGATTCGGATTTATGGAAGACCTTATATAATTGGAATAAGAGTATAAATGAACTCGAAAAGGAAGAAAGAGAGGAATATATAAATAAACACGAATTTCTATTAGTGACTAATAAAAATAATAAAAATAATAAATTCTTTACTAATACAGATAAAGTAAAAAAAGGAATCTTATCAGTAAGTGAATATAAGAGATACATAAGAAGCATAAAGGAAGATATAAGAGGGATAAAAGATGAATCAGAAAAACTTAAAAAGTATATTGATAGCGTTATAAATCAAGATGATGAAATACTGGTAATGTTTATATCTAGACTTTCGTTTAATATGGGCTTTGATGAGTTGGTAAACATTATTAAAAATCAAATTCGTACCTCCCATGTTGATGAGCGTAAAGTTGATGAGATTTTCGAACGTTGTTTAGGAAATTTAAGTATTTGGAAGTATGAAAAGATCAAAGCCAATAGTAAAGTTTACATATCGTTTGAAGAAATTGATAAAAAGATAAGAAGATTTTTTGAATATGGCAGGAGTACAAAATTACCTAGGATTATTAATACAGATATAGAATTAACTAATGATTTAAAAAGTCAACCATTTATTAGAGAACTTATAGAGATTGAAGATATATCGTATGATGATTTGGATGAAATATTAGATTATACCAGTGCAAAAATGAGAATTAAGAATTTATTAGATTATTGGCTGGAGGAAAGCTTTATAACAGAAACAGAAAGTGAATTGTATTTAGAAGAGTGTTTTAAGGTATGGAAGAATTATCATAAATCATCACACAGAATAACTAAAAAAAGGAGAGATAAAGATGGTGGTTTATCAAATGATTTAGAGAGTATAGACAAGGAAAATGCTCTTGAATGTTTGGATGGTATACGAAAGTTAACTATGAGATTGGAGGATGAAGAATTAAGTATTAGCGAAAGTAATGGGACCTTTTATATGCTATCAGATCAAGCAAAATTAGGCTGGTTATTAAAATGGGAAAGTAGGTACAAACATGACAGAAAATAAATTTACATATAATAACGAAGTTATATGTATGATAGGTATAATGTCGGTTTTGGATCATATTGGTGAGATGAGTTATGGAAAGATTATGATTCTAACACCATTGATATTTAATAACAGAATAGTCAAATGGCTTAATAAGAACACAGTTGTCAGAAGTTTTGATGAGTTTAGATTGAAACAAATAGCCGCTATTACTGATTTTAATAAACAATACTATAACTATTTAACACTATCAGTTAATACTTTGGTTATTCTAGCAGAATTAGATTTTATTGAATTAGCACCAGATGTGGTTAAACTTAAGAAAAAATTAATTGATAATGCAGATGTACATATGTTAGGAAATAGAGTTAAAGCTATAATAAAAATAGCACCAAAATTAGTTAATATTATTAATGAAAAAGAGGAAAAAATATATTCACAATTAGGGGTGGAGTTATGAGATTTTATTATAAAAAAGTTATATTATGGATGCGGAATGGTAATGTTCGAGAACTTTCTTTTGAACCTAACAAGGTGAATATAATAACAGGTGGAAGTGAGACTGGAAAAACAGCTATAGCAGCAATCATTGATTATTGTTTTTTCGCAGATAGAAACATTAAAATAGCTGAAGAATATATTAATGAAAATGTCGAATGGTATGGAGTTAAATGTTCCATAAATGATAATGATATTACTATTGCAAGAAGAAGATTAGATAACAAAAAACCATCATCAGATTACTATTTTTCAATAATTGGTGAAGAGCCAGAAATGCCAACAGTCAATGCAAGTGAGAAAGAAATAAAGAAATATATTAACGAGCAGTTTCGTATAAATGATAATGTTGTTGTACCTTATGGCGGGAAAAAGATTATGGCTGGAAGTAAAATATCAGTTAAATACTTTATGCTATTTAATAGTCAAGGATACGAGACAATTGATAGTAGCGATGTTTTTTTTGATAAACAAACAGATGTCTTGTATCAGGAAGCATTGGAGAGAACTTTTGATATGGCATTGGGGATATCTTCGGAGAAAGATGTGCTTGTCGAGGAAGAACTTAATAAAAAGAAACATCAACTTGCCAGATATGAAAAAAAAGAAAAAATAATGAAAACAGAGAGTGATAATTTTGAACGTGAAAAAATAGACATAATAATCCGGGCAAAAAAATTGGGATTGGTTCCAAGTGAAGCAGATGATTATGATCATATTCTTGATTACTTATATTCTTTACTAGATGATACTAATAAGGAGTATATAGTTAAAGACAACAACGTACTTGATAAATTATTACTTGAAGAGAGGCAAATAAAAAGACAGATAAAAAGTATTCACAATTTTACAAATGAAAAGAAGAAATATATAGAGTTAAATGAAAAGAAAGCGGATAGTCTTAAACCAATTGCATATATATGTGAAAAATATGGGGAATTAATTAATCATCCTGCGGTAGAGACTATATTGGATAATTTAGATGAAAATTTAAAAGAATTGACTGAAAAGACTAAATCTATGAAAAAAAATGATTTTGGTTTAGACAGTGAACTTGTAAAATTGAATGAACGCTTAGATGGTATCAGAACTGAAAAAGAAAAGTTAATGGTAAAAGAAGAGAATATAGGAATAAGAGAGCAGTATATGTTTTTGGGTGAAGTTAAGACTAAATTAGATTTGTTCCAAAAAAAGTATGATGAAATCAGTTATGTTGACAAAATTAATGATTTAAAAGATGATATTACAAAATTAGAGCGGATACAGGTTGCTAATAAAGATAAAAGAGAAGCTATAATACGAACGATTGAGAGTAATTGCAAATTATTAAAGGATCGTTGTAAAAAGGCATTGGAAACATATGTTTCGTATGATCCAATTTTCAATTATCGTGAGAAAAGACTTGAACTTTTAAATCCGAAAAATGCACAAATTGCTAGTGTAGTTGGTAGTAGTTCGAATTATATGTTTTTACATTTATTTTTAATATTATCAATACACATGGTTGTATTAGCACAAAAAGTACAATATATACCTGCGTATATAATACTAGATCAACCAAGTAAACCGTATTATGACAATGATAATGAAAAGTTTAGAGATCGGGAAAAAATAACTACAGCAATACAGTTACTTAATGATTTTATTGATATCGTTAATAAGGAATATAAGACGAATTTTCAATTTATTGTGTTTGAACATATACCTAAAGATATATGGAATAATATGGATAACGTGCATTTGGTTGAAGAATTTACTAATAAAAATAAATTAGTTAGAAAGCAAGATGAATTAAGTCCAAAAGATAGAATGTAGAGCATTGAGGTGGTGTTTTACAATGCAATGAAGGATAGTATAATTTGATAAATAAAAATAAGAATTGACCGAGCTCTTTAGAGCGAGGGATGACAATTGAACGTAAGTTCAATTGTATGGGCATTAAGAAAAAATAGAATTTATAAGAAGGGAAAATATGAAAGCATTATTGGTTATAGATATTCAAAAGTCATATATTTCAAAGTATGAAACCGATATAGTACAGAAAATCAATGAGCGAATAAACGAAGCTCAAAAGCACAGGTATGATATTGTATATATAAAGAATACGAAGAAGCTTCGCAGCGGAACAGTCACAGATGAGTTTGCGGATGAACTCTTTCTTGCATCAGATAATGTGTTTTGTAAAGATCAGGCAGATGCCTTTTCATCTGAAGAATTGATTTCATATCTTAAATCAAAGAGTATTTCCGAGATAGAAATGATAGGTGTAGATGGAAATTTGTGTATCAATGCAAGTGCAAAGGGTGCAGTGAAGTGTGGTTTCTTTGTTTCTATTCTATTGAGTTGTGTAGGTGTATCTAACTTGCCACGATTTGAAAAAACAAAAGAAAACCTTGAAAAAATAGGGGTAATACTAAGGTAAAGAATTAGATAAATCCCAATTTGTCGAGATGATATAGTACATATTTATATATAATTAGATTAATATGCAAAAAGGTGACTTACAAGTGAGCTTTATGTTACAGTAATTATGTAAGTTATTTGAGGTATATCACGAAAATAGTCTCTGTGATACACATATGATACACTTTAATCGTGGAACATATGGAAAATGGAGAAAAAATGAAGGGTGGATTAAACTTAACGTCATTTAAGAGGTGTTGTAAAATGAAATGCAAAATAAGAAAATGGAAGCTATCAGATGCAAAAGATTTAGCGGTAGCTTGTTCTAATAGAAAAGTACAGGATAATCTTAGGGACGGATTACCATATCCGTACACAGAGCAAGACGGTGTAGATTACATTTCTGCTATGCTTTCCGCAGATGAAAATGAAACATTTGCGTTTGCTATTATGGCAGATAATAAAGTGGTTGGCAGTATTGGAGTTTTTCGGCAAGGAAACATACATAGGCAGACTGCTGAATTGGGGTATTATATTGCAGAAGAATACTGGGGCAAGGGGATCACGACCGAGGCCGTAAAACAGATTTGTGAGTATGTTTTTGATAAGAGCGATATTATCCGCATTTATGCAGAACCGTTTGCATACAATGCAGCGTCTTGTAGAGTGCTTGAAAAAGCAGGATTTCAGTATGAGGGTACATTGAGAAGCAATGCTGTCAAAAATGGTAAAGTTATCGACATGAAAATGTATTCTTTATTGAAAGCAGAAATATAATAGGTTTCAAGTGAATATATAAGTTGAAAAAGTAGGTAGCTATGAAAGTTATTTTTTAGTGATAAAAGTGGCCTTCATAACTGATATTTTCATAATTCCTAAATATCAAATAAGGAGCGAAAAATGATAATTGAAACAGAAAGACTAATATTAAGGGAATATACCCTTGAGGATTTTGATGCACTATTTGAAATAATGTCAGACCCAGAAACTATGCAACACTATCCGAAACCTTTTGACAAAGAACGTACAAAAGGCTGGATTGAATGGAATCTTCAAAATTACAAAGAATATGGATTCGGTTTATGGGCTGTTGTTTTGAAGGAAACAGGTGAGTTCATAGGTGATTGTGGAATTACAATTCAAAATATTGATGGAGAATTACTTCCAGAAATAGGATATCATATTCACAAGAAATATTGGAGAAGAGGATTTGGCAGTGAAGCAGCGAAAGCGGCTAGGGATTGGGCATTTGAAAATATGGAATATGATTGTTTGTATTCCTATATGAAATATACAAATATAGGTTCATATTCTACTGCGATTGCAAATGGTATGAAGAAAGTAAAAGAATATGAAGATGAAAAGAATAAAATTTCGTATGCCTATGCGATAACACGCGAAGAATGGAAAGTACTTAAGGAACAAAATTGAAAAGAATGTCAATGTTGTAATGGTCGATAAATTCGATTTCAAAGGGGAATTATCTATGGATATTGAATACAGAATGGCAGATATAAATGATGCAGAACTGCTTATAAATATCTATAATGCATCATTTTATAGTGATTATGTCAAATACGGCGAATGTCCTGCGTATGGTAAAACAAAAGAAATAATGGAGAAATCCATAATAGAGTATCCTAAATTTATTATTTTATGTGAAGGTAAAGCTGTTGGGGCTCTTTCTTGTAAGGAGATAGAAAAAGGTATATATGATATTGGCTGCTTATGTGTAATTCCGGAATATCAAGGAATGGGAATCGGCACCAAGTCATTTCAATTTGCATTATCCTACTACGAAGATTGGGAGAAGTTCACACTGATTACACCAGCAGATAAAGAAGAAAATATACGATTTTATACAGAAAAATGTGGATTTCATATAGAGTCCGCTGAAATGGACGGTAATGTTAAAGTAGTACGATTTTTAAAAGAAAGATAAATGATAAGTTGTGCGGAGATAATGGAGGACGATGCTTATGTCAGAAATAATTATTTGTGTAATCATTTACTTGGCTGTAGCAATTTTTATGTTAGGAATCGGAATTGTACAAGTAAAAAGCAAGGTGCCGGTAGGCTTCTATACAGGGGAAGTTCCACCAAAGGAAAGCGAGATAACCGATGTGAGAGCATGGAATGTAAAACATGGAATCATGTGGATTCTATATAGTGTTATTATTCTAGTTTCCGCTGGAGTTAGTTTTCTGATAGGAGACAGCCTATGGAATCTAATACCAATGTGCGGTGGAATTATTGTACCAGTTATCATAATGATAATATATCATCATAAATTGTGTGATAAGTACTTAATAAAATAGGACGGAAATCAGACCTATAAGGTATAAAAGTATTGTTGGCAATGATTAATGTGTCTAACAGAAAGTCGTCGCGCTAAAAGTAGCGCGACATTTTTTGTTTCCATAAACTGATAAATAATTCAATAACATATAGAAAAGCCTCCCATTTTATGATAGACTTTACATATAAATGAAAAAAACGGAAGGTGACAGAGATAGGAGGTTATAATACATGAATAGAAAATTATTCATGAAAAATCTGCATAAACGTTTACTTGCTAGTTTGTTAGCGATAACGTTATCAGTACCAGCACAAAGTGTACCACTGTTTGCATCTGGCATAAATGAAACAGATAAAGAACAAGTACATTATAACCAGGCAATTGTAGATGAGTTACAGAAATTATGTACCAATGGAGAAAATGCAACAGACATTTTAGATGAACTTCGTAAACAGGGCATTGTAGATGAAACAGGTGCCCCAGTAGAACATGGTACTTTTAATGTGAATGGCAAGAAGATGACAGAAGAAGAGTTTACAAAAGAAGCCAGAAAGCAAAAAACAGGAAAAGTCTGTGTAGATGGCAATGAGGTTACTTGGGAAGAAATCAATCGTCTTTTGACACTTAAGGAATCTTTAAAACAACTTAATGATTTCATGGGTGAAGAGGTCGAGATAAACGAAAGTAATCAAGATGAGTATATTGCAAGTGCAATGTCCCTAAAACAGCAGCTTGAAGAAGGTAATGTACTAGTTTATGATGATCCAACAGGAAGTACATATGGAGCAGGAATTAGTCATCAGGCAAGAGTCAGAATACAACCAGACAGGACAAGTATTGACGAAACTGGAAATGAACAGACGATTGACGTTACTGTTAGTCTGATAACAAAGCAAAGTGTGCCTGTAACGTTACATTATCAGACAGTTTCAGGTTCAGCTTCGGCTGAAGGAAGCGGTACCGTAACAATTCCAGCAGGAGAAACAACAACTAGTTTTTCTGTTAAGTATCATGGCTCTAACGTAAAACGAAAGGGAGATAGTGTATTTTACATAGAGTGTAATGGTGTTGAAAATGCACTTATTGACAATGGAGCTTCCTATGGAAAAAATATTACAATTCCTATTACAGTGAAGAAGAATGATGAGTTTATATATGAACATAATGTCTCAGGAAAAGTATCGGTTTCTTCTGATAGAACAGAGAGGACATGGACAGAACATAAGAAGATAGATATTTTTCATTGGTTTGACGAAAAACACACAGAATACACATATCATAAATATATCACTTGCAAGTTAACATACGATGATATTAAAGGATACATTAATACTTGGCCTGATAATTATTATCGGTTCACATATAATGGTAATCCTTCGTATAGTGCGGGTGGTGTATCATCTTCTGGTCCAGGATCTCTGGTAAAAGAACATGGAAGAGTGACTCTTCCAACAGATTCCGTCTGGTCGTATACAACACATGCCTCAAAAGTGGATTACGACTATAGTTATGTTGGTGGAATTTCTTCCAATATGTACATAAAAGAAGTGCATGAAAGAATTAACTTAACGAAATTAAACATACCAAGTGGTACATTCTACGTAGGACAATCCATACCAATTACAGCTACCTTTGATGAAAATATGAGCATAGATGATTCTATTAAGTTAACGATGACAGATGGTACCGTCTTAACACCAGTTGAAGCAGGAACTGTTGGAAATAGTTGTACTTTCCTATATCAAGTTCCTGAGGTTCCAAGTGGTAATATTCCTAATATCAGTGAACTATCCTTGCATGGAACAAAATCGTACAGTAATGATACACTAATAATTGTAGGACAGGAGCAAGATAATACTGCGTTTAATCTAGAGTTATTATCAAATAATTCACCAGAAACAATTATGATTTCTAATAATCAATGCTATTTACGTTATTATAAGGATGCAAGCTTTTCAAATGTTGAGGTTAGCATTGATGATCAAAAACCAGGGAGCCAGTGGGTTACAGAAGTTGTTACTGTGAATCAAGGAGGAGATGGCATCTTTCGTAAATGGATTCAAAGCAACTGCGAACCAATTGATTCATTGGATTTAACAGCAAGAAAGGACTTAAAAACTGGTAAAAAGGTGCAAGAGGCATTAAAAGGAACCCCATATGCTGTATATGCTGATGAGGAAACATATTCAATCTCTGAATATGTAAAATCCATGTATTTATCCGTAGATGGTGGGGTTACTCGTGTACCCCTTTATGTGGTTGCACAGAACGGCTCCACAACAGAAACGAACGAAATTCCAGTTGCTCTTATCGCATATTATAGAGCATCGCTTAATACTGGTACGGAACCACGTATAGACGCAGCAGAACTCTTTATGGATCCAGACATTGGAAGTACATATGATTATATAAAAGAGGAAAATGAGGCCGATCTAATGTTCAGCCAGACAAGTAGAGGCGTTGTTGTACCACAGTTCTATGAAGTAAAGAATGCAGTCTTTGCTTATCCAGGTGCAGCAACAATCGATTACTATAATGAAAATCCATTTTTCTCAAACTGGGAGAGTCTTGTAGACGATCCTAAAAAACTTGTAAGTTATCATTTGGATTATGATGGTGACTTAAATCATATTGTTACAAGTGGAAGAGATAATCCACTTTATGTGGATAGTACGGAAAAAGCAGATGTTCATCAATCTGTGAATAAAAAGGATGAAAAAGAGAACAATCTTATTTTGACTTTAAAAGAGGCATCCATAGAAGACGATACAGCTGCCATAACAACAGAACAGTATGAAATGGAAGACTCTTTAATTACAAATCCATTCCGGATGGAAACAGATGAATTAGGATTTGTCGCAAGATTTAATAGTAGTGAAGACTTTTCTTTCTATGGAACTGATAACTTAATATGGGTAAGTTCCGATGAAAGTATCGCAAATGTTAGATATCCAGAGAAGTTTAAAGGAGAAAAGGCAGCAACTTATGGCGCAGACCATACAGCACCGATAGAAATTGTTCCTACAGGAAAAGTAGGTAAAGTATATTTCACATTATACGCTTTAAATGATGGATTTGATGGTTATACACCAGTAGAGGTCTGCCGTAGTGTGACGCTTTTCTGTGAACCAGGTAAGGAACCATACTTAAGAATTCCTTCTGCTAATGGTACAGTAGCTTCCTTAAGCTGTAATCAAAACGAAAGTCTTGATGTATGTTTTAGCAGCAACTTAACGAAACAAAATGCAGAAGAAGCAGAAAAGCTATCAAGTTTAGATAAATATCTGTTACCGAACTATCCAACCGCATTTACAATGGAAGTATATGAAACGGATTTTGCGGGGAGGCCAGCAGGGGAACCAGTTTATACAGATACTGTAATATCAACCAATAATAAAACAATTGGTAAGATGACGATTCCACAAGGAATTCTTACGAAGATATCCAGAAGTGCAGAAGCAGTATATACAGTAAAAATATCAGCAGAAAGCTTAAGAGCCTATGGAACAGAGAATGGTTTGGTACAAAAAAGGGAA
Organism: uncultured Anaeromicropila sp.; assembly: GCA_964409685.1. Taxonomy (GTDB): domain Bacteria; phylum Bacillota; class Clostridia; order Lachnospirales; family Lachnospiraceae; genus Clostridium_AI. Next base: position 51,905 of record CAYPEJ010000016.1, read on the forward strand.
CTTATCACTGCTGTAGCAAATATTACAGTATTACCTAATCCACCAAGTCTGAAACTTGGAAAACTAGAAAGTTATAGTATCCTAGATAACAGCAAACTGCCAATTACTTATGAATTAGAAACTAATGGGGCAACACTAGCTGCAACAAGCCTTACAATAATCGATTCAGATGGAAATACGGTGCTTTCGAAAGCATTAAAACAAGGCAAGAATACAATAACATGGAAGCCAGAAAAAATAGAGGATCAATTAAAGAAAACATATGTTGTAAAAGCAAGTATTCAGGCGAAGAGTGGAGATACACCAACGCTGGATAGTTATGTGGTCTATGTATATAATCATGAAGCACTTGATATTTTAGTAGATGCAGTAGATGGAAAAAATGTAGCAGGAGAGACGGATGTTGATAAAGTTACATTGGATAACCATAAGAAAGTAAAATCCTTAATCAGTAAAGATGGACAAACGCTTTCATTACGTGACAATAAAATCTCTCTTCATGATTTGGCAAAAGATATTAATCTTGCATCCATGATAAGTATTAATTATGGAGATTATGTTTGGGGACAGATATCGGATCAGATTAAATGGGATGTAGCTAAAGATACTAAGGACAAAAATGATAAACAAAATCAAGAAGCTATAGCTACTACACTTAATTATTCCCAAGGTGGAGCTTATTCCAATATTAACTCTTATAGTTATGTAAGTTATTCACCTAGCGAAAACTTTATGGCTGTCAGCACACAGGATGGAAAAGCGGTAATTACAGCAACACATGCTCGTACTGGAATGAAGAGCAGTATTAAAGTTACGTCAAAAACGTTAAAGAATCAGCTGTATTTATTTAAGTTTTTACCAGAGCAGAAGACAAAAATGGAATACAAAAATGGCGATGGAAAAGAATGTGTCATGTATTCCGATGAGAATGGAGAACTTGCTTTATATGAAGAAACTGGTATCGCAAGTGACATTCATTTGTATTCGGAAAATGATTCAGAAAGCTATATTGGAACCATTGTCTACAAAGATATCCTATCAGGAGAGCAGGATTTAAGTAAACTTCAGTATTATCCAGTAAATAACTATATGCTCCGTTCCCTTTCAAAAGTAAATATTTATGTAACAGATGAAAAAGGAGCTCCATATGCCAATAAAGAGCTTTGGATACGTGGAGGAGTCTATAAGAATGAAGAATACTGTTATGCTGCTAACCTTGGTCCTAACAGAGGACATTTAGGAGATGGAAAACAAGATCAAATATTTACAACGGATAATAACGGTGCAATTACAGTTTATTTTGACGCAAGCCAGTTTTTTAGCTTAAGTGAAGAAACAATAGCAGATCGTATGATACAGCCAGACGATTATATCTTATATAATTTTGAGATAAAGTTCCAGCCCAATGACCAAGTAGATAAAGTGAAGACAGCTTATGAACCACAGATGGTTCATGTTAGCTCGGAGCTAAATCCGTATAATGTACTTAATGACTGCAATGCTTATGTGCAAGCGCGTGTGGTAAAAACAGGGGCAAATACTCCAGTAATCAATAGTCAGTTATATTGCCAGTGTGAAGAATCAGGAACCATTGGTGACGTAACGAACATCTACGGCTACAAAGGGGCAATTGGATTAAGTAAACATTATCCACAAGCTATTATTAGTACAGAAACGCTAATGTGGGGAGAATCCGTTGAGACAGAGCCTTACATTTATAAAGATAGAGATGGTCGGGAAATATCATATGGCATTGCACTTAGTGAAATAGATAAGAATAAATACAAATTAAACTATGCGAATGAGTATGGTGCAGAGTTTGCAAATCAGACAAGTAAAGTAGTTACATATCCATTTGCAGATATGCCGGTAGTGGAATCTACATGGAATTTGAAAAAGAATTCCATCAATAATGAGATACCACAAAATAAAGTGGTTTCACTTCAAGTGGAAATGTATAAAGACGCAAACGTTCTAAAGGAAATGGTCAATGATTTCCGATGCACAACCAAAACAAACGAAGAACCAATCAATAAAGAAGTGAAAGATGATTTACAGGAATTATTGGATTCTATCAGTAAAAATATGGATTGGGCAGGCTCTTTATCATCTCAGATAAATAAAGACAATTTATTTAAATATGCAAACAAAGGGTTAAAAGAATTAGTCAGTGCGACTGGTTTACCATTAGAGGTACAACTTTCACCAACAAAAGATCCAAGATGTTTCCATGTAATGGTTACAATGGGAAATACATTGGCGGATTATTATAGCGGTACAGAAGTTTATGAAAATAAAGATGGTGAGATTCAAGATACTTATGAGGAGGAGCATTTAAAGGGTTCTATAGTCACTGATGAGGAGAAAAAATCTCATTCAAATGAAAAATTTGCAGAGGAATACGGAATAACAAATAATGGTGGTAAGTACACTGCAAAGCATATAGATAATAGTGAAACTAAAAATATTTTCAAGAAGCTTTGGAACAAGGGTAAAGATAAAGTTGCAGATGAGGTAATGAGCTATAAACGACAGGGAGCTCAGGCTAAAGCAAAACAAAATTACACGAAAGAGATTGGTAAGGCAAAGGCAACTTTCGGCGGATGTATGTACTATGAATTTCGCTATGGCGATGATGGAAAATGGCAAGTTGTCTTCTATGGTGGAGGGCTTAATGCAGGATTTGGTGTAGACTTTGGATATACGCAAAACTTTATGCTTGGACCTGTACCTGTAAATTGTAGTTTCAATCTAGGTATCGCAGCTTCAATGGGATTTACTACTACCAATACTGGCTATTTTGAAGGTATTAGTAATAAAAGTAATTACTTGACAAACGCAGAAGTGAAAATGATATGTGAGGCATTTGCTGGAGTAGGTTGGGATTGCGGATTTGTTGCATTAAAACTGGGGATATACGGAAGTCTAACAGGCTCTTACTCAATAAAAAATCTTGATGCATGGAATGTAAATTACAAAGAAAAGCTACTTGACAAAGTGAATAAATCTGGAACAAATACAACGGTGGTAGGTGAACTAGGCTTGAAGTTTACTGTCAAGATTCTGTTCATTAACTATTCAAAGAAACTTTGGTCAGCGTCCCACAAGTTTGTAGATGTTAGTACTGGAGAGTATGAAGCTATTGGTGAATGGTGGTCAAATTCAGTTGGTGGGATTCATACAGAACCTTTGGATGCTTCGGCACAATTGTGTTCTATCAATGAAGTGAACCAAGAGAGCAGGGCGTACTTAGCATTTGAGGATCGTGAATGGGCTGGTGGAAGCAGTGAAGAACTTGCAGAAGATGAAATGAACTCTATGAAATTAGTGCAGAGCAATGCCTACAGCTTTGCAGAACCTATCTATAATGACGACGGAAGTATTATTGCATACTTATCAGATTCTGATAGTTCTGAATTGGAAGATACATTAGCAAGCTATGCTGTAAGAAAGGATGGAACCTATGTCAATCAACATGGTATCGATCCAGTTACTTATACAACAGATGAATTAAATAATGAAACAGGAGCTAGAGGTTCCGACGAAAAATTAGATCCTATCTATGATGATGAGGGTAAAGTAATAAACAAATACCGTACAACAGAAAGAACTGGTTATGGTGACAGTACAGTAAGGATAGCAGGTACAAATGACTTTAGTGTTGCAGCCTGGGTACGTCAAAGCAATCCTCTTCCTGATGCGAAACAAGAAAATCCAAGTTATGAAGATTTGACGGTAATGTTAAATCAGGCAGAAATCTGTGCTTCCATCTGGAATGGAGAAAAGTGGACCACATGTAAGCTTACCGACAATAATATAGGAGACTTTTCACCAGCAGTGGCAGTAAATGAGAATTATGCCGTTGTAGCATGGAGAACATGTTCTGGTTCAGATTCAAGTAATCCAATGGATTTCAATGTTTGTGATGAAATTCATGCCAAAGTTTATAATAAACAAAAGGATGCATGGGGAGAGACCATTACTTTATACAATGGCCAGACTGGTAGTGTTCATGGTTTAGAAGTGTCTATTATGTCGGATGGTACAGCAATGGCCGCTTATGTCATTAAGACAGGTGACGATGCACAGGTAATGACGGATACGGAAATTATGTATACAGTAATAGATGTTAGCGGTAATGTAAGAGAAAGTATTCGAGTAACAAATGACAACAATATTGATCAAAATCTGCAGCTAGCAAAAGTAAACTGGAATGGGGAAGAACACTTTATCCTTGGATGGTTTAATGAAAGAGAGTCAACAGAACTGGATAATGAAGGAAAAGCAGTTTCAGTGCGTGATATTAAACTATTAGCAATTAATTCGCTAGGTATGCCAAACGGTGACTTTGTGGAGAGTATTCATGAGGCAGGTGCTGAAATCAACAGTGCAAACTTTAGATTTAGCAAACCTGCAAAAGATGCTACTTTAGATGATTTATCAATTGTGTGGTTATCTATGTGTAAAGAACAATCAGAGGAAAAGGAAGAAGAGGATTTAGCACCTAAGAATACGTATATTTTATCAGCAATTCGCTTCTCAGAAATCAATCATGAAATTATGTTAAGTACACCATTAGAAATTGCTAGAATGAAAACAGGGCAAACCATAGATGAATTCTCATCCTATAGCAATGGGGATATGATTCAGACCGTATTACAAAGTACAGATTACACCATTGATCCAGAAGATCCGAGAACGTATGAAGTTGATAAAGTTGAAGTGTTAGATGAAACAGACGGCGAGAAAAAGACACAAAATATTTATACACCAGTTGGTAAGGCCAGCATGTATACCGTAACAAGTAAATTCAACTTATGCACATTAGAAACAGAAGATGTCTACGTAGATAGAAACAATGTTGTTATGGGATTCTCTACACCAATTGGATTTACTGTGAAAAATACAGGTATCCGTACCATTGATAAAATTACATTAACATTAGATGGCAATCCTACTGAAATTGATACAAAATTACTTCCAGGAGAAAGTCAGACAATCTCTGAATATTACAAGGTGCCAGCTGACACAGTAAAGGATGTAACTTATTCCATTACAGCACATAGTGGTGAGCTTGCATCGAAAGAAGCTGACTGCAGTGGCGTAGTGAAATTAAACTTGCCAGATGTATCAGTTCGTAATGTAGAGCTTACGAAAGAAGAAGATAAGGAGCGTACCGTACAGGTATCTCTTAGCAATGGAAGCCAAGTACCATTTAAAAATGGTGGAAAGCAAATTGTTGTTGCACTTTATGACAGCAATCCAGAGACAAGTGCCGAAGATCTTGAGCCAATTGACAAGATTACTATTAAGGAGGATGCTGACTTAGCATTAGTAGATGCACATGCCTATAATTGTCAGTTCGAATTGTCAAAAGAGAAACTGGAACAAATGATTAAAAAATATTACTCCGAGGAAGAGTTAGAAAAGAGTAATGATGAAATTCCAGACAATGGACTTGAACTTTTTGTCAAAGCATGGATACTAGAAGATTCGGGCGAAATACAGGAGGAAGATTACACTGGTGATAATAGTGGATGGATTCAGATTGAAAGCCTAATAAAGAAATACCAGAGTAATTATTCAATTAGTTCCCATGTTGAGAAATCAGAGGGTTCTGTTGATGCTGTTGTAACAATTAAAAATAACTCTTATGCCAAGAAACTATGCGGAAATGCAGTTGCTATTTTATGTGATAGCAAGGGTAAGGTGATGAGTAAGGCAAAACAGACTTATGATCCAGCCAATGGAGAATATACAGTTGTTTGCGTAAACGAAGAGGAAAGTAAAGATATTACGATTTCATTTACGGCAGAGGATTTACTAGACGGATATAAGTTAGAAGATGCTGTTTCTATCAAAGCAAGTTTTGGTGCTATAGATTCAGAAGATCGTTCAGCAAAACTAGAGCAATTTGGTGTCAAGGGACAGGAAGTAGCATGTAGTCTATTTGAGCGAAGTAATAGCAATCCAATTGTAACGAAACAAGACAAGGAAATTAAGGTAAATGGTGAGTCCATTACAGAAAAAGTGGAAGTACATACATATTATTATGTTAGTTCAAAGTCACTGAATAGCAAACAGCGTAAGACTTTTATATCCACTGTTTCAAGAAACCCTGCAGATGCATTAGAAATTAAAGTAAACGGAAAGCTTGTTGCAAAGGGAATCGGGGCACAAATTGTTGATGCTAATCTTTCATGTGATAGTAATAATATTCAAACAACTGTTGAAAGTACTCCAATTAAGCAAATGAATGTTGTACGAAAAGTTGTGACAAAAGCAAAAAATGGAAAACAGTCGACTAAAAAAGTGACAGAACGCTATATGCTGAATCAGGATGGTAAGCCAATAGATGCTCAGGGCACAGAAATTGATTTAGAAGCACAAGACGTTGTAAGCTACGAAGAAGTGTATGTGGTAAATCAAAGTGTATACTCAGCACATTTATCTACGGGCAGTTATGTTGAAGAAGAGGTTCAGAAGAAAGTACCAGCCAATCAGGTTTTACTTCTAAAATCAAAAATGAAAGCCAATAAAAAGGGAAAAGTAGATGCATGCTGCTTAACATGGAATACCATTAAAGAGGCAGATGGCTACTTGGTATATGGTGCAAAATGTGATACAGCTTACAAGTCCTATGCATTTAAGAGATTAGCAAAGATAAAAGGGAATGATAAACTAACCTTTACCCAGAAGTCGTTAAAAGCAAATCAAGGATATAAGTATCTGGTAAAGGCTTACAGAATGGAGAATGGAAAGCAGAAAATTATTGCACGTTCTTATGTAGTACGAACTTTTGCGTTCCAGAACGGCTCCAAATATGCAAATCCAACTAGCATAAAGATAGCAAAAACTACTTTTACAACGAAAAAAGGAAAATCGTTTAAACTGGAACCAACGATAGTCTTGCCAAAGAAAACGAAAAGGAAGAAACAGGGACCAGCCATACGTTATATTTCATCAGAACCAAGCATTGCAACGGTAACGAGCAGTGGAAAAGTAGTAGGAAGAAAGAAAGGAAGTTGCTATATTTACATGGTTGCACAGAATGGAGTCTGGAAGAAAATTAAGGTTTATGTAAAATAGCATAGTAATTTAGGAGGAGGTATCGTGCTGTCGAGAGATGGGCGGTACCTTCTTTTTGTATTATAATAATTTAATAGAAGGAAACGAATGTTAAAAAGTTAGATTAAGGATGAAATAGAGAATTTTTGAGATAAATTAAACATGTAATCAAATTACATGTTATAATTAAGCATAATAGCAAAGGAAACGTTTATATGAATGATCAACAATGGGACAAAAAACTTAAAATAAAGACCACAGGACGTGAAGACGCACATGCTGACGATTATCATTTTCCATATGAGCCAACACCATATTCTGTATTAGAACGTCTTGCGTCAAGTGGTCATATTAATAAAAATAGCACATTGATTGACTACGGATGTGGCAAAGGAAGAGTTAGTTTTTTTCTAAGCAAAGAACTAGGCTGCCGCTCCATAGGAATCGAATATAATCAGCAGATTTATCAACAAGCAGAGGAAAATAGAAAGAATTATATAAGAAAGCAAAGTGTTGAATTTGTCTGCACAAATGCAGAGGATTTTCCAGTAACAGATGCGGATTGCTTCTATTTTTTCAATCCATTTTCTGTTGAGATTCTACGCTCTGTCCTTGGAAAAATCTTAGATTCTTATTATGGGAATCCAAGAACGATGCAATTATTTTTCTATTATCCGAATGATGAGTATCTGTCTTATCTAATGACAGTGCCAGAATTATTATTTATAGATGAAATTGCTTGTCAGGATTTATTTGAAGGGAATAATAAGAGGGAGCGAATTTTAGTGTTTGAAATTTAGTAACCAAGTTTGAATGACGATAATAGCGAATAATAGGGAGAGTAAACATGAATAGGAACAAAATGCCAAAAGAAATACAGAACAAAATCAAAGGGAAATCGTATGAGTTAGATGATATCGGAATGTCAGATTCTAGCGTACTTTGTTTTGATGATGTCGTGTTAAAAATTGAAGCGGTTGGAGAAGAAGCTGCGAATCAAGAAAAGATGATGCAATGGCTCGATGGAAAGCTACCAGTTCCCAAGGTTTTGTATTCTGTACAAGAAAAAGATAAAAACTATCTTTTAATGACCAAGATAACAGGTGAGATGCTTTGTGAAGAAAAATATATGACACAGCCCAAGGAACTTGTTCGATTATTAGCAGAAGGACTTAAACTGTTATGGGAAGTAAAGATAGAGGGATGTCCTTGTAATAACAGTCTGGAACATACCTTACAGCGTGCAGAGATACGAGTGAAAAATGGTACATTAGATACAGATGTAGAATCAGATACATATGGAGAAGATGGATTTGAATCACCAGAAGCATTGTTACAGTGGTTGAAGGATCATAAGCCAGAAGAAGATTTCGTATTTTCTCACGGCGATTATTGTTTACCTAATGTATTTGCGAAAGACGGAAAAGTTACTGGATTTATTGATATTGGAAATAGTGGTATAGCGGACCGCTATCAAGATATCGCACTATGTTATCGTAGTTTACAGCATAACTTTAGTGGAAGATTTAATGGAAAGGCATATCCAGGCTTTGAGCCAAATATGCTGTTTGATGAACTAGGGATAGATCCAGATTGGGAGAAGATAAGGTATTATATTTTGTTGGACGAATTATTTTAGTCTTGACTCTCACACCATGTTAGGCTTTACAATCATATTGAGCTCAAACAAAACATAATCTCCAAGGAGGAAACATGTTAAAAATAGGTGATTTTTCAAAATTGTCCAGAGTAAGTATCCGTATGTTGCGATATTACGATGAAGTTGGTCTAATTAAACCTGTAAAAGTAGATGATTTCACTGGCTATCGCTATTATTCTGAAACGCAACTTTCCTTAATGGGAAAAATCAATGCATTAAAAGACATGGGATTTGGTGTTGCCGCCATATCTGAAATTGTAAAATGCAAGGATGACCCAGTAAAGATGGAACAGATTTTAGCAATCCGAAAAGCAGAACTACTAGAAGAGTCGGAAGAAATCGCAAAACGGTTACAACTCCTGGATACAGCCATTCATAGGTTGAGAAAGGACGAAAATATGAAATATAATTGTGTATTAAAACAGTTACCAGAAAGATATGTTGCAAGTGTGAGAAAAGTTATTCCAAAGTATGATCATGAGGGTGAATTATGGCACATACTATTTAGCGAAACGAAGGATATGAACTTAATTCCAATTGGACTAAATAGTGCAATTATGCATGATAAAGAATACAAAGAATCTGATGTAGATGTAGAAGTGCAGGTAGAGGTAAAAGGGACATATAACGACACAGAACATGTGAAATTCAAAACAGAATCCGAACAATCCGTTGCAAGCGTAACATTTAACGGTTCTTATGAACAATTCCCAGAAGTGTATTCCTCTTTAGCTTCATGGGTAAATGAAAATGGATATGAATTTAGTGGTTCGATGATAGATATTTACCATGTAAGTCCACATGAGACACAGAATCCAGAGGAATTTGTAACAGAGGTATGTTGTCCAGTGAAAAAAAGATAGTGATTGAAAAGATAAAAATAGGTGATGGATTATAAAGAAATCTTCACCTATTTTTGTTTTCTATACGTCGTCCAATATAGGTAAATAAGTGCCATTTAGTCTCTTAGAAGTGATTGAAAGTGTACTTTGTTCATGGTAGAATACAAGAAGTTTATCAAATGAGAAGATAGACTTTAGACAAATGCTTGGAGGAAAAGCAAATGAATAATAAGTACAAAATTACCATGATATCATGTTTTATTGGTTACATAGTACAAGCCATTATCAATAATTTCGTTCCATTATTATTTTTAACATTCCAAAAGTCATATGGTATTTCGTTAAGTAAGATTACACTTTTAATTACCGTAAACTTTATTGTGCAATTAGCAGTGGATTTATTTGCTACACTATTTGTAGATAAAATCGGATATCGTATTTCGATTATAGGAGCACATATATTTGGAGCACTTGGATTAATTTCATTGACGGTGTTACCAGAGATAATGGAACCGTATACTGGAATGTTAATATCTGTAGTTTTATACGCCATTGGTGGGGGACTGATTGAGGTTTTAATTAGTCCACTAATGGAAAGTTGTCCAACAGATAATAAAGAAAAAGCAATGAGTTTACTACATTCCTTTTATTGTTGGGGGCATGTAGGTGTAATATTGATTTCCACCATATTTTTTCAAGTATGGGGAATTGAACACTGGAGAATGTTAGCTGTTCTGTGGGCGATTATTCCACTTGTAAATGGATGCATTTTTATCAAAGCCCCTATGGTATCGTTGATTTCAGAGGATGAACAGGGCATGTCATTAAAAGAATTGTTTGGAAATAAAGTCTTTTGGTTGATTTTAGCGATGATGGTTTGTGCAGGGGCAAGCGAGCAATCTATGTCGCAATGGGCGTCCCTATTTGCAGAAAAAGCACTTGGAATTAGTAAAACGTTAGGAGATCTAGCGGGACCGATGGCATTTGCTATTTTTATGGGAAGTGCAAGAGCTATCTATGGAAAATATGGTGACAAGATTGATTTAGGTAAATTTATGGCAGGAAGCGGTGTACTTTGCGTAGTGTGCTATCTTGCAATTGTATGTATCCCGTCGCCGATGATTAATTTAGTTGCATGTGCTATCTGTGGTTTTTCGGTAGGAATTATGTGGCCAGGGACGTATAGTAGTGCTACTGGAATATTGAAAAATGGTGGAACTGCGATGTTTGCTATTATGGCATTAGCAGGAGACCTTGGATGCGCGGGCGGTCCGACGTTAGTTGGGATGGTATCGAATGCATTGGGAAACAATATGAAACTTGGAATTATGGTGGCAATCATATTTCCAGTCATGTTTCTTGTTGGTCTAATTAGGTGTAGTAAAAGTAAAAAGACATTATTAGATTGAAAGTGTACATAAATATTTAGAAGTGGAGATGAAACTTAAATGGAAACGAAAGTTACTGTAATAGTAGATAATATAGCGAGTGCTGGGATAGCAGGAGAATGGGGGCTTTCTATTCTGGTTGAATATGAAAATAAGAAGATTCTTGTAGATGTAGGTGCCTCTGGATTGTTTGTAAAGAATATGGAGCAGTTAGGAATAAATGTTGGAGATGTTGATTATGCAGTGTTAAGTCATGCACATTATGATCATGCAAATGGAATGCCTAGATTCTTCAAAGAGAATTCCAAGGCAAAGTTTTATTTGAGGGAAACCACTGAGGAAAATTGTTATTTCAAGAAGTTTATTTTTCACAAATATATAGGTATCCCCAAACACATACTTGTGGATTATTCAGAAAGAATAGAAATAGTTTCAGGTGATTACCAATTGATGAAGGGAGTTTACTTGATCCCGCACAAAACAAAGGGGTTGGAATATTTGGGAAAACGTGAAAAGATGTATCAGCGTACTTCGAATGGATGGAAGCCTGATAATTTCTCACATGAGCAAAGTTTGGTTGTAGATACCGACAAAGGACTTGTAATTATCAATAGTTGTTCACATGGAGGAGCTGTAAATATCATTAATGAAATAGGTGAAACATTCCCAGAAAAACATATATATGGATTGATAGGAGGATTTCATCTTTTTAATAAATCAGATGACGAGGTTCGTGACGTAGCAAAGAAGATTCAAGATACAGGAATTGATTTTGTGTGTACGGGGCATTGTACAAAGGAAAGAGCGTATAGGATAATGAAAGAAGAACTGGGAGATAAATTAGAACAATTAAAGGTTGGACTGAATATGAAATTTTAATTGACTAAGCTTTTTATAACTGTAATACACCAAGTATTTTGATAAAATTTATCAATTATTTCTAAAACAGGACAATTTGCTAAAAATGTGTTATTATATTTAAAAGCAATAGTTAGCAATGACTAACTGTAAGAAGGCATTTTATGTATAAGATTGCAATATGAGGAAATTGCCTTCTATTTTTTTATAATGGAGTTTGCAATGGCTAACTCTGTGAGAGAGGAGAAAAATAGTAAGAATAAATGATTATATTGGTAGAAATGCAGTAAAAAGAGATTAACTACATACGAAATAAGGAAGGATTAAAATGAGAGAAAAAAAAAGATATGTGAAAGCAATGGAGCAATATGAATATTTAGAAGAGTGGGAAAGAATTTCACTGGGGGATTGGCTGCATCAATGTGCAGAAAAATATGCAGGCAGAATTGCAGTAAAAGATTCAGATGCAGAATTATCTTATGAAGAGCTCGACCAAAGGGTATATAGGCTGGCGGCAGCATTTGATGAGATTGGAATCAAAAAAGAAGATAAAGTAATTGTCCAATTACCAAATCAAATCAATTTTGTACTTACTGTTTTTGCGTTGCTTCGTCAGGGGGCAGTTCCGATTTTGGCATTACCAGCACACAGGGAAGCAGAATTAGAAGGAATCTCCAAAGTGGCTCAACCAAAAGCATATATTGTTGCAGAAAAATATCTGGGATATAACTATCTTGCACTGGCAGATGGAATTAAAAAGAAATTTTCATGTGTGGAGACCCTTATTGTGGATGGAGAACAAGGCGGGGATTACCAGTTGAACGATTTGAAAGGTGAGCCAAAAGGCGGTCAACAGGTTGATGGTTACAGTACAGCAGTTCTTTTGTTATCTGGAGGAACGACAGGTGTTCCAAAATTAATTCCACGAACTCATACGGATTATTTGTATAATGCAAGAATGTCGGCAAAGAGATGTAAATTGAATGAACATTCTGTTTATCTGGCATCTCTTCCAGTTGCGCACAATTTTCCATTAAGCTGTCCAGGACTTCTTGGAACAATGGATGCAGGTGGAACTGTTGTACTTTCTAAGACGACAAGTCCAGATGAAATACTTGAATTAATCAGTGACGAACGAGTTACGATTACCGCATTGGTTCCATCTATGGTAAGTATGTGCATGGAAATGATGGAGTGGGACGATAGTTTTGATTTGTCCAGCCTACAAATACTGCAGGTTGGAGGTGCCATGCTGGAAGAATCTCTTGCAAAAAAGATTATAAGTAGCTGGCCATGCAAACTCATGCAAGTATTTGGAACAGCAGAAGGACTACTCTGCTTCACAAGTCTTGAGGATACCGATGAAATCATTGCATGCTGTCAAGGAAAGCCGATTTCTCCAGCAGATGAGATAAAAATTGTGGATGAGTATGATAATGAAGTTCCAGATGGTGAATTTGGAGAACTGTTGTCCAGAGGACCATATACTATTTATGAATATTATAATGCAGGAAAGGTGAATGAACAAAGCTTTACCGAAGATGGCTATTATAGAACTGGGGATAGGGCTATGTGGACCAAGGAAGGAAATATTCGAATGGGTGGAAGGATTAAAGAGCAGATTAACAGGGCTGGTGAAAAAATCACTCCTGCTGAAGTGGAAGCAGCTCTTTGTCAGCATCCAGAAATAAAAGAAGCAGCAGTAGTTGGTATACCAGATAAGACATTAGGCACCCGAAGCTGTGCGTTTCTTTTAACAGAAATAGAAAAGATTTTTTCAAGAGAAGAAGTATACCATTTCCTAAAGAAAAAAGGAATGGCAGAATACAAAATTCCCGATCAGGTTGAGTGTATTGAGAACTGGCCATTAACTAGTGTTGGGAAAATCGATAAAAAAGCATTAATCCGACTTTGTACAGAATAAGGAGTAGCAAGAGCATGGAATATACAAATTTACGTGAACAGGTTTATAAAATACTATCACAGGATGTAGTACTTGAGGAGGAAGATAACCTTTTAGAAAAAGGAATGAATTCTCTACAGATTATGAGGTTTGTGAATCAATTAAGAAAACAGAGGATTAAAATTTCTTTCGGTGAATTGATGGAAGAGCCGACGCTTGCAGCATGGATGCAGCTGATTAATAAACGCAAACCAGTAGAAAAGAAAGTAGAAAAAAAGACAAGCGAAGTGGCACTGAATACACCATTTCCAATGACAGATGTGCAGTATGCATACTGGATTGGAAGAAATGATGATCAAGTTCTTGGCGGTGTGGGATGCCATGCTTACTTAGAATTTGATGGAGAAGGTGTAGATCCAGAAAAATTAGAAGCTGCATGGAAGGTTTTGGAGAACCATCATCCAATGCTTAGAGCGAGATTTCTGGAAGATGGTACACAGGAGATTATGAAAGAACCTTATAGCTCCAAAATTCAAGTGATTGATTTAAAAGATCAAGAGGAAATGGAATGGAAGAGTAAGTTAGAAAAAGTCAGAGAAACGCTTTCCCATCGTAAATTACATATTGAAAAAGGTGAAGTTGCTGGAATTACTTTATGCTTATTGCCAGATAATAAAACAAAGATTCATTTGGATATTGATTTAACGGTCGCAGATGTGCAGAGTCTGCAGATCATTATAAGAGATTTAGCAGAAGCTTATGTAGGGAATGAGCTGCCAAAAGAATCTTATCACTGGGATTTTGCGGGTTATCTTGCAAATCAGGAAAAAGAGGATGTAGAAGAAAAACAAGCAGCAAAAAAATATTGGAAAGAAAGACTGGAATCTTTACCAAATGGTCCAGAACTTTCATTAAAGAAACATCCAGAAGATATTACAAGTACAAAGTTTAGCAGAAGAATCTGCCGCTTAAATAAGGATGAGTGGGCAACCCTTAAGCAAAAGGCAGCAGCTTATAAAACAACCCCTGCTATGCTTTTATTAACTGCATATTCTACTGTTCTGGAGAGATGGAGTAGCAATAAAAAGTTCTTAATTAATATTCCTGTATTTAATAGAAAGACAGAAATTGATGGAATTGAAGATGTAATTGCTGATTTTACAACCTTGCTTTTACTAGAGATAGACTGCCAAGGAAATCCAACTTTCCTTAACTTATTAAGAAGGGTAGAAACACAGCTTCATCAAGATATGAAATATTCCAGCTATTCAGGAGTACAGGTTCAAAGGGATCTCGCACAGTTAAGGAAAGGTCAAGCAAGCACAGCACCGATTGTATTTGCATGCAATTTAGGCACAGAACTGGTGAATGAAAATTTCCGTAGTAATTTGGGTGATTTTTCATACATGATTTCACAGACTCCGCAGGTGTGGTTAGATTTCCAAACCTATGAAGATAAGAATGGATTAATGCTTACCTGGGATACCGTAGAGGAATTGTTTCCAGAAAATATGATACAGGAAATGATGAATAGTTTTGACGGACTATTGCATGCATTAGTAAACGAAGATTGGAACAGATGTTTTGATGTACTTCCTAAGAGCCGTAAACTTTTCATTGAAGGAGAATGCCAAGTTGGTGAACTGGAAGAAGAGTGCTGTTTACATCAGGCATTTATGAAACATGCAGAAGAACAGCCAGAAGCAGTTGCAATTGTTGATACAGGCAATCAGATTTCCTTCACATACGGAGAATTGAGAGAAAGAGTGTTATCTATTGCAGCAGCGATTTGTCAAATGGGAATCTGTAATGAACCGATTGCCATCACATTGCCAAGAGGATACAAACAAGTCGAATCAGTATTGGCAATTTTGCAGTCGGGGAATTTTTACGTCCCAGTTAGCATAGCACAACCAGATGACAGAAGAAATCTGATCCATGAAAAAATGGGTATACGTTATGTCATTACCGATCGGAGCGTAAAAGATAAGATTAGTTGGCAGGATAATGTCAGCATTTTAGAGTTGGAACAGTTAGAAGAAGGACAGAGGTTATGGGAATATCCAGAGGTTTCTCCAGAAAATACCGCGTATATCATTATGACATCTGGAACAACAGGTGTACCAAAGGGCGTAGAAATTGCACACAGAAGCGCATGGAATACCATTACAGATATTAATAACAAGTACGGAATAGGAAGTGAAGATACTGGATTTGCCATTTCTTCTATTGATTTCGACTTATCCGTATATGATGTGTTTGGAATATTAGGAGCTGGTGGGACACTTATTGTAATACCAGATGCAGAAAGGAAAAATGCAGAATACTGGTTAGCGCAAGTAATGAAATATGGCGTAACCGTATGGAATTCCGTTCCAGTTTTATTAGATATGCTCTTGATTAGTGCAGAAGCACAGAATAAGCAGTTGCCAATCAAAACGGTGATGTTATCTGGGGATTGGATTGGCATGGACCTTCCAAAACGATTAGATGATAGAACGACGGATTGTAAGTTTGTTGCAATGGGTGGAGCTACCGAAGCAAGTATCTGGTCAAACTATCAGGATGTAGTACTGCCACTTCCGATAGAATGGAATACTATACCATACGGAAAATCTTTAAAAGGACAGGCTTACAGAGTTGTGGATTCTAATGGAAAAGACTGCCCATGCTGGGTAGAAGGCGAGTTATGGATTGGAGGTTATGGAGTTGCAAAAGGTTACCGTGGCGACGAAGAGCTTACAAAGGAAAAATTCGTAGAAGATAACTTGGGACGTTGGTATCGAACCGGAGATAAGGGACGATACTGGAATGACGGAATAATTGAATTTTTAGGAAGAAAAGACAACCAGGTAAAAATCCGTGGTCACCGTATTGAAATCGGAGAGATTGAACATGCTTTAAAACAAAACGATGGAGTAAAGAATGTAATTGTAGATGCAGTTGGAGAAAAAACAGGAGATAAATATTTAGCTGCTTATGTTGTCGGGGAATTGTTAGAAGAATCCTCCATTTCCAAATGGACAACACGAAGTATTGGAATGAATGACGTATGGAAAACAATTTCACAGGAAAACAAAGCAGAAGACAGCAATAGGAAAAAAGAGTATGAGAAGGCAATGGATTGTGCCAATAAAGTATGTGTGGATGTAATGAAAAATACATTCTCTATGCTTAACTTGCCAGAAAGTTCAGGAGGAAAATTCTATTCCTTACAGGAAATGATGAAACTTATGTCTATCTGTGGTCAATGGGAAAACACGTTAAAGAGATGGCTGAAACTTTGTGTAGCAGAAGCTGTTATGGAGGAAAGTCAAGGAACCTACAGATGGGATAACATTAACAAAACAGATATTGCGTATGCTTCCAAATATGCGTTTTACGATTATATTAAAAAAATCTCTGAATATTTACCAAGCATAGTATCAGGTTCAGCAGATGCTATGGAAGTTTACTATAAGGAAAACGAAGGATTAACCCCAAATGATTTATTGAAATGCATCCCGGGTTATGAAGAAATGATGGAATCTGTGATAAACGCGGTTCACCAGATAAGAGAAAAAGCGGAAGTAGAAAAAACAATTCGTGTACTAGAGTTTGGAACAAGAGACAGTGCTATCAGTCTTATGATTCAAAAGGAATTAGAAGGCACTTCCGTACAATATACCTATGGGGATGTTTCACAATACTTTATCAATGATGCAAAACATGCATTGGAACATTATGAAAATATAGAGTACAAAGTATTTGATTTGAATAGGGGCATTAATGAACAAGATATACCACTTCATAACTTTGATTTCATTCTTACATTGAATTCCATACATAGAGTAAGCAATGTTAAAAATGCCGTTAAGGCAATCAAAGACCTGTTAGCACCAGAAGGAATTCTCTGCCTTCAGGAATTATCTGACAATACCTACCTTCAGGAAATCACAGCATCCTTACTGGAAAAAGGATTTACAACTTTCCAAGATTTACGAAGCCAGCAGGAGGATGTATTGTTAAGCAGCCAACAGTGGAAAGAAATGTTCCAAGAAGAATTCTCTTTCATTGCCACATGGAAACAGTATGGAAGAACCGTATTATATGCAAAACAGGAAGAGCAGGTTCTTTCCTATTCTGCAGAAAAACTGCAAAAAAGCTTGAGGGAAAAACTTCCGGAATACATGATTCCAAGGGCGTTTTATTTTATGGAACGCTTCCCAATGACGAAGAATGGAAAAGTAGATCGGAAATTTTTAAGAAGCCGATATCAAGCAAACAAAGTGGAAAATCACAAGGAATCAGCAGCAACAGATACAGAAAAGAAACTGCTTGCCATATGGAAAGAAATTTTTCAGAGTAAAAGCATTGGGATATTAGATAACTATTTCTCTCTGGGAGGAGATTCTTTAGTTGCAACAAGAATGATTGCCAAAGTAAGAGACAGCTTTCAGTGTGAAATTTCCATTAGCAAGGTTTTTGATAAGGCAACAGTTAGGGATTTAGCGAAAGAGATTGATCTGATAAGAAAGGAAGAACATACCCAACAGGGAAGACAGGAGCTTCCACAGATTATACCAGATAAAGAGAATCAAAATATACCGTTCCCATTGACAGATGTACAATATGCGTACTGGGTGGGACGTAATGGAATGTATGATTTGGGTAACGTAGCTACACACTGCTATTTTGAATTAAATACAAAAGACTTAAATATAGAGAAGGCTCAAGATGCGCTAAATGTATTGATAAAAGAGCATGGAATGATGCGTTCCGTTATCATGGCAGATGGACAACAGAAGATTTTAGCATCCGTGCCAGAGTTCAAAATCAAGGTCCATGATATTTCTGCTTTGTCGAGTACAGAACAGGAAAAGGAATTAGAAAAACAACGTGATATTATGTCACATCAAGTAATTGATACAGAAACATGGCCACTTTATGATATCCGCATTACCAATATAGATAACCAGAACGCAAGAATTCATATCAGTTTTGACAATATTATCTTTGATGGATGGAGCATGTTCCATGTATTAAAGGAATGGGCAGACGTTTATTATGGACGGAAACAAGAAAAAGAAATGGAATTCTCTTTTCGAGATTATGTGTTAGGTTTGGAAGAAATTAAGAATTCCACTGTGTATGCAGAGGATGAAAAGTACTGGTGTAACAGATTAGACACTTTCCAAGATGCACCACAGCTTCCATTAGCAAAGAGGGAAAATGAGATTGAAAATCAAAGATTTTGTAGAAGAACAGGAACATTAAGTAAAGCAGAATGGAGCAGTTTAAGAAAGAAAGCTGGACAATTAGGAATTACACCATCTGTTTTACTGATTACCTCTTATGCAGAAGTATTAAGACTATGGAGTTTAAACGATGACTTCACAATCAACCTGACACAGTTTAACCGTATTCCATTGCATCCAGATGTAAACCACTTAGTGGGAGATTTTACAACATTAACTTTATTAGAAATAAAAGATGCTGTGCAGTGCAGAAACTTTGCGGAACGATGCAGGAAAGTACAAAACCAGCTTTCAAAGGATATGGAACACTCTTTCTACAGTGCAATTGAAGTAGAAAGAAAATTGAAACAGAAAAACGGCAATGGAAAAGGTTCTGTTATGCCGATTGTATTTACCAGTGGTCTAGGCATAGAGCAATGGAATGATGGAAAATGGCTTGGTACATTAAACTACAACATTTCCCAGACACCACAGGTATGGCTGGATCATCAGGTAATTGAAATGGATGGCGAATTATGCTTATTCTGGGATTCGGTAGATGAATTGTTCTATCCGGGAATGTTAGATGAAATGTTTGCAGCGTATGTAAGGCTGTTAAAAGGCTTGGCAGCAGACGAGCATCTGTTTGGAGCAGAAAAAACTTCTCTGGTAGAGACACAGATTTCTGATGTACGAAGACAGGCAAATGAAACAGGAAAAGAGATGGGATTCTGTTCTTTGGATACGATGTTCTTGAAGAGTTGTGAGTTATATCCAGATAAAGAAGCATTAGTAACTCCAACCAGAAGAATGACTTACAGGGAAATCAAAGAAGAAGCATATTTCCTATGTGAACAATTAAATAAATTACAGGTAAGCAAAAATGAAACAGTTGCCATTATCATGAACAAAGACTGGCAGCAGATTGTTGCCGTATACGGCATTTTATTTGCCGGTGGTGCTTATCTGCCAATTGATGCAAGCAATCCAGAGGAACGAATCCGAAAGATTCTTGTAGATAGCAAAACAAGAGTAGTATTAGGACAGGAAGCTATCTTAGAGAAAGCTACATGGCTTAATGAGTGGGAATGCATTGCAGTAAAAGGAGAAAAAGAAAGCGCCTCTCCTCAGATTGCAGAAAATGGCAAAGATGACTTAGCATATGTTATCTATACGTCAGGAACAACAGGTATGCCAAAAGGCGTTATGATAAGCCATCAGGGTGCTGCAAACACGATTTTGGATATTATTAAGACATACCATGTGGAGAGTAGTGATACTGCATTTGCCATCTCCAATCTACACTTTGATTTATCCGTGTTTGATATTTTTGGATTATTGGGCTGTGGTGGTAAAATCGTTATTCCAGATGATACAAGGGCAAAAGAGCCTGCACACTGGGTTGAGTTGTTGAATCAGGAACATATTACAATTTGGAACAGTGTTCCTGCCTTTATGGAAATGTTGATTGAGTATGAGGAACATCAAAAGATGGTGAAAGAAGACAGTTTAAAACTGGTTCTTCTAAGCGGAGATTGGATACCACTTACCCTGCCTGGACGAATTAACCATACGTTCCAATCTGCAAAGGTAATTAGTTTGGGAGGAGCCACCGAAGCAAGTATCTGGTCAAACCATTTCCCAGTACCAGAATCCATACCAGAAAACTGGAAGAGCATCCCTTATGGAATACCATTATCCAACCAAAAATATTATGTACTTGATTCCAACTTAAACGATTGTCCAGACTGGGTTATCGGTACTTTGTATATTGGGGGATTGGGAGTTGCCCTTGGATATCTGAATGACAAAGAAAGGACAGAAGAGAAATTTATTGTACATCCAAAGACAGGGGAAAGACTATACTGTACTGGAGATCTAGGGAGATACTGGAACGATGGAAATATTGAATTCCTTGGAAGAATTGATAATCAGGTTAAGATTAATGGATACCGAGTGGAATTGGGCGAAATAAAAAATGCCATCTTAAGCACTCAAAAAGTAAATGAAACAGAGATTGTGTTAAATAATAAGAATCAGATAATTGCTTTTATCTCCCAGTGTAAGGCGATACAAGATAATGCAGGGGAAGAATGGACAGGATTAGCCGTACTGGAAGAAGCAGTAGAACATGCAAGTGATGAGATTAAAAAGAAATCCAGAAAGGGATTTTCAGAGTTTGAAAGTGCTATCAATGGCGTGTGCCTTGCAACAATGACCTCTACATTAAAGAAGCTGGGAATGAACAGCAGTATGAGGGGGTTATCCAAGCAGGAGTACCTAAAAGTGCTAAATATCAGAGATGAGTTTTCAGAACTTATGTTAATCTGGCTTGATATCTTAGTACAGAACCAAATTGTAACAAAGAAAGAAGAACAATATGATTTTGCCAACCTAGATTATCAGTTTGCACCAATCAAATTGGAAAGAAGAGATTTACAGGAGGCAATTCTTACTTTATCAAAAGACTTGGATAATAACATAGATGTGTGCATAAGAATTATGAGAGAAAAGGGAGTTAGTGTAGAAGCTCTTGTAAATAAAGAATTTACCTTAACCGCAGATGTACTGGAAAAATATAATCTGTTAGGCGCAGACGTTACCGTCCAGATGTTTAGCATTCTGAAATCACTGGTAGAGGAGAAAGGAAAAGATGTCATTGTTGTTGAAATCGGCAACAGAATGAACAAGCATATTGATAAGTATTTAGAGATACTGGATGGAAAAGGGGAATACTGGCTGGTAGATTCACAGATTGATGCAGATTTCGTAGAGCAGGCTAAGACAACAGCGAATTTCTATACTGCAGAATACAATATTCAGGATACTAAATTATATAATGGAGAACTGAAACAAAAAGCGGATATTCTGATTCTTGATAACGTATTACATAGAGCCCATGATGTGAAGTTTGCATTAGAAAATATAGACAGAGTGTTAAAACCAAACGGAATTTTACTGCTGAGGGAATATTCAAACACGAATATGCTTATGTACAATACGGTTGCATTTTTGGAAGAAGGATTTTCTGATATTACGGATTGGCGAAAGAAAAAAGCTTCCCCACTACTTACCAAGGAAGAATGGGAAAAGGAATTGTGTGAGATTGGTCTTAAGTGGAAGACTGGATTCAGAGTTGAAGATTCCGAGTATGCTGGAGCAGGAGAATGCATTATATTCGGTTATAAGTCCCAATTGAATTATAGAGAACTGGAAGAAGAAATTCGTTCCATGACAAAGAACAGCTTGCCAGAATATATGCTTCCAGAAGAAATCTATTATATTCATCAGATTCCGTTATCACAGAATGGAAAGGTCGATGCAAAGAAACTGAACGAATATATAAACGACAATGCATATGAGGAGGAAGCAGTTGTTCCAGAGGATTTATCCCCAGAAGAAAGACAGATGATGGATATTTGGGAAAGGGTGTTGGAATGCCCAGTTCATTCTGTTCATAAGAAGTTCTTTGAATGTGGTGGAGATTCCTTAAAGGCAATTAAACTGATTAATTGCGTAAAAGAGGAGTTAAACAAGGAGATAAAACTAAGCAGCCTATTTGATAATCCAGATATCGCTTCCATTTTAAGCCGGCTTGAAAATGTGGAACGTACAGCTTTCGTTGAAGAAGAAGGAGTAATTTGACATGAAAAAGAAAGTAATCGTATGCGGTACTAGATTTGGACAGTTTTATATTGAAGCTTTAAAAAATATGGAAGAGGTTGAACTTGTTGGAATACTGGCACATGGAAGTGAGAGAAGTAAAAAGTGTGCAGAGTATTATGGATTGCCATTATTTACGGATATAAAAGCATTGCCAGAAGATATTGAAATTGCGTGTGTTGCCGTAAAAGCAGAAGTCATGGGGGGAAATGGTTCCGAGCTTTCCATGGAACTTATGAAGAAAGGAATTCATGTGATATTTGAACAGCCAATGCACCTGAAAGGAACAGCCGAATGCCTTCGGTATGCCCAGACACACCAGTTAAAATTTATCATTGGAAACTTATACAAGAATCTGCCAGCTGTGAAAAATTTCATTGAAAATGTAAGGAAACTTTCCCAACGGGAAAAACCACTTTATGTAAATGTGGATTTTGCAACACAGGTGTCCTATCCATTGATTCATATTTTATTGGATATTATGCCAACACTCAGAAACTGGAAAGTAGTTGGCGAGGTAAAGGAAGCACAGCCATTTCAGTCTCTTGTGTTAGTAGATAATGGAACGGAGATTATATTCAGGGCGCATAATGAAATTGATAAGAAAGACATGGACGGATATCTGCACCTGCTCTTTCAGATTAGTGTAGGTTATACGGGGGGAAGAGTAACTTTACTCGACCCTCACGGTCCCGTTATATGGCAGCCAAGAATTCATTTTCCAAAGGAAGATATCATACCTGCTAAATTGAGCGACATTTCAGAAGGCAGCATGACAGAACAGAATACCGTATTGCTATATGAACGGAATGAAACACAAAAACAACTCTTTTCAGAAAGCTGGCCAAAGGTAATTGCAGAAGATGTCAGGGTAATGGTGCAGATGATAGAAAAAGAGGACAGGGCAGCTGAGAATCAGAGAGTACAGAAACAATTACTGCGTTGCCAATTATGGCAGCAGTTTATGCAGATGTTGGGATATCCTCAGATTGTAGAAAGAAGCCCGTATGTTTATGTGCCACTTAATACCTTTAAGCAAGACGTGGATAAGCAGGAAGAAAAAAGCGTCATTAAAAATGGAATCTTGCAATTGAATCGTGCTTGCCAGACCACGATGCTTTACCAATTGCAGAAAAATCTGACAGAAAGTGAGCTCACATTTTCTTGCAAGATGGAAATCATTATCGAAAAGATGGCAATTAAAAAAGAATTTAATGCA
Organism: uncultured Anaeromicropila sp.; assembly: GCA_964409685.1. Classification (GTDB taxonomy): domain Bacteria; phylum Bacillota; class Clostridia; order Lachnospirales; family Lachnospiraceae; genus Clostridium_AI. The sequence continues at coordinate 75,722 of CAYPEJ010000016.1, forward strand.
ATCATCTGGCGTTGGTTTAGGACATTGGAAGAAAGCGATTATCTGACAATTGTAGAAGACAGGTGCTATTTTGAAATAGGACGAATTTCTGAACATGATGTAGAAGCTGCATGGGCGGAAGCCGAGAAGGACTGGGATGATGATAAGATGGGCGCACACAGTATTTATGAATACTTTAAGAGCAATGCAGTACATTTAGAGAAAATCATGAAGGGTGAGTTAAATGCGGCTTATCTATTGTTCCCAGAAGGTTCCTTTGATTTAGCGAGGGATTTGTATTCCACTACGGCAATTGCGGTGTATTTGAATCAGACAATTGCCAAGACCATTGCGCAAATGAATGGTATTGAATCAAAAAAAATACTAGAAATTGGTGCAGGTACTGGTTCTACAACGGTGCAGGTATGCAAGGAATTAGTAAGAAATAAAGGCTGCAAAGAATACCTATTTTCCGATGTATCAGACTTCTTCTTAATTGAAGCGAAAAAGAAATTTGATGCTTATCCTTGGATGACATATCAGAAGATTGACATTGACAATAGCTTTGAAGTAAGCGAACAGAAGGATATTGTAGTAGCGGTTGGAGTAATTAATAATTCAGAAAATATACAGGAAGTATTGAAACGAATCTGGCAGGTTCTAAAGCCAGAAGGATATTTATTCCTTGTGGAAGCAGTGGGAGAGTCTGTAACGATGCTGATTTCACAGGCATTTATGATGGAAAAGACCATCGACGAAAGACAAAGTGAAAATATGACATTTTTAGGAATGAAACAGTGGTATCAGCTTTTTGAAGTAGCGGGATATCAAGTGGTAACAAAAGTTCCAGATAGAAATTCAGAATTAACAGTATATAACCAAAAACTATTTGTATTACAAAAGAAGGAGAGAGAATCATTGTGAGCATAAAAGAGAAAATAATTGAGTTATATAACAGAGGAATCAATTTATGGTCTGAAGATGGAAACTTGCATTATAAAGCTGCAGGGCAGAAATTATTACCTGAGGATATGGAATTTTTAAAGAAAAATAAAGTAGAAATTATCCGCTTGTTTGAAAGTCCTAATAAGATAGAAAAAAATTATGACAGATATACGGAATATCCATTGACGGATATTCAGTCGGCATATTTGTTAGGAAGGGGAAATAACTACAGATTCGGCGGTGTATCCAGTCATGTATATTTTGAAGTTGAGTTTCCAAAATTAGAGAGGGAAGAGGTAGAAAAAGCATGGAACAGCTTGATACAACGACATGACAATATGAGAATGGTAATCAGCGAGACGCAGAAGCAGAGAGTGCAGGAAAGTGTTCCAAAATATGAAATCCTTTGGCAAGATTGTGAAAATTTAGAGGAAATAGAAGAAGACAATGTTATTAGAAAATCCCTAGAAAATAAATATTATGAGATTGGAAGCTGGCCTATGTATGACATTGGCGTGAGCCAGTTAAAAGACAAAAGCATTATGCATCTGTCTTTTGACTTCCTAATCTTAGACTGGACGAGTATCTGGATTCTGTTAAAAGAATTTGAGCAGGTATATTTTAATAAACAGGATAATTTAGATGAGGTTAGTTATACATTTAAGCACTACTATATGGATAGCCTTGATAGGAAAAAATGTTCAAAATATATTGTGGATGAAGCGTATTTCAGCAAGAAGTTAAATGAGTATGCAGAAGCACCAATGTTGCCAGTGAATTTTGATGATGCACAGGAAGAATTCCAAAGAATCTCTTCTGAAATTAACATGAATGAGTGGGCAGGATTAAAAGCTGCCGCATTAAAAGAAGGAATTACAGCGACAATTGCTGTTCTGACTGCATTTTCCATGACATTGGAACTATGGTGCGAGAAACCAGATTTCACAGTCAACTTAACTACAATGAACCGTGACAGTAACCGAAAGGAAATTGGAAGCATCGTAGGAGACTTCACATCTATTAACCTTTTAAATGTTTCCGTTATGCGGGATAAGACATTCGTGGAGAATGCCAAGGTATTACAGAAAAAGTTTGCATTGGATATGGAGCATAATTCATTTTCTGGTATGGAAGTGTTACGAGAATTACGAAAGCTTCATTCCAGTGAAGAATGCTTTTATCCAATTGTATTTACAAGTTCCATTGGTTCAATTAGTGCAGAATATGACTACTTAAAAATGGGAACTTACGGTGTAAGCCAAACACCACAAGTATTTATGGACTGTCAGGTTATGGAGGTAAATAAAAAACTGCATATTAATCTAGACATCCGAAAAGGAATTTTTCCAGAAGGTATGATTGAGCATATGATGGAAAAATTCTGTGAACTTCTATATTATTTAGCAGAACAGAAAAACTGGAGTACCAAATTTGCAGGTTCTACATTGGTAAAAAGTGAAGAACAAGAGCGAAATGCACAAAACCAGAACATAAGAAATTATGAAATCGAACCATTACATAAAGCTATTTTTGAGAACATAAAATCTGACCCAGAAAGCATTGCAGTCGTAAAAGGCGACAGAGAGACTTCCTATGGTGAATTAGGAAACATGATTTCAGGTATTAGCAGTGAATTAAGGAAAAGTGGAATGCAGAAAAAGGACAATGTTGCAATTTTTATGAAGCATTCCAGCGAAGCAGTAGCCGCTATACTAAGTGTATTGAATTTAGGTGGAAGTTATGTGCCAATCGACTATGCACAGCCAGAAAAGAGGGTCAATCACATTATTGAACAGGCAGACATCCATTATGTTTTAACAGATGACAAAGAGTATAGGGGCTTGGAAGAGGATGTGAAAGTCATTGTATGCGATGCATTAGAAAGTGATGCCACAGTAGAATACAATCCAGTGGATCTTGACGATGTGGCTTACATTATTTTTACATCAGGAACAACTGGAATTCCGAAGGGGGTTGAAATTACCCATAGGGCTGCGAACAATACAATCCTTGCAATTAATGAGCAGTTCCATCCAGAGGGAAAGCCAGTGGTATTGGGATTATCGAAACTGAATTTCGATTTATCTGTATATGATATCTTTGGCATACTGGCAATGGGTGGGACATTGGTATACCCAGATGAAAAGAGTAGGTTAGATCCAAGTCACTGGAAAGACCTAATTCTTCGTTATCACATTAATATGTGGAATACGGTGCCAGCTTTCATGCAATTATTGGTTTCATACTGCAAAGAACAAAAGATAGAATGCAGTTTTCCATTAGAAAAAGTCCTCTTATCTGGAGACTGGATCCCAGTAACGCTTCCAAGTGAGATCAAACAAATTGCACAAAACGTTCAAGTTATCAGTTTAGGAGGAGCAACCGAAGCTGCTATCTGGTCAATTTACCATGTGTGTCAAGATGGTGAGGAAAATGGAAAAAGCATACTATACGGTGTTCCACTTCCCAATCAGACATTCCATGTGTTAGACAGCGATTTAAGAGATAGACCAGTATGGACAGCAGGAGAGTTATATATTGGTGGAATTGGATTGGCTCAAGGATACTTAGGCGATGAAGAAAAAACAAAGGAAAGCTTTATCATTCATCCAGTGACAAAAGAAAGATTATATAAAACAGGAGATTATGGAAGATACGTGCCAGGTGGTGAGATTGAATTCTTAGGAAGAAGGGACAACCAAGTTAAAATCAATGGTTTCCGAATTGAACTTGGAGAAATCGAGGCAGCATTACTAAAAACAGAAAATGTGAGTACAGCCTCCGTAATTGTGGATTCTAAGAATGGAGAAAAGAACTTGGTAGGATTTATCTGCCCAAAGAGCAAAGAAGAAACTTCCGATATTACATCTACACAGTTTATAAATGATATTGCAGTCAAGAAACCTATAATAGAGAATTCGGCAACAGAAGAAAAAATAAAAAGTGCAATTGAAAAACGTGATTTACTGTCAATCCATTATATTGTAAAAGCATTGAAACATTATAATCTTTTTAATCACAATGACCAAGAGATACAGGAGATGATTGACAAAGTAGAAATCTGTGAAAAGAATCAATGGATCATTTCCTACTGGCTGACACACCTTACCCAGAATGGATATGTTACAAAAGACGAAGCAGGAAACTATAACTTAGTAGGTCATATACTAGAGGGCATAAAGGAAGAGGAATTAGTCGAAATCACAAAAGCAGAATGGGAAGAAAGCATAGGAGATGTCAACTTTATTAACTACATCGTGAATGCTGGCAGTGCAATTATTGCATGCTTAGAAGGGAAGGTAGATCCCGTATCCATCCTTTATCCAGACGGTGGTTACAAGATGTTGGATGCAATATATGAAAATAACATTTTTTCAAAATACTTTAATCGTTGCATCGCCGATGTAATATTAAGCATTAGTCAGTTACTGAACCGACCAGTAAGAGTATTAGAAGTCGGGGCAGGTACAGGAAAGACCAGTAAGAATGTTTTGAAAACATTAACAGAAAACAATGTAGACTATGAATATTATTTTACTGATGTTGCAAAATCATTTCTTGCCCAGGCAAAAACAACTTTGAAAGAGTACCCAGGCGTAAAATACCTTAGATATGACATGAATGAAGAGTTCAGCACACAGGGACTAATCCAGAATGAATTTGATATCGTTTTGGCAGTTGGTGTTTTGGAAAATGCAAAAAACATTCCAAAGACAATGAACAGCATAAAGAATTTAGTATCAGCCAACGGATGGTTTCTATTTACAGAACCAATCAGAGAAGAACCATGGATTTTAGCATCACAGATCTTTATGATGGAAAGACCACAAGATACGCTACGAAACAGCACAACCTATTTATCCCAAAAAGAATGGGAAGCATTATTAAAAGAACAAGAAGGAAAATATACCGTAATACCTTCTGAAGAAAATTCCTGTTATTCAGAAGAATGTTGCTATGGTAACATGAAACTTTTTATAAAACAGTTCCATGCCATGCAGGATAGAATTGAGCCAGACCAGATTCTTGACAAAGTAAAAGAGTATGTACCAGATTATATGGTTCCTCGTAAGTTATTTGTACTTAACCAGATGCCTTTGAATGAGAATGGAAAAGTGGACAGAAAAAAACTGCTTGACTATAGTGCGACATTTAACAGCAGAAAGACAGCAGAAAATACACAGGTGAAGGAAAAGGAAGAAAGAATTGACGATCAGATGGTTGCAGATTTCTGTAAAATTCTTTCTGCTGTCTTGGGCGTAGAAAAGACTGGAAGTAAAGAGAATCTGTATGAATTAGGTGCAGATTCATTGTTACTGGCACAGGCAGCAGGAAAAGTAAGAGATTATGTATCCAGCCATTATTCTGAAGGGCTTGTCACATTTGACATGATATTAAAACAGTTATTGAACCGTCCGACTGTAGAAGAATTGGCGAAATATGTATCAGAAAAGACAGCAGAAAAGGAAGACGAACAAAGAACGGTAAATGAGAAAGAAAATGTGGGAAAGGCAACACTGTATGGAGGTGGGACAGGTACACTCAGAGTGGTATTCCATGCAGGATTTGGAACTGTCAATATCATGAAGAAAGTCATTGATTGCTTAGTAGCGCAGAATAAGGGACCAGTTATGGCAATCACAGTGGAAAATGAACAGAAGTATCTGGCTATTGCACCAGAAAAACTTGTTACGACAATTTGTGAAGAATACGCAGGTTTGATTCTGGCACAGAATCCAGAGAGAGTACAACTGATTGGATATTGTCAAGGTGGATTACTTGCATTGGAGACAGCGTACCACATTTTGAATGCAGGAGTAGAAATTGCAGACATTGCATTGATAGACAGTTACTCAGCACCAGTCCGAGTAGAGGATGCGTTAATTGTAGAAATGAATTTCTTAACCAATTATGGAATGTCATATGAAAAAATTTATCCAGAAGTGAAAGATGCGCAGTTAATGACCATTATTAAAAAACTAATTAGAGAATCTGGTAATGTGATAAAGGAAGAACAGCTTCGCAATTTCATTGCAAAAACAGAGGATGTGGAACCAGCAGTAAAAAATTTAGTGGAACGATTGTCTGGCATTACAGAAGAACAGCGTTTTCAGGAATATACTGAGGCAATTGTCCGAAATTCTGGAAAAGAACTTAGTAAAGAAATGCTGCTTAATTTCTATAAAATCAATATGGCAAGCTGGAAAGGTGCCAATATGACACCAATTCCATATTTAGGAGCAGTCAGGTACTTCATGGCAGAAGAGAGGATGGATTACTTATTTGCAGATGCCCAAGAAAATCTGGGATTCTGGCAGAGTGTGTGTCTCGGAGAATTTACAGTACTCCCAATCAAAGGAAATCATGTAACATGTGTCAAAGTACGTGAAAATGCAGAAGAGATAGCAAAAAAATTAGAAGAGATGGTATAAGTAAATGGCATCAGCAGAAGGTATTGCTGGTGCCATTTAAAAGAGAAAGGTGAAATATGGAAAGAAAAATAGGAGTATTAGGAGCATCAGGAGTAGTTGGACAGGCAGTAGTGAACGAATTAATCCGAAAAAAGGTAACGGGTATCATAGTCGGATGTAGGAATATAGAAAAACTTCAGGAATTTGAAGGAATGGAAAAAAGAAAAGTTGACATAAACAATACAGAGGAACTAAAAGACTTTTGCAGTCAGTGTTCTGTTGTGATTAACTGTGCAGGAGTTTTTACTCCAGATGCAGGAAGCATAGCAAGGGTGTGCTTGGAAACTAACACCCATTATGTGGATGTATCGGGTGATGAAAAAGTGGTAGACTGCTTAATGGAAATGAACGGACAATTCCGTGAAAAAAATTTATATGGCATTCATTCCGCAGGAGTAAAACCAGGCCTAGTTGAAATACTGGCTTACGAAGAAGCAATCCATAACCAGTCAGGAGAAATAAAAGTATTCTTTTCGGGAAATGGTGAAATGTCAATCAATGCCGCACTAGATATGGTTAGAAGCACCAAATCAGAAAATAACTATGGAATGAGTTATGTACACAAAGGAAAAATTGAAAAAATAAATGAATTTATGGGGAAGCAGTATCTGCCAGAGCCAGTGGGAGAAGTTATGTGTTTTCCAATTATTGATCAAATGTTTTTAGAAAGCATGCGGTCAGCAGGTATTACATCTGCTTATTTCTATAATGCATTAAAAAATGAATCTATCCTGACTTGTCTTGTGACAGCGAAAATGGATGCTTCAAGGGAGGAAAGAAAAATAGCAGAAGAGTTAGTAGAGGTATTCCATAAGGAAAGCATGAAATCGGACAAAAAGTTTACTGCAATTTATATCGACATAATGAACAACTTGGAGAAAAAGAAAAAAGCAATGCATTTTAATGGAGATTGGAATGAGCTTACAGGCATAGTTGCCGCCACAATTGGATATGGAATTTTACAGGGGATTACCAAAAATTGCGGAACAGGTGGATTCTGGAGTATGGGTGACTGCCAATGGCTTCTAACTGAGTTACGCGCCAATTCCAAAATAGAAATAAAAACCTTTTGATAAAAATTATCACGAAAAAATGAGAAAGTAAAAGTCTTTCTGGAGCAAAAAAGTCGTTTTGGAGTAGAAAAAGAATCAGGGAAGTTATAGACTAGCAGGTGATTAGCTATAACTAACTTTGATGGAAGGAGATTAAAATGAAGAACTCATTAAGTACAAAAAAACTAAAAGGAAAAGATCTGATTACCATTGGTATTTTTTCTGCTATCTATTTTGTAATAAACTTTATCTTTATGGTTATGGGAGGAATTCATCCTGTTCTATGGATGTTAATGCCAGGTTTGATTGCACTTTTTACTGGAGTGCCATTTATGCTTATGGCCATTAAGGTACAGAAACCAGGTACGGTGCTGTTAATGGGACTTATCACAGGGCTTATTTATTTTGCAACTGGGCAATTTACAGTAGTGATTTTAATTACCTTTATTATTGCATGTGGCCTTGCAGAATTAGTTCGTTACATAACAAAATACAGCAGTTTCTTTGGAAACGCATTGTCATTTGCCTGCTTTTCAATTGGCATGATTGGCTCTCCACTTCCTATCTGGCTATTTAGGGAGAGTTTTATTGAACAAATTACAGAACAGGGAATGTCTGCGGATTATGTATCTGCTCTAAAGACATTTTCTTCAAATGGTATGTTGGTAGTTATGATTGTTGCCCCTATTGTTCTTGCATTTGCTGGTGCTTATATTGCAAAGTGCTTATTTAGGAAACATTTTGAAAAGGCAGGAATTGTATAATGCAAAAGGAAACAAGCAAACACGTATTAAAATTAGAACCTAGGTCGGAATTGCTCCTATTGGTAATTGCAAATGTGGTAGCATTTATTCAACATACATTATGGGTTGAAATAACTTGGGTTGTTTTACTGCTTTTATTGATATCAGCCTGCGGATGTAAAAAGTCCGCGGGAAAATTGGCGGTTGGTTTTCTGGTCTGCATATTGCTTCAATATTATGTTTTCCCCAATGGACCGAAAGCTATTGCCAATACATTTTTTATTATCGTATCTTACGCAAGAAAGATTTTCCCATGCCTGATTGTAGGTACTTTGTTAGTGCAGAAAACATCTGTCAGGGAATTGATGTCAGCCCTTCGAAAATGGCATGTACCACAGGAACTGATAATTCCTCTTTCTGTTACAATACGATATTTTCCAGCCTTGAAGGAAGAGACTGGATATATACGAGATGCAATGAAACTGAGAGATATTCATGGATTGAAAAAGGCAGAATGTTTTTTAGTTCCAATTATGATTTCAGCAACTACAACAGCAGAAGAATTATCAGCGGCAGCTGTTACTCGTGGAATAGAGAATCCAAATCCGAAAACCAGTTTGATTACATCGAAATTTGCCGCCGCAGATTATATTTGCCTATTCTGTGGCATCATCTTCTGTGTGATTGCAGCTGTAGTTACTGCCGTAGATTAAAAGGAGGAACTATGGATGATAAGAATAGACGATGTTTCTTTTCAGTATGAAGAAAATCAGAGAACGCTTTCCCATATCAACATGGAGATAAAACAAGGAGAATGTATTCTGTTCTGTGGTGAGAGCGGTTGTGGCAAGACTACAGTGATAAAGCTGATAAATGGGTTAATCCCACATTTTGTAGAAGGTGGGATTCTAAAAGGAGAAACAGAAGTAAACGGAATGAAAGTGACACAGACAGAAATGTATCAGCTTGCACAGCATGTTGGTTCCGTCTTTCAGAATCCAAAGTCACAATTTTTTAATATTGACTCCGACAGCGAAATTGTATTTGGATTGGAAAATGCCGGAATTGCTCCAGAACAAATTCAAGAAAGACTAGATGAGACTGTTTCTGCCTTACATATCGAAGGGCTTTTAGGCAGAAATATCTTTTCCATGTCTGGCGGTGAAAAACAAACATTGGCATTTGCTTCTGTGTATGCAATGAATCCTGATGTATTCGTTTTGGATGAACCAACAGCAAATCTGGATGCAGGAGCAATTGAATTACTGAGACAGCAGATTGTAAAGATAAAGCAAGAAGGACGTACAGTTATTATTGCAGAGCATAGATTATATTTCCTTCTGGATTTGATTGATCGAGCTGTCTTTATTCAAAATGGAAAGATAGCTCAAATATTTAATCGGAAGGAAATACAGGAGATATCCGAAGAAAAGCGCATTACTATGGGACTTCGAAGTCTTACAATTCCAGTTCTAAATCTTCCAAGGGCAAAGGCAGAAACAATAGAAAATGGATTATCAGTAGAGAACCTAAGTTGTTCATATAGTGAGCATTTGGTTTTTGAGAATCTTTCTTTTTCTGTACCAGCAGGAGAAATAGTAGGAATTACTGGACAAAATGGAGCAGGAAAGACAACATTGATAAGATGTTTGTGCGGACTACATAAAGAAAAAAGTGGTCTAGTTCGATTAGATGGAAATGTATTAAAGCCAAAGAAGCGTCAAAAACAAAGTTTCTGTGTAATGCAGGATGTCAATCATCAGCTTTTTTCAGACAGTGTGTGGAATGAATGTGAGTTATCTTCACCAGATTCGACATCCAAACAAATTGAACAGGTATTACAGGCATTTGATTTGCTTCCTCTTAAAGACAGACATCCTATGGCATTATCTGGCGGACAGAAGCAGCGTTTGGCAGTTGCAACGGCGATTCTTTCCAAAAAGCGGGTACTGGTATTTGATGAGCCAACCAGTGGACTGGATTATCGCAGGATGATAGAAGTCAGTAATATGATTCGTAACCTACAGGGGCAGGACAAAATTATCATAATCATCTCGCATGATTTTGAGTTTTTAAATCGTACCTGTGATAAGATATATGAGATGGATGAGCGGGATTTGGAAAGGAGATAACAGTTTGTGGAGATTATTTGATAAGGTGGATTGTGGATCAAATGTGCAGGATGTGATTGAGACAGAGGAGTGTAAAATCATGAAACTTCATGGGGATACTGGAGATGGAATGATGACAATTTATCATGTATTTCCAGGCGTTTTTCTAATGTATAATGATTTTCATATGAAGGAATGTATATCAGGATTTCAAGCTAATGCCGATTTGTTCTGCATTGATCACTGCCGGGAAGGACGAATTGAACAGGAAGTTGGAAAAGATACCTATTGCTATCTGGAAGCAGGAGACTTGCGGGTAGACAGGCGGATTTGTCATAGTGGCAAGATATCATTTCCGATGAGTCATTACCATGGTATGTCAATTGGATTGCAGCTTGATGTGGCATCCAAAGAACTGCCAAAGGTAATGGATGGCTTTTCGGTACATTTGGAACAATTGGTATTAAAATACTGTGAATCCAATCATCCATTTGTGATTCCTGGTGAACCTACAATCGAACACATCTTTTCCGAACTCTATCATGTGCCGTCTAAGATAAAGAAGGATTACTTTAAGATAAAGGTGTTAGAATTACTGCTCTATTTGGATGCATTGGAACTTTCCAGTCATAAGAAAGAAAGACCTTATTTTTATAAGGGACAGGTGGAAAAGATTAAAGCAATACAGGCATTACTCACTTCGGATTTGACGAAAACCTATACCATTGAAGAGTTATCAGAGCAATTTGACATTGCACTTACGCCTCTTAAGACCTGTTTTAAAAGTGTGTATGGAAGCCCAGTTTTTTCTTACATGAGAACATATCGAATGAATTGTGCAGCAACTTTATTAAAAACAAGACGGGATTTGAAAGTCGCCGACATTGCAGGTATGGTGGGATACGACAGCCCAAGTAAGTTTGCTTCCGCTTTCAAACATGAGATGGGAAAAACACCATTGGAATATCGGAAAACTTTTGTCTAATCAGACTAAAAACGTCTAGTTAGAGTGGATGACATGTAAATACAATGCTAAAATTGGAGCAGTTAGCGTAGGCTACTGCTCTTTTAATGTGAAACAAATATAGTGAGGTGAAGAAAATGAAATCATCACAAGAGAACTGGTTTAGAACCATTTTATCTTTTACTAGTTCCTGTAAAGGAAAAATGATTCTTTCTGTGATATGTGCAATGATTAGTGTAGTTGGAGGATTTATTCCTTTTTATGCAACGTATAGGATTTTACTTTTATTTATCAGTCAGAACCCAGTATGGGAAAGTGTTCTTTACTGGGGAATTGTCGCAATGGCAGGTTATCTGGTAAAGATTTTGTTTTATGGAGTTTCTACGGTATTGTCCCATATTTCTGCATATATTATATTGGAAGAAATCCGTTTAAAGGTTTCAGAACGGTTAATGAAAGCACCCCTTGGTGAAGTCATGAACCGTAGGATTGGTGATATGAAAGGAATCATTATGGATAAAGTGGAAGCAATTGAAACCCCTTTGGCACATATGATTCCTGAGCTTTCTTCTAACTTAGTTCTTCCTATTGTGATTTTTATCTGGATGTTGACAATTGACTGGCGTATGGGATTGGCTATGTTGATTGCTCCACTTTTGGCAATGATTCCGATGTTTTTTATGATGAAGGGGTATAGTAGCCAGTATGCCGCCTATATGGAAGCAAATAATCAAGTTAATAACATAATCATTGAATATGTAGAAGGAATTGAAGTGGTAAAGGCATTTAACCAAAGTACCAGTTCTTATGAAAAATTTACAGGGGCAGTGGAATCCTTTAAGGACTTTACACTTGCGTGGTTTAAAAGTTCATGGAAAACGATGAATCTTACCTTTTCCATCATGCCGACCACGTTACTTGGAGTTCTGCCAGTTGGCTTGCTGCTTTATCGTAACGGAGCAGTAACCCCAGGTGAGTTAGCAATGTGTCTGATTCTTTCCTTGTCTATTGTGGCTCCGCTTATGCAGGTAACCAATTATATTAATGAATTAAAATCAATGGAATATGCAGTAATGGAAACCAACGAGCTTATGAACCTTCCTATTTTAACCGAAGCAGAAAAGGAAGCAGAAGTGAAAAATTTTGGAATTGAGTTAAAGAATATTTCTTTTTCCTATACAGGCTCCGACAAGGAAATTCTTCATAACATTGATTTATCCATACCACAGGGTAGCTTTACCGCATTAGTTGGTCCTTCTGGTGGAGGAAAATCTACCATTGCAAGACTGATTGCAAGATTCTGGGATGTAACAGGCGGTTCGATTTCAATTGGCGGAGTAAACATAAAAGATATTCCAATCAAACAGCTCTCTAATGTTATTAGTTTTGTTACACAAGACAACTTTCTTTTTAACTGTTCCTTGAAGGAAAATATTCGTTTGGGAAATCCAAATGCAACGGACAAAGAAGTGTATGCAGCAGCAAAAGCGGCATGCTGTGATGAGTTTATCGGAAGACTGGAACATGGATATGATACTTCCGCAGGAGATGCTGGTAACAGTTTATCTGGCGGGGAAAAACAGAGAATTGCAATTGCAAGGGCAATCCTTAAAAATGCACCGATTGTTATCTTAGATGAAGCAACTGCATTTACAGATCCACAAAATGAAGCACAAATTCAGCAATCCATTGTAGCATTATCAAAGGGAAAGACTTTGCTAGTAATTGCCCACAGACTTTCCACGATTCAAAATGCAGATCAGATTGTTGTATTGAAAAAAGGAAGTATTGAGGCTTGTGGCAAACACAAAGAATTGTTGGAGAAGTGTCCACTTTATGCAGATATGTGGCAAGCACACATCGGAGCAAAGAACTGGTCTGTCAATAGCACAAAGGAGGTGCATAAATCATGATTCAATCCATGAAGCGAATTATAAAATGGTCAGAAAAATACAAGAAAAGATTATATTTAGGGGTTTTATGCTCTTTCTTTGCGAGCCTTATGACAGCAGCACCAACTATGGTGGCAGCGTGGGCACTTGGAAAGGTATTGGAATCCTATTGGGATGATACAGAGCTTTCATCTAATTTGATTTGGATTTCTGCTTTGGCAATTGCAGGATTTATTTTGTTGCGATTTGTATTTTCCTATTTGAAAGCAGTCCTTCAAGAAAGTATTGGATATGAAGTTGCAGCAAAACAGCGGATACATTTAGGTGATGTATTAAAAAGAGTTTCTCTTGGCTATTTTGAAAAAAATAGTGTAGGTGATATTTTAGCAGGAGTAACAACAGAATTATCTGTATTGGAATTACAGAGCATGAAAATGGTAGATACGGTTTTAAATGGATATATCCAGCTATTGGCGGTTCTGTTCTGTTTTGTATTTTTCAGCCCGGCGGCAGCAGGTATTGTAGTAATAGGAACGATTCTGTCCGCGCTTGCCTTAAATGGAATTAGTCGTCACAGCACTAAAAATGCAACGGTACTTCACAGTGCCACAGAAGACATGTCAGGTGCAACACTTGAGTATATCCGAGGTTTATCCATCGTAAAATCTTTTGGACAGGAAGGGGCTTCTATAAGTCGTTTTAAAAAAGCATGTGGAGATTTGAAAAAAGTAAACATTCAGGTTGAAAAAGGATTCGTTCCATACAATTGTCTTCACTTATTGGCACTAAAAATGTCCTCTGTAGCAACAGTATTAATCTGTACCTGGCAGGCATGCAATGATCAAATAAGCATATCCGCATTTTTAATGTTTATTTTATTCTCCTTTATTGTCTTTGGCAGTGTGGAAAACATTAATAATGCAGCACACGTTCTTTCCTTAGTGGATTCTGCAATCAATAAACTGGAGGCTTTAGAAGAGGAAGAATACATCGATCAAAATGGGTGTGACATAAACATATCTAATTATGACATTCAGTTTAAAAATGTAGCATTTGGATACGACAACCGAATGGTATTACACGACTTAAACTTTACAATACCACAAAAGACAACCACTGCGATTGTAGGACCATCTGGCAGTGGAAAATCTACGCTTTGCCATCTGATTGCAAGATTTTACGACGTGAACAGCGGAACCGTTTCCATTGGTGGAATAGATGTCAGGAAGTTTACTTGCGACAGTTTGTTGAAAAATATCAGTATGGTGTTCCAAAACGTATATTTATTCCGTGATACGATTAAAAATAATATCAAATTTGGTAGCCCAGATGCGACAGATGAACAGATTATAAAAGCAGCCAAAGCAGCTTGTTGTCATGATTTTATTATATCCTTGCCAGATGGCTATGACACAATTGTAGGCGAAGGAGGTTCTTCTCTGTCAGGAGGAGAAAAACAACGTATTTCCATTGCTCGTGCCATGTTAAAAAATGCACCGATTGTCATTTTAGATGAAGCGACTGCAAGTGTTGACCCAGAAAATGAACATTTGATTCAAGCGGCGATATCTGCTTTGACAAAAGACAAAACAATCATTACGATAGCCCACAGATTAGCAACCATTGAAAAAGCGGATCAGATTTTAGTTGTGGATGGAGGAAGTATTGCACAATGCGGTAATCATAAAGAACTTTTAAGCCAAGAAGGGACTTATAAAGAATTTATTAAGATTCGTGAACAAACAGAAGGCTGGCATATCGGATAAGAAAAGGGTGATTGCATGGAGATTTTAAGAATAGCCTTTACTATAATAGTAATTTTCTTGGCATGTAGTTTCATCAGTACACTTTTTATATATCAAAAACTATTTAGAAAAAGAATTGCCGACGATGGGCAGCAGGATATCGAGGTAGTGTTAAAGAGTGAGAAAGTTAGCTTTACTTCTGGAGCAAATCAATTACAGGGGTATTTCTATTATAAAGATGTTAAGTTAGATGCAAATCGTCCCATAGTGTTAGTTGTACCAGGTTATGGTACGACACATAAGGGATATCTGCTTGAAATTGAACGTTTTGTAAATGAAAATTACACTGTATTTTCCTATGATATGACAGGTTCGGGGGAGAGTCAGGGAAAATCAATGAAAGGCTTTGGACAGTTTATATTGGATGCAGAGGCAGCTTTGAGATATTTGCAGAGTGAAAATGCTGTCGGTGATATTATGATATATGCGCATAGTACGGGGGCATTTGCAGCTGCCAAATTGTTAGGTTATGTAGAAAAACAGGTTAGTCGGGCAGTACTTGTTTCGGGATTTGATGATTCACCATCCTTTGTAAGAATGACGATGCAGCGATACCTTAAATTTTTTTCCTATCCGATGCAGTTCTGGATCTATTGTTTTGAATACATACAGTTTGGAAAAAAGGCATTATCTAAGGGGACCAATGGGGTAAATCATTTTGGGAGAACCATTGTGATTGTACAGGGAGAAAAGGATCAGATGGTCTGCATGAAAAATTCATTGTACGCCAGAAAAAAATATATCACCAATCCAAAGGCAGTGTTTATCTTAGTAGAAAATGCAAATCATAATCCAGTGAGAACAAAAGAGAATGGAAAACAAGTAATCAATGAGGGAGTATTTCAGAATATATTAAAATGCGTAGAAAATCGCAGCGGATGAATAACTGTAATAATATTTAGCCATAAAAATACCGACCTCCAATCGTTAGATTTCTAGGTCTAACTTTTTGGGGGTGGTACATATTACGGTTAAAGGATACTCTTTTCTGTTTAGTATAATTGTATGTTTGTTATAACAACGTAAACCGATTCCGCTCAAACACCAACAGCCCATCATCACGCATCTTACATAATTCATTTGACATTGCACTTCTATCAACAGATAGAAAATCTGCAAGTTGTTGTCTATTAAATGGAATTTCAAATGTTCCGCAATTCTGGCGTTTTGCCTCATCCGATAGATAAGACATTAACTTATCCCTTGTAGTCCTTTTAGACATATGCCCTAATTTTTGCACCAAACTCCGATTCTTTTCTGATATGGCAAAAAATAAATTTTGCACCACCTGGGAATGAAACTTACAGGCAGTAGAACAAACACAAAGAATTTTCTTCGCATCAAAGAAAATGACAGTACTATCTTCGGCAGCAATCACATCATTGAGCAAAGCCCCACTATTAGGTGCAACATACGCTTCTCCAAATAATTCTCCAACATGAATATTATTGATAATACTACGATTTCCCCAGTAATCATCTCTTTGAATGTGTAAGTTTCCGCTTACCAAAACGGAAATGTTACAAATATATTCCCCTTGTCGCAGTACATACTCGCCCTTTTTATAGTGATGCACTTGCGGTTTTAAACAACCAAG
This sequence comes from uncultured Anaeromicropila sp., assembly GCA_964409685.1. GTDB lineage: Bacteria > Bacillota > Clostridia > Lachnospirales > Lachnospiraceae > Clostridium_AI. Next base: position 92,281 of record CAYPEJ010000016.1, read on the forward strand.
CATGGCAGCAATTTCATTTTCACCAACACCAGCAAATAAAGTAGTTCGTTTTAATATTTTTATATATTCCATCATAAAAATCACCTTTCGTTGTAAATACAACCGAATTGTTTTATTAAATGTACTATACTTATCCACACCAAGTCAATGATAAATAGCTTCGAGTACAAGAAAAAGAGAGGTAAAAATAGATGGAAAAAATGTTTTGTTTTCAATGTGAGCAAACAGCAGGATGCAAAGGATGTACTGGAAATGCAGGTGTTTGTGGAAAAAGTGCAGACAATGCGTTGTTACAAGATGAATTAACAGGTGCCCTAATTGGACTTGCGAGAATGACAGAGGGGAATGAAGATAGGATATCTCATTCTACAGATAGAGTTGTGTTAGAAGGTTTATTTTCAACCATTACAAATGTAAATTTTAATAATGAGACAATCGAAGCATTATTAAAACGTGTAGAAGAAGAAAAGATGAAATTACAACCTACAGGTTACAATTTCACATCAAAAAATGAACTAGAAAATAATTACGACATGAACGAGTTATGGAATGCAAATGAAGATATTCGTTCCTTAAAATCATTGATTCTATTTGGAATTCGTGGAATTGCTGCATATGCATACCATGCAGAAGTTCTGGGCTATCAAGACAAAGAGGTAAATCAATTTTTCTATAAAGCATTAGTTGCAATAGGAATGGATTGGGGAATGGATGAATTACTTCCAATTGTAATGGAAACAGGTGAAATTAACTTAAAATGCATGGAACTTTTGGATAAGGCAAATACAGAATCTTATGGAAATCCTATTCCGACGGAAGTTACTCTTACAGTTGAAAAGGGACCATTTATTGTAATTACAGGTCATGATTTATATGATTTAAAACAGCTCCTAGAACAAACAAAAGATAAAGGGATTCATATTTATACACATGGAGAAATGTTACCAGCACATGCCTACCCTGAGCTTAAAAAATACGAGCATTTAAAAGGAAATTTCGGAACTGCATGGCAGAATCAGCAAAAGGAATTTGCAGATCTTCCAGCACCGATTTTATTTACTACTAACTGTTTAATGCCACCAAAGGCAAGTTATGCAGATAGAGTATTTACAACAGAGGTAGTGTCATATCCAGAAATCGTTCATGTAGGGGAAGATAAAGACTTTACGCCAGTGATTGAAAAGGCACTTGAGCTTGGTGGATATAAAGAAGATAGAGAATTCCATGGTATGAATGGTGGAAATAAGGTGATGACTGGATTTGCACATGGAACAGTTCTTTCAGTGGCAGATAAAGTAGTAGAAGCAGTTAAGAGTGGAGCTATTAAGCACTTCTTCCTTGTGGGCGGATGTGATGGCGCAAGAGCAGGAAGAAATTATTACACATCTTTAGTGAAACAGATTCCAGAAGATAGTGTGATTCTTACACTTGCATGTGGAAAATATCGTTTTAATGATTTAGAACTAGGAACAATCGGTGGACTTCCTCGTCTTATGGATATGGGACAATGTAACGATGCATATAGTGCGATTAAGGTTGCAGTTGCATTAGCGGAAGCATTTGAGTGTAGTGTAAATGAACTTCCATTGTCTATGATATTGTCTTGGTACGAACAGAAGGCAGTATGTATTTTATTGACATTATTGCATCTTGGAATTAAAAATATTATGTTAGGACCAACATTACCAGCATTTATTTCACCAAATGTGCTTAACTTCCTTGTGGAAAATTATAATATTGCACCAATTTCTACGCCAGAAGAGGATCTTGGAAAGATTTTAGGATAATATATGTCTATTAAGAAATAAGAAAGTTTAGAAGTTATTGAGATAATAGTTAGAGAACTTGTGAAGAGAGGCTACATGTTTAGTGTAAACGTGTAGTCTTTCTTTGATTCATAGGAAATTTCGCTTTGCTCTATTTCCTATGAATCAAAAAAGCCCCTAAAAAGCATAATGTCATTTAGATAAGAATCATGTATAGAACATAGAAATGAGGTAGAATTTACTGTGGCAAACTGGAATTTAGTTTTTCATTTAACACATAATTTTAATGTATTTCCTTTTGGCAAAAAGCGAAAGAAATATGGGAATACAATGCTCAAAATTAGAAAACAATAAAAACTTTTGGGTGAGTAATTTGTCAAGGATATTTTGATTTTAGTAGCCTTTTTTGACATTTTTGTTATTTGTGCTGCTTAAACTCAAAATATTTATGCAGAAATGGCGAAATTTTGGACATTTTCGTATAGATTATAGAGTTTACACATGTTAAAATATAGGACAAAATGAAACTAGGAAGAATATCATGGCAATTAAATTATTTGGAAGTGAAACTAACTATCCAACTTGATGCTTCGTCAAAGCCCTACAGCGGAAGGTCGTTTAGGACGGTAGGCAGTGAGGGCTTTGAAGGCGCCCTCGTTGGACAGTTAGTTTCTTTAATTTTGTGGATGTCCGAGAGGTTCTAGTAGTAAGTTGTCTAGTACCAAAAGCAAGAGTTCTAGCTCTGGGAATAAGACATCGGGAAGTAGCAAGAGTTCTAGTGTAAGTAAGGTAAGTAGCACCA
>CAYPEJ010000017.1:0-2331 GCA_964409685.1 uncultured Anaeromicropila sp.
TTACTATACCTAAGATTCTCTTGAGTGTCCTTTTCATGTTCGTTTGTTTTTTTTTAGTTTGTTATCTTCCAACACCCTAAAGATAATATCTTTTTCCGGGTCTCGCAACTATCTGCAAGGAAAAATCCAAAAAAAAAAAAAGAGGCTGCATCATCTCGACGGAACCTCTTTCAACAAACGAATTACACAATATTTTATCCAAGATAGGGTCTCAAGGTGTCGAGTACCTTCTGGCTCTTCTTGAGCTTCTTGAGAGCCGCATGCTTGATCTGGCGAATACGCTCTGCACTGACTCCCAGCAGCTCGGCAACCTGTTCATCTGTCAGTGCCTTGCACCCGATACCGAATTCCCTTATTACTATGTTTGCTTCACGCTCTGTCAGGACTGTTGACAAGACTCTCAGGACGTCTGTCATGCAGCTTTCCGATTCAGCCAGGTTGTCTGTAGGCGCTGCTGTGTCATCTGTCAGGAGGTCTGAAAGCTCTCCTCCGTTCTCGTCATCCCCTACCTGTGCCGAAAGTGAGGCTGTCTTTCCAATCAGAGGAAGAACTGCTCTGATGTCCTCAAGCTGCAGGCCGGTTAGGGTTGCCAGTTCCAGGTCCGTCGGCTCTCTCAACTCCAGGTTGAGAAACAGGCCCGATGCCTTGTTGATCTGATTGGCTACTCCTACCATGTTCATGGGCAGTCTCACCATCTTGTTGTTCGAGAGTGCCTGGTAGATGCACTGCTGAATCCACCACACTGCGTAGGTTATGAACCTGAATCCCGCATCCGGATCAAACTTCTCGGCTGCCCTAATCAGGCCCAGGTTACCTTCCTGGATGAGGTCTACCAGTTCCAGTCCTCTTCCCTGGTAGCGTCGAGCCACGGTTACCACAAACCTGAGGTTACCTTTCACGAGTGTATTGAGTGCTGCTCTGTCTCCCTTCTGAATCTGTCTAGCCAGGTCCTGTTCCTGCTCGTAGGTGAAGGGCTGAGTCTTTCTGATGTCCTTGAAGTAGATGTCTATGATTTCCATAATACTGTGCTTTATTCGTTTCTTTTCAACACCCTAAAGATAAGGTTCTTTTTCGAGCTACACAAGTATTTCCGAAACTTTTCTAGAGAAATCTCTTGCGGAAACTGACACCGAACCGGGAAAGGTCTCGGTAGGGGAAACAAACTAGCAGGCCATTCCAGGACCTCCCGTTCCGGTTACTAGCTACCCTCCGGACCCGCATCTGCACTCCCCTGTAGTCCAGGTCCCGGGAAACTCCGTCTGTCTCTACCCGGTCCAGGACCTGTCTATAGTTCTTGTAGATGTCTCTAGCCAGGGCCTGTAGCTCCGGCATGTTGACCTCGTAGCAGCTGTCCGGGGTGAAGATACACAACCCGGATGCCTCACTGGTCAGGGTCCAGCCCTCCCGGTTGCCGGTCCGGAGTTCGATGCACATCTCGAGACCACTGCTCCGGAACTTCTCAGATATGTCCACGTCTCGACCCGTGGGCAGGGTGACTGTCACGTCTATGTCCCGGACCTGGAAATCGTGACCCCGGGGTGACGTGTAGCTGTGTCTCTCTATCCGGACAGCTCCCCACTTCTCGAGATAGTAGGTGTCTGCCTCGTGTTGTCTCGAACTCTCGTACCTGAGAGCCCGGTCCATGTTTCTGGCTGTGTTCACTTGTTCTGATGTGTTTGCTAGACCCGGTATCGGAGACCATCTTTGAAACTATCGGGATTTGCTTAGTTCCCTTTGGGGAGACAAATTTTAAACTGAAAGTAATATAGTTTATCATTTTCGGCCTCCCTTTTAGTTCTCCTTTAGAATTCCTGAAGAACTTCAGACCTGCGAGAAAGCCTACCTTTCCAGACCAGAGCTGGATTAAGTAGATACACGTTCTGACTAAGTTTCTTGACCAGGTTCTTTTCTTCCAGTTCTTTCAGTCCTTCCGAGAGTTGCTTATCTGAGATATCCGGGTCTTTGTGAATCCACTGGGAAACCTTGTCCAGGTCTACCCTACCTGAACTAAACTCAGCTAGTTCACACAACCTGAAGAATACCTTGAACGCTATAACTGATTCCAGTTCGTAGAGTAGTTTGATTGATTTCAGGTAGATCAACATGAAGAACTCTGGCTTACGTACCAGTCTGTATCCATCCGGAACTTCGAAATTCTCTCTTACCCCTGAGTTGTACATTACTTTATCCATTTTTGAATCAATAAGTTAATGCACAAAGATATAGAATTTCCCTGAGCTTTTCTAGTACCTGGTAGACCCACCAGAACATGGAAAGTTTTTTTACCTCATCTCTCCCCCTGTGTAAAAGAAACTTCCTTTAACAACCAGT
>CAYPEJ010000017.1:2431-93442 GCA_964409685.1 uncultured Anaeromicropila sp.
TAGTTCTTTTCTCCAACCAGTTAGTTCTTTTCTCCAACCAGTTAGTTCTTTTCTCCAACCAGTTAGTTCTTTTCTCTAGTATAGTTACTAGTTAACTTAACCAGTTACGCCAGTTACGCCAGTTACGCCGTACACTGTGCTTTCACTCAGGGCCGAGATTTAGACTCTCCAGTATGTTGGCATACGGAAAGAAAGTAAAAACTCGTATCAGCACCAGCTACTGGATGTTCTGCAGTCATGCAACTAACCCACTTTCCTGTATCGCCCAGGTATCACACGACTAGCCGTCTGTTGCCAGACCTCCCTCGTCCCATATGTACGTTCCAACCGTCTAGGACTAAGCGTCTGATGTGCACGACCTATACCCCGAAGTTCGGGATAGACTGATACAGAATCTGTCAAAACGCGATAGAAAAGGCAGAACTCTGCACCTTTGCGAGGGTCGTACTATCGTAGCAAAACACGTGTTCGCTGGCTGTATGTGTATATTAAATAGTTACTATTCCTGAAACCCAGAAACCGGTAAGGGAAAAAGGCCGGTAGGTTCACGAGAAACCCGGCCGGCCTCCAGTCACCCGGGGAATCTTTGTTATCCCAAGAGGGGAGACTGAAAATGATAAATTATATTACTTTTGATTTGTCTTTTGGGAGATCAAAGGGAAATATGCGAATTCTTGATTTTCCAGCTTGAGCCTGGACTCTAGTTAGAATTCTCAGATTGTTCCAGCAGGATTTTCCGGACCTGTTCATATCTCCTGACCCACTCGACATTCTTCCAGACCCGGATAGAGTAGCCGATCGAGTCACCTTTCGGATTGTGTAGTTTGATGGCCCGGGCCGGGTCGTGACCAGGGTTGTAGTGGTCCTGGATAACCCGGTACATCTCGAGGGACTTCCGGGGGTCGAGAGCATCACCGTGAATATAGACCTGTTCACCCAGGATTCGGTTCACGTCCTCAACCCAGATTTCGGTAGCCTGGACCAGACCCAGGTCACCTTTTGTGCCTCGGGCCAGGAAGTTGAAGTCGCTCTCGGTCTTGGAGATGGCCAGGGTCAGGATGTCCCAGTCGGTCAGGGCTGTGTTGCGATCTTGTGAAATTGTCTCGACCTGGGCCATGACCTCGGAAGCTACCTGGTGGTTCCAGGCCAGAGATCCGATACCGTAGCCGATGTAGCCGGAAAGGGCTGCCAGTCCAGCGGCGCCCAGAATGCTGAGTGTAATTGTCGTCTTGTTCATGTCTGTTTGTGTTTCAACACCCTGAAGATAAGACTTTTTTGAGTGGGAAACAAGGAAAGAAGCCAGAACCTGAACTCTGACTTCTTGATAGCTAACTAGTTCTGAGACCGCTACAGCCTCTGCCCGGGAGACCCTAGTCTTGAACCTTCCTCCTTTTGAGCTAGCCGGTAAATCTTGAGTATCCCAAGGATGGAACTCGAAAATGATAAATTATATTACTTTCAGTTTAAAATTTGTCTCCCCAAAGGGAAATATGCAAATCCTCAATTCTCTCTAGCGATACCAGGGAAAGACACTGTCTAGATCATCCTCGTCCAGTTCACAGTTCTGGAGAGCCTCGATATCCTCCCGCCCGGGAGCATTCTCGTAGCAGACCCCGTCTTTGCCCCAGGTACAGGTGTGTTCCTGTTCACTGCCTTGTGCCACACAGGTAACTGTGCAGGTTCCACCGGTCTGGTGAACTGCTGTGATGAACTGAAGGTTTTTTTCCTTGTCGTAAGCCAGGGTGAACGGCCTGGGTTCCAGGAGCTGACTCATTGTCTCTAGATATAGTCTTTACAGGATTCTACGAGGTCTCTGAAGTTCTTGTAGAACTCGTTCCGGATTTCCGATGTTCGGAAGGCAAGAATACAGGGGTCAAATTCACGACTACCACAATCTATTACGCCTCTATAGTTGAATAGAATATATTTAGCCCCGGAAGCCTTCCAATCTGGTTTCCAATTACCATCAACCTTCCAGTAGGCATTGCGGGCCTCAATGAGTGATATGAACTTGCACATATCGTCGGAAAGGTCAACGCCTTCTTCTGTGCTTAGCATCTGTTGCGCCTCTGTGCAGGTTTTCGGAAACCTGACTGGCTCTATCAAGTCAATATTCTCGTTCATGTGTCTATCTAGTCAACCGTAACTGTTTTCACACAGAGTACATCCCGTAGCCTGAAACTAATCAGCGGTTCCAGTCCTGTGAAGTTCGAAAGGGGTGTAGCACCAACGCTAACAGAGTTCACATTTGTCTCTGTGTCCCCGGGATAGTCTTTTTCCAGGGCACTAATTCTCTCTTTGATTTGCTTCAGTGTCATTAAACAATCAATTTGCTTATCGCGTACGCAAAGTAGAGCAGTACGCTGAGTGTCCCCAGACATACACCTCCAACAAAGAATGTCTCTGCAATTACCATAAGCTTGCGGTTCGGCTCAATACATATAAGCGCTTCGGTCATGCGTACGGCTATAGCTATTGTGAAAAAAGACATTGCCAAGATGAGTGCTATCAGTGTGATACTCTTGAATCCCATAATCATCGGTATTTAGAAGCTATAGTGTCAATAGTGTATCCACAAGTAGAATTACAATTGAAAGTACACAAGGTGTAGCGCCAACAAGAATGCGACAAATTACCTTATCTGTTTGCTGAGAAAGCTTATCGGTGTTACCCGTATCTGAGGCGACACCTGAAAAAAGTGTAATCAACAGTTGCACTGCGATTATTGACAGACCGATAACTGTGAGTACGATTGCTATTTTCATACTAGATCTCCTACACTCACTGTAATTTCAGATAAAGATCTTCGAATTTTTTCCCAAACTCGGCAGCAGTTTTTTCGTCCCTGAACACTGCAGGAACACCGGTGAAGCCAGAACTGAGTAGACAAGCTGTACCATGTTTGCTGAACAGGGGATAATAACGAGGACCTCCATCGTCTACCGTTTTGTCTACCATGTTCCAGGCTCTACCCAGAACATTCAGCTTCAGCCAGGGATGTGCATACGTTTCAACTGGCAACCTGAGAATCTCGCAAGCCTCTTCATAGGTCGTTGGCCTCTGCGGCTTAGGGAGGCAGTTTATCTTGTACTCGTCCCAGTCTTCCCAGGTTCTGTGGCCTTTGGAAGGGAAGAGCACACATTCTCCTAAATACTGATAGTAGACCAATCCGTACTCAGTAAATCTATCAGTTTTCTTGTTTCCCGCTATATCCAAAAACTCAACCTCAATATGGTAGGGGTGTTTGTTAAGACTGTCGAAAACTTCCCTTAGTGTACAATCTCCAAGAATAGGACTGTACAACCTTGTCCCCTTCGGACAATCTTTAAGCAATTCTGCTATGTTTAACTTTTCCATACCTGTTTATGTTTCAATACCCTGAAGATAAGGTGAAAAACTGTTTTGATCAAGGTCTCCTACCGGAATTTCTCGAAAAAGATACCGGACACGGGGAATCCAGGTGAACAAGGGCCCGGTCGGTCCTGGATCCCGACCGCACATTCCGCTACCCTTTATTCCCTGGATAATCCCAGACAATAGTCTAGCCAAGTTGTAACTAAGCCAGCTAGATTGTGAGAAGAATCGTTACCGATTCTGGTACCGTAGAGGCGTTATCAACCCAGCGTCGAGGCTGTGCCCCTACCCGGCCCCTGTAGTCCGGCTGGTCCTGTAGCTGCATTCTCTAGTCCCGGTTCCCGTGTTCTTGGGCATCCAGGTCAACGTTGACAGGGTGGGTCAGAGCGTCACTTTGTGGGAAAGAATACATCCCGTGTTGCTACAGAACTAGAGTGTCCTTGTCTTCTTTTGGCCCGTGAGGAGCCCAGGTGAAGCCGTGTAAGTCCTGTTTTCTCACATCTCTATTTCTACCCGAAGTATAGCCAGGAACTCTGAGAGAGGAAGGAGAAAGTTGCGGGGAAGAACCTTTAGGGAGAACAAGGGGGAAGGCTGAAGTAATAGAATATACCACTTTCAACCCTAAATTGATTCTCCCAAGTACTACCTAGGTAGTCCCCTGTTCTCCGGATGTGTCCAGGAGTTGCAGTCTCTTCTGGAGAACATCTTGATAGGTTGACATGGCCTGGTACTGCTGGAACAGGAGTAGGATGTTCCGTGTCCAGGGAATCATAGTCCGGACTAGAGATGAAATCGGTAAGTCGATTAACCCGGTGAGCTATACCGAGATACTCGGTCGTGAGCTTCTTCTTGAGATCTGCCTGTGCCATTCTAGATATAGTTTTTTACACCCGTTGATAAGGTTTCGGTAGTTGTCAAGGAACATGTCCCGGAGGTCCTCTATACGGAAACTCAGCAACCTGGCACAGCCTACGGATGTATCTTTACTGACGGTACTCCCGTAGCAGATCACCGCAAACTTTTTGTTGTTATCACTCCAGCGGTTTCCAGTTGTTGTCAGCCTTCCACCAGACATCTCGTACTACAATGAGCCGGGTCAGGATATCCAGGTCCTCGTCGACAGTGTTCAGTTCATCTTCGGTAAGCCTCGGCCGTGCTTCCCCGTAGCTTTCGACCAGTCTCGCTGGTCCCTAGAAGGGAAGAGTACGCACTCGGCATTTTCGTAGTCCCTGAAGTAGGTTCCGTCAGGATAGAAGTAGAGCCGGTGCCCCCCGGTTTCTGTTACCTCCACACAGGGTGCATCGATATCGTCGTCACGGACTATCCGAACAGGGGCGACCAGAGTCTAGTTCCTTCACACCCTTCCAGGATTTTTGTCAGATCAAGATTCTCGTTCATATGCTTTACCTACTTGTGCCACAACTCTAGACATAGTAGAGATAGAGGTCTCTAAACTCTTTTCCGAACGCAACAGCAGTCTCCTCGTCTGGGAACACTGCAGGAACACCGGTGCTGCTGTGTGGCAATATTGCAACAGTGCCTACTTTTGAATCATACACCCTGGGTGCATAGGTAGTAATCTTTTTGAGGTCTTCGACAACCCGGTCAGCCTTGTTCCAGGCTTCTCCGAGAATACGCAACTTCATCCAGGGATACACATTCTCGTCACAGGGTATTCCAAGAATCTGGCAGGCCTCTCTGTGTGTCCCGGGTCTTTCCCAGACAGGAATGCAATTGATCTTGTACCTGTCCCAATCATCCCAGGTTCTGTGTTCTTTTGAAGGCCAGAGTAGACAGAGGCCGCTAAAGTTTACAAGCCACGACCCGTCAGCAGCAAAGGAAGCATTACCCTCGATACCGTCTCCTGACCGGGTCTTTAGTTCTACCGGGTACCTATCGTTCACATTACTGACACCCGAGTATTCACATTCTCCGTGAATGTCTGACCAGAGTTTTGTGCCTGCTGGGCAACCCTTGAGTAGATTTACTAGGTTTAACTTTTCCATACCTGTTTGTGTTTCAACACCCTGAAGATAATACTTACCGGAGAACTTCACAAGGGAAAAAGAGAACTAGTCTGGTTTTCTAGCTCTCTTTCTCTAGTCTTGAGCCCCGGGCTGAATCTAGACGAGTTCCCGAACCGGTCGATCTACCAGGATGCAGAGATCCCGGCCCTGGCCCGTGTTGAGATAGACTCGCTTGACACCCGGCACCTGCTTGCAGTAGCGCTTAACGGCCCGGAGTGCCTCGGGCCTAATCCGGATACCCCACCACTTGAGCCTCCGGAGTCCACAGGGATACTGGTCATTCCAGACCCAGTAGGAGTCCCGTCTCTGGAGAGGTGTGCCGTGCTGTCTCAGGATGTTCTCGATGTCCTGTCTGAATTTAGATGGCTTGTTCATGTCGTATCTGCAGCTTAAGAGTTAGCGGGGTTCCTGGACCCGGAGCACTAGGGAGAACGGACTAGTCCCGGTATCGAGCTCTAGGCCAGCTACGTTGGTCCGGATATTGTTGACCCCGGACACGGAATACTGAATCCGGTGCAGTTCCCGGAGCAGCCCGGCCAGGTCAAGTGTCATACTGTCAACTGTTCTTTCCACAACCCAAGATAGCAACCCAAACTGGAAAGACAGCTAAAAAGTTTGGAAAAGTTAGAAACTCACAAGAGCCTGAATCTGCCTGAACAGGTCAGTCCGGGTCGGCCCGGGTTTCTCCTCAAGATAGGCCTGGTAGACCTGGCACAGCTGGGAATAGGTGTCCTCGGGTACACCCCGGGTGTGAAGATAGGGTTGCAGCTCCGGGGGAGAAATAACCTCCGGGGGAAGCCGGAAGTCGGGCTCCGGGTGGAGACCGGACCAGTGGGCTGCCTGCTCTGGAGTAACATCTAGAAAGGTCTCGACCAGCCACAGAAAGTAGTCCGGTTTCCAGGTCATTATCTCTTCTATAGTGCGACCGGTACCCTTGCCGTACCACATCTTGACCACTGGGTATTCTCTCTTGTTCATCATAAGCACAAGTCTAGTTGATTGAGGTGTGAGGTCCGGTAGAAAGGTGGCAGTACTGGCGGAACTCCTAGCCCCGGAGTAGTAGACATGGGGAAAAAGTCCGAAACCTTGAGCCCTGGCATGCAGGTGGTGGACTCCTTAGACAGGTGCTACCCTGTTCCTGAAACTTTCCAGGTTTTACCTGTGTCTCCTAGTGATCTTCTGGCGTTCTCGGGTTTACTAGTTTCAACCGACAACTGTACGGTTCGTTCACAAATGCCTACTAAGGGCAGCCCCTACTCAACTCCTGAAGACCGGTCTAGGTAGCAACTGGCTGAATCTACTGGAGAGTTATGTCTCTTTTTGTTTTTGAAGATTTTAGCGTCTCTCACGACGTACTACTGGCTCTAGGCATCCCAGCACTACTGGCCTGACCATCCGTAGCAAAGACAGGCAGACTAGGGGTCGAGTTTTTGTCAGATCAGTCGTGACCGACCCTGAAAACGTTTCTGATCCAGACTTCAGCTATAAATAGGCCCTAAAAAAAGAAAACCGGATATCCTAGAGAGAGTTTGGTAGACTCAAGGTTGCTACCCGGTAGCTGGTTGTCCCGGTTGCTTGTCTGGGTCTAGCTGGACCATTTAGCCGGGTTTCTAGGTAGTCTCAAGTGGCCTTCCTGGTACCCACTAGCTGTTTCTACCTGGCCCGGTCGCGTAACTCCTTGGCTCCCTTCGGCCTCGCTATTCGCTTCGGTCTTCCCTAGCAATCTCCGGTCTTCTTCTACCAATTTCTCCAACACATTTCTACCATCTTCCGGCTCTACTATCCCCCAGAAACCGCTAGCGGGCCCCTAGCGTCCGGGTCTTTCGCACCACCAGCAACGATTCTCCAGAACTCCTGAGGCCAAGTTTATCTCTCTAGGTTTTCTCTAGAACTGTCCGGTTAGTGGGCCTACCCGTTCTTCTACCGGTCTGGCACAATCTGGACCGGTCCGGCCGTCCTGGAATATTCCTAACTTTCTGCTTTTCCCAGCCTTTCCAGATTCTCGATACACTAATCTACTTGAACACTACGATCCTTATACCTTTCCGGAACCGGCCTTTCTACCTCCAGTCTCAGTCCAACCAGGACTCTTATTGGAACGCCTAAGGAACCTTTAGTATCCCTTAAATGGACATCTTCCTAATATAATTCATCATCTTTGGTCTCCCTTCTTGTTCTCCCCAGTGTTCCGAGAAGACACGGAAAAAAGGAACAACCCCTTCTCGGGATCATTCCCTTCTCTCTCTTCTCAAGTCCGCTAGTCTAAGAACCCCCGGTATCCAGGATTTCCTCCGGGTCCGGTTTCTCCTGTTCCAGCTCTTCCGGGAACTTTCTCTCGTAGCCGTCACTCTCGTCTGCCAGGTCCGGGTGGTCACCATACGTGTCCAGGAACTCCCGGTTCATCAAGACCTCCACCGAGTCTGGCAGGTCCTCCAGGGCATCCCGAACGGCCTTCCACTTGTCCCAGTAGTGACTCTCAGCCTCGAACATGCCACCCGTTGGTTCAAGAGCACACACAAACAATCGTTCCGTGTAGTAGTTGCACACCTCGTCCAGACTTTCCCAGCTGCACAGGTCCGATCCCCGGTCTCGATATTCCCACCCGCACAGCTCCAGCTCGTTCTTGTTCTGCTCCAGGGTCTGGACCAGCCGAATCTTCCAGTCCTCTGCCAGGTAGGTTGCGTAGGTCCAGAGTGCCCGGTACACCTGATCATACATCTTGTAGAGGTTGGTGTGTTCCGGGTCGTACTGCAGGGTCACACAGGTAGCCAGTAGGACCTGCCTATACTTCTCGAGATCACTCTCGAGCTTCTTCTTGTTGTCCACTCTCAGGAAAGACCTGAACTTGGGGTCTAGATCCTTCTTGAGTCTGATTTTTCTGTAGTATGACATTGTTTTTTTCTCCTAGTTTCTATTCCTATTCCTATTTCTGGTCTTGCTTGTTCCGAAAGCTCACACCCGCACTGACCAGGTTCCGGACCAGTACCACCAGTCCCACCGATTCTAGCCAGCCCAGGGTTGGCAGTCCCAGGGTTCCGGACACGACAGCATTCCAGCACCACATCACCAGGGTAGCCCGGACAGCATACACCAGCACCAGTAGCAGAATGCATCCCACCAGTTTTGACACAGCTTCTAGCATGGCCTGTCCTCCTTCAGGAATTCTCGATACTTCTCAAGCTTCAACCTGATCAGCTCGTGCACCAGACTCCAAACCTCGGTCTTGTCGTAGCCCCGGCTTGTCCACCTGTGGCAGAAGATGCTGACCAGGTTCTCGACTGCCTCGAGGTGTTCCTCGGTCGTACATGTCGCAATGACTCCCCTGATCCAGTCGTAGTCTTTCCTGACCCGGCCATCTACCTTCTTGACCTCTTTCTTCCGTATTCTGAAAATCTTTTTCAACATAATCCTATCTCTTTAGCAACTAGGCAAGTTCCTCCATGTCGGCCTCACCACTGTCGTGCTGCAGGGCTTCTAGTCCGTAGTGTGCCCTGGTCTTGAGCTTCCAGGCCCGGGCTGTTGAATCGTTCAGGATTCTCACAACAATACCCTCACGAGGTACCTTGTTCTTGCAGAGCGGCTCTCGCATCTCCATGCACCAGCCGTGGTGACCCTGGTCATCCTTCTTCTGGTCTGTCTTGAGCATCTCGAGCAGGTTCTTGTGCCACTGATCATCAACCTTGATTTCGGGGTAGAGATCCTTGAGCTTTCCGGTATACAAGATGACCGGGAGCATTAGCTTGTCCTCCAGTTCCTTGTGTTCCCGCATCAGTTTCAGGGTCCAGGCCTGCACCTCCGGAAGATTCCATTCCCAGTTCCGGTCGTTAACCCGAGTGACTATTCTGTAGGGCATGAACTTCCAGTGTCCCGGAACACATCCGTAGTCGTGGTTCTTCTGAATCATGTTCTGTTTGCCCTCAAGGTAGCCCACAATCTCACCGTACACGGTCATGTCCTTCCCGATGTAGGGAGCAACTACCCGGTTGACACAGGTCCAGATGTCTGTACTCTCATCCGTGTCCTCTCTGGCCCACCGGTTCTTGATGACCGACCTACTAGAGTAGACGTTTCCGTATTCCGTGAGCTGCACGTGTGCCCCGAAGAACTTTCGAACCTTGTCCCAGGTCGAGAGCTTGCGGTTGGTCGGGATGTTGGCAAATATGGCACTGGTTCCGTGAACCTTGACCGAGATTGATACCTTGTCTTCCGGACTTAGTTCCTGAATATGCTCTGCCAACATGGTCGTGTCGTAGTGAAAGGCAAACGTGTCCGGTACGATACGGTCAAACCTCTGGAACCTCTTCATTCTCTGCTTCCAGTGTTTCTGTCCCGTGTGTTCGGATTCTCGCACTACCGGAACATATTTCCAGCAGACCTTTTCGTCTCCCACAGTATCAAACTGGGTTCCCACGAGTTCCTCAAAGTTGACATCCGAGAGTTCCGGAAAGGTCCTTACCAGAGAATCTATACCGGCTACAAAACCCTGACTGTACTCACCCCGGAGCTTTAGGATACGTACCCTACCCTTGCTGTTGAAGAAGCCACACATGCTCTTGATTTGAGCCAGAATCTCAGCCCTCCGGGTCTCGTCTGTCTCTGTTTCAGCTTCTGCTACAAGCTTCTTGACTTCCTCGGCATTGGCGTTTCGTTCAAACTCCGATCTCTCGAAGAGGTTGTTGGCCGACAAGATTTTTTCACAAATACAGGACTCGACCGGGAAGTAAACCACCAGTGAACCCACCTGCATGTCCTTTGGAATGATCATGTCGTAGCCGCTGATCGCGGTCTTCACGAGCCGGTCAGCGTTCGGGATGGCTTCCACACTCTCGATCTTCTGTATAGATGCGAGATAGTTTGGATTTGCCTGGCCTGAAATACTTACTATCTTTTTCATACCCTAAGGTAGCAAATTCAACCGTCAAATTCTAGATTTCCAGGGTGTATTCGATAACACTATCGCCACAATCTTCACAGGTATAGAGATACTTGTATTCTCCAAGATTCTCCATAAGTCTGAAGGCCAGGTTGCTCAGGTTCGTGTTCGAACACCTGTCCAGGAGCTTGTGTAGCACGTTTCGCTGCTCCTCGATCGAAAGATCTTGGAAATATTCTCCGTCCACTGTGATGCTTGTGCACACGCATCCCTCTGTACAAACTATCTTCATGATTCCTAATTTCAGTGTTTACCAGTCCTGGTCCCTCTCGAGACGTATCTTGTGGTAGAGTGATTTAGCCTTGAGCTTGTACAACTCTTCCGGAAAGTTCTCGTAGAAGTGCAGGTAGATATTCTTGTCAAACCTGAGAGCGTTCTGGGTGTTGATCCGGATGTCGTCCAGGTGCTTTTCCTCGTTGAATATCTCGATTAGCCAGATACAGGTCCGGATGTCCCGGAGCATGTAGGGCCTGTCTTCGTAGTATGCCGGCATCCTTTCCCAGTCCTTTAGCATTTCTTTCAGTTTCACCTTTTCGAGGTCGTAGATGAACCCGGAACTGTAGGAATAGCCCTTCCTGGCAGTTCTCACAACCCTCCGGTGTTCCGGACTCAGGCACAGGTGTACCCTAGCTTTCAGGATCTGATACCTGGTCTTCCAGCACTCAACCCTTCCCCTGTATCTCATCTCGTTTTCCTGCTACAGATGATTTCCCCAGTCAGGATCTCGGAGTAGCGTCCGTAGTTGCAAGGTTCAGACTGTAAATTCAGCTCACCCAGACTCCTCTCAAAGGAAGGACACTTGGAACACTTGTAGGACCCAACTTCGGCTTCTTCTCCGAAAGGACAGTGCGTCAAGTAGTCGCACCAGGTACGTTCGTATTCAACTATCATGACCTAAAACTAGAAAGGGAAGCTGAACTCCAGTGGGAATTCAGCCTTGTTCTCATTGATTATTTTCAAGTTACGATGCTTCTTCCGTAGAAGGAAACATCTCGACTTCAGGAGTGAACCAGCACTCTTTCAGAAAATGTCCGATTGATCGCACTTCTCCGTCCTCGACCAGTACTCGACACGGCAGGTCCTTGAGTTCACTGAACCAGTTCTTGTCAAAAACCTCTAGCAAGCGTTTGACAAAGAAGCCGGTCTTGTCTGGAGAGTCCGGTTTCGTGTCTTCCTTGAGGCTGTAGCCGCCGACTGTTGATGTCCACCCGTCGCCCTCGAGAGCCAGGAGAACTGTGAGACAACCTATCTCATCTAGATACAGGTCAGCTCTGCCTATGTACGCATTAACCGTACTAGAAACTGTTGCGTTCTCCATAGAAACGTCCATCATTTGAAACAAAGTACCATTTCCAGACAAGATTCGGGGAGCTCAGGTGAGCTATCTTTTGCAGCAAATTACTCATAGAATGTTACAACTTTTGATATGATTACACAGGTCCTTGTAGACCTCAGCTGGTATTCGCACTACCTCTTCGTTGAGAAGGTGCAGTTGTGCGGTGTCCTGACCGTCTGCATAGAAGATTAGCTCTACGTAATTTAGGTTGATAGTGGTAGTGGTACCGTTCCTACTCGTATAGGTGAAAAAATTAGACTGCATTGTTTTGGTGAACCTGATCTAGTGTTTGTACAAACTTGAGAAACTTCTCAACTACCTTTTGTAGGTTGTCAAAACGTTCCGTATTTCCGTTCAGCTTGTCCTGTTCGTACTTCTCGGTAGCAGAATCAATCGTGTCCTGCACAATCTTTCTCTTGCGAGCAGACAAACCGGACTTCTTTTGCTGGATCTTGTCGTACTCGGCAATCCAGTCTAGTGTGCTGTAGAGTTCCGGTACCGGGCCGAAAGCAACACCTGCTGCTATTCTCTGAGCATTTATGTACTCCTCTTTCGAGGGCTGTGTCTTTTTTACTTCTTCCACTAGTAGCACTCCTCGTTACAGAATTTACTAAACATGTCTATGTTGTACACGACAGTGTATAGCTGATCACCGTCTAGCTTCTCATTCATCAAGGTGTAGAGCTTGATACTCTCCTTTTTTCTCAGACCCTCAGCGTTGTACTGAATACCCTTGATGCCGTGCACAACCGGATTACTTGTGTCTATAGAATCTATCCAGCTGTTTGCCTGATCAAAGTCGTAGTACCTGAACTCCTGTGGAAGACTACAACCCAACAGGTGATGTGGCTTGTCTGTATTGATTATCTCGTCTTCTAGTAGGTCGTTAAGAAGCTTTACCCTACCCATTGCCCATCCCACGAGCTTGTTCGGGTGTGGAAAAGACCTGTTGTAGTAGGACAGGTCAAACGAGAACGCAATCTTGTCTACATTTGCCTTCTTGTCCATGAACCGGTAGCACTGCCTGAGTTCCTCGTAGTTCCTTCCCTGGACCACTCCAATCATCTTACTGTTCGGATTGATGGTGCCTTTGTAACCATTTATCCACTCTAGCATGTTGGAGATTGTGCCCGCAGTATCCTCGAGAGAGTCCGGAACAATGTACCAGGTTGGTTTGATCTCGTTAACCCAGTAGGCAAACCTGTCCATCCTGAATGCTGTTCCGAGTTCAAAGATTGAGTTGTCTAGAATGACTTCTCGTCCCTTTGCCACGGCATCCTTTGCAAGCTGAAGGTATTCCGGATCTTCCTCAAACAGGTGCACGAGAAAGTAGTCGTAGTCCGTCAGGGTCTGGACTGCCTCAAAAATGCTCTTGGGTGCCTCGTGTGCGATTTTAACTTTATGCATGATCAATACTTCTTTGTTCTACAGTCCAAGTCTAAGCTTTTTCCCGAAGACGACACAAAAAAGCCGAACCAAAAAGGCTCGGCTAAAAACTACTTCTTCTTGACCAGGTAGTAGAAGGACCCTCGGTGCACACATTCAAGACCCGCGTGCCTGTTTGCCCACCGTTCTGTATAGAAGTCATAGTAGCACTTTGTGAAGTGCAGCCAGGCATTCAGGAGAGATGGTAGACCTATCACGAGGAGATAGAGAGGGCCCAGTATTTTTGAGTCAACCGTGTGTCCATCCAGCTCGTGCATCACACTCGTCTCTCGTTCAGCCAGGCTTTTAGACACAAAACAGAACATTCCGAGAGATATTCCTCCCTGCATGTGTTCACCTTGGTAGCAGATACAGTTGTGCCTGGAAGCCACCCTGGTAAGCTTCCCCAGAAAAGGCATCATCAGCAGCGCCACCAGGGTCTGAGGCAGCTGCCAGATTGTGAGTAGGATTGTTTTCAGAATTTTCATCAGCAACTAGAATCTATCTTTTGATTGGTAACTGTCCACTATGTTGCGCAGACTCTGCCTGACCTCGATAGAAGGTGTTCCCGAGTAGGAGATGTTTGCGATCGTGTCTGCAACCAGAGAAGAACTGACACCTTCTACGGTCAGTTGAGTGTCGGTTACCTTCTTGATCTTACGTTTCTTGTGCAGCTGCTTGACCAGTCGCAGGAGTTTTTCCTTGTCACTGAGCTCGGCCATTACTGTCCTCCTCCTGCCGGTGAGTATCTGAAATGTAGACCCTGGACGGACTACCGAGCAGGTAGCAGAGAAAAGCTAGCATCAGAAAGTGCCAAAATCCTCCGTCGGTCCACACAAAGAAATAGTCTAGAAGATACTTGATTGTTTCCATATGTTCAAAGCTAAAAAACCTGTGCCTAGAGTTTCTTGAGAGCCGTCAATTTAATGCCGTTTATGAGAATATCTGTGGTCTGGTCCATGGTTGAAATTGAGAACACACTCTTTTCCTGGTAGACCTGCTCTAGCATGAAGTCCATTATCACCTGAATGTCTTCATCTGCAATGAGATAGCTGAGCTCGTGATCTTCACACACAAAGTTGCTCAGGAAAGATCTCATCTCAGCATATTCGTAGGTTACGAACCGGTAGATCTTGGTCGAGACTACTTCCTTACGATCGAGATGGTTCTCTAGTCTGGTTCTCAAGATGTTGTACTTGATTGTCTGTGAGAAATCACTGAATGTTCTTCGAACAAGCACGTTTGCCTCTGCGGTGCCGACACTTCGACTGTTACCCTCCTCCAGAAACTTTTCTATCTTCTTGGATGACTCGTGCATGTCGGTTAGTTTCTTGTTGTAGGTAAACATCTGATACAGGAAAAAGATTAGTACCAGGAAGATGAAGACCAGGAACACACCGAACATCACTTTCAGGGCACCGAAGTTGGCAGCAGCCTCGGCAAGGCTGATACTTGACTCTGTCAGCTGGTCCACTGTAGAGTTCAGGGCGTCACTGCCCGCAGTAGTTTGTAGTAGCATCTAGTTCAACTTTTCTAGGGAAAAACCATTTCGTGAAGGTATATCATCCCATAAATAGTTGAAGATAGCTAGTATCCTAGAGGCTCTCGAACTGCTTGATATTCAACGTGTGTGCCAGTTCCCGAAGAATCCGACCTGTGGCCACACTTCGTCCGTAGCAGTTCTCAGAATCATAACAGTGAAGGCATTTGCAGAAACACGTGTCTAGTTCAGCAATGTGGCCACTACCCGTGATCTTTCGGTAGCGTTCCAGGTATTTTCGAGCATCTGCATCGTCAGACAGCCTGTCCTCCGAAAACGAGTCCGGAACATGTTTAAGGACCGTTAGGGATTCCTTGGTATCCTTGAGTCTCACAAAGCCCAATGTTGACAGTATATCAATCTTCATTTTAAGGCTTTCGCTTTGTTCTCCTAAGGATTCCAGAGGCAGTTCTGTGTCCACCGGTGAACTGTTCACGACTTTCTTGAGTTCGGTCAGAGTCATTACCTTTTCCTCCTGTTTGTTCTGCATATCCCTTTAGTAATCAATGTGTACAAAAACTAGAAAGGAGGACTGAGCTTGTCAACCCCCCTTACACTATTTTTCTGTGTTTCCCCTACACTAGTCTGGCCAGACGAACGTGCTGAGACAGTCTCGTTCTCCACCATCAACTAGGATCGACTGTCCGGTACAGAAACTCTGCTGAACCGTCAAGAAATAGGCCCAGGTTGCTATCTCTTCCGGAGTTGCCCACCTTTTCAGAGGTGTCACGTCCATGATCTTGCTCCAGAGTCCCGGATCTTCCAGCACCGGCTTGTTGAGTTCCGTTATGACTCCTCCCGGGTCCAGACTATTGCAGACACACCCCCACTTTGCACACCTGGTTGCCACGTTTTTCATGTAACCTACCAGACCAGCCTTGGATGCCACGTATTCCGGAAACTCGTGACCAGTGTGAGCCGAGGAAGAACCTATGAACAGAATAGCCTGTGGCTTGTCTACCAGGAAGTGTTCGGTGAAGCTAATCACACTCTCAAGATTTACCCTGATGTCACTTGATCCACACTTGACCGGTGTCTGCTGTCCCACATTGTTGATGACTATGTCGAAGACTGGAACGTCTAGATGATCGTAGTCCAGGTCACACACATCTGTCTGAATGTGCCTGTAGTTACTGTTTTGCGGAAATGGACTAGAATCCTTGTCCCAGCCCCACACCCGGAAGCCGTTCTTGAGAAAGAGTTTAGCAATGGCTCTACCAATGCCCCTAGATGTTCCTGTTATTGCTACTGTTTTTGACATGTTTCTTGTTTTCCTAAGTTTACGTTTTCGACCTGAAAAGGGAAAGAAAAAGACCGGAACTTTACCTGTCCCGGCCTTACCTGATCCTGAATTTCTAGGCTTCTGCAAGTTTGAGCACGTCACGTACTCGACCGCCCTGCTTCATGTTCTTGGTCCAGTATACAAACGGTATCTCAAATACCATGCACAGACCCTTGATGATGTAGGTTGTGAGAACTATTCCCACGAGATCTGACCAGGAGAAGATTCCGAGGACTGCCAGTGCTGAAGACATGATAACTGTGTCACAGAACTGACTGATCCAGGTACTTGCCTGTGCCCTGATCCAGATCTTGTCAGTGATCTTGCTGAAGAAGGCATAGAGCTTAACATTGATTGTGTTGCTGATCAAGAATGTGAGCAAACTCACAACAGTAACAATACTAAAGTCTCCCATCACTGAGCAAAAAGCCTCGTGAGTAGCAACTGAATCTGCTACCGGAACAAAATGCTTAGAAACCTGACTCAGGAGTACCACCATGATACTTGTGGCAAATCCCAACCAGACCGTGTGCCTGGCTGTCTTTTCTCCACCCTCGTTCTCGTTCAGGATGTCCTGGCACATGTTCACTCCCACAAATGCAACGTTTCCGAGACTCACAACAAGCCAGGGTAGGTTGAGGTACTGTACCACGGTTGCTACCTCAATATTAGCAAAAAGTGTCAGGACAACAGCTGCTGCAAATGCTCCAAGTTTTCCGAAGAATCGGTAGATGAGAGCTATAGCTGAAAATGCCAGTAGTATTTGTACAACAGTTAGGATAATGTTTAGCATAGTGTTCTATTTTTCTAGTTGATTTTTATACCAAAGCTAACCGAGTAGCCAAATCCGAGGCCCGTAGCCCTGGTACCGTAGTCATTATACCCGAGAGCAAAGATTGTGCCAACCTGCAGATGATCAAACAACCTGTAGTACAACCAACCTTCCGAGTGAATACCCCAGCTTTCTCCGTCCACAGCATTGAAGTTGCAACCGTCTCCAGCCCTGTAGTTGAGTGACGGTGACCAGAAGTCACTGAAGGAATTGAAATTTACCTTTCCCCAGTCGAACCCGGTCACGAACGACAGCTGGAGTGCTGACTGTTCCGGATCAAAGAACCCGGGCTTGTAGAAATTAACCGATGAATTCTTCAGCAGCGGCTCAACGGCTATCATTCCGTGTTTCGTGAAGAAGTTGAATGCTGCTCCGAGATAGATGCTCTCCTCGTTAGATCCCACGTTGCGATACTCCAGGTGCAAAAAGATCGGGGCTTCCCAAAACTTCTGCTCGTGAAAGAGTTGCATGTAGGTTGAACTCGGTGTGTCACCTGTCTTGATGCCGTCTAGCAGTGCGTAGGTGAAAGAATTCTGCGTACCAAAACCACCCTCGAACATGACTGTCGATTGTGCAGCATTGCTGTTGGAATTTAGTACGTTCTGAAAAATGTGAACATTTGCAGAAAATCCGTTCTGCTGTGCAAAAGCTGCACCGGTTGCTAGCAAGAGTGCTAGCGAAGTCAGAATGACTCTTTTCATTTGGATTTTATGTTTTTTATTTTCTATAACGCCGATGGGATGACGTCCGTAGAACCACCGGCAACTGTGTAATGAATATATAGTCTTCTTGAGAAGCTGACTCAGAACTTGCACACTTCGGAGAAACTGTTTCTCCCTTTAGTGAACATCTTCTCAATATAATTTATCATGTCCGAGCTCCCTCTTTGTTCTCCTTAAAATTTCTAAGGGTTTCCTTGAAGCATGAAAAGATCGCTAGAACCAGTTTCGTGAATACCGGGTACTTTCTCGAGAGTCCAGGGAACTAGCCACTCTACTCGTAACTTTCTCTATCTATCTGGATGCATTTCGGAAAACGCAGACTACCATCTACCGTACGATTGAAGTACTTGATTGTAGCCTTCTTGCCGATATAGCTGACCCTGTTTTCCCAAATTTCCTGGGCATCGTCATGACTAAACCTGAGACCGGCCGAGACTCTCTTGCCATCGACATCAACCACAATTCTACCGGCCTTGCCAGCAAGATTGCCTTTTCCTTCCTCAATATCCACGATCGGAAATTCCTCATCCTGGAACTGCTTAACCTTGAGCAGGTTTTTAGAACGCTTACACTCGTAGGAAGCATCCAGTCTTACGATAGCTCCTTCGAAGCCTTCAGACACAAACTGTTCCAGGTACTCACCTTTTACGAGAGAAGGTTTGCTAACTTCCAGAGTTTCTACAAGCACAAAAGAGGAGTCAAAGATGTCCGGATTCTCGGCAAAGATTCTCTTGAGCTCCCTGTTTCGTTCCGAAAAGGTTCCGGGATAGCTGGGCAGGTCATAGATCCAGTACTGCAACTTTTCTGCACTCAGCTTGAGATCTTCTGCAGTTGGTCTAGACTTGCGTGCCATCGAGATGACCTCGTTAAAGTTGTCTTCAGACGAGTGAGCATACAACTCTCCGTCAAACATGAGATCCGGATACTTCTCGAAGAGTGGTTTGAGCTTCTCGTAGATGTGAGGTGCCGAGATTATCTGCTTGCCGGTCCTAGACTGCATACCGGTTTCCAGAGAGGTAATTAACCTCAAGCCATCTAACTTCTTCTGAATAAATATAGTACCACCTGGAACTGTAAATGCGTCACTTTTGAGATCTACGATTTTTGATTGAACTGCATCGTATTTAGATGCAAGCATCGGCTGAAAGAAGCTCTTGCCCTTACTAGCATCCTCGATATTTTCGTGACATCCCTGTTCCTTACGAATACGAATGAGTGTCTCGGCAACCCTGAGAGCCTGCTCCTCACCGGTAGTTCCGTTTACCTTTCCAACATTCTTACCGTAAGCATAGCTCCAGTTGGAAGTTACTTTCTCACCGTCCAGGAGCCCTGAGATTGTTCTGTAGGCATTACCCTCGACCTCGATTGTCCATTCGCGAACTTTACCCTTGAGATCTGTCTTGTAGAGAGTCTTCTTCATGTGTCTTGTTTGTTTTTTCTAACACCCTGAAGATAATATCTTTTTCTGAGCTATCTACCTCTTTCCAGATTTTTTCCGACTCTTTTAGCAAATTTCCCGAGTAGTCTGCTTCCCAGGCCTTTCCGCACCGGAGACACTCACAGTAGCGGTAGAGGTCTAGAGCTGGCACTCCTCCGTAGAAGTGGTACCTGTGTCCCAAGATTCTGCACAGAAACTCTCTCATGTCTAGATCCACTGCAGACTGGAAGCCGGTATCTCGATGTGACGGCACTTCTTTTCAGTGGAACAGTTGACACAGGTGGCGTAGCCCAGGTTCCAGCGCTGTTCCGGAATTTTTGCTCCACACTTGCAAATGTGACCTTTAGAAACAATATGCAACATATTCATACCCAAGTCTAGGTAGGTGGTGTGCCGGCAACAAGGAAAAGACGCATCCGGTTGGACACGTCTTTCTACCTACTTGATTTTTTCTAGCTCTACTTCAGGAGCTTTGCAGCTGATTTGGTGAGGTTGTCAAGAGCCTCGTCAATTTTTGAAGGGTCGTCAATTTCCACCTCGACTGCTTTTCCACCAACAATGTACCTGACCTTCATCTCGAATGGTTTGCTTTCGGGCACCTTTTCGGACTTTTTCTTCTTGATAGTCACGTGCACTGTGTAGCCGTAGTCGTTAGCAAGACGCTCTGCTGACTCCTTAGTTACTCCCGTGACAATGAGTCTACACTCAGGGTGATTTGCCATCAGTATATTTCTGTCGTGAGTCGTGAGAGCAAGCTCAACTGGCACAGCTGTGATGTATTCCTGAGAGTCGATAAAGTCGAGATCCGCATCATCAAGAGCATGCTTATTTCCGACCACGAGTTCCGCAAGTTTCTCACGAGCCACGGCGGCATTGTCACCAACCTGCACAATCTGTTTCCAATCTTTTACTTTCATATTCTTTTTTTCTAAAAGTTATTTAGCTAAATCGACAACATCAGTCTTGCGAAGCTGTCCGGATCATCAAAATAGAAGCACTCGTCGAGGTCCAGCACAACCGTGTCATTCTCGGTAAGTGTGATCCGGATTTGGGCAAAGTCTCTGTCTCCAGAGCTTCCGGTGGAGTAGTAGTTTACTCGAAGTTTTTCTTCAACAGACTGACTCTGTGTGAACCGTTCTCCATTGACCTCAATCATGCTCTGGTTTCTGCGTCTGTTGATGCAGAGTTCCCACACGTGAGGAGCTACCTCGGTAAATTGTCCGTTCTTGACCAGGAAATTGTTGACGTAGTTGTAGAAGATTTCGTGTTCGTTCATATCCGAAGAATGGTAAAAAAGGCTGAGCTGTACAACTCAACCTTCAGATCTAGCTAAATATTGTCCAGGCTTCCCGAACCTGACCAAACGCTGTATATGGAAACACCGAGTAGCCCCCTCGGCCGTAGCTTGTGCCCCAGGAATTTCTCAGTGTGAATCCCGAGTCCTGGAAACCTACCAGGGTTACAGCATGATAGCCTTCCACACCGGACCCGCCCTTGCGGTCCCAAAAGTCCGTCACAGACGAATTATAGACCGGTAGACAAACCATTACGGGACCATTAGCCAGGATTGAGTACCGGACAGCTACAACATTTCTCAAGAAGGCATACGACTTCACGAGTCCGTCTTTCAGGGCTATACTCAGGGCTTCTCGAGGGGACATTCCGTCCTGTTTTTGGTCCTTCCTACAGTTGTAGAAGTAGCCTAGTTCCCGGACCCAGGGCTTACCCGTACCCCTGCACAAGTACTTGCACATGTCCGTGACACAGACGGATACACAGATGCCCAGGTTTCCCTGATCGTGAGGTGAGTCTAGCTGCTTCACTATACTAAATGTGTTCGGAAGCTTAACAGCCTCCAGATTTTCTGCACCGAAGACCTGAACCCCGGTGAGATCACTCTCGATGAATCCTGAACTGAACATCTCTAGTCTAGCTTAACAAGTTTTCTCTTGACCGTGCAAGTGTCTGTGTTGCTGTAGCAGGTTACGGACACACTGACGGCCGTACTATCTGTATCCTCAATCCAGTTTAGGTAGGTGACAATGTCTGTAGAATCATACCTGATTCCTCTTACCTGGAAACTAGGCCAGTTCGTGAAGTCGGACGTTCTCGATCCCAGAAGACTGTCTACAAGCTCCTGAGGAGATACTGTGTCCCGGTAGAAGTAGGTGCAGTTGCTTACCGTTTCTCGGCAGGACCACACCAACAGAAGGGTTAGTAGTACAATGATGAATCTTTTCACAGGAAAGCCTCCTTTCTCGTAAATAGAAAAAGAGGCTCAAAACACTATTTCCAGTAGGAATAGATGCCGTCGTCAATCTCGTAGTTTTTCCACTTATAGAGAGGCCTGTCAGGCTGTTGTTTTGTCCAGTCCAGCATCTTCCGGAGACCATCTGCAAAACCTGTCTTGTGTTCAAAGCCCAGGAGTTGTTCTGACTTTTCCCAGGTCGGAACTGCCTCTTTCACCTCATGCCTAGCTTCCCGATGTTCAATCTTCGGACTGTAACCAGCCTCCTGTAGAATACCTTTCAGGGTGTCAGCAGCCTGGTTCAGGGTGTAGGGAACCTTTCCTCCCAGGTTTATGATCTGCTTCGAGGTATTTTCCTGAACAGCTGCTTTCCAGAGTCCTTCTAGAATATCTGTAACGTAGGTAAATGCTCGAGACTGTTCTCCGTCACCATACACTAGCATCGGCTGCTGGTGCATTGTCCTGTAGATCCAGATGCCGAGAACGTTTCGGTAGGAGTCCCAAATGTTCTGCTTAGGACCGTAGATGTTGTGAGGTCTGATGATACACCAGTCAAGGTCGTGCTGTTCACCTGCAATCCGAATATCCTGTTCACAGGCATACTTGGACACTCCGTAGGGATCAATTGGACAGGGTTGATCGTTCTCGTCAAAGATGTGACCCTGACCGTGTCCGTAGACAGACATGGACGAGGTGTAGACCAGTCTCTTGACCCGAGAGTGAATGCACTCGTTCACTATGTTGACAGTAGACACCACGTTATTCCTATAGTTGAACTTACGCATGAATGGAGAAAGTCCTTCTGCCGCATAGGCTGCAAAGTGAAACACGTAGTCTGGCCGGTACCTGCTAAAGATGAAGCGTATGTCTCCGTCTTCTGCCAGGTCTCGCTTGTAGAAAATCACCCGAGGATCTACATTATCCAGGTAGCCACCCAGTAGAGAATCTATGCCAAGGACCTCACATTCCGGGTGGTTGTCCAGTATCCAGGTAGCTAGTTGACTTCCCAACAAGCCAGCTACTCCCGTAATCAGAACTCTAGTTTTCTGTTCCATAGACCGTCTTTTTTAACCACTCTGGAGAGTTGAACAGCTCTGAAACCACGGAAACCGGAAGGAGTTTTAGTGACATGAGGTTGGCAGCAACGGACTTCCAGTCAACGTGTCCTCCCGCAAGTGGGCACCCGAGAGCTGCATCATCTATATAGAGGTCTGCATAAGCCTTGTTTGAGTCTGACCAACTCTGTTCCGGATTCTCGTTAATTCCCCAAAGAGGTATGTCGTTCTGCTTGAACCAGTTAACAGCCTCTTGTAGACAGTCGCGAGTTGTGGAAATCTGATCAACCTGGGATCCGTCCACGTCTCCGTGCAGTCTGTGATCTCTCATTGTCCAGAGAATTATCTTGTGACCCTCATTTACGAGAGCTCTCAGGACCTCGGCAGCGCCAATGTCAGCCCCCACTTCCGGATACTTGTGTGTGACACATGTTCCGTCAAAATCCACTGCAATAATCTTACTACTCATGTTCCTTGATTGAATCTAGTTCTACCTGGGATGCTAGCTCTCGCTTCTTGTTGTTGTAGAGTCTAGCATTGCGGCAGTACTCACACGTCCCGTGATTTCTACAAGAACAGCTGACACTCTTGGCACCGCGATACGGTACACGGTGTTCTTTTCCAGACGCGATTGCTTTTTCTAATCCCATGCTTCAAGTGTAGCTAATTAGTTTGCAAATAGTAACACAACTCCGTCAGAATGCAGGCCAAAGGTAAGTTTGTTGTAGAGATCCGAAGCTTTTAGCTCTGGCCTTCCGTAGCCGAGCCGGGAATACCACCAGTCTCGCTCCTGATTCAGATCCCAGTCATTCTGCTTCAGTTCCGGAGGTTTGCGGGTAATCACATGAAATCCCTTTCGTGTCGGAACAGTCAGAATCTTCTCGTAACCAAGGTTTTCAATTTCCCGGGTGTATTTCTCGACGTACTCGGGTATCTGAGTATCTATGTCAAAGGTCGTGAACTCTCTACTAAAGTTTTTTCCTACCAGGGTACGAGGATGGTTGTGCCAGTGTGTTACATTCCTGAGATCCAGGAACGGTCGATTTTCGTATTTCAGAACCTCCTGGGCTAGCAAGAGATTAAGCTTCCTAGTGTTGCGATAGTTGAGTACCAGGTAGGATCTTCCGTGCGACAGTCGGCACATCTCAACCAGTTCCTCTTTTAGTTCCAGTAGTTCAGAACCATTGCGTACAGCATAATCAAAAAGTACCCGGAACCTACTGTGAGAAACATCTCCGGGTTCCCGAAAGGTGTGCCTGAATTCTGTGAGTCCGAAATCTGGTGCCCGGAGACAGACTGTTACCTGGTAGAAAGAATCTTCCGGACAATCTTCGAGAATGGAAGCCACGGCACCGAAGTTGTCTATCACTAGAGTATCTGTTTTTTAGAAGTTAACCTGTATCTTTGCTCTGCACAGTAGAGGTTTACGGGACAGAAATCATGAGGACGGGTATATTTTTCCCGGTTACTGGCTTCGTGAGTCTTGTCCCACCACCTACAGAACTCTTCCTGGTTTTTACACTCCTCCGGTATACGCACAATCATGGTCTGGTTGTGTACAGACGGCACTATTTTCAGGAGTTCGGCTCCCAGCTGCCTGAACTCTACCAGAACCCTTTCCAGGTCTCGATCTGAATGGTCCAGGTCGAAGGTGAGAATTCTACAGTCCTGTTCTAGACCATATCTCAGGGATTCTGATGCTCTCGAGGGTATCACGGAAGGCCTATCGGAATCCCCAATGAGACCTGGACAGAAGAAGTCCGGATCACTCCCGGCATTCCACAGCATGTTCTCGAGAAGCTCCGAACACAGCTTTGTTCTGAACCTGTTGAGATCTAGAGGACAGAGTGCAATGTAGACTCGAGCACCGAACAGCTTGGACAGTTCAGAAGCCTCCTTGAGATAGTTTTGCTCAAAATCATCCAGGTCCTTCACAAAGTAGGTCTTAATCCTACGATTTCTTCCGTAGGTTTCTGACTGGTACCTGAGTTCAGTGTCGTGAACACGTGCAATGACTTCTATTAGGTAGACTCTACCTTCCCTAGCTTGCACATAGGGCCTGAGCACATCTATATTGTTAAGCTCTCTCATATCCTGACATCTCCGGAAATAGTGTATCTAGTTTAGACCTAACCTGTGCATAGGCTTCCTGTGCTTCAAACACCCTGGAATCGTTCAGGCACATGACCTGTCGCTGCCCCAGGTCCTCTAGTACGAGGTCCAGTTTTTCATTAGAAACAAACAGCGTGCTTGTGTCTCGACTACCGAGAACATACTCACCTTTCAGGACCATGTAGATCAGGTACACATAGAAACTGTGATCTCGTGTCATGTCTCGAAACCGGGTGACTATCTGACTCAGGTCCGGATGCTCTTTCAGGACTGTGTCCAGACAGGATTTTCGGAGCGGCTGAGGAGTGTGATCAAAGACAAGCACGTTACGGTCGTGGTCTCCCTGAAAGATGAATTTCTGACAGAAACCTCTCCGGTACTCGTGCTCGTTAATGTCCATACTGAAGACAGACTTAGTCTTGAACTGAATCAGCGGAATTCCGTCTTCTGTAAAGTAGTCCAGCTTTTTTAGAGGTTTGAGAAAGAACATGTCATCGTTTGCATAGATGAAATGTTCAGCTAGTCCTGAAATTCGGTTGAGCCTCATTTCGATAGCCGGAGAACTAAACACAGGTAGTTCATCCGGACTGAACAGGTCTGAGTGCAGAACAATGTGTACCTTTTCAGGGTCCAACCAACTCGGTACGTGACTCATATCTTCTACAATGAGGTGCACAGTTCTGATCCAGGGAAGATTTTGATAGATACCTCTAAAGACGTATTTCAGAAGTCCCCAGTCCCTGAACCGGAAGTCGTTGTTACCGTTAGGGTTGATATCTTTCAGGTTTTCTAGAACAGCCCACATGTTTCTCGTCTCCTGCCATCCCATCGCGGATGGGTCAACAAAAGGAATGACAAGATCTACATCAAATAGACTGCCATTCACTTCAGGCTGTACTTGTACTGGTGTTTTAGATTTCAAATTCGAAAGGTTTGAAAGAAACTGAGTAATCCTCATCCTTAATAGAAACATTTACTGCAAAAGATCCCGGCCTGTATTCCTGTGGTGCGTGCACTCCTGTGTGAACATGACCAGACAGTGACCACCTGATATCTCGTTCCATGAGAGCCTCGGCTAGTTCCTGACTACCGTAGTCTGCTAGGTAGTTGTAGGTTTTCTGCTGCACTTGTCCCACACCCGAAATATGGGGCGGCATATGAGACAGAAGCACGTCACACCTCTTGGGAATCCGGGCATAGTGTTCTACCAGTTTTTCTGAAGGCAGGTAGAAGGCCCAGTTCTGAAGATCTGCAATCCAGGGTGTACCGTAGAACTTCTTACCCTCAATTTCAACAGAGTTGTCTAACAGGTATACCAGCTTGTGCTTTCCTTTATTGTTTCCGGGCAGGAGTTTCTTCAGGACTGCTGCAGGTGACCTAAGCCCATGTTCTTCACCAGTCACATCTTTTCTAGACAGATCCTGGAGAAAAAAGTCGTGGTTACCTGCCACAAAGAGAACCTTCTTGTAGGGTAGTGAGTCTGTCCAGGGAACAAATTCCAGGTCAAACCAGGCAACGCTTGCAATCGTGTCTCTCTGATATTCGAGCGGAACAGTGTCTCCGCAGATACACAGGACATCTCCGTCCGGAAGATCCTTCGGAAGGTACCCGTGCAGGTCTGATATAGCTACAATTTTCATCTAGTAAGTGGGTCCTTGGTAAATAGGTGTATATTGACGATCCGGATACGCTGAGTGGTAGTCTTGTAGCATCTCCTGTGCTACTCTTGACCTGTACCACCCACATGTCTGTAGTTCAGGACACCAGCCTCCCCTGTAGATGCACTCAGGCACCATTGCTCGAGCCGTTTCCGGGTCAACCTTCTGAATTTCAGCCTTAACCTGTTTCCAGGCTTCTCGGGTTTCTGGACTAGCGTGATTGCAGAGTCTCTTGCGACTAATGTTGATCAGAGCCTGAGCATTACAGGTCATGTCCATGTCGTTGAGGGAGCTCTGTGGCATCTCGTCTCTCGGAACAGGGTTGTCTCGCCTGTCATCTCTCTGTGAGTGTACAAACTTCTCACAACCCTCGTGATGTCGGACCAGGTGAACAGATACCCACTGCTTAATGTCTTCCCAGGTCCACTCGTACTCAAGAAGCCTTATGGGAGAATGCTCAGCCAGCAGTATTCTGCTCTTCCAGGTACTAGAAGGTTCCTTGTCAAGAGGCTGTTTGCCCACTGTTCTTCGGGCTGCATTGAGTACCCGGTTCCAGGAGGTTACCTGTTCCAGTCTAGATATTCTACTCATCTACGTGAACTACTTTAAACTCTCCGTTATCAATCAACAATGCTTCTCCTGACTGTCCCAGGGTATCCACAAGCCAGATCTTCTCATCAGCCAGGTGAACAACCCTGCGAACCTGAGTATGGCCCACTACCTGTCTGATACCTTTCAGGGCATGTGTTGCAAGTGTGGTGGCTCTGATCCAAATTGGAGACTGTGTTTTAGATTCTCCGTAGATGTCCCAGATTGAACTGAACCTGAACTTTTCTAGAGGTGACTGGTTGATGTTTTGAGCAACTTCCCTGACCTGTTCTTCCGTAAGTTCCGGAAGGTTGTTCTTCTCGAGATCGTTCACGGTCACAAGGCCCCTTGTCAGACCATCCAGACACTTATTCCAGTACCACCAACCTGTTACTCCAGCGTGTGTAAAAACGACGTCTTCAATCTGGTAGGCCAGTTGCAGAACTCCAGTCTTGTACAGTTCGTCAAGTTCAGAACCCACCTTGTTGAACGTGTCTAGCGAAAACCTTGAATAGTTGTCGTCTCCAGCTCCGTTCATGTAGTGGAAGTCGTGATTACCCAGAAGTAGTATGACCCTGCCGGGATTGCTTTCGTGGAAACTTAAGATCTCCCTGAAGTTCTCGTACATCTGAGTAAGTGTATTACTTTCGTAGGGGTCAAAGTAGTCTCCAAGGAAAATACAGGTTTCCCAAGCGTTTGCCTGCACGATCTGCTTCCAGTTTTCTCGACCGTGTAT
This sequence comes from uncultured Anaeromicropila sp., assembly GCA_964409685.1. GTDB lineage: Bacteria > Bacillota > Clostridia > Lachnospirales > Lachnospiraceae > Clostridium_AI. The sequence continues at coordinate 29,718 of CAYPEJ010000017.1, forward strand.
ATCTCCCAGGACGAGTATCTTGTTGTTTTTAAACTCCATAAAATATGCACTCTACACCATCTGATGACCTTGTGAGAGACCTGGTACGGACTCTCTTCAGGCCCAGACTAACCAGTTCTAAATCTGTGATGAAGCAGAACCTCTTACCTTCAAATGACATTGTGTCTCTCTTGGTAATGTGAGCCATGTTGCTCGGAACATAATGTACGTTAATATACTTTTCTACGCTTTCCATACCCAAGGATATTCATTTCTCATTAGATTTCCAAGAGAAACTCGGCAATTGTGTCTAGATACTTGTCCGAACGGCACACAGAAAAAGAGTAGTGGTCCACACAGCCAGCCGGGAAAGGCCTTTGAAGAGACATATAGGGCCGTGTCTCCAGTGAACTACTACTCTATGTGTCCAAACCAGGAATCGAACCTGGGTCGAGAGTTTAGAAGACTCTTGTTCTATCCACTGAACTATTCGGACATGTGCTATCCGGCTTTTACCCACGCCAGGACCACTATCGCTGGTTAGGTCTCTGGCTGCCGTTCCTGGTTTCAGTACCGGTGTCACTTCCCAGGGACACACAAGTGCTACAGGCCAATTTTTTTTTGCGCAAAAGAAACACCTGCAACTCCTAATATGGGGCCTTACCTGTCTAGGGATAGTTTATGTAGCCGGATAGCTCTTTCAATGATCTAACTCTACAAGTGTACTGGAAAGTAGAGAAGCCAAAAAGAATTTTTTTTTTTGCGGAGGCTACTGGGTTCGAACCAGTGCGCCGAATGACGGCCTAGCGGTTTAGCAAACCGTCCCCTTCACCACTTGGGTAAGCCTCCGTACTGGCGGAAGGAGTGGGACTCGAACCCACAACCCGGTTGCCCGAGCACCGGTTTTCAAGACCGGCCGACTACCATTATCGCACCCTTCCTTCAAGGTAGCTAAAGAATTTCTCACTGGAAACTTTTTCCTGGAGCTCCTCTGTCAGTTCTCCCACCTGAGAAAAGTCTGTCATCTGTTTCAGGAGTCCGTAGGGCCACTTACCCGGTGTCAGGGTTCTGTTGGCTGCCGGATCCTTCACATCCAGGCCCAGCTTCTTCAGTTCCGGGTAGCCTAGCAGAACCAGTTTCTTGTCAGAAGGAAAAGCCTCAAACTTGTGAGGGTCGTTCATGCGAACCATTCCCTTCACTTCTATATAGAGTTGAGGTTCCGGTAGGTAGAAATCTGGATTGTAGCTGTGCCTCTTCCCATCTTCAGCCGTGTAGGGAAACCTTTCCTTGCACTTCTGAAAGCTGATGCCCTGAGAATCTAACCACTCCATGAACTTGCGTTCGTAGCCGCTCTGCCAGTGAACTCGACCGGCTGTTGGTGACGTGTGCCAGCCCTGAGGAGTTAGACCTCTCTTCTTTCGTTTTGTAGCCATGATTTTGTTTGTGATTTTTCTCAACCGTGAATTTTAGCCACCTGAGTGGAAGTTGCGGGAGCAGGACTCGAACCTGCGACCTTCGGGTTATGAGCCCGATGAGCTACCAACTGCTCTATCCCACAATGTATTTTTCCTAAACCTAGTTCCAGTTTCTGAAACCACGATTCAATTAGCAGGCCCTAGACGACTCGAACGTCTGACAACGGTTTTGGAGACCGACGTGTTACCAACTACACCAAGAGCCCGTTTGTGGAGATTTTTAGTCTCCACCTGTTTCTAGTCCTCTTTCTTCTTGAACAGAACCGTGTTGCAGAACCATGCAAGAAGGCTAGACTCTACAAAAAAGCTGATGATAGCCATCCAGACCTGGAAGCCGTCAGCTAGTCCGTCGTGCGCAAAATTCCAGATACTGTTGTGTGTAACCAGGATTGCAAGAATCACGACCAGTACCGGAACAGCCTTCAGGAATGTCACGATACTCTTCTTGTTTGACTCAGCGTTTGACTCAACCTCTTCAACAGTGCTGGCACCCGAGGATCCTCCACCCTCTGTTCTGTCAACCTCTGCAAATTTGATGTCGTCCCTAGAATCAATCTTTTTTGAAGAACTAATCTTTTTTGACATATGCGTAAAAAATTAAAAATGAATAGTTTTTTACTTGAGCAAGCAGGTCGGGTTCGAACCGACACCTCGAGATTGGAAAAATCCCGCGCACTGTCCAATTATGCTACCGCTGCACTAGAGCCTCTGGATGGACTCGAACCAACAACCTACTGCTTACAAGGCAGTTGCTCTACCAATTGAGCTACAGAGGCTTGCTTGTGACCGTGTCAACCTAGTTCCAGGCACAGGCATCTGCGCTGTCCAGGACGAACGAGATCTTGAGATAGACATTGTGAAAGTAGTCTTTCCTTCCCTTGTCATCTAGAGAAACACTTGCTTCTGCAACTAGTCCTCCACATTCTAGCACTCCGCCACTTGTGGAGACGTCATCGAGCATGCTACGTGCACTTCTCTTGAGCATCTCGGGAGTAACCTTCTCCTGGTCAAATCCCCATCTCCAGTCGAGAGTGTTCATGACTCTTGAAATCTTCTCCCAGTCTACAGCTGAAACAATTTCTCCAATCATTGACTTTCTCTGGTTGTCATCTTTCTCTGAACACAAGAACCACCATACTCTGGGCCTGGTGTCATCGAATGACCTTGTGTCACCTCGAAAACTGTAGTGACTAAAGTCCTGACTACTGGATCTATCTCTCTTCATTGACTGTCTTGATCTATCTGTACCCCGAGCGGGAGTCGAACCCGCACCCTTGCGGACCAGGGCCTAGACCTGGCGTGTATACCAATTTCACCACCGGGATATTATGCAGTCTTGTCAAGGATCTTGTTGTGTATCCTAACATCCCAAGACTAGACAACCTTTCTGTACTCAAAAAAAGAAGTCTGGAACTTTTGATGTTTTTTCTCTGATAGGTAGTCCAGACTCTAAAAACTAGACTTCCTTCTGCTGTTCCAGTTTCCGGAAGATTTCCGAAAGCTCTACCGGGTGGTAGTCGTTGTTGTCGACTCCACAATCGTACTGCAAACCTTTCCAAAGAGGTATGTCTTTGTCTAAGTTGTCCTGATTTACCTGGGGTCCGGAATGTATGTGACCAAACAAGTTGGGCACACCTCCGTGCCTGTGGGGCCAGGTCATCATCGGACAGTGAGACAGATAGAGTTCCGTAACTCGTTTGTTTCCGAAACCACTAATCCACACGACAGCTTCGTCACCGAGCACGTGAATTCTCGGATCCACAACCCTAGAAAAAGTCTTCTCTGTGTCGTGATTGCCCATGATACAGTAGATCTCCAGCCCGTTGAGCTTGTCGAGAATCTTCTTGATAGTGTGAGAATCATCAAACCAGGAAAAGTCTCCTAGCTCAAACACGATATCGTTCTGAGTTACAGTACTGTTCCAGTTCTCGATGAGAGCCGGACCCATCTCCTTTGCATCTGCCCAGGGTCTGTTGGCAAACGTGGGCTTACAGATGTTGTTGTGTCCGAAATGCAAGTCACTGGTAAAGAAGATTTTCTGACCCGGTTGTAGTTCTAGGTGTATCTTGTTCATACTATCTTGTCACTCATTTTCTCGTAGAGAGCTGAAAGCCTATTAAATAGTCTGTTGTCCAACTTGTCTGCATCCTTCTTGATTTCTTGATCCAGGACTCTAGTCAGGTAGTCTGCAAAACCGGGGGTGCATAATCTCTCGATCGAGTCTACTGTGTTGACTATGATTAGAGAAATACCTCTCAGTCTGACATAGTAGTGGTATCCGTCATTTACAAGATAGTAGGTATCTGTTCCACGAGGAGCTACCTTGACTGTGCCAGGAGCATTCAGGATCTTGTAGACTATGTTCATGATTGTTTCCTCTTCCGAGTTGAGCTTGGTACCCGGAAAAATCTTGTCCCTCAACCTCTGGTTGAGTCGTGCAAGTATGTTCTGCTCTTCAGTTCTAATTTCTTCCATTTCTGAGCTCGTTCCAAAGATAGACTGGCCACATGATCAACATGTCTAGCATGGTTGCTGGAGACAACTGAATGTCCACTGGCTTGTTCAGAAGTCGATGTATCAGATTTAGACATCCGAACACGATGTACGTTAAGATTCCTATCATGCTACTTCTATTTTTTCTAACTGTAGGAATCTTTTGTGTCCCTTAAAAGGAAACCTTCATTAAGTAAGTTATCATGTTTACCAGCAAGTAAAGGGATACCTAAGATTCCTTAGGTATCCCCCATGTTCTCCTTCTTTTTCCGGACAAACTCCAACCACTCCTCTGCTTCGGCTAGTCTCCTGGATGTTCGCTTAAAGATTTTCGTCTTGTGTCCGGGCCGTTTCCGGACCGTGTTCAGGGCTGTCCCGTCACCATCAAGATTGTCTATCTCGAGAGGAGGTCTGTCACTCAGACTGTAGCGTATCCTGTCCGAGGGCTTCAGGAAGTCCGGAACCCGGGGCTTGTATGCTACTGTGAGTTTGTCTTCCATATTCTCGAGATATACTTGTCGTAGTCCTTAACCTCTTCCTTGGTCAGACCCAGCTGCTTCAGGTAGTCTCTCTGATAGTCATCCAGTTCCCAGACCTCGTTCTCGTTTTTAAGAGTTCTATCCACAAAATCCTCCTGTTTCTCAACAAAGTCTTCTGTAACCGGCGACTTCTCACTCTGCAGGAAGGCACAGTTGTAGCACAGGAATTCTAGATTGTCTAGATTCCAGTTGTTCTTGATACCGTCCTTGTGCATGAGAATAAGCGGGCTCTTACCGTCTACCAGTCTCTTGCCACTGAAGCCGCAACTGGCACACTTCGGCTTTAGCATTCCAGCCTCTATGAGACGATACTTGAGCTTCTGTGGATTGTAGTGTTCTACCGGAATTCTTCCGTTCACAATATCCGCCAGAGCCGGTTCTCGATAACGCTTTCCGGGTGTGCGGTGCAGGGCATACTTCGGAATACCTTTACCGCCCTGGTTGTAGTGCATGTCATAGAGTGTCTTACCGGTCTTCTCATCCTTGTAGAGCCTAGCATACATTCTGTAGTGTCCGTAAGACACGTTGAGGTAGCGAGCAGCAGCCCTGTTGCTTCGGGTTGCTCTCATTGCTCTCTCTATATCTTCTCTAGTAAGGGTTTTCCTCCGACGAGGAAAGTTCTGCCTCTGGTTTTCTACTGGCACTGTTCACCTCCTGTGGTTTGTTCCATGCTATGGGACTCTCGAGCGATGACATCGAAAATGCTCTCTTCCTCGTTAAGTGACTCAGTCAACTCTGTTTCCCTAAATCCATTAGCTTCCAGGACTTCTGCAATTTGAGCTTCTTGCACGGAACGGTAGTCGTTGTCAACTTCTTCCTCAGTTTCGGTAGTGTTCATGTCCAGCTCCGGTTCGTCAAGACTGGCCAGCCTTGTCCTCGAACTACCTTGCAGAAGCTGTCTACTTCTCTCGTAGGTCCTAGCCTCTTCTTGAGAGACAATGGAACAGACGGTGTAGATGTCTTCGCCCGTTCCGACCTCTTCTACGATGCACACCCTCGGCTTTTCGGTAGAACAGTTGACACAGCACCTGTAGCCCATCTCGTATCTCTTTTTCGGGAAGGGTTTTCCGCACCTGGGACACACAACCGTCTCCATGTTACTCAAATCTATCTCCTTTTTCAAAAGCATTCTCAAGTGTAGTGTGAGAATCTGAAAAACCTGACAGGCTAGCTCTCAGGCTCTGTCAGGCTCCAGAATTGATCTATTTCTTCCTCCGTCATTCCCAGGAGTTCCAAGATGTTTTCGATTGTGCACTCATAACCAACCTGAATATCTCCTAGCTCTATACCCATCTTCTTTCTCAGGGTAGCTACCTGCTCTCGCGTCTCTCTTAAGTTCGTGAGAAGCTCGCAATACTTACTTAACATCTTCTGGTTCTTCTAGTCGTGTGTCATCTCTACTCGTTCCGGTATCTCCCGGGTTCTGACTCTCGAGAGCTTTCCTAACAATCCTGTCAAAATACTCTATGTAGATAAAGAAGCCGATCACGGTCTTGTCTTTCAGGGCTCTGTCTCTCTCGACTCTTAGTCCATACTCTGCCAGACCTTTTTCCAGTCTAGACTCAAGTTCGATAGCAATGTCGTTCTGAGTCGTACTGTTGATCTGTCCGAACTGGGTAGGAATGAACTGGATCTTTACACCTTTCTTGTTCGGGTCCTCGTTAGTGTCTACTTTCAGGAGAAACCGGTAACCTCCAAATTTTACCTTAGTAGACTCTGCCAGGACCTCACGAGTGAGTTCTTCTAGTATGTTGCTCATGTGTACCTAATTTCTTTTTGCAAAGATAAATAGTTGTTCTGATCTCTCAGAAAGGTGCGGTAACCCGGATTGTGTATCTCAATCTGATATTCTCCAGTGTTAGACCGGAACACACCCGTCTTGAAATTTCCCGGGTATAGTCTCAGACCGCCAACCTTGTAAAGTAGTTCTGTAGCAATTTCTGGACTAAACGGAGCTAGCTGTTTTATGGTTATGTCCTCCGTTCTGTCATGACCGGGAGTCTGTAGCTTGTGACTAGCCACGTTCGCGACCTGAATATCTCTTCCTCGAACAACGTTGAAAATCGGTTCAAACATGTACGCATCTGCACTGTTGTCTAGTGCCTCTAGAGCAATAACCCTGTCTGTGATCTGTAGTGCTCCCGGGCAAGTCTCGTAACCCGTCTCCCACAGGTAGCGTGCCTCAAATCCCCACTTACGACAGAAAGCCTGGTTGGCCTGGAACTCCCGGTCTGCCATCGGATCTCCTGCCCGGTCTCGTACCGTCTGGGACACAAAGTGATAGCACACAGCATTTTCAGATAGGTAGACATGGTAGCCCTTCAGTCTGAGTCTAACCATGAAGTCGTCGTCTTCGCAGAAGACCGGTACAAAGGTAAACTGGTCAAATCCTCCTACATCCCAAAAACTACTCTTGGGACCTGCCAGGAAGAAACCGTAGCCGTAGTCTCGTAGAGGTTTGTCTGGACGAGATTCGCAATAGGTTCTGAACCCAGCCATATCGAAGTTGTCAAAGCTGGTTCCAAAGTCTCCAATGATCTTACCAGGTCTCCTGTGTCCAATGTAGATCGGAGGTTCCATGGTGGTGTAGATCACAAAATCACTGCCCGTTATCTGACTATCTAGAATCTCGAAGAATTTCGGACCAAAAAACATGTCTGTGTGAACCAGGACAAGCTTGTCTGTTTCTACAGCATTTATGGCTGCGTTGTAGTTCTCCGAGAAACTGACCCGGTGACCGTCCTCCGGACAACCGAGAACTATCTTCAGGTCCGGATCGGTGTTCCGGATACTCTCCAGGTACTCAACGACATCTGGATCAGCCTGCAGTGCACTGACAACCAGAGGAACTCCGGGATGGTAGGTCCTGAAGTTCTGGTAGAATTTCTGCAGAAGGTCTGCTTTTGAGTTTACTGCCAGGACGGCAGATATGTTGTAGCTGTTCATTTAGAAGACACTAGTTTACTGTAGTAGTTGTTCTGACTTCTCTGCTTCTCAATGGTCTTGAAGTGATCAAGCCTGTAGATAAACTGGTCATCGGGAATGATGGCGTACTTCAGAGCTCCCACCGGACGTTCGTGAACTTTTCCGACCCAGTGTATCTTTGAGTTGTTTCGGTACAGTCTCCACTGGTAGTCTGGCCAGTTGATTCCCTTCTTGGTCACGTTCCAGTGCCACTCTTGAATGTCCTGAGGAGTTATACCTTCTACGAGATTCTGACGAGGCACGGCTATCATCTCAGCTTCCGTACTCTCCAGTATCTGGTGCAGATTCTGTATCAGCATCTCCGAAGGCAGTTCATCGGCATCTAGCTGGAATATCCAGTCTCCACTGCAGTACGAGTTAAGCTGATTTTTCCAGGCTGCAAAGTCCCCCGGAAACTGTCCGGAGTGTATCTCACATCTTCCCTGAGCAAGTTCAACTATCTTGTCGACAGATCCCTTTGTTTCGTCCAGAAGAATAACAATCTCATCTTCAGGACCAGTTTGAGGAAAAAGTACAGAGAGAAGGTTTTCCAACTCCCTGTACTCGTTACAAACTGTTATGGCGTAACTAACTTTCATTTACAAGCATTCCCATTGCCGAGAGAGCATCCACAAAGCCGTCTCGACCAAAATGTTTTGTGTTGGCAGCCTCCAGGAGGTAGTTCTTCCCGGCATACTGCTTCATTCTTTTCTCTTTCTTTGTCAGGGGTCTAAAAGGTATTCCGACCCATTCAGCGTTGTCCACTGTGGTTCCGTCCAGGTAGACCATTCCTTTTTCCGGTACCGTGATCACGGCCGGGTACCAGACATAGCCGTCCTTGTCCACAAACTTGAGATCCTTGTAGAGCTGAGGCTGCCTGGCTGTCACGGCCTTTTCCGAGTCCGTACCCTCCTTCATGAGAGTCGTACTTGTCATGCCACAGCTCATGCAGAGCCACGTCTCGAGATCACCTACCCGTTGTGCATAGCACAACTGACTGCCGCACCTCGGACACTTTACCATTCCGTCTTGCATACTAGACCAGATTTTCTATACCAGGCAACTGCAGACCAACCCTTTCCGGAAAGTCTGGAACGTGTTCATCGAGAATACTCTTGAGCTTCTCTCCCATGCTAGCAATTGTCCAGTTCGTGTTAATAATTTCTGCCTGCTTTTCAGCTTTTGTTTTCCAGACAGGGTAGTCCTGAAAAACTATCTTGAAGACTTCTATCGAGTCGTGATCGTTTGGAGCAAACCAGGATGCCTCGGGAAGAATCATGCCGGGCTGTACAGCTGACCTGTGCACCCTCTCAAGTTTTCCTCCCACCAGAGCTGTGTACTCCGGTTTCAGGAAGTCGAGATGGCCTGACCAGGCTGTAGCAATTATGGGTTTACCGGTAGCTGCAAACTCTAGAAACGGTCGACCAAACCCTTCTCCCTTGGTCAGCAGTGCCATTGCCTTGATCCTGGAGTCGTTGTAGACCTCGTTCATCTCAGCATCGGTAAGGTCACCGTGCAGAAGATAGATATTTGGAAGTGACTTCTTGTACTGAACTGAGTTCTGCACCTCCTGAATCTTCTTGAGAATCGTGTCTCGATCAAGAACGGAAGAAACAGCCTGACTTACCTTCAGGACTAGTCCGGGTACCTGGCCCTCCTTGTCCTTAAAGGCCTCTAGAAAGGCTCGAATTGTGTAGGCAATGTTCTTTCGGTCTTGTCCGAAATCTCCTCGCATCCAGTGTCCGACGCACAGGAAATTCCAGGAGTTCTTCAGGTCCTTGAGAATGGGACTCTTGAAGTTCTTGTCCAGACTGTGATACTTGTTTATGTCCAGTCCTTCGAACAGTACCTCAACCGGTTTTTTCACAAAGACGTTCTCACCCGTGTCGTTCATGGTCCACCTACTGTCCACAAGAGAATGCTTTCCGTGTTCCGAGGAAGTCAGTACCAGGTCCATCCGGTTACATCCTCTGACCCACTCCACACTGCTGAGATTGGTCTCCATAGCAGCAGTCATGCCAATGTTGAACTTGCCGATAGGTTGAAACTCGTTCGGAACCGTGATCTGAATCCAGACGTCCGGTTGTTCCTGAATAGCGTCAACAATGTGACTCATCAGCTCGTATTCCTGGTGATCAGCCAGGTAACCAAACCTGCAATCTCCCCACCTTTGTGACAGAATACTGATATCCCAGTCAGGCTTTACCCTGATTAGTTCTTTAACAACGTCTCGTGCCCTTCCAGCATATCCCGCGTACACATCAATCGGGCACGACACCACGCATCTAACCTTACTCATAATCTACCGGATCGTAATCAATGTAACTTGTTGCATCTTTATCAACCTTCAGGAACTCGTACCTGTCCCTGGGATGATGTTTGAAGTTTTCCAGTGTAGCATCAATAGCCTCAATCATTCTGCTTCCCATGATCTCAGAAGTAAACCCAGCTTCTTCGGAACAGGCCCAGTCGTGACCCAACATTCCGTACTCACGTCTCTTCTCGGGTCCCAGTTCATAGAGTTCCTGGATAGCTTTTGCTATGTCCTCTATAGAGGCCCGGTCATCATAGATGTAGGGCGTTAAGGGAGAGCCTACTAGAGACCTTCCGTTCTTGACAGACAGAGGAATGCACCACTTGCCGTGTTTCGAGAATTTCTCCACATGGTTTGAGGGAAAATGCTTACTGAAGTTGATCCAGTTGCCATTCTCGTCCTCGAATCTCATCTGGTCCTGCATTCCACCTGAAATGGGAGCAATGAACATCTTACCTGTCATCAGTGCCTCGGTTAGAGAAAGTCCCCAACCTTCTGCTGAGGATGCCAGAATCACACCGTCAGATGCATTGTAGAGCAGGTTCATGGTCTCTGTATTGTACTTACCTGTGTCAAACAGAATGTCCACATAGCTCGGATCACAATAGGCATCGTAGCATGCAAACAGGTCTGTACCTGCATTATCAACTGGGTCCGTGTGAAGCACGAGTCTGCACTTTCGTGCCTTTTCCTTTCCGATTGCGTCACAGAAGTGTCTGTAGGCAAGCATCAGGTCCGAGGTTCTCTTTCTTCCGATATTCCTCGAATTGTAGAGTAGCACAAAATCCTTTCCTCCCCTAACCTGCTTCTTGAAGTCGGAACCCATATCCGTCGGAAAGTACTTTCTACTGACTCCGTGAGGTACATAGCGAAGAACCCTGTCGTCTGCCTTGTCTCCGAGAACAACCCTGTTGATATTGTAGGTCTGCTTACTGATAGCAAACAGTCCGTCACATGACTCGTAGTAGGGTTTGTTCCACATCGGATAGGGAAGATTGTCCCAAATGTTGAGATACATGATCGGAATCTGTGACCTGATCTCCCGTTCACCCTGGAACAGCCAGATCCAGTATCTCGGATCCGTAAAGATCAGAATGGCATCCGGCTTTTCTAGAGACACTATCTTTCGGAGAATGGACATGTCACCGTAACCGTTGTTGGGATAGATCTTGACGCTAGCATCCGTCAGTTGCATCTCTCGATTCACGTCACCGGAACAGTCTATGATTTTTCCCACATCCGGATGGTGGATACCGGCTCCAATCTGGACCCAGCTGTATGTCTGAGCTGTGTTGTACACAATCTCCTTACTCATCGTACCAACTCCACTCGGTACTTACGGGAACCTGAGATCATCGGAAAGGAGCAAAATCTTTTTCCGAGACCCAGGTTCCACATATTGGATTTTTTGATTCATATAAACCTAGTAATAATATTCTACCCAAAAGGTAGAGTTTCAATGTGTTCTTACAAACATGTCAGACTGAAATGTCTTAGGTACACGCATGTGCACAATCGGTCTTGAAGAGACACCACTTACAGTTGTTCTTTGAGGGTGTAGCCCCGTACTCTCGATTCTGATATTCTCCAGTGTCGGTCAGGGCTCCGGATATGAAGTTCTCGACCAGGCGAACGGCCTTGTTTACACTGGGTGTACCATTTGCAGGCACAAACTCCTGAACACGCTTCTTCATGGTCGGATAGGGTGCATCCTCGTTAATCTTGCGTTTCACAATGAAGTACTCTACATCGATCTTTTCCTGATCAATGCTGAATAGTTCCGACAGGTACTTCTTGTAGAGCAAGGTCTGGGAAGTCTTGTTGAAATCACTCTTGGTCTCTGCTGACCACCCTGATGTAGAAGTCTTGATATCAAATATCTTCCAGCGATCCGTATCTTTGTTGTAGATCAAGAAATCAATGAATCCCTTGAAGTAGAACTTCGAACGGAGGGGGTAGAGTATCGGAATCTCACAACCGACCAGGTACTCCTCTTTTGGAGAAAAGTAAACTTTGCGGTGTTTCTTCACGAACTCCAGGATAGCCAGGCCATCTTCGTAGAAAGATGCCAGTTCCTCGGATGTCGTGAAATCTTTTCCTACAGAAGCCTTCTCGCTCCGGTAGATTGTCCTAAGCCTTTCCAGGAGAAAACCCCGGTAGTCAAACTCTTCAGAAGCCTTGACAGAGTCGTTGTAGAGCAGGTCTAGCCACTTTTGCATCGTCTCGTGAAAAGCTGTACCAAAAACGGTGTGAATGCTTGGTGAATAGGGAGCCTCTTTCTTGATGTAGGCCCGGTACCACCTGTAGGGACAGGTGACATAGAGAGAAAGCTGGCTAAAGCTGATATTCTTTGATCCCTTCTCAGCTCTAGCCACAAACTCTCTAATCTCTTTTACCTTCTTTGGTAATTTTTTCATGTGTGAATCTACTTGTGCCAGTCTCCACTAGCTACCAGTTTGGCAATCAATGCATAGTTGGCCAGATCTTCAAACGTGTCAACAAGACTCTCGTTGTTTGGCTTCTTCGAACTGTCGAAGCCCAGATTCTTCCACCTGTTCATCTTGTCCATCATCCTGAACCAGATACCAGTAAGAGCAAATCTCAGGTCTTCCTCTGTTTCCAGGTTTGTTCCAGCCTTGATATTGTCAATACCGTAGTCCAGCATTTTTTGAGCAAACAGGTTCAGCTGCCTCTGCTGGGCTATGCCGAAAGCCTTTGCCAGGTTCGGGTACTTTTCTGAAAACCTGGCTTCATACTGTGTCGTATGAGGAATTCTATCTTCCAGTGTCATATCTATTTACCTCCTATCACAAGAATAGCAACAATGCCCGCAATTGCAGCAACCGTACTGCACCCAAATCCGACTGCATAGGCTCTACTCTTCGAGAGCTGTCCTTCTAGTCGTTCCTGGAGAAGAGCATTCTGTTGCAACTGATTCTCGGCACTCTGGAGACTTTGGGAGACAATGAGAAGTTTCTGTTCTGATACAGTTAATAATGAATCCTGTTCACTAATGATCTCCCTTTGGATACCTATGGATTCCTCAAGGGAAACAACCTGTTCTCTGGCCTTGTCTCCGGTTACGAGATCCACAGCTATCTTCCTGGCTACCTCTGTCGAGAGAACCAGGCGGGTTGTGTCTCTAGTCTGTGCTGTAGCGATCTGCAAAGAACTGCTCAAGCTCAGGGCTAGAATAGCTAGTAATACTCCTAATCTTTTCATTGTACTTCTTTTCTAGTTTTTCCATGTTGCGTTCTGAGGCTTTCAGCTCTCGGTTCAGACTGTCTCGCTTCCAGCTCTCGACACTGTAGAGCCTTTCCACCTGAGATATAACCTCTTCAAGAGAGTCTATCTGGCGCTCAAGTCTATACTGAACCGGTAGGTCTTCAGCCTGTTGTATCTTTCTGCCAGCTTTCACACAAAAGTATCCAAGTGTAATCACAAGTGCGGCAGTGACGACTATCGTCAAAACTAGTTTCGTCGAAGATTTCATTCTAGACAGATTACCTACTGCAACTTAGACTCTGGCTCATCCGTCTCCTGTTCACGAAGCTCTACTGGAATGAATTCCTGATTAACGTGTCCACACTCCGCACAGTAGAATACCGGAACCGGAATGATACCCGGTTGGCCTGTTCCTGTCAAGAGTGCTGAAACCTTTCTCAGCATAACTCCCTGTACAAAGACCTCCTTTCCACACTTTTCACACACAATCGGCTCTGTCATCTTGAGATCAATAGCCGTCTGTTGTCCTAACTTATTTATTCCCATTTTTCTAGTAATTTTCTTCCACTATTGTACAATCAACATCACACGCAAGATTGCAAAGTACCTTTTCAGCTAGATACTGTGCTGGTCTGTTCCAGATATCTACCCTGACAAACACGTCCGGGTATTCTAGTTCCCAGGCCTTGTTCAGGAGCGTGTAGTAGAGTTGTGTGCCCCAACCCAAGTTTCTCTTCCACTTGGAAACGTAGATGTTCTTGATCTCTCGATCTGCTGACAACCAACCCCATCCCTTGATCTGCACCATTCGTCTGAGTACCACGAAGTTCCATCCAGCATCTAGCCTCTGGTAGACTTCCGGAACTGTCCACATCTCCTTCCAGTGCAACTCATTTTGAAATCTTCGGATCTCAGTAGAAAGGGACCTTTCGAAAGATCTGTTGTACTCGACAATCTCCTTCGGAAGATCCCTGGGCTGGTAATTGGTCAGATCTACAACATACTTATAGAACTGATGGACCATTAGTACATGTTTGGCATACCTGAACCAGTGTCCTTTTCCGGAACATTAACGACAACTGCTTCAGAAGTAATCATCGTACCTGCTACAGAGACCGCATTCTTGAGTGCAAGTCTGACTACCTTGGTTGGATCAATAACACCTGCATCATACATGTTAGTCCAACCTGCTGTAGGAGAATAAGACTCCCAGACTGGTTTAGTAAGAGACTTTTCGATCAGACTATCAATCTTCTCTTCTCCAGCATTTGCAAGAATCTGACGGAAAGGTTCACTACAGGCTCTCTGCACAATTTCAAAGCCCTTTTGGAAGCTGTCGGATCCCTGTGGTGCCTTGAGATTCTCACCGGCTACCAAAAGTGCTCTACCGCCTCCGGGACACACACCCTCTTCGAGAGCCGCACGGGTTGCGTGAAGAGCATCATCTACTCGATCCTTACGTTCCTTCATCTCGAGCTCAGTGTGTCCTCCGACATACATGACAGCAACACCACCGGCAAGACGTGCAAGCCTGACCTGGAGCTGCTCCTTGTCATAAACTGAGTTCGTGTTCTTCATGAGATTCTCGACCTCTGAAATTCGAGTACTAACAGCTGCCTCATCGCCGGTAGCGCCGATAATGGTGGTCTTGTCTCGATCCACGGTGATCTTCTTGGCTGTTCCGAGCCAGTCAACATCAAACTTCTCGAGATTCATTCCCTTCTCAGGAGTAACCACTGTTCCACCCGTAAGAATAGCAATATCCTCAAGAGCATCCTTTCTCTTGTCACCAAACTCTGGAGCTTTTACGGCACAAACCTTGAGTCCGGCACGTACCTTGTTGAGAACCAACATTGACAAAAGTTCACCCTCGATATCTTCTGCAATAATGAGAAGTGACTTCGTTGAGGAAGCAACTGCATTGAGAACTGGTAGGAGCTCCTTAGCCGTGGTAAGCTTCTTGTTGACAATCAGGATGAGTGCGTCCTCAAGAACAGCTGTCATGGTGTCATTGTCTGTCACAAAGTAGGGAGACTTGTAACCACGATCAAACTGAATACCTTCCACAATGTCGAGATAGGTTTCACCGGACTTGGACTCCTCAAGAGTAACTGCACCCTCGAGACCTACCTTGTCGAGTGCCTTGGACACGAGTGTTCCCACCTCTGTGTCACCGTTTGCTGAAATTGTAGCAATCTGCTTGAGCTGCTCAATTCCCTGGATTGGCTTTGATATGTTCTTCTGAACATGTTCAACAACCTGATCAACAGCTGCATCCATGCCCTTGCGAACCTCGACACTGTTGTAGTTTGCCGGAAGTTTGCTTGCTTCCGTAAACACAGCCCTTGCAAGAACGGTAGCTGTGGTAGTTCCGTCACCTGCCTCGGTAGCTGTCTTGATCGAAGCCTGTTTCAGCATCTGAGCTCCCGCATTCTCGACCGGATCATCTATCTTCACGGACTTGGCAACGGTAACTCCATCCTTGGTAGCAACTGGGTTGCCGGGTTCCAGGTCAAGAATCACGTTGTGACCCGAGGGACCAAGAGTAGAAGCTACCACATTTGCAAGCTTGTCTACACCGGCCAGAAGCTTCTCTCGAGCCTCTTTCTTGTACAAAATTTCTTGTTTCATCATAACCTACTTATCCTCTACTACGTCTGCTGTTGCAATAATCTCCTTGTTGGCAATCACCCAGTACTCTTCATCCTCGATCTCAATTCTCTGAGCTCCGATCTTGGGAAGAATGACAATCTCACCCGGTTTCACGTTGACGTCAAGAAATACGCCAAACTCGTACTTTCCGGGACCAACAGCAACTACCTTGCCGATTCGGACCTTTTCTTCACCCAGGTCCGGAATAAGGATCTGTCCTCTGCGCTGCTCTCCAAGATCCAGAGGCTTGACGAGAACTCGATCATTAAGTGGTCTAAAGTTTGTAATCATAACCTTTTTAATATTTTACTGTACAAAAATGTATACAAGATGTGTGAGGATGTCTAGCGAACCCAGCCCTGTGTTCTATAGTTCTCAAGATCTTCAGGGCGTATCCTCTTTCTCATTCCAGCTTTCTTCACGTAGATGGAACCTCTACTTGGCGACCGTTTTCCTTTCTTGGATTCTGAAAGACGCTTTCTGGCTTCCGGAGACATCTTTCTTCCCCGGGCAGCTCTAGACTTCTTCTGTCTGGATTCCTCAGACATGCCTCGCTTCCAGCCCTGTTCTAGGTAGAGGTCAAGCTCTCCGGGACTAATGTGCTTTTCCAGGACACCGTTCGTAACTGTAATTTCTCCAGTACGTCTTCCAGACTTCTTCTGATTTGTGCAGTCCAGGTGTCCCCGTTTCCAGCCCTGCTCCAGGTACTTCGGAAGATCTTTCTCAGGCACATACAGGCTCTGTCCCAGCTGTTCGTTCGAAACCTTGACTTTTCCGGAAGTGAAACCTGCTCTAGACTCGTGCATCTTTCGGTGCAGTTCAGAAATCTTTCTTCGGGTCTCCTCCGAAACTTCTCGATGCATGTGAGCCTCTCTCATGGAGTCTGACCACCCCACTTGCCAGCCATCCTCCAAAAACTTGTCTACCAGTTCGGGTAGTACTCGAGTCATTTCCTCACCTCTGTGAAGATAGACTGTTCCCTGCTGGCCACCTATACCTCCTAGACATATGTTGTAGCACATCGGATCAAGAAGTGTGTCCCTGGTCACGAGCTCGGCTTCACACAGGTAGGCCTCTTCCTCTGTGTCAAACTCAGCCAGCACGGTTTTTCGGAAATTTTCCGGGCCGTAGCGTTTGACGGCCCTTCTGATATTCTTGCCAGAGCCCAAGTAGGGATCATCTTCAGGATCACCGGAACAGCTTCTTTTGCCAATGTAGTACCTACCGTTGACCAGGTTGTCAACCCTGTAGCAGTAGTGTCTGGGTTTTGTACTAAACATAGCTACCAACCTCTTCCACGTGTCCAACCCTGTGCCCTGTAGCTCTCGAGATCTTCTGGCTTGACGGCTTTTCGTTCTGAGCCCCTGGTGATCCGGATACGTCCCGAGGTGTCAGGAACCTGTCCAGCTAGTCTACCCTCGGACCACCCTTCCGTGAGATAGTGTTCCTTCTCGGCCGGCCAGACATGCTTGCACTGTGTTCCGTCATTGATCCAGATTCGACCCTTCTGAACTCTGCTAATACTTTCTCTCCGTTCTCGAGACTGCTTTCTGCCCCGGGTATGAGAATTTCCCGGTTGCCAACCAGTTGCCTTGTACTGTTCCAGGTCTTCGGGCCTGATCCTGGCTAGTTCTTGTCCTCTGGATACCCAGATCATGCCTTTTTGAGATTCCGCAGAATGTCTCGTGTGCTCTTTCGAGTGTCCCCTGTACCAACCCCTCTTTTCCCAGTACTCGAGTTCCTCCGGTGTTCGGACAAACATGTCCTGAGTTCCGTCTGTCAGGTGTATTCTACACAGGTTCCTACGGGCTCTCGGAGACCTACCTATCTGCCAGCCTTTTGCAAGATAGTCTTCCAGTTCACTCCTGAAGATGTTCCGTTCCCGATCTCCCTTGTAGACACAGATTCGGCCCAGGAGCTTCTGCTTTGCGTCACTGGGTAGTCCCAGTTTCCAGCCCTGGTCGAGAAAAGACTGCACACTCTCGGGACTAATGTAGCGAAGTTCTCCCGACCTGGATATGCATCTCTTGCCCGACGTGTCAAAGTTGCCGTCGAAAGCTCCACCGGGCATCTTGTTGATACAGAACGGGTCCGTAGCCCACAGGTCTCCCACGAGTCTTCGTTCCTCCTGGAGACATTCCTCTCGATCTGCAAAAATTTTCAGGACCTCTTTGCGAAAACAATCCTTGCCGTAGAGCTTCCTGAAGACTTCCAGTCCGTTGCCCGAACCGTAGTAGCCATCGAACTGTGGCTCCTTCTTGTAGATATTCCTGACACCGAAATAGTAGTACCTCGGGTCAGGAACTAGTGTGAGCCTGTATGTGTAGCATTTCATGGCATCAGTGTCCCTCGTAGAGATTGTTTGCTATCTCGCAAGGTGCTGTCAGGTCTACTCCCGGAAGCTTCGTTGTTTCCGACATCAGCTTCTCCACCCACTCTCTCATGACTTCTGCTCCTGATTCTTCTACCTCAAAACACCACTGGTCATGAATCTGAGCTAGCGGCCAGAGCTTGATGCCCAGTTCTTTTGCTTTTCGCACAATAGCCAGTCCTGCTCTATTAACCGTGTCTGCTCCCAAACTCTGCAACTGGAAGTTCAGACAGTTGTTGCGACAGTTCTTGAAGTCCATGTAGACCTTCAGAACCTCTTTCTCAGCTTCTTCTTTAGGCATGCCGTCCAGCATCAGTTGTCGAGCTAGTGCCATCCTGAACTTCCCGTCCATGATGTTGAGTCCGAAAGCATCGTAGATTTCCTTACCCCTCTTGAGATGCCTGATCCTACCTACAAGATTGACTATCTTACCCTCCCGATACATTGTTGCTCTAGACCTGTCGTACCACCTCTTCAGGTCCGGAAATCCCTCGAAGTAGCCATCCACAAGCTTCTGTGCTTCTGCAGTCGAAACCTTGAGATTCTTACCTAGTGCATATGCAGTCATGCCGTAAGCCAGACCTAGGCTATAGGCTTTAGCACGTTGTCTAGCTACCGGATCTATTTTCTTGAGATAGACTGGTGACTTCTTGTCTGCGGAAACCCCGTTCGGAAACCTCTTCTTGTCTTGATCCAGCTTCTCGGTCTTGATAGCTACCGTACTATAGAAGTCGTACCCATGCCTGAAAATGTCTCTCAAACCTTCGTCACCCGAAACCGAAGCAAAGCAGTGTGGCTCTAGTGACTCGTAGTCGGCATCCAGGATCTTACACCCGGGACGTGCTATCAGGAACTGCCTGACCAGGTGATTGTAGTGCACCACTATCTCCACGTCCTGATCATCTTCCATCGGGTGAGGCAGCTGCTGTAGGTTTGACGCGTACCTACCCGACACCGTACCATTCTGCTTGAAGTAGCCGTAGTAGATTCCATCCTCGCTTTCGGTCAAGAATCGTTCAATGTAGGTCGTGTAGATCTTCTGAAGTTTACGGTAGATCCTCAACTTCTCACACCAGGCATGTTTTTTGGACATTTCCCGGATCACAGCACCATCAAAACTATCCTTACCTGTTTCCTCGTTTGTCTTGACAGGTTCTTCTCCATAGTAGTTCTTGTTGAAGAGCATGTCTGCAATCTGAGAAGCTGACTGCACGTTAAAATAGTAGCCCTCGTTTTGATCTTTCCAGAGCTGAAGAGATATCTGCATTCTCTCCTTTTCCGGTACGAGTTCCGGATTCTTTGTTAACAAAAACTCTCGCTGCCACTCATCCTCCGGAGGAAGATCTAGTGCTTTTAGAGACGCTGCTGAGATAGAATAACCTCTCGTTGTCTTGGGAAGTGGAATCGAGTGTCTCTCGATAAACATCCTACCCCAGGCTCCTCTCGGTGAACACGGAAAAGTCTTGAGTGCCTGATCCACAACCCATCTCTTGCCCGGTTCATCCTTCAGAAGTGTATTGATGACCTCGAGCTTGCACTCCTCCATGTCTCGCAAGATGTCAGCTTTTGTCTTTTCTAGAAGAGGTATGTCTACCATGATACCGCGATCTTCCATCGGAACCGTCACCTCTCGGTAAACCGGCATGACCTCGTCCTCGTAGAAGAACTTGACAAGTCCGTCCTCCTCAAGCTTCTGGCTGTAGTAGTGAAAGATCCTGAGTGTCAGGTCTGTATCAGCTGCTGCATACTTACCCAGAATTTCCGGATCGGCTTTATAGATCTCGTAATTTGCATGAGTTACACTTCCACCGTGTTCTTTAATAGACTGCCAGAGTTCCAGCTGTTCCTCGTTAGCTGCCTTTTCTACATCCAGGCCAATCTCGTTCTGAATAGCTATTGCAATCTTCTTGAGTCCGAATGTTTCAGCACCTCCTCGACCTACACCCTCTTCCTGTACAGTGTGTACCAGCATAATTCCTTCTGTCCAGAGAGACGGAAGAAGGTCTATTCCTAGATCGTGCTTTACGATTCGAGTATCGAAAGAACCGTTCCACATGATCAATTTTTTTCCACACAGTTTCCTGAGAAGCTTTTTAGCTATTTCGACGCAGCCGTGTCCTCCAATTTGATGCTCTCTTATGGAGTTCGTTTCGAAATCGTAGTAGAGAATAGGAAAATAGTAGCTTAATCCTACTTTTCCACATACCGAAAAACCTATTACCTTGTCTTTACGAACATTAAGACCTGTTGTTTCTGTATCAAAGGCAATTGGATCTTCCACACAGCTCTCTATGTGGCTTATCAGTTCTACAACATCTCCCTCTGTTCGTATTATTCTGTACTGCTTTTCAATTACATTCTCAAACATACCTAAGTCTAACAGGAAAAGCTGAAGTTTCTCATCGATTCCTCAGCTTTCTCTAACGTTTTTCTCTATTCTCTAACTTTCGACCTTCTTCTTTCGGCCCCGGGACTTCTTTTCCGGTTGCAACTTCTTCCGGAGCTTCTGCAACTCCTCCTCCGAGAACTCTCCTCTTGTTGCTAACTGCTGATCCGGAAAATCTACTCTTCTGCCCAAAATCCGGAAACCTTCCCTCTCGTAGATCTTTTCTGCTCCGTCTGTAATATTGACCAGAAGCTTGTCTCGACCCTCTAGAGCGCAACTCTCGAGAACGTGGTGCAACAGTCGTGATCCTACCCTGTGTCTCCTATAATCCTCACACACAAATAGTCCCCTGATCGTACAAGTTCTACCAAAGTCTTCCAGTAAAGCATAGCCTACCGGAATATTTTCAGAGTCTCGAACCGTGAACACAAATCCCTGCATGTCCCTGCTGTTCCAGAGTCTGCAGAGTTCCTGTGAAAAGGGATCCTCAATAGCCTGGACATCTTTCGGTATCCGGAGTGAACGTCTGATCATTTCTTCCCGTCTTCAAGTCTCTTGACAGTGTCCAAGATCGTCGAAACCCTCTTCTTGACCGGACCAGTCAGTTCTACTGCTCTCACCTTGTTCCAGAGTAGCTGTTCCCTGATCTCAGAATCCACATCTTTTCGAAGATCTTCGTCCAGACTCCTGACTCCGTCATTCACGATCGGAAACTCTATTGGCAGGTAGAAGAACACGTCAATGTAGTTCCAGAGATCTGCACAACCTCTCTCGATCGAGTCTAGACATGTCGAAGTAAGTTGCCAGCGATTTGCAAAACACCTACTGTAGGCTATAAAGTCAAACACGCACCTGTCCATGACATAGATCTTGCTCGGATCCTTTGCGTTCATTTCTACAATCTCAGCCATCCGGTGCGTAACTCCATCCAGGAGCTTGAGCTGAGCACTGTCGAGATTGTTCAGTCCGTCAACCTTTCGCTCCTCAGCCGTAATTGTTGATCTTGTACAGGAATCGAGACACACGAAATTCTCTTTTCCTCTAAAGTAGTCTACCAGTGTTGACTTACCACAACTGTGAGCTCCAGTAAATGCTATGATCATATCCTATAGTAGTTGTCTATTGTTCCACGTCCGAAATCAGTCTTCACAAGATTAAGGATAAGTTCCATTCCCTGATCGAAAGCCGAGTTCTCAAGCTTATATTCTGAAGGTGAGACTGTTCCGGTGTAGTGTTTAAAACACCCACACCTTCCCTTGGTTGACCTCGTGTTCTGCCACCCGAGTGCAAGATCTTCATCGAAGTTCAGTTTAGGAAACTTGAACTCACCCTCCGTGAGAATCTCTGCCACCGGTTTTCCGTCTACACCCTTGAGAGCTTCCTCCACATACCTTTTTGCAAAATATAGTGTCGAATAGATCTCAACAGGATTGACCGATGCTCTGAAGATTCTGAACTCAACCGTTTCACCCTTGGTAAGATTAAACAGGTTGAATGCTGTTCGGTGAGAACCGGTTGTAGGCACTCTCATGTCCGTGTCCCAAAACCAGTCGTCACAACTAACTCTTTCGAGAGCATTCAGAACTTCCGGTACGGTGCTGGCTTTCTCAATCAGTTCATACAGGTCCGGGTTGATTGACTTACCGTCTCCTACCAGGAGGTAGTCCTGAACCCATGTTACCAGCCCGGAGTTGCGAACTTCTTGAGCTTCTGCTTCATCGTAGCCGCAACATGCCCTGATCAGGTCTGCCTCGTTAACTCTCGTGTAGGCAAACAGATTCTTGATTGACTGAAGATCATCCTTGATACCGGCTATACCCACATGAATGTGTCCGTGATTCGGACAAGCTACTGCAACTGTACTGAACCTGTTCATGATGTCCATGATTCGGTACATCTGTGACTCGATAGTGCTCGAAGGTTGAGTGTGAATCTCTCCTCCAACCGGACAGTCTAGACAGAGTGGATCTGTTCCGTGACCTTTCCACTTGCCTTTTGTATTCACAATATCTATCTCACTACCCATGTAGTAGCCAGCGATCTTGGGACCTTCCCAGCTTCCCACACTTTCCGGAATGTCTACCCTCCTGTCTGTGTCACTCCACTCTAGTTCACAACCGAACGTAAGTCTATTGCTATTTGTCATATCTGTTACTATTTCCCAAGTCTATGAATTTTGACGCGGAACTACGAACCTTTTTTCGCAATAATTTTCTCTCGTCGAACAGGGTAGCGGTAGCCGTCAAATGCTCCGATGTTGTAGAGGGTCACACTGTTCGCACCTTTTCGGAACTCAAACTCCTGATCCTCTTCCGAAACTATTTCCTCTACCACTCCAAAAATCGTAGCACCTGCAAACCGGGCTGCTACCGTGTCTCCAACCTCAACCTTGCCCTTGTAGGTCTCGAAGACCGGACCGTCAGGCTTGCACATCTTACGTCTCTTGTCTACCAGCTTTCTCTGTTCCTCGTACCTGGCCTTCTTGAGTTCCTCCGGCGACATGTTCTCTCGAGCCTGACGGGCTGCCCGGCGTTCGGCTCTTTCTGCTGCTAGTTTCTCTCGCTCGGCTTTCCGGGCTTCCCGGGCAGCAAGCTTCTCGTGTCTCTCCTTGGCATAGGCTTCTCGGGCAGCTACGACCTCGGCATGCGATCTCTTCTTTTTTCTTTCCATGTCTAGTGAGTAGGAAAATAGGGTAGAACAATGAGGAAATTCTACCCCAATACCTTACTAATGTTTAACGTTCGCCTTTGTTCTCCTTAAAATTCCCTATAGATTCCTCAAGTTCTCCTGTCGCTTTCCCGATACTGGCTAGAGCTTTTCGAGTATCTAGCAGGGTTGCTCGAAGTTCCTCAAGAGCATTCAGGTTCTGTGCAAGCTCTTCAAGAACCGTCTCCACTTCCGCTAGAGGTAGGTAGGCTGTTCCGTCAATCGTGACCGTGGGTACCCTATCCCTGAGTACCTCTCTGAAGGTCTTGCTGAAATTGTCCTGCATATAGATTCTCTTTACTAACCTCTCTTGTTTCCATCACGAGTGTCTGGGCAACTCTTGCACCGTAGCCAATCTTAACCGGTCTGAACACCTGCATAAAACTTCCCATCTGATCTGTCTCAAAGCCGGCATCGAACTGACTGGACCTGATAATGACTCCACATCTCAAGAGTGACGATCTCTGAACAAATGTCATAGCCAGGTCACTTGGCATCTTGCATCCTTCGGCAAACGTGATCTCGTAGTAGCCCGGTTCCAGGTTCCAGTACTTTTCGTCCACAAGACTGACCGGTCGGTAGTCCGGAAGCACGGTCTTGCCTTCTGCCGGAACATAGCCTACTCCCACAACCTCGGAAATCCCAACTACCCGGAGGTCTACACCCTGCTGCTGTACAGCGTGTTCAAGATCAACGTTTGTGAGAATACCTCTCTCGATTATTTCTTTTCCTGTCAGTTGCATGTTATCTGATTTTCTGTAATTGCTGTTCTGTCTGTTTCCGAAAACAAGTCAATCTCATCGAAAAGACCAACGTTTTCTGAAATTTCGGCTGCCGTAACCCTTTCGTAGTCATCTGATCCCTCTACCGGTTCTGAAATGAGGTAGAGTCTATCACTTTCAAACTTAAAATCCCAAACCGGATTACCGTCCACGAAAACTACCTGCCCCGGATCTGCAACCTTTTCTACAAATTCTTTCCAAGTCATATTTGTCTGCTGTGATTAAATCCTCTCCACTTTCCAGTCCTTGTATGCATTCAGGATCCTACCCGAAATCTCTTTCCACGTATCAATATACTCCTGAAGACTACTGTACAACTTACCGTCCTCATGCAACTGTCTCCTTGCAATTCTGTCCAGGCAAGACATGAATGTTGACGGATAGCACTCGTCGGTGGCCACGAGCTTACCTGCTGCACTCACACGTTTACGAGCTACCGTATATCCGTCTGAGATCTTTATGAAATAGGGATCGAGAATCTCGTCTTCCACGATCGTACCGGTGAACTTGTCACCTATAATCTGCGTAACACTTTCCATATTTTTAATTTTAAAACTCCTCCATGCTTCCGGAAGCTGCCACAAACCAGCTATCCTCTACTCGCTCCGGGTACAGTTTGCAGCACCTGTCGCAATTTACCAGTACCCTGTAGTACTTCTCTGTCTCCGGTACCCGGATCTCGAATGACTTTCCTGACTGAGTACTATCTACAATGTTCTGATACTTGTCGTTGTTTGTCCTGGAACCACTAGCTGTCAGTGGTTTGTAGGCCGAATCCAGACTAGCTGAATAGGTCTGGGTTCTATTGTCCCACTCTACCGTGTAACCCACTGTACTGTTCCAGTTCTTACCATCTGGGGATGTCCAAAACTGTAGCTGATAGGCCTCATTAGAAGGTTTGAGTAACCTTCCCAGGTACTGAATATTTAGTTTTACTAGTTTGTCCATACTCTACTTCTTGAAAAAGCTTTCCATTATGTGGCGATCGACATTAAAAGCTGCTGCAGGGCTGTTCTTGGCAACAAGTGCATCATCGATGTCCAGCTGTTTTTTAAACTCTGCTGAACCATTTGAGGTGTTCAGTGTGATCTCAAACGTGTTACCGTCCTCTCCGTACCTGTTCTTCATGATGTGAATTCGTCCCGTACCCAGAACCTTGTCTTCCTTTGTTCTCGAAAGTGAGAATGCCATGTCAGCTACCATCATCTTGTCGTAGCTACCAGCTGCCTTGTCACCCTCGACAACCTGGTCCCTTGCTCCTGAACGATTTACCTGTGAAGGTGACACAACCGGAATCCTAAGCT
This sequence comes from uncultured Anaeromicropila sp., assembly GCA_964409685.1. GTDB lineage: Bacteria > Bacillota > Clostridia > Lachnospirales > Lachnospiraceae > Clostridium_AI. The sequence goes on from CAYPEJ010000017.1 coordinate 54,908, forward strand.
CCTTTGCCAGTCCCTTGGCTCCAATATAGTTGTCATCAATCTCGTCCTTTTTCTCACGGTAACCTCCCCTGGGTGGCTTGAGATAGTCTATGTAGTCGATGATAATCAGGTCTGGACTAATTCCGTCGTTCTTGCACTTCTGAATGTGACTCTCGAGAGTACTGATCGAAGCTGCTTTTGGTGGATACTCCTTGATTATCAGGTTACCCGGAAGCTCGTTCATCATCCTGTCTACCTCATCTCGATGTTCTCTCAACTCTTCTACAGAGTAGCCAGTCATGTAACTGTCGAACCTGCGAGCCACATAGTTTTCACCCAGTTCAAGAGAATAGTAGATCACATTGTATCCTAACTGCACTGCATTTGCGGCAATTGCTATCGACAGCCAGGACTTACCTGTACCAGGACCTCCAAATATCAGTGCCAGGTCTCCAGGTCCGAGTCCTCCGGCAAACAAATTATTTATGGGTTCCCAGGGAGTCGGAATCGTGGGTCGATAGTCGTCTCGATACCTGGACTCAACATCCTTCTTGTACTCGTGTCCCTTACTCTTTTCTTGTCCAGCCCGGAGTGCCTTCTCAATCAGGTTTCGAATTCCTTCGTAGTTCTCAGCTTTGAGTAGATCTGTTGAAGCTATGATTGCGTTTCTCATCTCCTGATTTCTACAGAAGGATGTAAACTCTTCCTTAACCCAGTCAACATCGTCACTACTCTGGACAGCCTGGCATGCATTGCGAAGGTCTTCCTTAACCGCTACCTTGAGGACATCATTCTCAAGCTTAGCCATGTTGGCCTTGAGAACTTCCGGAGTAATCGTCGTGTGAAATTCATCAAAATAGCTAACTACCTGGTGAATGATCCACTTGAGAGCCTCACTATCAAAATAGGCCTCCTGAAGAATATCTCTCACGTTCAGGACAAATTCCTTGTCCGTTAACAAGGCTCCAATGACCTTCAGCTGAAAACTCTTGCCGTAGTCTGATAAGCGTCTTAATGTCATGTTCTACTATTCTCTTGTTACTTCCTATACCCGAAGACTATAGGTAAGTACGCAATCGTACCAATTTTTTCCTAGAAATTTTGCAGATATCCGAAGGTTGACAACCACTTTTCAGTGTCCCCGGTAATACCGTCGATGCAGTCTTGTTCCAGGTAGAGTAGAAAAGGTCCGGTGCTTAGCTTTGGTACAGGAGCCTTGATCAAATCCCGAACACGTTCCTTTTCTTGTTCATCTAGAACCGTGTTGTTGAGGTCCATCATCTTGAAATTGGTCTCTACGGTGTTCCACTCATTGAGAATGGTTGCACAGATTGTACGCTTGCCGAGTTGTTCCGAACAGGTATCGTAGATGTACTGCAGATCACACTCCGGGTCCGTAGCAAGCTTCGGAAAATTCTTGCAAAGTGTCTTCACACCGGCTCCCTTTATGCCTCGCAGGTTGTCAGACTTGTCACCGACCAGAGCCTTCACGATGTTGTAGTTTTCCGGCAAGACCTCTAGAAACTTAAAAGTTTCCTCGTAGTTGTACAGGATCTTCTTCGTGGGAGAATAGACCTGCACATTACTGTCTACCAGTTGCAAAAAATCTCGGTCCGAAGACATGATTGTTACCTTGTGACCGGCACACGACCCGCTCCTGGCCAGGTAGGCTATGACGTCATCTGCCTCTAGTTTGTCCATCTCGATACTCGAGACCGGTAGACACTCAAGGTAGTCCTGAATTCGAGATGCCTGGTTCCAGACAGATCTCATCTCGTCTGCCTTGTTGTCAAAAATATCCCAGTGTACCACCCCTGCATTCTTTCGCTGAGCCTTGTAGTTGGCATTCATGTTCTTGCGATGCTGCGATCCTCCCCTACCGTCCCACACAATAATGACTCGAGTAGGGTTCACGAGTCGCATAATGTATCCCACGGACTTGAGAAAGCCCGTAATTCCACCCACGTGTTCTCCCCTGGGGTTGACCGCCGTGGACACACTGAAGGCTCTCATGAGGGTATTTAGTCCGTCAACCAGTAGGATATGATCATTTCGTTTCCTAGGCTCGGCTGGGAGTCTGGACAACATTTCTGCGTATTTTGATTCCATAACAACTAAAGATAGAAAAAGCCTGGCTCTCTACCAGACTTTTCTCAACTATTTGTTCTGAATGTTCTACTTCCTCCTAAGGTTGGTAGCTGGATGTCCCGGCTTCCAACCCTGTTCTAGAAAACCAGCCAGCTCCTCTTCGTGTACGTACCTCTTCTTGCCAGTTTCCGGGTGATAGATGGACTTACGACCTACTGTAGAGCTGGAATATCTTCCCCGTTTCCAACCCTGGTCCAGGTATATCTGCAATTCGGTTACCTGTATTCTCAACTGATTACCACCGGTGTCCCGTACCCATCTCCAGGTTCTCAGCTTTTCACAAAAGGTTTCCGGCTTCTTTCTACCCTTTTTAGCCAGACTCTGTCTTTTCCGGGTTTCTTCAGACACAGGCTTCCGGGGCTTGGGTACAGTTGCAGTCCTAACTCTGGGCACAGCATCCTTTCGACCAGGCTTCCAACCTTCTCTAGCAAGTAGTTCAAACTCAGACTGGCTAACCCACCTGGAATTCTCTCCCAGGTGACACCAGACCCTTCCCTTTCCGGTTTGGCTCCTGCGTTCACACTCCTGTTTTGACAGCTTGCAACCCTTCAGACGTTCCGAAAGACGTTGCCTGGTAGCTTTACTAAAAGGTTTTCGTCCCAAGTGATAGCCCCTGTTAAGATAGTTGTCAACCTCCTCGACAAGTACCTGAAGTTCTTCGACTCCGTCGGTAACAAACTTTCTACCCGTGCTCCTACCTTTTTTACTGGAGGGTTTACCTTTTAGAGCAGAACCCTTCCTCCAACCCTGTCTGAGCATCTCTTCTAGTTCGCAGGGTTCGATCAGCCTGTTCCTGGTTCCGTCTGTCACCGTTATCCTACCCTTCACCGTGGGCAGGTTGCCCTTTACCCATCCCTTGTCCAGATAGTCTGGAAGTTCATCTTCAGAAACATACTTCTTGATCCTTCCGTTGTTGATGCAGATTCTACCCAGGAGGGCCCGGTTTGCATCCTCTCGAAGCTGTGCCCAGTATTCCAGTGTTTCTATCTTAACCCTCTGGAGATCATCCAGACACCTGATAGTTCGGTTGCTTAGGATTATGATAGGTAGTAGTGTCTCTCTACACGGAAGAGCCAGTGCCAGGTAATAGTGTGCAAGTACGTGCTCGAAAAGACTGAGCTTGACCAGGTTTGCGGGCTCGTTTCCTCCTCCCAGGGCCCTCGTGAGAATGTGGTGTATCTCGAATCCCGGTTCCTTATTCAGGCCCCGGTTGCAACTTCGAGCCTGATCTATTAACCCTAGATATTCACGACCCTCTGGTACCTGGTGTAGCCTTACATAAAAAACTTGACTATCCATCCTGATCTAAAAGTTACCAAAATAAATAGTCAAGTCTTCGTCGTAAATTAGAGAACACCTAGGCTGTCTCGTAATCGGAATCGTATGGAACCTCTTCGATCATATCAAATTCCTGTGATCCGAGATCCTTTATCCACTCGGCCTGGTGTTCCTGACGGTATTGTTCAACGGCTTTCGGCTTGTTCTCGATAAAACCGGTCGGAGTCATGATCAGGTAGTCCTTGGAACTCAAGCCACAGATGTGGTTTTTCTCTACAGCCACCTTGGTCCTAGCACCCCACTCAAGTATTTTGCCGTTAGCAGAAACCTGTAGCTTCGTGATACCTGAATTGGTGATGTTGCCATAGAAGATGATGAGTGCTGCGTCGTATGGAATAGCTGTTCCACCTTTCGAGTTCACCTTTGGAGATCCCATCGGATTTTCCGGAGGAGATACCCAGATCTTCGATGTACACACAAGACTGTTCGTGTACGGACTCGTGATCTTTCTAGACAGCACAATTCTCTGGTCAATGAACTTGGCAAAGTTGTTGCTCAAGGAAGCGGCATCCCACTGTGCATTGATGTTCTTGGACTCCACTGACATGCGACACGGTACAGAACCTATACTGTCCCAGAGAAAGCAGAGATCGTACGGAAGGTTTCCCCTGTCCTGCTCATCTAGAATGTCAATAATGAAGTTAGCTACATCCTCGATAGTCTTGAGAGTGCCCCTGTCAGCATACAAGAAGAATCCCTCAGCTCCCACAACTTCTCCCGTCTTGGGATCAATCACGTCGTCGCACTGAAATCCTAACTGTCTGCAGAAGTTCCAGCTGAACTTTGCCTCTGTGATGATCAGTACCGGAAGAATTCCCAGTTTCTGGCACGCTGCTGCACATTCCAGTAGGGTTGTTGTCTTACCCGTGTTTGTGTGGCCTCTCAGAACTGTTATCTGTCCCTGAGGTATTCCAGGTAGAGACGTGGCTTTCTGCCAAGCCTTGCTCACGGGTATCCACTTCTGCTCCTTAAACTGAGCATTGTTGGACCCTAAACCCTTCTTATTTTTGAACTTGGAGAGGTCAAAACTTTTTCTGACCTCCTCCGAAGCTCTTTCCTGTATTTCTTTTACTTGCTTAGCCATCAACTACTACTCCTCCCAAGGTAGCTGTTCCTTCTTACCGGTCATATCATCGTCACTAAAGAGGTCGTCAAACTTCTGGGTAGCTGAGCTCTTGATCACCGGTGCTTTCGGCTTACTAGCTACCACTGGTTCCGCTACTGGAGCTGCCTTCTCAGGTTCCTCAGTTTTCTTCTCTCCGGAATCAGCACTCTCTGTGACCGGTTTACCTGACAGGTAGGCCTCCAGATACTTTTTGATATGATCGTAGCTATAGTGCTTAAAGCAATCCACGGCTTTTGGTTGGTGCTCCAACCACTCCTTCACCTTCTGAGGATCATCTGAAAGTGGTGAACTGTTGCGTCTAGCTCGAACCGTTGTCTCTGGATACGGGTCACCCTTTACCTTCTCAACCACAAGATCCGTTCCGTTCATGACATCTGTGAAATCTCCGATCTCCTCGTCTGCAGCAAGCTGCAAAAGTGACTTGTAGATAGTTGTGCTGATGCCCCAGAGTCGAACACCCTTTTCCTCTTCTCCACGAACAATTACCGGGCAGAAGTACCTACTTCTCGGAGTCAACTTGCCCGAAAGTGACCAGTTGTCCTTGTCAGACGTTTCACGAAGTTGTCTGATGAAGTCTACGACCGGATCCTGCTGACCGAGATTAGTGAGTGCAAGTACCGGGTACTGAAACATTCCCTTTGCCCCGTGGAAGAACAACTCCGTAAATGGATTGTCCTTGTCATACACAGAAGGAACAATTCTTATGATTGATTTACCAATTTCTGGCTTCCAAAAGTTGTCCGAAAATTTGGAACCAGAAGTGCTACCTTGTCTGTTCAGGGCTTCAAGCTTAGCCCTCATTTTAGAAAGATCCATAATTTTTTACGTTTTTTACTTGAATTTCTTGTACCTAAAGTTAAGAGGAAAACTCGAAACACTGTGTGTCCGAACCGTAAATTTTGTAGATTTTTGTAGAAGTAATTTGCAGGTCCGGTTCTCTCACAAACAGTGCTGTGTTCTTGTAGTCGTTCCAGTCCACGGTGTAGTTTTTGTCTGGCATACCTTTGTTTAGTCCACAAACCAACCTATTCAGAGCATTGAGGGTATAGAGAGTGTTTGTCTGCTTTCTTCTGTGTACCGGAACAGTGTTTTCAGGAAAGCAGTGTCTGTCACCTACACTCGCATTATAGGTTACCAGGAACTCGTCTTGATTCTCAGCATAGAGTACAAAGATCTTTCCGAGAATCACGGGACAAACCTGTCGAATGTTGTCGACCGTGGTGCCTAGTTTCGGAACCGGTGCAAATGTACAAAGCAACCTGCTCATGAAAAGCACAGGTTTGTGGAAGTCTTGGTACCTACCGGAAAAACAGTGTCACCACTTTCCTGTTCCATGATAGTCCTGATGTTTTCGAGAACTTCCTCCTCTGACTCGTCCCAGTCGATCAGGAAACTGTCGTACGTGACCAACACTATCTTTGATTTGCAACCGTGTTCAGCCAGCCACCTCTCAATCTTGTAGAGTATCTGTATGTTTCTACTGGTTTCCAGACTCTGGATCAGGTAGTTGAACAGTTTGTTGGGATACATGTCCGGAAGCTCATGCGTGAAAAGTTTACCGGATTCCGGATTACGTGCTTCTCCCTTCTCAAACTCTTCCCAAAATCTCTTGATGAAACTCTGAATCTTCTCAGATATTTCTAGATGCTTGCACTCGTCTGTCGGAGTTCCGTAGATCATCTGAAAATTGGATGACTTGGCTCTAGCGTACTCTTCTTGACTAAACTCGTTCTTACCCAGATAGAGTCTGGCCAGTTGCTTGTGGGCTTTCTGCTTGTTGTCTAGATGGTAGCCCAGTAGTCTCGCAACCAGTCTGATATGGTACCCATCGAAATCCATTTCCACAAACTTGCTGTTCCGGGGCTTAAACAGTCTCCTGTATTCTTCTCCTTTCGGAATTGCCAGAAAGTTTACACCGTTGAATGAGTTTGTGGGTCTTGATGTTGAATTGTAGAGATTGTAGCTTGTGAAAACCGTTTCTCCCTTTATTGAAAAGTCTGGGTTGGTAGGTTTAAACCTTTCTATGAACTCATGTGTGTCCACTCGAATTCCTGCTTGTTCCACAAGGAAATACACCTTCGTTGCGTACTCGTTGTAGAACTGAAAACCAGCTGGAACCGGTTCCTCTATGACCCCCTTTACCTGCTCAAATACCTCTTCACACTTCTCGTAGATCTTCGGCAGTGGTATGATTCGATTCAGGTTGGCTAGTCCTCCGTACCTGTTGTAGAACCAGTTGTAGGTCCCGTTCTTGATAGTTGGTTCTAGTTTCTGAAAGTGAAGCATCGAATACTTCAGGGCAAGGTCACACACATTGCCCCCAAACCTGAACAGGTAGAGTGCTGCTTTCTTGTCTAGAAGATAGATCTTGCTGAAAGATTTCAGGAGTTGTTCAGCCCGTTCTAGGGAAACGTTTAGTCCCTCGTCGTGGCTGATCGGAATAATGTAGCCCTTTTCCTCCACGGTATCTGTACCTACTAGAGGACGAATGTAGAGAGCTACAAGCTCTGTAAGCTTCGGATGAAAATTATCGTTAGTTAGAACAATGTCGAGATAGCACCCACCCTTTCCGGTAGATTCCAGTCGGGACAACTGTTCCTCATTTTCTACAATATAAAACATAACCCTCTCTTGTAACTAGAGAAGGTTAGCAACTTTTCTTCGATTCTACCACAAATTCTGCAGGGTCGTCTAGAACCACACTACCGCTGATTCCCGGTAGAACCTTTTCCAGACTCTGCATAGCTAGATTGTTCTTGTACCTTACTCCCCTGATTACCAATGGCTTGCTTCTACCGTTAATGTGGTAATCTTTGTCCTCCAGGGATCCGGTCAGAATCCAGGAAGCAGAAGCGTAGGTGTATCTCAGATCTTCCGTCTCACTTCTACCTGCAAGTTCCTCTACCTTACGGCTCCGGTTGTGCTGCCTAAAGTAGCGAATCATGGAACCCTGTTTGTACTCAGCACCGGTCGGTACTCGCCTTGCTGCAACTTCTCCAGCCGGTTCGGTATCGACTGTCTGAAGTTCTACTCTACCGAGCAGGTGGTCTGGGTCACTGCCCGCATATGTGTTTCCCCTGTAGTCTGTAAGCACTGGTCCCACATAGGGTCTGCCGTCCAGAGAGTAGTCACCCGGACCGGCTACGGAAACACTGTATTTTGTCTTGGGAAGATACATGCTACAGAGATAATTAGTTATAGAGCTCCTGCTAATCTGTTCCGGGTTCTAGTGCTTTAGATCCCTTAGGGAGAACAAAGAGGAAGCCTAGAGATGATAAATTATATTAAGAAGATGTCCATTCAAGGGACACTAAAGTTTCCTAAGGGATTCCCTAATGATCCTCTGGTTAGATGAACCTCTGTAGTATAGATCCTCGTCTCTCAGGCTCTGGACAAAGGGTCCGTCAACGAGAGCATCAATGTTCCGGAGAATTTCCAGGTTGAGTTCATCTTTACAGAGATCTTCAAACAGAAAACCGGTATAGACCCAGATATTTACACCCGGAATAGCTTCCTTCAGTGCCTTTACGAGGTCCAGTAAGTTTTGTGGTTGATAGAACGGATCTCCCCCCGAAATTGTTATTCTCTTGTGACCATAGTCCTGAACCTGGTTCACGATTTCCTGGACAGTCATCTCTGTTCCAGCCTGGAAGCTCCAGGACTCCGGATTGTGACAACCGGAACACCTGTGTTTACAGCCAGCCAGGTAGACCGAGGTTCTGAGCCCCGGTCCATCTACGACTGTGTCTGGTATGATATTTAGTACTTTCACTAGAGTTTTGCTATTTTCGGACGATCTCCTTCGTGAGCTACCCTGTCTCGAAGTTCAGCCTGTTTAGCCGAATTCCACCTGTTCGTAGTTCCAACTAAATATCCCGTAATTCGCTGTAGGTAGGTTGTTCTGCTGGAACCACACTCGGGACAAATACCGTCCCTGAACTCGTCTGAGGATTCGTAGCCGCAGTCCTCACACCTAGAACAATTGTAGTTAATGCTGATGTAGCCGCAATCGTTTTTCACGGCAATGTCTACAATGTCCTGGACTGCTCCCGGATTCTTCACAACCTTACCATCAACTTCTACATAGAATATGTGACCTGCTGGCGTCAACTTATGGTAGGGTCCTTCGACCTCTGCCTTGTGCTTTGCAGAACACTTGTAGTAGACCGGCACGTGGTTACTGTTCGTGTAGTATTCCTTATCGGTAACTCCCGGTATCTCTCCAAACTCTTTTCTGTCCCTCTTGGTAAACTTACCCGAGAGACCTTCAGCCGGTGTTGCAAAACACGAGTAGTTGTGCTGGTATTCCTTGCTTGCTTCCTTGCACATCTGGTCCATCATTCCGATGAACTGTAGACCCAGGTGCTGGGACTCTTCGGATTCTCCGTGATGCTTACCTGTCAGAGCAACCAGAGCCTCAGCAAGTCCAATATAGCCGACTCCAAGTGTACCATGCTTGATTACCGGTTCAATGGTGTCCTCGGGCCCAAGCTTTTCCGACCCTGTCCAGAGACCGGACATGAGAAGCGGGAACTGCTTTGCTCTTGCCGAAGCCTGAAACTTGTACCTCTCGTCAAGTTGTCTGACACAGGTGTCAACCGCTTTCTTGAGTTTCTCGGTGAAGTATGCACAAGCTACACCAACCTTGTCCTGAGAATAGTCACTTTTCCAGCCCTCGTCCGTCCTGGTCAGGACTCCTGCCTGCACTGAAGCCTCGATAGCCAGTTTCGGGAGATTTACTGTCGTGAACGAGAGGTTGCCTCGGCCTATGGAAGTTGATGGTCCAAACATATCTGACCAGACCCTTGTTCTGCAGTTGTGCATTATGATGTCAGATCCGATGAAGGTTCCGGTAACTGTTCCGATATCGTAACTGTCTGCAGCACCAGAACCGTAGATCACGTCCGTAACCTGTAGCTTCTGACCATCCAATCTGTAGATGTAGTCTCCGGCTGAAATCTGGTCAGTTCTCGTAAAACCCTCACCTGTAAACAACGGATGGTCCTCTGTGCAGCTTAGTTCGTATCTTCGTCCGTCTTCAAGGTAGTAGACGTGCATCATCCGAGGTGAATTTGTAAAGTCATTCTTAAAAATGTGTTTGACTTTTGTCCACTTCTTGTCTCTATCAAGAACCTTGATGTCCCTATCCTCTAGGTTGATGAGGTCCTGTGGTACCTGTTCTGCAAACTTGAATTCTGGTCGAGTCCTGCAACGACCTGTAGTCTGTGTGACCATTGGTCTCTTGTAGTATCTCAGGTTCGGACCTGCAAGGGTAATATTCGGTACCGTCTCAAGATATCTATTCTTACGGTCTCTGTAGTCTTCCGTGTATTCCAGTACCTCGAATTTGTAGTTGTCCAGGTTCTTGTCAGCAAAACTGATTTCCGGTGTTATCTTACCGGTCCTGACAATATCGTTCTTATACTTATTTATTCTCTCCCGAATGTCCGAAGTTCCTCCAATGTAGGTAACATCCTCGGGAAGATAGGTGATTGCATATACCCCTGCAATTTTTTTTAGTTCAGAATCACCCTCGAACCTCTTTTTCTTACCTCTCGGATTCTGCTCGATGTTGAGATAGCCTTCCGGTGTTTCCTTGGTACAGAAAATCTGACAAGCTCTTGCCCTTTCGAGTTTTCCGGTCTTGCAATAGTTGAAGAAGTCCTTGATTGATATGTCAATTGGCATCCCGCCGTCAATCTTGACGTAGAGATGCTCACTACCTGCAAGAGCACCCATGGTAGCTACCTCGTGCTTGTATCTCTCGGGATCATCAGCTTTCCACTCGTCGGACCTGTTGTACGATGCATCCAGGTTGAGAAAGTTGGGAAAGAACCTTCTGGCTGACACCTTGCAAGCATACTGGTAGAGGTCGTAGTTTGGATCTTCGGGTAGGTGGCTGACACCGTCCTTCAGTTTCCAGATCTGGATAGGGAAGATTGCTGTGGCTCCGTTTCCGACACCGGCTTCGGTAGCTCTCAGTATCTCTCGAATAATGCAACGGCCCTCTGCCGAAGTATCTGTTCCGTAGTTGATAGAACTGAACACCACCTGATTGCCTCCACGAGAATGGATATTGTTCATGTTGTGCACAAAAGACTCCATAGCCTGGTGCACCCTATCGACTGTGCGATTGATAGCTGTCTGAATTACTCTGTTCTCTGTGGGAACCGGCATGTTTCCGCCGGGTACCGGAACATTGGCAAGTTTAGCACTCTCGTTTATGTCAGCTGACAGGTAGTCCTTGATCTCCGCATTACGGATCTTGTTCCAGTAGTCCTCATTTTCCCTCTCTACCAGGAGATCCCGGATCTTGTCTACCTCCTCAACATAGGCCATTCTCACAAACGGAGCAAGGTAGAAATCAAAAGCCGGCACTGCCTGTCCTCCGTGCATCTCGTTCTGAACCGTCTCCATCGAAACACAGGCCTGGGTAGCAGCTGTCTCGATTCTCTTGGGAGCTCTCAACTCTCCGTGACCGGCTCGGAAACCCCTCTTGAATATTATGTCCAGTGGATGTTGGAGACACGTGAGTGACTTTGTGGGGTAGTAGTCCTTATCGTGTATATGAATATAGTTGTTGTCGACGGCATCCCTAGCTTCGTCACTCAGGAGGTAGTTGTCCACAAACGGCTTTGTCGTCTCCGATGCAAACTTCATCATCATTCCGGCTGGAGTATCTGAATTCATATTTGCATTCTCTCGAGTAACGTCGTTAGCCTTGGTATCAATGATCTCATCAAACATCAACCTCACCTTAGACTGCCTAGCAATATCTCTACGCCTCCTGTACTGAACGTATTCTCGAGCTGCATCCTTTCTGTAGGATCCCATGAGGTACTTCTCAACCATGTCTTGAATGGCCTCCACCCCTATGTCTTCCTTTCTACTCCGAATCTTTATCTCGACCTTCTGGGCAATCCTGGTTACATCATCGGCTGTTACTCCCATCTCTGTCCTGGACATTGCCAGACATATTGCTCTCTTGACTTTTGCAGGATCGAAGTCGACTACTGATCCATCTCTCTTGATTACTTTAACCATGTATATTGACTTGTTAATCCAATTTTTGTTGGTACATAAATATAGTCAATTACTCTGACCATGACATGGAAATACCTCCATTTCTGGAGGCATTAACTTTTGTAGACAAACATGTTTTTCTGCATGAAATCGGAAACCCACGCTCGATCTCGAGCTACAGTCCTGGGCAGACATCGTCGTATGCAGGTGTGATACTTGCTTCCGTCCCAGTTCCAGTAGCAAATTATGTCTCCGGTGTTCATGGAACTTTCCTGAGCCCTTACCTCTGACACAGCAACTCCCTCTCCTCGGGCTATCTCTGTGTAACCTATAGCTTCCAGGGCTTTGAAATAGGCCGGTGAGTTTGCAGCTCCCGTGGAGGCTACCTTCGGAATACGTGAACCTCCTTCTCGGTAGAGTAGCTTGGGCCAGGAGTCTCTACTGGCCAGTGCCAGTCGTGCATAACTATAGGTTCCTCGTGCACACAGATGCTCTGATTTTGTGTCAATTCGAAACCCTCTACTGTTCATGTACTGAATCGGATCCTCTTCTAGAACCTTCCCGTGCAGTGCCTTGTTCTGAAAAACCCGGTAGCTCCACTTGTCGCTGTTCGATTTCACAGTTCCGGCAGCCGCTGTAGTTACTCTGTTTTCTCCGGAGTTGGAAGACACGTTGGTTACCGGGTTAAACTTATAGCCTTCCACGTCACCCAGGTTGTTCGGGAAGTACTGAGTCTTGACTGTCGTCTTCCAACCTGTTGTGTCTATATTTTGCTCAACACCGGTCACGATATGGCCCCAATCTTTGTACTTCAGGGGTAAAACTCCTTCTCGAACCCCGAAGCACTCACCTATAACAAAACCATCTATACCTTTCATTGTAAATCTAAGTCTAAGAGGAAAAACTCCAACCGGCATCCCAGTTCCGTTTCCGGTCTCGATCTGGAGAGCCTCACTAAAAATCATCTCACCCGTAACCTGCAGGTAGGAATAGGCAGACTCGCTGAGTTCTGACGTGTCAGACGTGGTGTTGGCATTTTCACCCGAAAACATCATCTCGTAGAGTCTCTGGGCATCCTTCCAGAAGTTGCTAGTATTGGCTTCTCTAGACTTCCAGTCTGAATCCTTGCTACTATTCTCAGAATTGGTACTGTCACCTGTCGGATGACGTTCACTCAACTTGTAGTTCCAGGACGTGAGTGCAGGACTAATATCCTTTCCACCCTGAGCAGCTATACTCATCATGTTTGCCATGTCTGAAGTAACAGCGCTTTCGGCCTGAATGTCCAGGAAGGTTGTTCTTGTTCCACTTGGTGTGATTAGCTGCAATTCCTGTCGTCTGAGGTAGTTCCTGTCCACGATGTAGTACCTGCAGGTATCCTCATCAATGCTGATGTCAAGATCTACCGTGTTACCCAGTGCTTTACTTATGCCTGTGAGTAGGTTCTTGATACAGGAATAGGTGCTGTAGTCTTCCGACTGGTTCTCGATTTCTCCCTGGAATAACTCATATACGTAGTTGAGAGATACCCAGAGGTCAAAGATTCGACCGGCAGTGCCGTTTACCAGGACACCTGTCTCTCGGCTCACCAGTGTCTCCGAAACTCCATTCACATTACCAGAGCTGTCCGGGTACCTGTGCCAGATCACACTCTTCTGTCTCTCCGGTACAACTACCTTGTAGGGGTCAAGACTAAACAGGGTCTTGGTACACACGTACTCATTGTCGTACGCCCGTTCCACAAGTTCTCCATCAATGTACTTTGAGTCACCGGACGTTGCAAACCGGTAGGGAGTTGTGTCCAGTGGAAGACCGAACGCATTTACCAGTCGCAACATGTCCTCCAACCGGATGTAGGTTATTGGCTCTGTTTTTCTACCGAGGAACTTGCTCTTCAGGAAAACACTATAGGTAACCGTGTTCACGTTTTTGAGATTAACCAGGACCGGTCTTTTACCGGTCGTGTCCGCAAACCTGTCCTTCTTCTCGTCAGGAAACGTGTAGTTTGACCTGGTTAGGATATCTGCAAGAGTGCTTCGACCCGGCAGTGCCCCTCCCTCGGTGATTGCCTTGTAGATTGGAGCAAGCCAGCACACGTCCTTCTTGAAATTTTCCTCACTGGTACTCTTGTAGGTAATCTCGTTAGAAGCTGGTAGAATATTCATTCCTTCTAGAACACTACCTGTACCCAAAATCTTGACATTGCACTCGTAAGATCCGTCCTTCTGCAGGGAATAGTCAAAATTTGTTATGTATCCCAGTAGGATACCGTGGTCCGGTGTTCTGTAGAAGTGCAACTTCTTTTGCAGGTCCGGTAGCTTCTCTCCACTGTTGAAGAACTTCAGGGCACTCCCCGGTGTATTAGCTACAGTCTTGTTTCCGTCCCACGAGAGTGTCCATCCCCATTCCAGGAGTGCCGTAAATCCGGGTTTGAAGTAGACGCTGTCAATATTGTTCAGGTCCTCTAGGGAATATACCCTAAACTTGACCGTTGCTTCCTGAACAGCTCCCCAGGTTGACCTGTTTGCAATGGTTACACTCTCAATACCGGGCATCGGTACAAAGCCGTGACTACTGTTGTAGTAGCTTCCCTCTGAATCATTTCCTCGAAGGTTCAGGCCTTTCCTAGTTGTAAAACCTCCGTTACCGTCTGTCCTGACCCTTCCTCCAGTGAGAACATAGGTTTGAGCTGTCTCAGGACTGTTGTTCACATCGATACCGGACTGCAAGATTACCCAGGGTGCATTAGCTCCCAGATAGACCAGCTGTTCCGGCGTCTTGTGTTCTGTTCCGAGAAGTTCCTCTCGAGACTGTATCTCTGCAAGGGTCTTACGATTCAGACCTATTTCTCCCCAAATCTGTCCCATTAGCAATCATTCAGGTTGTCAAAAGCTTCCTGCCAGGCAGCTGTGTTAGTTGGTATTCTTATCTGAGTTCCGGGCCTGATACACAAACTGTCAGTAGCAGCTGTGTTAGCTGATGCAATAATCCACCAGAGATCTACATTGTGATAGAAATCTGCAGCAAGCTTGTCATACCTGTCACCCGACACAGCTATCACATAGAGATCATCCTCCTCTGGTTCAAGAAAAGGATAGATCACGTTACGAAGATACTTCTTGCTCTCCGGTGTCTGCTCAACTAGTTTTGAACTTGAAAATCTCTTTAGCATGTCCCGTATATTGTTGCCACATCTCTACCTATCATATCCCTTCCCAACACAGCTCCTTTCGTACTACCCCTGTACTCGTTAGTCTCTCTATCGTAGATTGCATACATTCCGTCACCCTGATAGATGTACACGTAAGAGCCACCGGTACTTTCTACAGGCATTGTGACCAGAGTTGAACCCGGTTGACCGGTCATGTCAGAATCACTGTTTGACACCGGGACCGTAATTTCTGCCTCGGTTGCAGCTGTTCGGGAAAGCCTGTTACCAAAATAGCGTAGACCATTGTCATCTCCGACAGAATCAGGGATAAAGTCCTGAATGGGTATAAAGGATATAGAGACATCTAACACAAGTGGAACCCGGGTACGCCTGAAATCAATTTCCCACATGTAGTCTGTTTTCCACCCGAGTTTCACACTCTTGAAGATTCCTTTCTGATCGATCAAGTAGTCTCCAATCGATACAGATACCAGGGTACCTCTCATGAACACCCCGTTTACATAGGTGGGTGCTGTAGTTGCAGCCAGTTTGTTCAGTCTCTGATAGAGAGTATGTAGATATTCCGGTCTACTAGCAAGCACCTTGAATGTAAAGTCAATCTGCCTTTCAAACCCTGTGTAGTTGTAGAACTTGTCAGCTCTTCCCACGTACTGCACATCATTCCAGTTTCCGGTAAACATATCATCGAATGTCTCCAGGTTGGCCTCAAAATTCATGTAGTACCGTGTCTCTGGAGTGATAGAACTTATCTCAAAAGGAATAAGACCGGTCTTTCTGTAGAACTCATCCTCGTGATAGAACTGTAGTTCAGCTGAATCAGCTGTAGAAACGGTTCTGTAGGTCAGGGAATTGTTGTCCTTGTCTCTCAACCGTAGACTCTGTCCTCCGACTCTGGAGTTTATTTCGGTGTTCTGAGTGTCCTGTGTTCCTCTGATCCTCTCATCAACTGTTAGAAATCCGTCTCCTTCTCGTTTACGAATCCAACCCTCGTAGGTAGTGTCCTTATTAGATGAACTGTAGAACTGCTTTGTCATCCGGAAACCGTCACCTCCGTTGTTGAGTGTTCCGTTTCTATCTGAAAACTCTGAGGCCAGTCTTCCGGAACTCTGTCTTACAGATCCCGTAGGGTTGTAGTTGCTAGCTGTTGCCCTGACTCCAGAAATCCCGGGCAGATAACCGTCGGCTTCCTGTCTCGTGAGCTGCTGAATATCTGAAGAGTGTTCACCGGGTTCCGGAACATAGTGACTGGGTGCATCTGACTCGTAGTTGAACAGCCGTGAAAAGTCGGATCTCGGGTGTTCCTGACCACGGTCTCTCACTCCCTGTTGATTTGTCGAGACTGAACTGTTACCATAAACTGTGTCACTAGCTATCCTGTCTTCATAGATACGTCCGTCTACACTACCTCGAATAGTTCTTGTAACAACAATGTTTTGCCTGGTTTGTGAGCCGGAATCAATCGTCGTGTTCCAGTTTCGTGTAGCGGACCCGGAAGGAATACCTAGTCCTCTGTCTTCTCTACCGTCTCTAGACGGTCCAGACGATCTTGGAGATACAAGAGACCTACCTGGAGTGCCCACAACCGTTTTACCGTGAATTGTGAGGGCTCCTCCATTAACATATGCTCCTCCAGCACCGCTGAGTCCAACTGCTGCCATGATCTCGGACAGGAGTCCTGACTTTGCTCCAGAGTTGACCAGGTAGGCCCTCCTGATAAAGGGTGTCTGGTGTTCTCCGGTACCTGCCACAGCTACCTGAGCTAGTGTACTTGCAGTTAGGCCAATGTCGGTTACTAGAGACTCTCCAATACTTTTGAGAAGTGACTTGAAATTGGCTTCCCCACCGGCCCTCTCGACCTCTAGTTGATTCTGAATGGTCTGGAGCTCAGCCTGGTGTGCTTCCCAGGATATTCCTCCTGGTTTGCCAAGTAGTTTCGTGATCCTGGCAACATCCTCTAGTCTTCTGGTCACAGGCTTGACAACCTCGGCCTGTAGAGTGGTGTCTGATGTAATGTCTATACCGAGTTCCTTCCTGATAAGTGGCTCTGTTTCGAAATCAGACCACCTTTTTCGGGTGTTTACAGTACCGTGCACAGTACCAGCCTCTAGTCCCCTGAAATTTGAGAACAGGCCTATCTTTTTTGATTCTCCTATTGGCATTTCCTACTATCCTAGTGCTGTGACATATTTGCCCTGGGCCTCGTTAAACCTGGACAAGCTAAATTCTACTGTCTGACCCTCTCTCAACAAACCAATCATGGTGTCAAGTTTTGATTCCAGGGCCGAAAGATCTGTCTTCTCACTCTTCTGTTCCTCTATTGAGACCTCTCTAGACCTCAAGGTCTGACCCTGGGCTGCTGCTACTCTTCCGGATGTGGAACTAATTTTCTTACCCACAAGTCCTAGTGCAAGTAGCTTGCCTGTACTCAAACTGTTCAGGCTTGTTCCCAGGTCTCGTATCGAGACAGAAAGGTTCTTTATAGATGTGGCTGTAGTGTCTAGTCCCGGACCAATTTTAGAGAGTATGGCCAGAACCGGTAGACCTGTCAGAGCAAACAGTGCAAAACCTGTTGTACCTGCCAGTAGACTCATACCAAACATTCCGATAGCCGGTCCCATCAAAGCTAGCTTGCCAATGTCTGCCAGTGTCATTCCCTTGACGGTTTCTACAATCGTGGAAAGTCCCTTAGCTGCTGACTCAACAAGTGTCCCGACTCCCTCTAGTGTACCCTTTATGGCCTTTCCGAAAGCCTCTATTGCAGGAGCCGCTAACCTCAGTGCAAGTCCAATACCCAGTGCTATGGCCATTCCCTTGACACCTATTGCACTGAGGAAACCTCCAATCGCTTTTCCTATGGCAGGCAGGCCCCGTACCCCGGCCCTACCGGCGGCTTTTGCCACACTACCTGCACTGCCCGCTACTTTACCTGCGGTACTTGCTGCTGTTGCTGCTGCACCTCCGAAACCTCTCCTAACAGCTGCTCCAGCTCTTACTCGGGCTAGTCTCATGGCAGCCGGAAGGTGTGTAACCGTCTTTCCCAGTCCAACAAAACCTCGGGCTGTCTTACCAATACCCGACAACAGGGCCGTGAACATCTTACTTCCGGCAGCTGCCACCTTCGGGAACGTTGCTCCCAATAGTAGGGAGGCTGTCACGGTGCTGCCGATTCCAGCAGAAAATGCTTTTGGAGAACCCTCACCAGAAGCTGCAAACCCGTTACCTGAACTTTTCTGAGAACCTACTCCTCCCCACCTACCAGCATCAAACTTCTCGGAAAATCCGAAAACCTTCGGAACCCTGTCTGCAAGTCCGAACAACCTGAGTACAAGACCAGCAGCATTTGAGATTGCACCCACAATGCCGGAAACCCAGCTAAAGATCTTAGCTATTGGATCCAGGATGTCTATAAGTACCTCAAGGATAGGTGTAAAAGCCTGTGCCAGTTTCTGGGTAGCTATGCGCCACCTGTCCTGTACGGTCACAGCTTCGATTTGTTCGGTTGTCATGTGCATTGCATCTGCCAGTGCCTGTTTGGATGCACCGTTTTGTAGTTCCTGCAATGTTAGTGACCTGGCTAATTCGTCTGCTGACATTCCCAGTGCCTTGGCAATACCTTCTCGCTGGATTCTGTTCATGTTAGCAAACTTGACAGCACTTATTCCCTGATTTCTGACCTCTCGTGCAACACCTTCCAGGTTGTTCTCGAGTGCAAACTCTCGTGCCTTGGACAGGTTGAGTTGCATTCCTGTCAACAGCTGGGCTTCCATCTCGTTTGCAATGGAAGATTCGAAGTTCAGGAGATTGTCAGATATCTTTTCGATACCTGCCAGTTCCATTCCCAGGTTCTTGGCTGCAACTACGGCTCTTCCGAGAGCTTCTGCGTTATTGCCGTAGGATAGGGCTGTAGCATCACTGGCCTTCAGTACTCCGTTTTGAACCTCTCGAAGATTGATTGTGGACCTGTTGATAGTGTTACCGACATTTGCTCCCTTTGTGAGTGACTCTCGGTACTCATCTACAGACTGTCCAACAAGTTTGGATCTGACAAGCAGGTTGTTAGCCATGTCAGCAGAAGCGCCTGTTAGGTTCTTAAACTCAGCCGCTGCTGCTATCTGCTTGTTGTCAAAGAGTGTTACGGAATTTAGTCCCGTGAAGTCAGCCAGTTCTGTTGCAGTCTTGAGCCAGTCTACAGAGGTTGCAAGCCTGCTGTTGAAAGCAGCTGTTCCAATTTCCCAGGATCCAACCCGTCTCTTGAGTTCTGCTGCATCAACATTAACAGCTTTAAAGGTGTCCCAGACCTTCAGGAGAAGAGCTACAACAACTCCCAGGGGTCCGGTAGCTCCCACAAGGCTCTTGGCTAGGGCTCCAAAAATACTTCCCAGGCCTCCAGCTACAGCCCCCAGTTTTCCGGCAATTCCGGCCAGTCCCGGGAACTTGGAAGCAAATCCTGAAGCTAGCACCTTAGACTTGCTGGCTGCTGCTGCAGATGCTATGTTTTGCTTGCTGATTCCGGTAAGAATCGTGAATGTGTTAGCATAAGTTTTCTGCTCAGCTTCCAGGGCAGCCTTGAGTCTACTGTGAGCCTCTAGTTCTGCTGTGTTCTGGTACTCAATAGCTATCCTCTCGGATCTCCTGGCCAGGTCTATACCTTCTTCAGCTCTACCTCTTTCTTCGACAGCCTTCCTTAGCTTCTGCTCAAGTTCGTAGACAGCCCACTGTGCGTCTAGGATTTCGTCACGAGAAGCAAACTGTCCGTTCGACCTTCTACCGGTTACGGCAAGTTGCTTTTGTTCCTGAAATACAGAACCACTGACCTGTCCCTGTAGATCTCGTTCTACTTCTCTAGCTCTCCTGGCTCTGGATTCTGCCAGTCGGACCTGTTCAGCTTTTTCTTCTAGACGGCCGAACCTGTCTGCCCGAACATCATTAAAGTTTTTCTGGGCACTCTCTCGTTCAACCTGGGTCTTGACCTGATCCTGAACACTCTTCTCGTACCTCCCGGTCAGTCCAGATAGTCCAGCTTTGTTGAGCAGCTGTGACAGAAAGTCTGCTCCCGCTGTTCTTGCCCGGACCTGTTTAGATATGTTAGATATCTCCTCCTGAGAAGTCTTTACACTCTCAGCTCTCTTGAGGTTTTCTAGATCCAGTTTTTCGAGAAGAATGCTGTGATACCGAATCATTGCCTGTAGATCGGACTTTTCCCGACCCGTGGCAAAACTCATCTGTCTTCTCAGAACAGCTATCTTTTCCTCCTCCCTGGCCCTCGCAGCCACTATCTTACTCTGTACCTCCAGAGAAGGGTTTGACAGGTCAACGTCGCCGGACAGTCCAGCTGCCTTCTTTACGTTCCACTCGTATAGTTCAACGGTCTTGTTGACCCTCTTTGAAAGACTCTTTATTGACTTCTCTTCTAGAGAGCCCTGGTTCTTCAACGATCTCTGGATCTCTCCGGAAAGGTCTCGAAGGGTTCGTACATTCCTGAGTTGTTCTGCGGTTCTGCTACGAATGCTGGAAGATTCTGAAAGTATCTCGTCGAACATCCCTCGGATATTGTCGAGATTGAACAGGTATTCCTTGGAGAACTTCAGACTGTTCTCTGCAAAGGTGTTGATCTTGTTCCAGGACTTCGAGATGTCGTCCAGACTGTTGAGATAGTCTGCAAACGCGTCTACCTGTTCGCTGTTGAGATTCAGCAGGTCCTGTGTTTTCTTGATAAGGGTATCCACAGCAGCTCCAGCTTCTACCGAACCTGCTCTAACCTTACTGAATATCTGTTCTAGAGTCTGTCCATCTGACTCTAGTTTTCTTAAATCTACTGATCCTGGCATACCTACACTGAATCGCGTTAACTACCATAAATAGGGAAAACCCTCTACTTGCTAGAAGGTTTTCTCATGACGAAATCCGGTTTTCTCTGAAAGGCCTCTTTCGGAATATTTGGTGCCTGTTTATCTACCTTGTGAGAAGAACTTCCTCCACTGGCTCTGTCCATCTCCTCAGCCTCCTTCTCGTAATGTTCAAGAATTGTTCTGTAGATAAAGTTTCGTAGCCAGATCGGTAGGTTGTAGACAGTGTCAAAATCGTAACCCCCCTTACCGTAAAAAACTATTTCGTGGATCTGTGTAAAGAGGTTTAACCTATATTCCGGCGTCAGGCCATAGAAACGAAATTCCGATCGGCAAATCTACCCCCTCCTCAGGGCCATTGTCGGGATAGAACTTAAGTTCAATATCTGGCTGAATTTCTCTCACGTACTTTCTAAAAGCTCTAGAATCTACAGCCATGAACTCGTTGTCTACAAAGTCTCGAATTGCTTTTCGATCTGTTTCTCCATCTACCGACGTGATCATGTACTTGAGCCTTGTGGAAAGTTCCGGAACCATGCCATCCTTACCGATTTTCCTCAACCCTGCAAGTTCCTGGTCAATAGCCTTGTCATCTCCGTGACTGAGAAATTTGAAGGTAAGTACCGTCCTTCTAGCTGGACATATAAACTCAAAATTGTTCTCGGTTGCACTCTTCACTTCTGGTGCAAGTTCTTTCTCCGGAAGCTTGGAAAGGTCTACCTCGTACTTTTCTCCAGCATACTCAAATTCGTATTTTGAACCGTATCCCAAAATTCTAGCTGCTACCAGAAGGGCATTCTTGTCCCCTGTGAGAAGCTCTGAATAGTTGATGTTCTTGTCTACAATGAGAGACTGAAGAAACTTGTCGACCACAATACCTTTCTGAATGTACGACTGGTTCGTTAGAATATCCTCGTCACGTGCTGTGGGATACCTGAGTTCTACCTGTCCACTTCGAAGTGCAGACTTCTCAGGATACAGTTTTGTACCTTTCGAAGGTAGGTCTACAATTTCTGTTGGAAACTTTGTTTCTGCCATATTTCAATTGATCAATTTATTTCGTAAATAGTATAGTGATCGAAATAGAGACGAAAAAACCTGGCCACTTGGACCAGGTTCACTCTAAAGTATTTACAAAGACTAACCTCTGTAGACAGGAGGTGCAGGTTTCTCGAGAACTCTATCAAGCATCTCAAGATTGCTGTGACCTATGCCAGCTCCTCTACCGTACTCACCGTCTCCACCCGCATACTTCTCAGTATAGGTATTGTCTGAAAATCCTCCCACAACCGTGGCTCCTCCCAACGGTGCATTGCCGTCCTGAAGGGAGTAGTCACTCTGTAGCTTTGTGTAGATTCCAAGCAGGTTGTCCTCCTTGGAAGCTCCTATTCTGTTTCCACTTACCACCTTTCCCATAGCAAAAATATGTTAATAGTTGAGAATAGCATAGTCGTAGGTAATGGTGATCGGGATTGTGACAGCCTTTCCGTCATCTGACCAGTCCATTTCGGGGAAGTCACACTTGGATACCCAGGCTCCCTTGTAGATCCACTCAGAAACAACATCACCAACTGGACCAAGAACATCCATTGCAATGTCTTTCTTGTAGAAATCCTGATAACCTGCTCTACCTGTCACGGCCTCGTAACCTAGACGAGCCCAGTCCATAACAGCCTGTGCACCTGAAGGAGTAACCGGATCGTACAGCTCCATTGAAGCGTCTTCCCACTTTCTCTTACCCCTGAAGTTGAAGTAGCTGTTGATGTGTTCAACTCTCTGAACAGTATCAGAAAAGCTGGGCTGTTTTGCTTTGTGCACCATGAAGGCAGGAATACCGTCGATGTACATCACAAACCTGTTAGCAACTTTCGGTTCAAAGGTTGTATAAAATATCTCGTTTGAATCTAGTACTGCCATAATAACTCTTTTATCTAGGATAATTAGTCGTTAAAATCAACACCGGTTGCAGTAATTGTGAAATCCAGGTAGATGAACTCTATCACCTTGGAAGGTTGTACGTAGATCTGGCACCTGAACTCATTTCTGTCAATTGTGTCAGCATCGTTCAGTTCATCGATCACAACCTTGTAAGCGTACAAACCGTTTCTCTGAACCACAGACTCGAGGTAGGGTTCAAGTCTTGCTCTAAACGAGTTGCGAACCGAAGGAGTATTGTGTTCAAATAGGAGTCGACTTGCCATCTCCTTAACGGCTTTCTTGAGCTCGATAAGAAGCCTTCTAGCATTGACTCTGTCAAGGGCCGAGGTCTTCTTCTGAAGCGTCTTCTGACCGTAGATCACGATTCCAGATCCCGGGAATGTTCCAATAGGGTTGACATTCTTCTTGTAGAGTGTGTCCCTGTGAGCCTTTGTAAGCTTCTTTCTGGTCTGAACCACGCCCTGAACACCACCTCTGAGCATACCTGCAGGTGCGTACCAAGGAGCAGCTTGCTTGTCGTTGTAGACGTAAACTCCCGGAATCACGACCGATGCAGGGCACCACACAAGTCTACCAACACTGTTGTACATCTGCAACCAGGGATAGTAGGTAGCTGCATAGGAACTATTCTGTGACTGAGCATCTTCAGCAGCCTGCTTGGTAGAATCGTCACAGTCTGAAAGATCTACAACTGCAATGCAATCACCTCTAGATTCTGCTAGTGCAACAACCTTGCTTACGGTATCTGCATTAAGCACACCCGGTGCAGAAACAATGTTGATGTCATACTCGTCAACATTCTCGAGAAGTGAAATAGCAATATCGTAATCAGAGGGTTTAACTGCCTGAGGGTATTCAGAATTCTTCCTGATGTCCTCGTAATAGTCAGCATCCACATCCTCGTCTCCGGTGTACTTACCCACAATACCGGTAGCGCCGTAGAAACCACCGGACTGCTCCTGAGGAAGATAGTCTCTGAAAGACCTACCTGTAGCATCGGTGTTGACCGTTTCTCCGTCGGTGCAGAGATAGTTGAGAGTATTGTGCACATCTGCCACGTAGACATAGGCTGACTTGTTCGTGTAGTTGCCCTGAATATCTACATAGGGAAGACCGTCATCATCGAATGCAATAGCCGCATGCTGGTCACCAATCACCTTTGCGATGTAGTTGACACTGTTGGGATCAAGTGAGAGGTTACTGTAGGATTCTAAGACTGCCTTGTCCTTAGTAACATCGTTGCCTCTGCGGATAACGAGTGCAAAGGTACCTGTCTCCGGATCCACATTAGAAATCTCGAATCTGAGATTTTCTGAAGAACCTAGTACTAGTGAACCATCTTTTCTCTCGTCTGCATCCTCCTCACCGTAGGACTTGTACTCCTCTCCAGCCACACTGTTGAGCATTGCTCCACAACTGAGTGTCTTAAGTACGAACGGAACCATGGAAGTATCGGCTGCAACACTGTCTACAGACTGCTTTGCTTTCTTAACAGCCTCGTCAGCTTCTGCCTTTGCACTATTGAGAGGTTCTAGAGCTGCTGTTTCTCTATCTAGAGCTTCCTGTGCAGCTGCCTGTGCCTCGGGATCATCACCGGCTTCCGCAAGGGCTGCCGATGCACTGTCAATCCTAGCTTGCTGCTGATCAACAGCTGCCTGTGCCTTACTTGCCTCTATCTGTGCAACCGCAAGGTCCTGTTCAGCCGACTCCTCTGCCAGACTCTTGACTCTCGTACTATTTGCTCCCTTGAAGTAGCCTTCGGGTGCAACTCTCACTACCAGTAGGGAATCTCCTCCCTGCTCAAAGTATGACTTGGCTGCAATGCTGGTCAGGAACTCCTGTTGAACCTTTGTAGATCCGGACTCAAGCTCAAACACTGTACCAAACCTCCTGGTAAAATCTCCATAGGATGTTACCCTGGTAGGTATGTTAGGTTGTCCCTTTACCGTAGGCCCAAGAAGAGCAGCTCCGGCTACCAGAGGTCTTGCAGCATATGCACTTCTGTCAGTTTCGGTAATGCTGATACCCGGTGAAACTAAAACTTCTGCCATTCTCTTACTTATTAAACTATATGTAACTTAATTATTGTGTTTATAAGTAGTCTTCTATTTTCGGGAAATTGGAACACAAAAATGCCCGGTAGTGAAATCCGGGCATAAATAGTTCTGGAGATTTCTAGACGACTGCAGCTATTCAAGGGTAAGCATTATGTCAACAGTTCCATAACTTGCTGTTGCATACCACTTTCCGGTGCCGCGAACTGAGTTGGTACCCGGTACGATGTCTGTTTCACTGGAAGTAAGAGATATTGCAGTGGATGTCAAACTACCTAGTTCCAAAACCGGTGCTGTTATCGTGTCCACCGGTTCATATTCAAGAGTCACACTGGCTGTGACATCCCACACATTTTGGGAGTTAAATGCGGATTTACAAAATTCTGATACGGTAGTGCCAAACGTCGGGCCTGCAAACACATTGATATTGTTTGCTGTGAAGTTAACGCTGGTACCTGACTGTGTATGCTTAAAATTTAAAGATAGCGATGCAGTTGCACTCTCTCCTGCGTAAGCTCCTCTTTTAGATTTTGCTAAAAAACATACAGTGGTGTTGCGAACTGAGTTAGTACATGACTTTTGAAGATCGCAAGTCTGTGGATCTGTAAGAATATTCTTAAGAACGCATCGCTTCAGCAGATCAATATCACCAAAGTCACCAATAATAGTTTCATTATGTTCAATAGAGACAACCGGTGAACTACCCTGTACCCGGGTAAAGAAAATATTAGGGCTGTCTAGAGTCAGTCCGTAACCCTCTGATCCAGGAACAACGTTAACCTCAACAGCTTTCAGTGTCTTCGTGACAAACGATCCGGACTCAAGAAGAATTATCTTGTCACCGGTCAGCATCCTAGCTATCTTACGGAACCTCACGGAACCGTCTTCCGGGTCTATGCCGAGATATGATGACTCTGCCATGTCCACAATCTCCGTACCGTCCGAAAAGGTAAGCTTGCAGTTGTTCAAGGAATCACTGCCCGTCACATTCCACACACCCCTCACACTAGCACTCTCGAATCTTGCTCCGGAAACAAACGTATCGTAGTCTACATTGTAGTCCTGCTCGTGGGAAACCACACTGTTACCACTAACCGGTATGTAGAGTGAGTTGACGAACTCTCCGACCTCCAGCTCCGAAACAGGTTTCCAGGTACCATCGGCCATCTGAATCTCATCCTCCGGGAATGCTAGAACCGTACGCTTCCAGTTTGTAAAGGTAACTGTTCCGTTGTCTGTGTTTACCACAAAGCAGTCTCGAGAACTCTTCAACTCTCCAACTTTGCTGTACACAATTTCATTGTCCTCCGGCATGAGCTCGTTAGCTCTTCTCTCGTATGATCCGAGAGGAATTGCTTTCAGGCCGTCTTCCTCCTGTACGAAGATTGTCCAGTTCCTGACAAGTTTCAGAACTTCACCCTTGTGCAGGGCTTTTGAAGAATTGTACAGGAACGGTTCCAGGAAAAATCCGTCCGGAAGCTCCAGGTTGTTTGCCTTCTTCAGTGTACCGAGCTTGTAGAACTTGGGGTAGACCAACTTGTCGTAAGCCGGAGTATCGGCTTTCAGGACAAAGTTGGGATAAGCGCCGTTGTCTCCAACAGCTGTCAAAATGTTTACGTCCTGACTTCTGTACTCTAGTCCAAACTTCTCATCCTTCACAAGATCTCTGAATTTCAGCTTGTGTGCCGCATATGAGTCCACAGCAGCTGTCTCTGAATAAGAACTACGGATTATGAATACAGAATCCTCATCAAACTTACCCTTGTCTGCATCCAGGTAGATGGTAATGTCTTTACCAAGCTGTGCCTCGATTTCTGCTACCAGGCCTATACGGTTACCCTCGAACAGGTTTCCTTCGAGGTAGACAGCCGTAAGTTTAGCCTGTTCCAGGAAAGATTTTAGGGCCGAGAGATCCAGCATCTCAGAAAAAGACTGGTTCCTGTTGTACCAGTCCAGTCCCACGTTGGTGTTTATCTCAATAGGAACAAGACTACCGTCCTGCTTGTACATGAAGTCTGTTCCGACAAGTACTGATTTCATTATACTAAACTAGTTTTCTTAATTTTATCCACTTTGTCTAAATAGTTTTTGTCAGGTTCCGACCACCTGTTTTCCGGGCACGGACTGCCAGCTCTACTGTAGATCTTCTTGGAAATAAAGCATCCGCAGTTCTTGCAAATCTTCGGAACACTGTCTGAGTAGTTCTCACAGGTTTTGCAGATTTCCAGTCTGGCTTCTGCTCTCTCTTTTTCCAGTTCCGTGGGATGGAGAGATGCCAGAAAGGCATCTAGAATTTCCACAACCTTGAGTTCCTTAACCTTCTTCATCTTTGACACAACTACTTTGATTCTTCGGTTGATGTTGCTTTCTCGTAGATGAGGTCAGCAATACGCTGCATCACCTCCAGCATCTCCTGTTTTTCCTGATCTGTTATCATAACCTTACTCCTTTGTATTCAATACAACGACTATAAATAGCTTTCTCACTCTTTGGCTAGAGATGTAGTTCCGGAAATACCTCCCGGTAGTTCGTTCCTCTACGCCTGTCTGCTTCTTTTAGAAGAGCTTTTAGTTGTTCCTTTTTCAGGTCTCTATCAAAAGGTTCGTGATCATTCTGAACATAGTCGTAAATTCTCTTTACCTTCTCTATCTCAATCTCACAGAACCCGGCTGGCCAGGTTCCGGGTGTTGACACTATTCTTAGACTCTCGATCTTTTCACCGCTTTTCCGGATAAGTTCTCGCTGTTCCTCGGTAGCAAGCTTGGGTGACAACATGTCTGGCCATCGAATAAATGTCGTGTCCAGCATCACGGCTGTTCCGTAGATTCTCTGGTCACCATTGTTACCGTGATACCTAACCTTGAGATCGTACACCTTGTCTATAAGCTCATCAAACGAGAAAATAGACAGGATATTGTAGGTTGCCATGATTGTCAGGGTGACTTTCGGCAATCTCTTCAGAATTTCCTCTACCCTGTACCAAAACTTCTCGGTGTTCAGGCCGTAGCGTACATACTCAGCCTGTTTTCCCATAGACTCAATAGACGTGTAGATTACGAACTCTCGAACCTTGGAATTGTTGCTCAGGTCTTCAGCAATTGACATGAACCGTTCAAACTGGCTGTCACTCATTCCCAGGTTCGTGTTGATTCCAAAGCTCAGACCGGGGTTCTCTTCCCAGTGTTCCTGAATGTATTCCAAAACCTGGTAGCACTCATCTGTCAGTAGAGGTTCTCCACCGGTCATCCTAAACGTGTGCAAAGTCCGGAACAGTTCCGGCCACCACTTCCAGAATGCTTGAGTTAGTGGATTCTCACTAATATGCTCGCACCTGTATTCTAACTGTTCGTCGATAGGTGCATCCATTTTGTACCCGCCTGTGTCCAAAATCGGGCCATACTTCTTGGCTTCGGCCTGCCACCTTGATGAAAACTGGGGACTGCAGTAGAGACACTTGAAGTTGCACCTGTTCGAGAAAGATAGTTCAACATATCTCGGATTGTGATCTTCCAGCCAGTCTGAATTCTTGATCTCGTCCAGGGTAGGCCAGGCCCACGGTTCTGAGGACTTGAAGATCCTGTCGGAGTAGAGTGGAGAATTGTCTTCAACCTTCCAGCAGTAGTCACACTCGGCCGGTCTCTTCCCCTCTAGCATTTCTCTCCAGCACTTCTTCTTGTACAGGGTGTTGTGCAGAGCTGCCGGGTTTCTCAAGACCTCTCTTTCGTTTATCTTGTGGGCTGCCGGGTGGTGACACGAGTGATTTAGTCCTGTACCAAGATGGATGGTCACCTGATTCCATTTTGCAAGACACAGGGAGGGTCCGAGAGCATCTCGAACCTGTTGTCTGTATTTCTGTTCTTCTTCTAGAGTCATAAACTAAACATATCAAACTTTTGGCAAACCTGTCAGCACAGGAACCTCTGTGTTCCGCTAACTAGGTCATCAACCTCCGGACCATTTACCTCCACACTGCCTACTTTGTCTCGAGAAAACAGGTTGCAATATTTTCTGTAGGTTGTACCTGTCTGGGTTCTAACTGTGTGGAGTGCATGTGCTGCTAGATAGCGAATTCTCTCGGACTTTGGCAAACTTCCACCCAACCTGTTGTGTTCTACATAAGAATCTAGGGTAAGACCTGTCATGTGCAGTAGTCTAGGAATGTCGACACTGTAGTACGGTATCTTTTGTGTTCTTACCCAGTACTTCGGACCGGTTCCGTCAATGACTTCCAGAGTTCTCATTCTCTCGGCATCTCGTCCCAACTGAACCGATGTTCTCTGAAGATTGATCTCGTATTTCCCCAGGTCAGGTCCGTAGTTCCCGGCTACCAGCATAAAACCCGAGTTCATGTTACCGTTAACGTCTGTTTCTAGTCCTAGTTTCTTCTTAATGTCTTCATCAATGTCCGGTTTGTAGTAGCCCTGTTCGTATCCTCCCAGGAAAACGTGGCCCGAATTCATCCATCTCCGGTAAAACTCAAGACAACTAATGAATTCCGGAAAAACCAGTATGTCTGGATCTAGAAAAATAGAGGGCTCTCTCATCTGAGAGACTGTGTACCACCTGGCTCCTGTGTATTCTGTTCCCTGAAATGCTTCGAAATCAACATCAATCAGACAACTATACGGAAGCTTGACGCCGTACTTCTCCTGAATGGACCGGACCACCTCTAGAAACGGTGCATCTCCGTAGAGTAGTATCTCATCTTCCGGAAAGATATATTTCCACTGGTAAGCTGTACTCAGAGTCTGTAGAGCTACAAACCAGTCATAGCCCTTCTCTTGAGCAGGGTGTCCTAAACAAAATGCTTGGTAAATTTTCACGGACTACACTATCTCGGGGAAGAACACCTCTACCCCCATTACTTTACAAAATTCTCGAATCTGCTCTGGTGAGTAGTACAGGGATTTCTGCAGTACACTAGAAATCAGGTTGTACTGCTTTCGTGGAACACGAACATATTTTGATCCCATAGCATGGTAGACCGGTGTCTTTCCGGGTCCAATGTTCTCTAGAGCATCCGTCTGCTCAAACCTCACAGTCTCGACACCACTATCTCTGTAGTACTTTACCGGATAGCCCTGTTCAAAAATGTAGGCATACTCGTTGTAGCCAAACTTACCTATGAATTCGGTAACCGACGGAATCTTCTGAAAAGCTACAATGTCTGAACTGAGTTCGTGCAGCTTGTCCGGGTCTGGATGATACATCAGTCCTCCACAGGCAAACTTCTCAGCAAGCACCATGTTCAAAATAGGACAGGTCTCTATCTTACCTGTCTCGGATCGACTGTAGTGATGAGTCGTAGCCCAAAAACAGTTGTCTCTACCCTCCGGTTTGAACCTTCCGCACAGCACAACGTCAATGTCTAGAATTATGCAAGGATCCTTCTCAAGAAATGCCGTATAGATCCTGGGCCAGCACCACATTCTCTTGTCATACTGTCCAGACTCAAACACCTTTTCAAAATCAATGAGGTTGATCTCGTCCCAAGCAACATATTCTCTCGGTAGACTGTCCAGGTATCTCCGGGTGTCCTGATCACAATAAAGAACAACTGTGTCTTCCGGATAGTGATGTTTCCAGGACATTGCACCCAGTACAAGCAGACTCCTGGGAATAGGATTGTCTGAGTAGGTAAAACCGAACGAGTTCTTGTGAGTGAATATAACTCTCATCACTATCTAAACTTTACGTTTATCATCTTTGCCCATGGGGCTATCTGTTCTGTTCCAAGATACTCGTACTTACCCTCGAGCTGTGCAATACCGTCATTCTTGTAGTCCAGTTTACCCTGTTGCATAGCAAGCATGTATCTCTTCTCGTTTCTTGCTGTAGGTTCACCCTTTGCAAAGTGTCCGTTCACGATACCTTCATCCTTGTGGTAGAGGCACGTGAATCTACCCGGTTTTCTCACAGGGAGCATTGAGTGAGACACGTTTATATCCTCTACACGATATTCTATATTAGAAGAGATTATACCTTCGTTCTCCTTAAGGAAATCTAGGTTTAACAGTAGGTCCTCACCGTCGTTTGGCACCCTGTTGCACAAGTCCTGTACCTCACCCGGTGTGAGTGCCCTATTCCAGATCTGGACCTTTGCTATATCTCCCTTAAAATACCTAGCTATGTCATCTACTGCCACAGAAGGGGTTGTTCCGAGATAGCAAGACTGTGAACCATATGACTTGAGTCTACCGTTCCAGTGCATGGGAGATCTTGATCCGTGTCCATGTTGTGCATCTACCTCTATTCCGTTCAGGTACAAACTAACCAGTTGCTCCTCAGCATCAAAAGTTGCGGTAACCCAGCTCCACTGCCTGTCATACCTCTTGGCCCACATGTAGTTGTGTTGGTTGAAGGTGTTCCAAAACTGGAGACTGTATGTTTTTGAGTTGTTAAAGCTTATTCCATAGTCATAGCCCGGTATCCTGAATATCGGGTACTCCACGTATCTCCTGTTGTCATCACCGAGTAGGTAGATTTCCTGTTTTTCCGGCTGCTGAAAAGCTCTACACAGGACGGTTATCGTGTGTGACCTGGAACTAAAGTTTCGAAGCTGGGGAAAGGTAGTCCTGGGTAGTTCTATGGCTGAGTTGTTCCCGTTAAAGTGAGCATAGCCTTGTCCGGTAATGGTACAATACTCTTCAACATTCAGGAGTCCTTCTAGATAGCATCTCCAGAACAGGTCATCATCTTCCATGCCCCAGTCCCAGTACTCGTTAGAGTAACCGTTGGTCTTTTCCACCTGATCTTTCGTGAACAGGACAGCTCCTCCGAAATACTCGAAATACTTGAGGTCGTAGTCCATCTGCGAGATGTTGGTAGCAATGTGTACGGGCTTGTCTCCTGGACACGAGTAGTCAGCCCCTCCTCCTATTTCCGGAATCATGTCGATATCGTGCCACACAATATAGTCACAACCGTCCTCAAATGCGAACTTGGCTGCAACATTCTTGGTCATGCCCCTGTTGAAGAGCTTGTCATCACACTGGTGACCAAAATACATGCAAAAATCGTCAATACCCTGCATCCTAAGATAGTCAGCTACCTTGGGCACAAACTCTTCCAGGTGGGCCTGTCGATTTCTATAGGGCACACAAACACCTAACTTCATTTACTTCTTGCTTTAACTAGATATACCTCTGACTCCAATAAATCAGTGTCTGTTCTAAAATATTTTTCGACCGTGTTCAGACCGTCTTCCATCATCTCACTCTCGGAATAGCCTCCCCGGGCTACCCTGTTTTCGTATCGAGACTGGTTTACTCGGGAACTCCAGTTTTTCCAGTGTCCGTTTTCGGCCCCGTTACCTACGTGCTTCTGAAGCCTATAGAGACCGTCCTTACTTCTTGGTACATTGATAACTAGCTCTCCTTTCTGCCTCAAGGTGGTGAGAGAGCAATTGTGTAGTGTTCCGTGTCTCTCGTTTCCGGACAGGTCCCGAAGTTTGTCTCCATCTACGTGTTTTGCACTAAACCAGACAGCAGCATCTTCAAAATCAAAGGAATCGATTCCGTGCTCTACAAGATTCAGGAACACATCCTCATCACACCTGTCGAAAGCTACGAACTCTAGAATACTGCCGTGGAACGGCTTTCTGTTTCTTGTTCTGTTCGGATCTCCCATTCCGAGATACATCTTGTCGGAAGCTACCCTGATTCTACGATCTTTCGGTATGGGTTTGACACCTATAAAGTCTCCATTGCACAGGAACTTGAACTCCCGCTTTCTTGCATCGTAATACACTATTGTGGCACAATGCATTAACGGTAACTTATCCGTATGAATAGAGTATACATCCTCGTAGTTGTCGAAAAGTTCGAACTTGTAGGTGCCGAAACTGTCGCAAGCCAGTGTAATGTCCAGGCCCGGTACAGAAAACACAGATTCTTCATCACGAGCCTTGTTCATGTCAACAGGTAGACTCTCTGCTACAAAATCTGTGTAGAAAAGTGCAGACTTTCTGAAAGAAACCGGTCTGGAAAACTCCACATAAGATTCACCGTCGAAATGTAGTGCGGGTCCATAGGTTTCCGGTTGTTTCCAAACCTTGCGGCCTAGAGAAAACCTTGCACTCTTGCATCTCAAGAGAAGATCGTTGTCTTCAAATCCCCATCCCCAGTACTCGTTGGAGTAGCCGTTTATCTTCCTGAACTTCTCTGCAGGAAAGACAGTCACTCCTCCGAAGTAGTCGTATGGTATCTTGAGGGCCGGTTTAAACCTCTGGGCCAGTTGATAAATCTCGGAACTGTAGGAATAGTCTGCATCAACAGGGAGCATGTCCAGGTCGTGAAAAATAACATAATCACAACCCAGACCTTCTGCTTCTAGAAATCCAAGATTCAGGAGAGACCCTCTGTTAAATTCTTTACCCCGGGACTGTTCAACAATGATAATGGTGTAGTTCTGAATTCCAGTATCCTCGAGATACTGCTTCATGTAGGGAATAAAGGTGTCCAGTTGTTCCTGCCGATTTCTGTAGGGAACTATGATTCCTAGCTTATGCACATTCTACTGACTATCGTCTTTAAGTGCGGGATCAACAAAAGCTTTCTTCATCAGTCCCAGGTACCACTGAATTCTGTTACTCCAGTCTTCCTTGTCTATGTCCTCAAACCAAATTGTGAGAGCCTCCAGGTTTCTACCAATCTTCTCGAGAGCCTTTACCTTACGAACTTCGAGTTCCTGCTCACTCATCTCTTCCAGAGACTTAACTGTTCTGTCTACCATGCTAAATTTTCACTATAATGTTCTTAATCTTGTTCCAATGTCGGTACGAATCGTATCCCAACTCTGGTTCATATCTCTCTACACAATAGGTATTGTTCTTGATATCAATACGTTTCGTGTTCTGAATCTGTTCCTTCATTTTTAGGTACTCTTCAGAGTACTTGCAGTCAGAATTAGATACCTCTGTTAGTCGTTTCAAGATTGTCCAGTCCCACTTGAAATGGTGTACCTGTACAAAGCACTCATTGATCGGATATCGAAAAGGATGTCTATCTCCCCAGCTATTTGTCCCGTCCGGAAAGACTGCGTAGTGTTGACCAGAACAGACTCGCTGACCTCCTTTCACCATCACTACCTTGTTGGGACAAGCTCCAGACATCGGATACCTGAAGAATCCTATCAGTGGAAATAGTTCGTCTAAATTATCCTCATAACTCCGGATCTCGGTAAACTGTCCGTCTTCCCCGATTCTGTCTAGAAAACCTCCGGTAACAAAACTGTAGCCTCTCTGCTCACACTTTTCAGCTATAGACCTGGGACTCTCGGGCCAGACCTGAAATTCATCACAATCTGCAATGATCCAGTAGGCTTTCTTGTCCAGGGCCGTGGTACTGTTATAGAGCTCCGTTACCTGATCCCAGTCAAACTTCTTACCAACATACGTGAGGAAATTCATGTTGTTCTGGTAGGCACCGGCTTCCTTGAGGTAGTCTATCAGCTGATTACAGTAGTGACAGGACTCTATTCCCTCGGCCTTGGTGACGTAAAAATTTATGTAGATGCTGTCTACCAGTGGAGCATAGTGCTTGAGCATCTGGACCAGGGTAAGGTTCTTGTGAAAATCTCCAACAACAGTTACTAGATTAACTTTCATGTTATGTGTCGCTTTACTATTGCAAGTCCGGTACTAGAGGGTTTGTCTGGAATAATCCCGTAGTTGCACAGATTAACTACATCCCAGGCACCACTCTTTTCCAGTTCCTTCACGAACTTCCCGGGACCGTCAAAAGTGTCCCAGTCATTCTTGTTGTCCTCAGATACAATCATTGAGTTGGCATACCTGAGATCTGTGTCGTGAATCGTGATTATTCCGTGCTCTGAAAGGATACTAGAATATAGTTCAAAATCCTGCTTTACAGATTCAAAACTGTGACCTGCGTCAATGTGTACAAAATCCGGGTGAATGTCCTCTAGTACAAAGAAATTATAGAAAGCATTTTCGGTAGTATCCTTAATAAACCTAGGATTAAAGTAGTGTCTGTAGAAGGAATCGGGTTCGGCCCAGTAGACGTGTCCACCGACCTCGTTAGCCGCATCCACCACATAGACATTTCCGATATCCCCCCAACTGTCCCAGTTTCTACTGCCCTCAAAGATACCCTGTTTCCAGAGATCTCGTCTAGCCTGGGTCATTATTCTCGGTATGAATCCTCCTCCGGAACCTAAACAAACACATTCCTTGGCTCTCATGTGCTGTACAAGAGCATATATCAAGATTCCGTCTCCAAGGTGCTTGTCTGTTGCCCCGTGTGACCACCTGTAGGGTACAGGCTCTTTTCCACCATCTGTCGTGAGAAATTGCTTTACGTAGTCTAGATCAATCATTGTTTATTCAAACCCATGTGTGAAAAATAGGTGTCTACCTCGGATTCTGAAAAGATCCCTCGAGGCTCTGTGTCTTCTAACCAGGTATTGTTAAAAGAATCAAAAACCTGCCTGTGTAAACACTGATACTCTTTCCCATAGAAACTAACCAGGCTGTAGAAAAACTGCTGTTCGGTAAAAATCATGTAGACCGAACTGTCTACTCCCTGCTTTGACAACGTTTCCATTGCCGATAGGCTCCGGAACGCATAGTCCGATGTGAATTCCGGATCCGGACTGTAGAAGAAGCTGGTGTTAGCTGCAAAATTACTAAGCCTGAAGTCTAGATTAAGGCTTCTTACCTCAAGACTTGTAGGAGAAGGGTAGAGAAACAGGGTAGTCTCTAGAAAGTTGAAACATACCCTGCCCTTCTGTAAGTGCTTCTTGATATCTCCCCTGAGTTCGAAATCGTTGTCAACCAGTATAAAAGGTTCCGTCTGTTCCCTGATTGCTCTCAGCTTACCGGAAGCCCAGAAAACCTTTGGAGAAATTGAAGGGAAACTTTCGTAACTAAATTTATTAACTTCGTCGAACATTTTTGTCTCCCTTAAGGTTCCTAAGGAATTCCACGAATATTCGTCAACATATAGCGCCCTGGTATCAGACGGGTAAATGGAATCCCAAGCTTTAGCTGATTTCTGCATCAGTTCCACTTGCTGATTCCAATTTCTACCTTCGATCTTTTCTAGTGCCCAGACAACCCTCATTCAAAAACTGCCTCAAACGTAAGACTATTTTCATACTCTGTAGGACTCAGTCGAATTTTTCGACTCGTTACCTCTTGTCCTGACTTTCCGATTCTCCAGTACCTAAATTCGTGACCTTCGTCCTCTTCAGCTGTAAGCACTACAAAAGGTATCTTGTGAAAATCCACGTTCGGCAAAACTAGTGACTTCGTTTTTGGAAGTAGTTCCGGGTAAGACATGTAGACTCTGCCGGGTCCACTAGCTAGTACTCTGCCTACAAGGTAGCAACAGTCTCGAGTGCCTAGAGCAGACGGTACTCTTGACCTGGGCCAGATATCTGAGATTCCTAGTT
Source organism: uncultured Anaeromicropila sp. (assembly GCA_964409685.1). GTDB lineage: Bacteria > Bacillota > Clostridia > Lachnospirales > Lachnospiraceae > Clostridium_AI. Next base: position 90,947 of record CAYPEJ010000017.1, read on the forward strand.
CAAGGTCTTCATCGTAAACTATTCTGTCAATCTTTCTAAAGATTCCCATCTCTACTCCTCTTCTATGGATTTTGAATTGAGAACTCTAGAGAGTGCCTGACCAACCTTTTCATAACAGTAGCAGTAGATATCTGATGTTCTAGATTCATCAAGGTCAAACTCAAAGAACACTGGAAGATCTAGTTCAGTTCCGAGAGGATTATTAACGATATCCTCATAGCTGACAACATGTTTATCTATAAGACCAAACGGAATAAGAGGACTACCCTCCTCTTTCGATAAATCTGCTGTAGATTTAGAAAGCCAGAGAGTAGTCGCTACCTGTATTCTCCTAAAAGTCTTATTTACATTGATATTTTCTATTCGAACATACACGTCCTGGGAATTACCCAGATTGGTGTCCAAATCCATAGCTAACCTAAGTCCCATATCCTTTATATGTTTTTTCTTGTACCTATCACTTTTTTTCTCTTTCTCCTCTACCCTTTCTACTTCAATACTTATCATCCTCAATGATTTCTAACCTATTTCTAATAGGTACATTGAAAAATATATATAGAATCCCTGAGATCTACAAGTTTATTTCAAGCTGTTCAGGATAATCTGTGGTAAAGTCGTAGCTTTCCAGGCCTTCGATTGTCTCTATGTCCTTGATAACTTCCAGGTGATCCTGGTAGGTCGTGTAGCAGTCAAACGTGTAGACGCTGAGAGCATCTAGGCAGTCGAGAGCTGTCTCCACCGGGATTCTGTATCCCTCGAAACGGACTTTCCTGTCCACACATCCCTGTCTCTTTAGACTCTCTAGCATCTCTCTGAGCTTGACTCTGTCATCTGAGGATATCCAGGTCAGTTTACCGTTGAAGTAGAAACCGAGCACTGCTGTTGATCTGAAGTAGTTCTCTGCATCAAACAGTACCTTTTTTCTGGTGTTCTCCAGTGACGGTGCTTTTACCTTAGCAACCTGTACGGTGTCTTCCTTTGTGTAACCTGCCTGTTCAAGTTGCTCTTCTGTAGGATTAAAAACCAGTGTACCTGTAACGAAAATCGGCTTTCTGTTCCAAACCTTTCCCGTGGAATCTCTATAAATTATAGCCATTGTAATTTCTGTTTTATTTATAACTAAATGATTTACTCAGACGGAACTCTTCGAATAAATACGTCACGAATATCAGAGTCTACGATAGCCTTAGTAAAGGTTCGTCCAAAATCCAGTGAATAGTAAAGATCCATTTCCGATACAATAGCCAGTACGACCTTACCACGGTAGCTGCAGGTTAGTTTTATCGAAAACTGAATTGACGGGCAACGCACCGTCCATGTGATGCCACCGTCTTCACTCGCATAGATCTTTCCGGCAGAGTAACAATACATTACACTGCCGTCACCAGACACGGTCACTCCAACACAACCCTCCCGATCAACGGTATGAAAGCTTGAAAGATAGTCGTTTGAATACACCAGTCCCCCGGTGCTAGTTGATTTTATCATGTACTGGCCATCGTTGGATATGTCTAGGTCGCCTGTTCCGTCTCCGTACGACGAAGTTGCCAGGGTTTCTGACCAGGTCTCTCCATAGTCTCGAGTAATGAACGAATTGGTATAGCCCCGGGAACCACCGGCAATAGCGTACTGTCCGTCTGCAGATACTGCGATATGTTGTGAAACTGCATCCCAGGTGCGAAAAGCAGCTTTCTGAGAAAAACTTTCCTGAAAATGATTTTTCTTATACAATAGTGCATATCTAGTTGTTGCACCGCTGCTTACGCTAGCACCACAGTACATCGGTGACCCGTGCAAGGCACCTCCACAGAAACTATTTGCATTACCCTGAACACAGGGATCATCTTCAATCTGCATGGTACCGTAGTATGACTTTATTCTAAGCCCCGCTTTATGGTGAAAAACAAACTCGTCATAACTATTTACAAACCCGTTACCCACGAGCGAGGAGCCAGTTGTGCCCAATGAAACAAAATCTACCCTTGCGTTATCCAGGTCGCAACTATCCCAGACATATAGTGTTCTGCCGTCAAAACTATATGCGTACACTTGAGGATTCAGCTCTGTGTCTGGATCATAGTTATCAGAACCTCCGGCTGCCAGTAGATATCTTCTCCTATCTATTCCCATTTCTTACAATTCTAGAACAAACACTAACCTACCTTCACGAGAATCAGGACACCTTCTAGAATACTGAAGACGTACTTGGTATCAGCCTCAATAGAGTCAGATGATCCAACTGTCCCCGTAACTCCTCCCCAGGATACCGAACGGACTGTCGAACCCATCGTGAACTCTCCCGAGAACTCACTGGCAAGGCCGCCTGTGTATCTTGAACCGGTGTTCAGTGTGAGGTTTCCGGTAATCGTGCCGAGTACGGTATAGGTATTCGGACTCAGGGTAACAGTTCCACTGGTTGCTGCCGAGGACGAGATTCGCATTGAACCACTATAGGCATATCCTGCTGCAGCAGCTGCACTCTGTGAAGCTTGTGTT
>CAYPEJ010000018.1:0-33497 GCA_964409685.1 uncultured Anaeromicropila sp.
CAGCCGATGCCTCAGCCGATGCCTCAGCCGATGCCTCAGCCGATGCCTCAGCCGATGCCTCAGCCGACGCAGCAGCCCGCACCAGAACAGCCACAGCCCACGGATCTCGCGGGGCGTTTCGCCGCCCCGTCCGACCCCGTGTCTGCGCCCGAGCCAATTCCGGACATTCCGCAGGAGCAGAACATCGCGCTCCCGACGAACACCCCGGAGAACGTCGGACACGCTTTTGCGGCAGCTCGCGCCGAGACGCGCCGCTATCGGCAGCTCGCCGAGCAGATGCGCCAGCAGCTTGAAACGGAACGAGCCGCCCGCGACACGTTCTCCCAGAAGGAAACCGACCTTGCCAACCAGCTCAACGCCGCGCAGCAGCGCGCGAACGACCTCGAGGACCAGATCGGCAAGCTCGATCTCACGCGCTCGCGCGAGTTCCGTGACAAGTACGACGTCCCTCTGCAGGAAGTCCAGTCGGACATCGCGCAGGCACTTGTGTCCAACGGCGCGCAGGAGGCCGACGCAATCCAGGCCGCCGAGGATATCATGATGGCGCAGGACCCCGCGTCGCTGATCTCCGAACTGCCGACCACTGTGCAGGGCATGATCATGTACAAGCTGCAAACCGCGAACGGTTTGTGGGCGGAACGCGAACAGGCCATCAACGACTGGCGCACGACACAGGCGGGACTCGTCGAAGTCGCCGGGCGCGACGACGCGGTCATCAACTCACAGCATCGTGCGGAACTCGCCAATACCGCGTTCGACCGCATCTCCCGTACCGCGCTGACAATGCAGTGGGACGACCCCGCGTACAACTCCCGCAGGGACGACGCGGTCGCGAAGGCGAAAGCGTGGTACCAGCAGGCCCCGGAAGACCAGATCGCCGCGGCGGCAATGGAGGGCTTCATGGCCCCGTTCGCCTACGAGGTCATCGACAATCTGACGAAGACCGTCGCAGAACTGCGCGCGCAGCTTGACGGCCGCCGCCGTCTCGGCGCCCCGCCTGTGACCCCGTACTACACGCCGCCGGCCGCGCCGCGTTCGCAGCCGCCCCCGCAGTCACAGCAGAGCCAGCCGTGGTCACCGGCGGACGCACCGGGCAACATGCAGAACATGGCCATGAGCATCGTCAGCTCCATGCTTGCGCAGAACTGACCTCCGCAAGAAATTCTTGCCGACCCGTCTGACAACAGGCGGGTTTTTTGGTATTATATGCGGTAAACAACAGCGTATCTGCCTTTCTCCTGTTGGGGCGCCCTATACGAGACTACACGGATTGCTCGGTCCGCGGCACGGAGGCCAAGTGGCCGTCCGGCAACCAAATCGTAAACTGCTCCAAAAAAGGAGAAATCACATGGCAGACACTTCCAAGCCTTACCTGGCTACCCCGGGTAGCCTCAAATCCGACACACCCGCCTACACCCCGCCCACGTACCCCGCGTACGCGCCTACCGCTGGGTCCGACGGCAAGTTCGCCCCGGCCACCCCCAGCGTAATTGCCGCGGGCACCAACGTCTTTTCCGACAATGCATACGCCGACTCCAAGGTCTATGGTGCGCCTATCGACTACAACGCCGCGGGTCGCGGCGCTCGCTACAACGGGCCGGTAGCCCGCGTTGACCCGTCGCTCATCGGCAGCACCTCCGACGACTACATCAACAACGGTGGCTTCAACCACCTGATGCTCGACCTTCCCCCGACGTTCGAGAAGTTGATTCAGGCGTCCGTCCTCGCGCAGCCGCGCTGGTGGCACGACCGCATCCCGCGCGGCGCCTATCAGCTCTTCAACGGTACGGTGCAGGAAACGCGCATCTATCGCGGCGGCCTGATGAAGTACGCCGGTCTTTCCGAGTGGTCCGACATCAACCCGATCCCGACCAAGGACAACAACCCGTGTGGCACGGGCGAGTACGATACGGTCAAGTACGGCTGGGAAGCCCTCCAGTGGTCTGGCAAGAAGTCCTACTGGGGCTCCGACCCGATCTGTCTTGACTCGCTCAAGTTCTCCGTGCGCGTCCAGGAACAGCTCGCCATGATCCTCAACACTGGTGCCGAGTACGGCATTCAGATGCAGGAAGTGTGGAACCGCGACATGTTCATCTACCAGTCGGTCAGCTTCGGCCGTTCCTTCGTGATGACGTCGCAGTTCAATGGCCCGGCCTCTCCGCGGTACTACTACAACCCGTTTGTGAAGTTCGGCACCGCTGGCGACTCCGCCACCATGACTGCAAACAAGGAAAAGGTCACCAAGCCGTTCATCGTGATCGACGCCTCTGTCGACATCGAACCGCTCAACTTCGACGTGCTTGACCAGGTGCGCGAGTCCCTCAAGATCCGCTGTCCGCAGGCCGCGGTGACCCGCATCGGCGGTGAACCCGCGTTCGCCCTCGCGGTCAGCCACGACGACATCGAGCGCTACATCCGCGGCAACGAGGAAGAGCGCCGGTATTGGATCGAGGCCAACCCGTCCGCGCTTATCCAGCACTACGGCTTCGCCCCGACGACGTTCCGCCGCTGGGTCATCACGAACGACGGCAACCAGCTGCGCTTCAAGCTCAAGAAGTACGAGGCCGACTACACGGCCGAGGACTATGGTGGGGTCGGCGCCGACCTCGAAGGCAAGGCGGTGTGGATCGCCGAAGCCGTCGATCCGCTCATCGAATCCCCGACCCGCGTCGGCGTCGGCGGTTCCCCGATCCCCGAGGACAACCCAGAGTACTACACGGCCGAGCTCGCCATCGCCCCGATCTTCATGAACCAGGTGTTCACGAACCAGTTCGTGCCTTCGGTCACGACGCTCGGCAGCGGTACGCACTTCGGTCCGGTCACGGGTCTCAACGGCAAGTGGGGCTGGACGAACTTCCGCGACTCGACGAATCCCGAGGGGAACGTCGGCAAGTTCTTCGGCAAGTTCGAGATCGTTCCGAAGCCCGAGCCGCACGTGTTCCACACGACCTCGTTCCTGTATCGCCGCTGTACGGCGGCGCTCCCGTCGATGTGCCCCGTGGACAACGTCCGCGTCAGCCCGACGACGGTGACGGGCACCACCACGGTCACGTTCGCCGCCCCGCACGACGACACCAACAAGACGCAGGTCATCGTGTTGTCTGCTCCGCTCGCGGGGCTCGGCGTCGGTGACGCCGTCAAGGTTGCGGCCGACGCGTCCGCCGAGTCCCCGACGTGGGAGGACGCGTATGTCATTGGCACTGTCACCGCGACGAAGATCGAGCTCCAGACCGAAGCCACGATCGCCGTCGGCAGCACGGTGAAGCTCGCCTAACCACTTGGTCTGGGCGGCGGGATTCGTGGTTCTTGCCCGCCGCCCAGGCCAACTTCAGGAGCACCGACATGCAGTACACATTCGCCCAGGCCCAGAAAAAGCTCGCCGGACGGACCCACGGGTTCGGCGGCGGCGACGTCAAGGACGGCATCAACGACGCCATCCAGGCGCTTGCCGGGCTCTCGGGATGGGAGTGTCTGCGAAAGGTGCTCCGTTTCTCTTCCGTCGGCCCCCGTATCACTCTCCCGCAGGGGTCGGCGGGTCTGGTCAGACTTTGCGTCAACGGCCGGCCGTTGTCGGTGCGGATGCAGGATTTCAGATTCATCCAGTCGGGCCCCGGAGACCTGCGGCGACCGCCGCATGGATTCCATCTCCTGAAGCCCGAGAACGTGCTCGACGTCGGGAAGAAGCCCGTCGTCGTCGAGCCTCCCGCTCCCTTCCGTCTCATCGCGTATTCCGACTCTCCGAACGAACCGTACATCACGGTGCGCGGGGCGACGACCGACGGCAGGGACATCGCGGTGCGCGTCCCGATGACGGACAGCCCCGTCTACGATTCCACCACTGGCGAACTGACGTCGGGAGTTGAACTTGTCGACGCGGAGCCGACATCCGTCGTCCTCCAGACCGTCACGGAAGTGACGCTCGACGAGTGCGCGTCCGGCTACGTCACGCTGTACGCGGCGGACGAGCGGACAGACGAGCGCCGGCCTATCGCGCTCTACCATCCCTTTGTCAAAGCCCCGAGTTTCCGGCAGTATCTGATTCCCGAAATCAGACCGGACCAGCCCGTCGACCTCCTTGCCGAGGTGAGGATCGAACCGCTCCCGCTCGTGCGGGACACGGACATCGTCCCGTTCGACACGCTTGAGCCGATCGAGTGGATGATGCGCGCGAGCTGGTGCATGCAGTCGGGGGAAGTCGACGCCGCCGGTAAGTACCAGGGCTATGCGGAGAAGTGGCTCAAGAGCCGCGAGCGCGTGGACGACACCGTGCAGACGTCCGTCATCATCAACAATGCGTACAGCAATTCGCTAGGCGAGCTGTCCGTCGAAGCGTGGAACATCTAAGGAGACATAATGGCGCAGGCGAATAAAGACGGAACCAAGTCCATCAAGCGGAAAGCCCGGCGGGCAACCCTGCTTGGCGCGTCCATCGCCGGGAGCAAGGCCGTGAGAGGTGTTGCGAACGCGTACCACGAAGGTACTAAGCGGATCGCCGAGGCGGCCACTGCGCGGAAACGGGTGGCGCAGGAGATGCGTTTGCACCGTCGATATCATAGTGACTCGGCCCGACAAGCGTACTCCGACGGTCTGCGCGAGGCAAAAAAAGGCGCCCAGACCGCACTTCGGTCACAAGAACGGGCGTTCGGGCGCACCGCCGCCGACATATCCACCAAGGCGACCCGGAGCGCGGACGCCGCAGTCAAACGCACCGCAACGGCGGCGAAGAACGCGACCGCGAAAGTGGGTGCTGCGTGGAATGAACTCACTGCGGCTCCAAAGAGGCTCGATGCCGCCAAGTCGGCACATCAGGCCGCAACCGCTCGCCACGCCGACGCCGCTAAAAGGGCGGCCAATGTGAGCAAAGGGCCCTCAAGTTTAAACCCGTTTGCGCCTCGGACAGCGAAGGACCTTCGCAACGCGAAAGGCGCGCTGGCTAAAACTCGGTCCGCGCTTACTTCGGCCGAACAGGGGGTTCCCCGTGCACAAGCCGCGTTTGACCGCGCGGTCGACGCGCAAGGGAAGGCGTTCGCCGCCGCGAAAAAAGCTAAAGATGCGGCCCCCGTCGTTCGGCAGACCGCTTACAACAAGTCACTAACCGACGCAACATCACGTGCCAGACGGGCGTTGGACAAGGTAGACGCCGCTCGTGGTGAAGTCAGACAGATTCAAGGTAAAGAGCGAGGCGTGCTCGCGGACATAAAACGACGCCACGGGGTAGGCAGTAAGCCGGAAGCCACCCGGTTCCAGAAGGGCGTCGTCAAAGCCCGCGAAGCACTGGACTCCGCAAAGGCGAAGTTGACCGGTGCGAAGGATCTCCCCGGACGCGTCGCGCAAAAAGCAGGCCTCGGTTCAAGGCAAGCCGTCTCCGCGGCCACCAAACAGGCTCTTGGGAACGGAAGGACGGCGAAGGTCCTCGGTGGAGCCGCCAAGCACACGGGGAAGGCCCTTGGCGCGTCGGCGAAAGCCGTCGGCAAAATCGCGGCTGCCCCCGTCAAGGGCATCAGCGCAGGACTGCGTGGTATCGAGAGCCTCGGCAAAATCGCCACCGCGGGGAACACGGGACGCATGGCGAACGTGATCCGCGGCGCGACGAGCGCGAGCGGGCTTGCCGGTGGCTTCGCCGCCGGTGCGTGGATCGACGCGGGTTTGAACGCCGCGTCGCACTTCGCCGAACAGGCGGCCCTCAAGGATGCAGGCCGCCGCGCCATGCAGGAGGCCGTTCTCAACGGAGCCGACGCCGAGACCGCCAACAGGATTGGCAGGGAAATCGCCGAGATGAACACCGTGGGCGCGACGCGTACGGAGAAGGCGAGCAACGGCAACACTATTGTCCGCAAGAACCCGGGGTGGTCCGACGTCATCTTCTCCCGCGAGTACGGCAAGGAAGTCCTCAAGGGGCTCTCCCGCGCGCTGACGCTCGGCCTCGCCGGCACCGGCGACGACACGGCGATAGACCGGGCGTTCGAGAAGTCCCCCGAAGAGCAGGCCGCCGAACAGAACATCATGTTTCGGCGGGAACTCGAGGGCCGTGATGCGCGCACTGGCGAGGTGCTTCGCACCGGGAGCGGCGCGAGGGCCTACTCGCAGGATGAGATCAACGCGCGGATCAAGAAGTACGACGAGGCCATGGCGGCGAGACAGGCCTCCACGCAGAACGCGCAGAGATGGTATGGCTATCGTACACAGAATGATCTTTCGGTGGACAACATGGCTACGCTAATCGCCGAAGCCACGAAGGCGCGTGACGACCGCTACGCACAGGCCGATGACCTCTCCCAGGTCCGCAAGGGCGCGGCGCTCCTGCGCGGCCCGGACGTGGACGAGAACGGCAAGTCCAAGGAAGACCGCTACCGCGACACCGTGCGGAGCAACGCCGACAAGGACTTCGACAAGCGCATCAGCTACCTGCTTGAAAACACGGATGCGTCGAACAAGTTCATGGAGCAGAAGCGCGCCCAGGTCTACAACGTGCTGTACGGTGGCGACTACAGTAAATTCGGGTCTGACCGTGGACCGAATGGCAACGCTGACTACCAGGAGTTCAATAAGGCGTGGGGCGCCATGTCTGGCAAGGAGCGTCTACTTTTCGACGTAGAAGGGTTCGCGAAGCAACTCGCCGCTGACACGGACGCCGCGTACGAAAAAATCAAGGCTGACGCTGCGGCGCAGAAATCAAAGGAAGGAGAGGGTTGATGGCTACGCTTGACGACCTTCGGAAGAGTCGTGGGGACAGCGCGGGAAAGTCTCGCTGGGACTCCGAGCAACAGCCGACGCCCCCGCCCGACAAGCCCACTGGCGCCGACCAGCCTCCGCAGGACGGCCCGACGAAGGACCCGAACGTGCTGAACGGCAACGGCAACGGCAACGGCAACGGCTGGAACGACGGCCCGCCCGCGACCCCCGATAAGCCACAGACGCCCCAGCCGGCGGGCCCGACGCAGAATCCGCCCAAGGCCCCCGGCGCCCTCGCGGGTCCCTCCAACGCCCCGCAGTACGACCCGGAAGAGGCCAAGCACCGTCGTGCGCTCGACATCCTCATGCTCCAGCAGCAGCACGATCGCGACAAGTGGAAGCGCGAGGACGAGTACCGGTGGGCACAGCTTGAACAGCAGAACCGCGCACAGGAGTCCCGCCAGCGCCGTCCTCGCAAGTTCACCGCCACGATGAACGGCATGGGGCAGTCCAGCTTCAAGGTCGTATGGGACACGGGCGGGAAATCGCGCACGGTTTCGTCCGACACGTCGGCAGCCCCCGGCGGCTGGGGCCGCCTGGGTGGCCGTCGTTCCGATGGCAACCGCGCAAGCTACCGCGGTGCCGACGCCGTCGACAAGAAGAAAGCGTCCAATGTCGACGCCATGTTGCAGTGGATGCCCATCGACTCCCTTGCGGGGGAGGAGGACGCTCGCGACTTCGTCGCCGCGGACTTCACCGACGACTTCAACCCGAACGGCACTGGCCGGTTCCAGGGCGGCTACCTTGACCCCGAGTTCCAGCGCCGCTATATCGAGGGCCGCATGAACGGACTCGTCGAGGGCGACGCGGGGTATACCAACCGTCGTGCCGCTGTCGAGTCGATGTGGCGCAAGCAGAAGGCCCAGTACGACAAGGCGTTCCGTCTCTACGGCAAGAACGCGCTCGCCGAGCAGGCCCGCCGCAAGGAGAAGCAACAGGCCGCAAAGGGCGGCGATACTGAAACCATCGCCACCGCGTCCGCGCAGCAGATCCAGAAGGCCGTGAAGCTTGCGGCCAACGCCCCCGTGAGGAGAGCCAGATGACAGAAGAGGACTACAACAGCGCACTTGAATGCACCGCCGCCACGGGGGCCTACATGGCCTGCGTGGCCGACGGCTCCATCGGCGACCTCTCGGACGAAGAGGCGTTTGGACTCGCATCGAAGTCGGCGTCGTACCCGTCTATCGCGGGCAACGTGCTTGGTTTCGGCGCAGCCGCCGACGTGATCCCGCCAGACGTTCTGCGCGAGCGTCTGCTTGAAGACTTCTACGACGCGCAGACCGTCGGCATGATGGCCGACGCGTTCGACGCGCAGGATTCCGTGCCCGCCATGATGAAGGACCGCCGCGAGCGCACGATGTTCGCCCTTTCTGGCGCGACCCCCGAGGACATCGGGCGCGTCATGTTCGACAAGGAATCTGGGGACAACTCGGCGTACCTCGCCATGCAGGAGCGGTTCTTCCTCAGCTGTTAAGGAGCATTCATGGACTATTCGGCATTCGACGATGATTTGGCGGCGCGGTTCGCCGAAGTTCGCCCGGACCCGCAGCCCGCGGGCGCGTGGGAGGACTACGACCAGGAGCTCTCCCAGCAGATCGGCGCCGGCCCCGACCAGACGGTCGCGGGTCTCGCATGGAATTTCAACAACGTCTACGGTCTCAATCTCCAGTCCCTCGTTCAGTCGGGGGACTACGCGAAAGCCCGTGCCTACCGCGACCAGCTCCGCGAGTCCATCGAGGCGAACCGTGACAACCTTCTCGAACTCACGCGGAACACGGACAGGAGGACACAGCCGGGGCAGCCCGGCCCCGGACAGATTACGCTTGAGCTCGCCAACCGTGCCAAGAACGTTCTCATGTACGGGTTCGATTCAGCCGAAGTGACGCTCCCCGACGGGACGAAGTCCACGGTCGGGGCCGTGCTCGCCGACGGCAGCCCCGTGCTCGCGAACCAGACGCAGGACCTCGAGCGCGCCGGGTTCGGCAGCAACGTCGCGGGGCTCCTCATGGAGGGCGACGATATGCAGCGGCGGGTCATGCAGAACCTGACGAACCCCATCATGCGCCCGCAACCGAACTCGACGCAGACCAACCAGGTCCCGAACCAGCGTCAGCTCGTCGACCTCGCGAACGACGTGGCGAACAACTGGGACCGTCTTTCCGAGACGTTCGGCGACGGCCTTGTGAATTTCGTCGACTACGTGAGCTCCTCCCACGCCCGCACGGGCAACGCCTCCGCCACAATGCGGACGCTCGCCGAGTTCGCCGAGGCGCTCAACGCCGACGGGAAGTACTCGGGCAAAGACCTCGCCGCCCGCGTCATCAACGGCTACAACGACTTGCTCTCCGCCGCTTTCCGTGGCGACGAGATCCGGGACGCGCAGGGCCGCGTCCACCAGATGCAGATTTCCGACAACCAGCGCCGGACGTTCGACGCCGTCGTCCTCCCCGCGATCAAGACCGCTCTCGGGCAGGGCGTCACTCCCGACTTCCGTGATCCGAGGTTCCGCCAGGCCATCAGGGAAGTCACCGACACGATGGCGTTCATCTCCTCGTCCGGCGCCGACTTGTTCACGGAGGCCCGCGACAAGGGCTTCGACCTCAACGGGGACTTCGGGCGCTACATCGCGAACTCGATTTCCGGGGCCCCCATGGAATCGGGCAATATCATCGAGACGACCCGTCGACTGCGGCGGTCGCTCGACCAGTACGTCATGGGCGGTCGCGACATGTCCGCCCTTCCCGTCCAGATGTCCGGCCAGTCGCGGGACTACGTCTCCTCCATTGAGAAGAGCAACGGCGGGAAGTCGTCCTGCCCCGAGGCCGACGGCATGGCGCTTTCCGCCAAGCAGTACATCATGCGCGAGCTTCTCCCGTTCATGGCGGGCGGGCATCGTGTCGACGACGCTTTCAACTACGTGATGTCGGACGACGCCCGCAGACAGCGTTTCGTGCGCGGTCTCGCCGACCAGCTCGCCCCGTCGTTCCACGGCGAGGGCGCGGGCGAACTCTCGACAATGGTGGCCGAACAGGTCATCCAGAGCGTCATCGCCGGGCGTGGCATGAGCATCGAGGAAGCCGTCGCCAATATCGCCATGAACGGCAAGGCCCCACCCGCGGTTGCCAAGGCGGCAAACGCATGGTATCACGGGAACGTGTCGAACGTCGGGCTCACCGGCGAACTCCGCGAACAGCTGAAACAGCATTTGAAAGAGCAGGGGCTTACACCCTCGCAGGTTCTCCGCGTGATGTCGAACCTCTCTTCGCTCTCCAGCGTCGCACAGGCAAACGGCGGCAACCCCCTTGCCCCGCTCCAGTCCGCTCTGCGCGTAGGGAGGATGAGGATTCCGGTCTATGACGACAAGGGCAACCTCGTTGACATCCAGACCGGACTCCGCAATTTCAGCAAGACCCCGTTCGAGTACCGCGACCCGTATTCCGGCAAGGTCATCGAGGTCGAGCCAGGCACGTTCGATCAGGATCCGGGGTCGTGGTTCATGATCCAGTCCATGCTCGCCGAGCAGGAGAAGGAACTCAAGCGCATCCACGAACAGCAGCGGAGGATGCAGGAGTTCAAGGACAAATCTGACTACCGTCAGCAGATAACGCAGGAAAATCAAAAATACAGGCATGACCTCGCTGGCGAGGGCGGCGTAGACCTGTAGCGCCGTGCCGGTTGCTTTCTACGCTCGGACTTGGTATTATATTCCGAGACGTAAAGAATAGGAACCGGCATGGCTTTTGACATTTTCGACACCGAAGACGAGACGACCCCTCGCCCCGTCCGCCCCGTTCAAATCGCGACCTCCACGATGTCCGGAGATCCTCAGACGGACGACACGTCGCCCTTCTCCCTCATCGCGTCACAGCCGCTGGCTCCAACGCCGGAGGTCGACGCCACGTACGTGAACGGCGTGAGGCGCCCGGTGTACGAAACGCCGCAGGACGCAACCGTCCCGAAGGTCGGTTCCGCCCACGATCTGCTGCAGGTCGACCCCGACCCGACGGGCCAGTACACCATCGCATATGGTCAGAAGACCGGACAGGCGCTCGGCGCGGCCGACGTCCAGTCCATCAACGCCTTTGGCAAACGCTTCTCCGTCGGTCAGCTCGTGCAGACTGATACGGGCCGCAAGATCCTAGACCTCGTCGCGAAGAACCGCGAGGGAGTCCGCCGTGACTTCTTCGAGGCGATGAACCCGCTGAACTGGAACATCTGGGAGAAGCTCCCGTACGTCGGCATGTTCGCCTCGGTCGGTGGTTCCATCTTCAAGGGCAAGCAGGTTTCCGACACGTACGAGAAGATGCTGAAGGGCGAACCCGTCTCCGACGACGACCTGCTCACCGCCACGCTCTACAATCTCGAGAACCGCCGCATGTCCGACCAGACATGGGGTGCGACCGTCGCCGACATCATCACGCAGGCCCCGGGCTTCATGGCCGAGTTCGCCGCGTCGGGCAAGCTCCTCGAAGGCGCCCGGAGGTACGCCGCGAAAGCCTTGGCCGAGAACGGTTCCGTCAAGGGGCTCTCCCGCGTCGGGCTCGCCACCGCGACCAAGACGCTCGCCGAGGAAACCACGGCTGATGCCATGGGCGCCGTGGTGCGCAAGGTCGCCGAGGAAGCCGGGGATGCCTCGGCGAGAGGCCTCGCGTCGGCGGCGCAGTCCGTCATGTCCAACTCCGCGCTCAAGGCCGACGTGGTCGACTCCGTCGCCCGCGTCCTCGAGGGTTCGATCCTGAGCGACGAACTCGCCGCCGTCACGGGCGCCAAGGCGTGGGGCGCGAACATGGTCAAGAAGGTCGCCAAGGAACGCGCGGCCCTCGCCGTCGAGGGCTACCTCAAGGCCAACGCCATGTCGAGCAGCGTCCTGCGTTCGACCCGCGCCGCCGGCAAGTCCATCGCCGACGCCGCCGTGCGCGGCCTGCTCGACGTCGGACGCTGGGGCACAGAGGATTCGACCGTTCTCACGACCGCCACGGGTTCCGCCGGCAAGGCGCTCGCCGACGCGCTCAACGTGTTCTTCGTTGAAGCCCCGCTGAAGGGCGCCGAGCTCTACGCGCTCAACCGCGCTGTCACCGCGCCGCTCCTTTTCACGGGCGCAGTCGGGCGGCAGGAACTCGCAATCCAGGCCGCCGCGTACCGCAACAACGACGAACGGCTCATGGAAGACGCCAAGGCCATCGGCCTCGGTCTCGACCTTCTCGAATACATTTCCGAAAACACCGGCCGTGGTCTCAAATCCATCCTCCGGGCGGGCGCATTGAAGTTCGCCCCGAAGCTGGCCGCCCCCGCCGCCCGCACCGCCGGGAACTTCCACTACACCAGCGCGGCGCTCCGGCGCAACCCACAGGGTCAGATCGTCGGCGCGGAACTCGAAGGCCTCATTGAGCAGGGGCATGGCGCGGAAGTCGGCGGTGTCATGCGCCGCTTTGTCGAGAAGGTTCTCGGGAAGCCGGGGACTGCGAAGACGAACACGCTGGACGACCAGGTCACCGCCGTGACCGCGAAGCTCAAGGCGGACGGCATCAACCCCGGCAACCGCACGGCGCTCGCCGCCACGCTCCGCGAAGGGATGGTGCAGCCCGGTCTGTCGCAGGACGTCGCCGCCGCGCTCGGCACCGACATCAAGGGCTACACGAACGGCGCGTTGAAGTGGGCGTACAACGAGAAGGTCGACGGCATGAAGCTCACGTGCTTCCGCCAGTACGTCATGGCCGACTACTGCGCCCGTCACCAGATCGGCCCGGAGACCGCCATGCGCGTCTTCGAGCAGATGGGCTACGACGGCATCCTCGGCGAAATGTTCGAGGAGCGCTACAACGACGTCGTGTCCGCGCTGTGGGGCCTCGACGCCGAGAAAGACCAGAGCTTCAAGGCGCGCATCGAGCGCGCGTTCAAGTCGATCAATCCCGGGTGGGACCAGCTCACCGCGGAAGCCGTGGGCTTTGCGATGCCGATGGTCGCCCGCGCCGGGACGATGCGCGCCCTCAACGCCATCGGCGGGCCAGACGCGCTTGGCGAGTTCAAGGACAACGCTTCCCTCTACCTCGACGCGACGCGGCACGGGGCGGTCGGCCAGTGGCGGCGTGGCGACGTGGCCGCCGGACACGCCAGGACCGTGAAAGCGGAACGGGCGAAACTTGCGGAAGCGACAACGGCTCTCACCGCGGCGGAGGCTTCACGCCCCGCCAACGCTGACGACCAATGGGAACTCGAACACATCGCCCCGCTCAAGGCGGAGGTCGCAAAATACAGGACCGCCATCGCCCGGCTGTACAGGCATTACCGCTTGTTCAACGAGTCGCTTACCGGCGACCAGCGTTCCGACGACAACAATTTCGTGAACGCCGCCCCGCTCACGACGGCTCAGGCCGAGCTCCCCGACGAGGAGTACAACCGCATCCTCGCCGTCACCGAGGCCGATGCGACGCGCGCATCTGCCGCGACGACCGTCCTCAAGTCCCGCGCCGCGTGGATGGGCCAGCTGCTTTACAAGCAGGAAAACCGAACCCCGGACGAAGAGCCCAGCCTGTTCCGCAAGGCCGCCGTGTGGGCCGTGAAGGCCGCCGGCACTCTCACCACCGGCGACATGGGCATCATGTCCATGAACCCCGCCCAGTGGCACGGCGAAGACCGCGGGCTCCCGCGGGGCATTCAGGAGTCGTTGAAGAACGGCTACAAGAGAATCTTCACCGAGGAACTGCGCAATCTGCAGCAGGCCAACGCGGCGGCCGCCGCCAATGGCGGAACCGAACATACATACCAGGCCGACTACGACACCGCGCATGAACGCGCCCTTGCCAAGTTCCAGCCGCTCGCCGAACGCCTTATGGCCGAGAGCCTCGCGGCGCACCAGGCCCGCACGTTCTCCCGCGAAGAGGTCACGGACGCGGCAATCATCGAAGTCGCCCGTGGGCGCGGCATCATGTTCGACGGCGCCACGCGGGAACTCGTCTCGCCCGACGGCTCCCGGCAGACCATGGATGCCTTTTATGACACGAACCGCGACGAGGTGAACGGGATTCGCAACCGTGCATCCGTCGCTCTCTATGACATGCTCGCGGGCGGGCATCTCCAGTCCGGTCGTGTCGCCATGCACCGCACGACGGACGACTCCAACCCGGTCGTGGACGTCCTCGAAATCCCGCGCAACCTTCCGACGGAAGAGCAGGCCGTGGTCGCCATGATTATGCGCCAGATACCGGGAATGCGCAACGTTCTCCGTGCTCACCAGATCGACGCCGACAAACCGCTCGACATCCAGCTCGGCGGCCCCGCCACGCGGCAGGAGTGGCTCGACAACATCGTGCGCACGGTGCTCCCGACGGGCGAAATCACGGGCGAGTCCATGCAGGAGGCGCTCTCCCACGCCGGTGACGTCGATCCGCTTCTCCTCGAGAACGTGGCCCGCGACCTCAACTTCCAGTACGACGGCACCGACTCCGACCTCGCGCGACGCAACCGCGAGATCATCGAACTTGCCATCCTGTCGAAGACCGTGTCCGACAGCAACGTCATCACGTACGCGCGGCCGGGTACGCTCACGCCGAACGACCCCGCCGCGTCCGAGTGGACGGAGTACGTGACGGCGCGCCGCCGCTCGGACGGGCGGTGGGCGTATCTCGACGCCAACGGGCACTCGCAGGTCGCCACGTCGGACGAACTTGACGCGCAGATGGCCGCGAACGGGAACTGGACCCGTGTCAGCCCACAGGTCGTGTTCACGTCCGCGCAGCTGCTTCAAGCGGACGATGCGATGACGATGATCGCCGGCCTCGGAATGAAGCGCCAGTATCTCGCCGCGCTGAATCGTTCGGGCGTCGACGTGAACTACTACGACCCGCTGTTCCGCACGGGTACCGCGTCCTACAACAACCCCGTGGTCGCCGACCGCATCCGCGCCGAAGAGAAGTCGCTCTCCGACCTCTACGAGAGAAACGGACGTCAAACCGACCCGAAACTCTATCTTGCCCCGGGGGCGTCCGCGACGGATGCCAACGCGATGGCGGCCGCGGCGGCTCTCCGTGACAAGGCCCAGGCCGCATACTACCGCCGGAACGACGAGACGCGCGGGTACGCGAAGCTCGCCGACGACACGCTTCGCCGCGCGGGCGTCGCCGTCCCGTTCAGCAACACGGGTGTCTCCATCGGGACGGTCGCGTCCGACCTCCACGGCAAGTATTCGATTTCGCTTTCCGCCGTGCGCGGCCGTCGCCAGTCCGGGAACGTGTACGTCCCGATCGACCACTCCATCGCGCAGAACTACAAGTCCGCCCTTCTCTCGGCGGCTCTCATCGACGCCTACGCGAAGAACCGTCGGTACATCGACGAGATCTTCGACGCAGGCATCCGCGACTTCATGCAGGCGGTGGACCGCGTCGCGCAGACCGCGCAGAACAACGCGGCGACCCCGGAACTCGCGGCGAACATCGCCGACTTCCGTGCCGCGACGGTTTCGCGGGGCGACATGCCGACCCGCAAGCCGTCGGCGTTCACGTTCTCCCTTCTGGCCCGCGCGTTCGCGCTGTACCAGACGGAAGCCGAAGGAAACCTCAAGTCCGTGCTGGGCGACTTTGCCCCCGCGCTCAAGGAGATCGCCTCCGCTGTCCGCGCCACGCCGCAGTTCCAGGCGTTCACCGCCGTCGTCGACCGCGTATTCGGCGGGAGCGGCATGAACCCCGACGCCATCGCCCGTGCGCAAGGCGTCGACAACACGCGGGGACTCGCCCGCATGTTCGCGCTGTTCGCCCCGTCCGGTTCTCCCTCTTTGTATGAAGCCATCGAGAACGCGCGGCCCGCGGGGCTTTCCGCCAACGAGTTCCTCACCCGTGTCGGCGAGCAGGACGCTTCGATTCTCAATGCGTTCGTGCACCCCCGCCCGTCCCGCCCTGCCACACCGCAGAACCATCCGACTCCTCCTTCAGGGCCTCGCGGCCCGAACAACCCGACTCCTCCTTCAGGGCCTCGCGGCCCGAACAACCCGACTCCTCCTTCAGGGCCTCGCAGGCCGAACAGCCCAACTTCGCCATCTGGTTCAGGCGGCCCGACTGGCCCCCGCCGCCCAGGTCCCACAGGCCCGACCGGTCCTGCCGCACCGGGCAGCGAAGCGACGCCCGTGCGGAGCGGGTCGAGAGCCGGTTGGAACCGCGAGCGCGTCGTCCGGGCGCAAGTCGCGCAGGAACAGGCCGCCGAACGTGCGGCACAGGAACAGGCCATGCGGGGCGCTCAGGAGACCCTTGCACGGCTACGATCGCAACGTGCCCCACAACCCGCGCCGCAGGTCGGTCAGCCCGTGCCTTCTCCGACGGCGCAGCTCAACGAGGTACAGGCCGCCGTGCAGGAGTTGCCGGAGAACGCCGTAACCGAAGACGTACTCCTGCGGGCGATGCAGAGCCCCGAACCTACCCCGGCTGAGCCGTCTGACAGAGCCGAATCTACCCCGACCGACAATGAAATCGAGATCTCCGAGGACTACTTAGACGCTCTGGCTGATCGGGGGCGAGCAATTCGTTCCGACATGCGCGGTGGAAACACGTCCGACGCCAATGTCGAAGAGCTGCGACAGGTACTGGGCGAAGCCGACGCCATCCGCGAGGACATCGCCCGTGTCACCGCCGCGCGGGAAACGCCCCAGCCCCCGCGGCCTCCGTCTGGTACGACTTCCGACGCGGACACAGCTTCCTTGAGGCGCGGCGACAGAACTGAAGAACCACCGCCTGACCAAGATCCCCTCGACGACCTCGACTTCTTTTTCGTCGGGGGCAACGGCGGCGTCAGCGCGACGGACACCGTGCAGGAGACGTCCGGCGACGGCGAGAAGATCCCCGTGGTGTTCAAGGAACCGACGGAACTCACGGAGTCCGAGATAACCTCGCTCTGCCCCGTGCTCGCGAAGATGTACCATGCGCTCAACAACATGGACCCGACGGCGGACGAGCTGAAGAGTTTCCTCCGTCGGCTCAACCCCGGCATCCGCGACAAGGACACCGACCGCTTCGCCGAGACGTTCGCCGAGATGGACACCAAACGCCGCCAGGACCAGTTCGAGGACCTGTGGACGTGGGACGAGGACACGGCGGAAGAAGGCGCCCTGCCTGACGGCTACGAGGACGGCAACCGCAAGGCGGTCTTGGCCCTCCAGACGAAGGCGCTCAACAACTTCCTCGCGCTCACCATGCTCGTGAACCCCGCGACGGGACGGAACTTCCAGGGCTTCATGGAAGACCTGCGCGGTACCCTTCGCCGATCACTCGGGTTCGAGCCGGACTCCGAGGCCCTGTCGTTCGTCGACGGACTCGTCAACCCCCGTGCCAACCCGGCGGCCACGCCGTCGCTGCGCTATGCGTACTTCGCCGAGACGCTCGCGTCGTTCTCGACGAACCCCGAACGCATCACGCGGTGCATGCACGAACTCCTCGGGCCGAAGAACGGCCACCCGAAGAACCGCAAAGCCCTCGTGCTTCTCGGGTATCTCGCGGCGATGCCGACGAACGTCCGCAGCCAGATGACGCAGCTCGTGGCCTCCTCGGCGCCCTCGAAGCCCGTGAAGGTCCGCGCGTCGTTCCTGCGCGAGGACGGCCACGATGCGTACGGGAAGCTCGCCGACAAGGTGGTGTTCACCGTTGAGCACCGGCGCCCTAATTCGGGCAAGCTCAGCGTCCCGATAGCCGCGGCCACGTACCGCGAGCTCACGGGGAAGACCGCGGCGGAAGTCCGTGAGCTCGCCGCCGCGCTGACGGTGGACGCCAAGGCGATCTCCGAAGCCGGCGGGTTCCTGCCGAGCCTCAAGACCGTCCGTCGCGGCAGCAAGTCGTCGCTGTTCAACTCGATGGCCGACCTGTTCGAGAAGTACTTCGGTGCCGACTCCACCATCTGCTCCATATTCTCCTCGTACGACACGGGCGACTACCTCGACCAGGGCATCCTGAAAGACCAGGTGAGGGACGTGCTCACCGCGTCCAAAGGCGCGGTCCCGTACACCGTGGAAGCCATCGTGTCCGGACTTGAGACAATCGCCAGCACGATCGGGGACGGCAAGGTCACGGCGGAAGTCGCCGACCAGGTTGCCGCGCTGGTGTTCGCCACGGGCAGCAGTGCGAACGGCGGGTATGTCGTCCCGCCGAACTCGGCACGTCGCCCCGATCAGATTTCCGCCATATTCACCGCGTTCCAGGAAGTGATGCCCGCCACGATCATGACGGCGGAAGTCGACCCCGAACGCACGAATCAGCCCGCGTCTTCCGTGGCCATCACGATGCGCGGCGTCGAACCGGCCCTGCAGGTCTTCATGGACCGCATGGACGCCATGGGGTTCCGCGCCGTGTGCGAACGGCTATACCCGGCGTTCGCGGGACTGCCCGAAACCGGCGCTGCCAGCAAGCAGTCGATTCTCGGCCTCTGCCGACAGGCGATGTGCTGGCCGACCGCCGCGCGCGACAGCGTCGTCGCGAAGTCGCTCTCCAAGACGATGGACCCGCTTGAGACGTACAAAGGCTGCGAAACGTCGTTCGAGCTTGCGAACGACATGGCCGCGCTCGCGAAGATCTCGAACCTCACGGCGCGCGGCGCGAAGTCGAACGAGCTGAAGCGGAAGTACGGCGTAACGACAATCGCCGCGTTTCGCCCGGACAATACGTTCTACGTCCCGGTGTTCTCCGGCGACCACAGTTCGTCCATCCTCATCTCGTGCCCGTTCCTCGACAAGTTCGCCGGCAAGACTTATCTGGAAGCGGCAACGGAAGTCGCCTCGTGGCTCGGCCTCGACCTGCTCGGCGTGGACGCCAAGCGTTCCGCGACGACCTCGCTCGAAGCCCCCGGTGTCAGTTTCATCGGACTGAAGCATAACCCCGACGGGACTGTGAAGTACGCTCGGGATTCAAGGTTCGCCAAGACCGGTACGTGGACTCTCGACAATTCCGACGAGCCACGCGGAGCAAAAGCCCGAATCGCCAACTGGCAAGAGTACCGTCGGAAAGACCAGGCCAAGTTCAACTATTTCGGCGGGATAACGAAGTACATTGGCTTCGGGCCCGAAGGATCGTCCACCAAGCACTACGCGGACACGACGTTCAAGAACATCGCCGTCGACGGCACGGGCGCCCGCTACACAAGTGGCGACGTCGTGGGCGTGTCGATTTCCGGTGCGTCCCGCTCTGGGTCAGTCCCATTGGCCGACCCGAGATACCAGGCCGAACTGGCCCTGGCCATGCGGGCCGGCGCGACTATCGTCGCCGACAACAAGAAAAACCGGGAACGGTCCTACAACAAGGACTCCGAGGGCAGACTCGCGGAGTTCCTTTCGGCCAATGGGTACGTCGCCACTGAACTCGCCGACGGCGCAATATGGAGGCCCGCCGACAAGGCGCTGGCCGAGAACGAACCCGAGCACGGCGAGTGCCGCGTCAACATCGTCTGGAGCAAGGATGGCGGCGCGAACGAGTCCATGCTCGGCACCACGCTCGCGACGGGCTACGGCGCCGAGCAGCTGAAGCTCTGCGCGAAGGACGTGAACTCCATAACGCTGAAGTTCCACGCGATGAACACGGCGAACTCCGGCTCCTACGGGGCGCACCTCGAGTTCATCAAGTCCCTTTGTCTGGGCATGAAGCAGGAGTCCAACGTCGGCGAGTTCGGCAAGTGGGACCCCAAGCGCGTCTTGATGGACTTCATCCGCAAGCAGCGCAGCTCCGACTTCGCCGATTCGACTTCCGTTCTCACGGACTTCGACTCCGTCAAGCTCTCGCTCGCCAACTCCAAGACAATGGGCGTGAGCGACGGCAACGGCGGTGTCAAGCCGTTCATGAAGTGGTTCTTCGACGAACTCGGCAAGGCCATCGACCGCGCGGGCAAGCCGCTCGACTCCTACGAGGGCGATGCGCTCGACAAGCTTTTCGCCACGGAGGACAACCCGGAGGGCTTCGTCGACTGGGTCGACCAGGCCATGCCCGAGCGTTCGGGCAAGCGCAAGATCTCCGAGATCCTCGACGGCGTACGGCTCGACCGCATCGAAGGGCTCGCTTCCGAGAACACCTATAGCCTGTCCTACGTCAGCAACGACCTCATGGGATTCCAGGTCGCCAACGTGTCCCATACCGCCACGACGCAGAAGAGGGGCAAGACGCAGTACGGCAAGACACCACGCAACAATCTGGTCGACGCGATGACGATGGCGAGCGTGCTCCGCACGTGGAACGCGGACATCGCAAACGGCAACATCAGCGAGCACGGGAGCGACCCGGCCATCTTTTCCAATCTCCCCGAGGTCGCCGACAATCTGCAGGAGCTGCTCGCCTCGTGGGTCGACGTGGCCAAGTGCATGGTCAACGACCCGTACACGGCGAAGATGCTCCGCCTCGACGACGAAGAGATGCGCGAGATGCAAGCGCGGCATGAACCTATCGACGGGCAGTTCATGCGCGACAAGGTTGCCCGTGCGCTCGCGTCGCTGGTGCGGAAGAACATCAGCGTCCCGCTGAAGGCCGTCGACACGCCACTCGTATCCAACATGAGCTGGGTGGACGACAACGGGAACGTGCAGACGCACTCGGCATCGCAGATGTTCAAGGACACGCTGCAGGGGTCGATGACGATACCTCAAGTGGACAACCAGTTCATGCGCGCATACCGCCGCATGGCGCTGTGCAACGTGAACAACCGCGACCCGTCGTTCCGCTATGGCCTGTACCTTGGCGTCTCGTGCAACGAGCTTGAAGCGAAGTTCGCCAACGTTCTCCAGAACTGGCAGCTCACGGAAAGCGAACCGACGAAGCGCACGATCGAAATCCTCGACGTCGTGTTCACGGAACTCCGGGACGCCGAGGAAGCCGTTGTCAAGACCAACAACCGCGGTGCGGCGGACAGGGCGCTCTTCATCCGCCGCTTGCTCGCGGAGTGCTTCTTCGACCACCGCGGCAAGCCGATGGTCGAGCACAAGCGGCACTACAAGACGCGGAGCAACGGGCAGATCGTGGAGAACGTCGCGGAATGGTACGTCGAAGTCTCCTACGACGACCTGTTCACGAACCTCGTCAAGGACGAGCGTGGCAAGCCGACGTTCGACCGCAGCGCGGTCTACACGGACATGACGGACTCCAAGGGCGTCAAGCGCATGTACCTCGGCGGCACGATGTTCGGGCTTCCCCGCACACCGTCGGGCAACGGGTCGATGTGGCTGCAGGTCGTCCGCGCCGCGCTGCCTGTCACCGAGAAGGAGCTTGACGACGGGGACTGGAAGGCCGGCTACGACGCCATGGTCGCCCCAGATCCCTTCACGCTCAAGATTCTCGGCTGCGACCACGATGGCGACAAGTCGAAGCTCTACATGCTCGAGTCTCCGTCCGTGATGACCCCGGCCAACTCGAAGGCCGAGAGAACCCTCCGCGATGCACCGCGTACGCTCAACTTGAACGCGGGCGCCACATCGTGGCTTGAGCATCGTGGGGAGTATATTGGCAAGGATGACGAAGGCTATCCGCTGTTCAAGCAGCATGAACTCCAGGTCACGGACGTCGCGAAGATGCAGGCGAACAACTCGTTCGTCATGGGCCTGTTCGACATGGCGCGGGCACTGCCCGTGAAGTGCCAGGGTCACAGCGCACCCGTGTACTGCGGGATGACCACAGACACAGCGAGCTTTGACAACCTTGGTGCCGCGTTCCGTGGCACGAAAGCCACGCTGACCCCGAAAGCCGAGGAAGGCGCGAAAGCCGGCACCGCATGGGACACCGACATCACGAAGAACGCCGACATCGTCCTGCCAGCAGTCCTCGACGCGAAAAGCGGCAGGACAATCGGCAACCCGGAAGTCGCCGCCATCGCGGGTTCGGGCATGATGAACGCGGGCAACGCCCGCGCCCTCGTCGTGTCGCTCGCCTCCTCGCTCCACCTTTCGTGGATGTCGGGCGTATGTAAGACCGGGCTGTTCAGCAGCATGAGCAACGATGACACCGCGGCGGAGTGGCTGGACTTCATCTACCACATCGACGGTCTGTCGAACGCGACATTCGACGACGCCAAGGAGCAGATGTGCTCCCGCCTCGGCATCACGTCGGGCATGATGGACACCATCATCGCCGATTTCATCACCTACGGTCGTCTCACCGGTGAATTTCCGTCCGATGACGAAGCCTTCGCCGAAGCGTTCAAGCACTACGCGGCGAGTGGCAAGAAAGGCGGCTCGCGTGCGTACATGCGGCGCGCGACGGACAAGACGGACTACGCCATGCAGGCGGACATCCGCCGCATGTTCACGGGCAAAGCCACGGTGGCGGTGACCTCCGACGCACTCAAGTCCTTCTTCGGGCTCAAGTACGACACCGACGGCAAGAAGTGGGTCGCCGACCCAGACAACCAGTCCAGCACGGGATGCTTCATCGTCAACGAACTTCGCGCCGAATTGCCTAAGTTCTGCGAGGAATACGGGGTCACGCCGGACACGGCGGAAGACATGCTCAGCGGTCTGTTGCGGCGGCTCGCCACGATGAACGTCAACTATTCGGACGCCGCCGGGTACGTGAAGTACCTTGTGGACAAGAAAGCGTCTGGTGGCGACACGAGCCTCGACTGTCGGACCATGCTTGAATGGTTCGTGTCCAAGAGGGACCTCGCGGAAGCCAAGGCGTTCGCGAAGTCGATCAACTACCTCAAGGCGGACCCGATGGCCCCCGGGGCTGCCACACAGGCAGAGAAGCTCCGCAACAGTTTCGATAAGCTCATCGAGAACTGTGAGGACAAAGCGCTTGCCAAACGGCTGACACGGATGCACAACGGCGTTCTGCAGATATACAATGCGCTTGCCACGTCTTCGGTGCAGGGCTACGGCGAACAAGCCGTCGAGGAATACGAGAAGAACGTCTCCGCCCTTGCACGGAACGGAAGCGACCCTCTGCTCGCCGCGCTGTTCATCGGCGCCGAACGACTCGACAAGAAAGACCCCCTCGTCGTACGGGCGAACGCGCAGATGGTCGGCATGTCGCTGGCCGCGTTCCGCACCGTCCGCGTCCTGCCGAACTCGAAGATCAACTCCGGGAACATCCTCGACGTCCTCGAAGCGATCGGCACTGGCTCGGCCAACGCGACGCGTGGGAGACGCCCGCGCAACCTCATCCTCGACGCATGCCACGGCATCGAGACGCTGTTCGACCTCATGTACCGTCTCAACATGTCGTCCACGGCTCGGAACGTAAACCCCATTTTCACATACTTCGGTGAGCGCGGCGCGTCCGGCGCGCGGGGCTTCAACGAGGAGACGTACTACGGGACGCCCGAGGGGGCGCAGCCCGTGACGATCAAGGGCCACGACGGCAGACCTGTCACTCTCGACGTCGACGCGCGACGTATCGGGCTCCTCTTCATGGGCGTGTCCGAAAGTCAGATGGACGACGTCCGCAAGCTCTACGACCGCGTGGTCGACGGACGCGAACTCGACGACATCCCGTTCCAGCACGTGCTGTACTCCAAACAGAAAGAGGAACACGGCTTCGGCATCTCGGTCAACAGCATCAAGCAGATCGCGGCGTCCAAGAGTCTCGCGTACGCCGTCAGAACCCAGTCGCGCTTCGCGCAGGAAATGCGCGCCGAGCTCGCCGAGGCGGCCCACATCATCCACATCCTCAAGGGCATCCTCGGGGAAGACGTGAACATCACGCCGTCCATCATGTTCGGACAGCTCCTTCCGATCTACGCCGCGCTCACGCAGCGGCTCGACCGTACGCCCGACTCCCGTTCGTCGGACATCGTCACGGCGCTTGGCGACACCTACCAACGGTGGGCGAACGAGCTCGCTTCGCTCAGACGGCGGCACCCCGAACTGCTCAGCATGGCCACCGCGGTGAATCACGCGCCCGTGATGCTCGGATGGGAAATGGACGAGATGGGCGAAGTCAAGCCGCGGCGCATGACGCAGGGTGAAATCGTGAATACGCTTCGCCAGCAGGCCGCAAGGTTGAACCTCGCGAACGTCGGCGAACTTCTCAAGATGGCTGTGAGAAGCGATAAGAAAGGCAATCTGTTCAAGTCGAAGGTCGGGCGCATCCTCGTTAAGACCCTGCACATTGGCGAGTGGTCGATGGGCAACCCAGGCCGCTACCCGTTGATCGACCCCTTCGGGAACCAAGGGCTGTACAAGGCGCTCCTCAAGCATTTTGCGGGCGCCGACGCACAAGTGCGACAACCCGCTCCCGCCCCTGCCCCCGCGCCAACACAGGCCGCGAAGCCCATCACCGCACCCGCGTCCGTACCCGCACCGACCGCGCGTCCCGCGGAAGCCCCCACGCAGACGCAGACGCAAACCACGGAAGACGTGCCAACCGTCGTGACCCCGACTGAAACCGGAGCCCAAGCCGACAACGGGATGAACTCGCACGTCAAGGAGCTCGCGGAACGCATGGGCGCCCTGTTGCAGCACTGGACGGGCGCAACCGTCGAGTACCGCGGCGGAAGCGAGTTCTTCATCAAGGGGACGCTCACGGGGAGCGCCACGCCAAACGGCAAGTCCACGGTAATCCGTGTGAACGTTGCCAAGCAGATTCAGAGCGATGACAGGCTCGCGGAGCTCGTGGGTACCAAGGGTCGGGAGCCGTCCAAGACGTGGCTGCTGTCGAACGCGAACCGTCGCAGCGACATCGAAGGGCGACGCATCACGGTCGACGAGCTGAAAGCCGAGCTTGCCCAGATGACCGACGAAGAAAAGATGAGCTACGTCCGGACATGGGCGCCTGTCGGCGTCACCCGCCGAAACGAGAACAACGACTGGGCTCGCGCCCAATGGGCGGTGGACGCCAAGGCCGCCGGTGCGCTCGTCCTTCAAATCGACATCTCCGAGGACGGCGTGTCTGGAGGCAGGTTCCCCAACGTGGTCTACCACGAGTACTTCCACGCGATGGTCAGCATGCTGAACAGCGTCGGCGCGTTCTCGATCGACGACCTCAAGCATCTTCGGAAGAAATACGGGAGAGCGAATATCACGGCGAGACTCGCCGATCAAGACGAGCAAGTCCTTTGGTTCAACGAGGAAGTCGCCGCCGAGGACTTCCGCCGTTTCGTCGAGACCGGAGAGTGCAAGGACGAGCGGACCCGCGGCATCTTCCAGCGGCTCTTCGACTTCTGCAAGGCCATCTTCAAGATGCTCACGACGACCGGGTTCCGCAGCGAGGACTACGAGAACTCGATGGACGAGTCGCCCCTCGCGGCGATGGTGCTCACCGGGCGGGCGGAGCGTTCGCATACCGACCCGACCGTCGTGCAGCCTGCCGAGTTCGAGGACGTCGCCCGCGTCGACGCCATGCTCCCCGCAACGATGACCGACGAGGACCTCGCCCGCATGGGAACCGAAGTGCTCACGCAGTTCGACACACCATTCGGGACACAGCAGCTCAACAACGTCCCTGCGACGGACGATGTCGAGCGCTTCAGCAATACGACCGAGTCGACCGACACGCTCCACTCCGGCAAGACGATCCTCTCCAACGAGGAACTCCGCATCTGGAACGAACAGGGCGTCGGGCCCAACCCGCGCATCCTCGTCGCGTCCGAGCACACCGACCCCGTGTGGTTCGCCGATGAACTGGTGGACATCATCAACGGGAAGAAGCACATAAAGGACTATCGCGGCAACGAGACGCGGCTCACGGGCAAGGACTTCGCCGGGTTGTACATCATTACCAAGCACGACGGCGAGCCCCTACGCAAAATCCTCGAGACCAAGATCCCGAAGCTCATCCACTTCTCCATCACGGGCCTCGGCGGTACCCAGTGGGAACCAGGCGTCATGCGGTACAACGACCTCCTCGACCGCATCAGCGAGTACATCAATCTCGGGCTTGACCCCGACACCATCACAATCCGCATCGACCCGCTTCTCCCTGGCGTCACGATGATCTCCGACGTCGAGCGCATCGTGTCGCGCGCCAAGGCCATGGGCATCAAGCGTTTCCGCTTCAGCGTCTGCGACATGTACGGAAACACGGTCGCGCGCATGAGAAGCCTCGGGTATGAACCGACGGAGCACGGCTATGTCGCGCGCGCCGACGGTAGCCCGGGATTCCACGCAAGCCGCGATACCCTCAACCGCATCGCGACCCGCATGGTCCAGATCGGAAAGAAATACGACGTGACGTTCGGCACGTGCGCCGAACCGCTCGTTCGGCCCGGCATCAGCCGTGAGGGCTGCCTGTCGACCGCGGCGGTCAGCCGGATGCTCGGGACGACAATCGACGACTCCAAATCCAGACAACGTCCCCTGTGCGGCTGCTTCGGCGGCAAATCCGACGCTTTCGCGTGGAGCAACAAGTGCGCGAGCGCTTGCGCATACTGCTACGCGAAGCACGACGGCGATGCGGCGATGCAGTACTACAACGCCGACGGGACGCTCAAGGACAACAAGTTCACCCGCGTGTCTCCCGCCATCAGCGAAGACGACACCATGTTCCTCGTAGGCGGGCCAGCCGAGCAGCAAGCTCCACAGACCGTCACCGAACGCGCCAACGCGGAACTCGACCGTGTGATTCCCGACCGGATGCGCGCGGTGTACGCCCCGCAGGACACGCTCGCCCGTGCCATCGGCATGGCCGTGCGCAATAGGATGCGAACCGAAGGGCTCGACCCGGAAGCGGCGGACGTTCTGTCACGGTTCTCGGAGAACCGCGAGCTCGAACTGCACGGGATGCAGCGCGCCGCCGCGTTCGACGCGATCGCGCAGGTCGCCGCGCAGCAGGGCATCGACCCCAACACGATTCACGGAGGCGCCGCCGAAGACCTCGTGTTCCGTGCGCTCGTCATGTTGAACTCGGCAATCGCGCAGAGCAACAATTCCGCCGTCAGCGGACCGATCAACACCCGCGGGGTGGTTGTGGACGGGCAGACCCTTCCGATGACCGGGGATTCCATCCAGCCCCGCCGTCCGTTCCACGCTACGGCGTCCGATCTCGCCGGGTGCATCATGGCGGCTTGCGGGCAGACACCCGAGGCAATTGGCGCAGCGGCAAAGCGCGATATCGAACGGCTCCGCCCGCGCTATGCGGGAACGTCGTTCGAGGCCGTGATCGACCGATGCAGCAACGCGCTCGGCATCCTCATGTCGGAAGACCCGTCGCGTCTCTGCGAAGACCCCGCGTTCCGCGAGGATACGCTTGGCACAGCCATCTCGCTTCTTGAAGCAGGGCTCACCGGCGGTACGATGTCGGAGGCGGGGCGCCGCCCCTACGCCCTCGCGGCGGCGGGTACGAGCCTCAACCCCTCGTTTGAGCCGAATCGCGCCATGTACGGCAACCACGTGGACGCAGACGGCCACGGCAACCCCGACTTCCAGTACGTCATGCACCGGACGCTCGACTCGCTCTACACGGTGCTGGCGGGCATGAAGTTCTACCGGACGCTCGGCTTCGAGCCGGGCAACGTCGAGGACGCCGCCGCAAGCATTCCGCCTCCTCCGAACGGGCAGCCGCCACCGCCTCCGCCGAACACGCCCAACCAGACCGCGGCGTTCCTCGGGCTTGAGGCACGGCAGCTGATCGAGCGCGGCAACAACGCCGTTGACTTCTACGACCAGCCCATGTTCGTGGCCAACAACATGGAGTCGTGGCTCAGCTCGTTCACCCGCAAGACCTTCGGCACGGTCGACATCGCCGAGTTCATGCAGGCCCACAACCGCCGCCACGCGGGATTCGTCAGCCGTCTCTGCCAGGAGGAGAACTGGGTCGCTGCCCTCATGGGTCTCGACGTTCTCCCGGGGCAGTCCCTCGCCGCGGTGGAGACCGTGCAGGGCAAGTTCAAAATGAAGTATGGTAAAGTCCTGCGCCGCGACGGCAACAACTACGTCCGGTTTGTGCGGTACAACACGCACACCCCGTTCCACGGTCGTGAGGCCGCAAGGGGGCCTGACAGAGTCCTGCGCCGCGGCGCCGTGACGCTCACCGAGGACGAAGCTCGCATGTGCGACCTCGTGCTGAAAGCCGACAGGGTGTACGCTTCCGGCGGACGGCGCGTCCTCACGGGCGTCGACCGCATCAGCTTCTCCGCGGCGGATTCCCACAACGAAGCGGACTACACACGCGAGGCGGTCGAAGCCAAGTTCAACGCGGGCGAGCAGCTCTCCGAGTTCGAGAACGCAATCTTCCGTCTCTACCGTCAGATGCCCGAGTGGCTCGCGGACAAACTCCGCGAACGGCTTGTCACGGAAGCCTGCGCCGCGCTTACCGAGGCGGAGCAGATGCACCTGACCCGCGGAGAGTCCGTCACGAACTACGTTCTTGAAAAACTCGACGTCGCCGGCCTCGTGACGCCTCGTTCGATCAGCACGGCCGACGGTACCAAAATGAAGGTGCACGGCGCGCTCGTCATCGACATCGACGAAATCGAGACGATGTTCCAGTCCTCGTCCGCAAAGGCCAAACTGCTCGAAGCGGGACGCAAGGAGGAGTGGCTGACGCGCAAGGCGCGTATCGAGCCGCTCATGAAGATCTACCGCGAAGTCTCCGCGTGGGTGCGCACGAACCCGTGGCTCACCGACAGCGAAGCCGGGTACTTCCACAACTTCGGGTCGAATATCCCGTTCG
Source organism: uncultured Anaeromicropila sp. (assembly GCA_964409685.1). GTDB lineage: Bacteria > Bacillota > Clostridia > Lachnospirales > Lachnospiraceae > Clostridium_AI. The sequence goes on from CAYPEJ010000018.1 coordinate 28,284, forward strand.
TCCGCGGTTCGGGCGTCTTCATGTACAACGCCAACCGTGTCAACCGCATGACCGAACGGCGCCCTGCGGGCGAGCGCATGTCCGAAGCCGAGTCGGAGTTCCGTGACATGATGGAAAGCTTCTCGACGCAGGCCGACATACCCAGCGTCCGCAGCGCGACCGACAAGCAGCTGCGGTTCCTCGCGTCGCTCTTCGGCATCCAGGTGAACAACGTCACCGGGTTCCGCAACGAACTCGCCGACGGAGCCTATGCCCCCGGCACGGCCAACGCCCGCAGGACGGGTCTCGCGGTTCCCACGGGATCGAACCTTTCCGACCTCTGCAGCCTCATCTACAACAGGCTCGTCGAGTCCGCTTGGCGTGAGAACGGAGACCCCGTCGTCGATGCAGTCGGCGGCCGCACGGTCGTCGAACGCATGATGGCGCAGTACGAGAGCCGCGCGGAGTCCGACCGGTCGATCGCCGGCGCCGTCGGCATGACCGACGACCTCATGTACCGGATGCACGGAGTGCTCCCAGCGAACGCGCAGCTCGGACATGCGATTCATAACGCGGTCGATGGTATCACAAACGCCCTTGCGTTCCGCGCGTCCCTTGTCAACATGCTGATGACGCCGGACACCGATGGCGCCCCGACCTGCTACGCCGACCCCAACCTGCTGACCGCAGACGCCGGCGCGGTGCCGCTCGGCGCATGGGAGCCCGTCGCCCGCTGGTGGGCCGCGTACCATCATATCCCGTACGACGAAACGAAGACGGGGATTGAGAACGCGCACGATATCTACAAGAAACTGCACGACGAGTTCGCTGCGCGGAAGACGATCAACGGCAAGCGCTTCGGCGAACTCTCCGCCGAGGAGATCGACGCGCGTTCCATCTCCGGGTTCATGGCGCAGCACGACGACCACGACGACGTTCTCAACAATCTCGGTGGCGGGTACACGCTGGGCTACGCGAAACAGCTCATGACGGCCTCGCGCAACCTCGGGTCGACGGCGCAGCGCGCGATCATCCATCGCGCCCTCGCGTACTCGAAGTCGCTCTCCGTGAGCTACTCGATGTTCTTCCCGCTCGCGACGAAATGGGAATCCCCCATCGGCGCGGTGGGCGCAATCGCATCGCTCGGTTCCAACATCTCGCCCGAACTCATGCGCAAGCATCCCGAGGCGGCCAAGGCCCTCCAGAAGATGTTCTCCGGCGACGGATGGATTACGCAGGACTTCCTCGGGTTCAAGGACATCGTAGAGATGATGGATTCCAACGACCCATTCCTGTCCGAGCTTATCGGGTGGGCAGCGGCGTTGAACGTCCCGATCTCCGACGGACGCACGAACCCGATGGAACCGCAGCGCTCCATCGTTCAGCGTGACGTGCAGCGGCTTGTCAAGATGGTGCACGACCAGTTCGACGCAAGAGCGGCGGCGAAGGTCGATTCCGTTCTCCGCGCCCTGCTTCTCAACTCCGGTGAAAAGGCGTTCACCTACGCGCTCAACGCGACGAAGCTCGCCACGGTGGCCCAGATCTGCATGAAGCTCCGTCACGAGGCGGAGAAGAGGGGCAAGGCGTTCGACCCCGTGCGCGACCTCCGCAGGTACGCCGGGTACATCAACGCGGAAATCGGCGGCATCGACCCGCTCAAATACGCATGGGCGCACCCCGCCAACCGCAGTCTGATGAACATGCTCATGTTCTCATGGGAGTGGACGCGCGGCGCATGGGAAGCGGGCGGTGGCGGAGCCATCGAGAACCTGCTCTTCGGCGGGCACACGATGACGCGCGAGGAGCGCAAGTTCATCGTCGGGCGCTGGGTGCGCATGTTCAGCGCCGTGATGATCGGGGCACCTGTCATGTTCCAATTCCTCATCAAGGCCATCGCGGTCGCCATGGGTCACGACGATGACGACGAGAAGTGGTGGGCGTGGCAGAACGAGGACAAGGCGTGGCTGTCGGCGTTCAACCTGACGCCGCTCCTCAAGGCGATGACCGAGAACTTCCCGACTGTCGCGCAGTGGAAGAAAGACCACCCCGTGATGGGCGCGCTTCTCCCGATGTACACGGGCGACGATCGGGCGAACCGCGCGCATGGTTCGTTCGACAACGGACGCCAGTACTACATGCACTTCGGCAAACAGGGCTGGGAGTTCTTCCGCTGGTTCACCGACCCGATCAACCAGTTCATCTCCAAGCTCTCGATGCCGACGCAACGGATTCTCGAAGGCGTCTTCGGGCGTTCGCTCACGTGGCTCGACCGCGAGCTCCCGTGGGGAGACATGGGACCCGTGGAACGCTGGCTGGCCCCGACGCTCGACTCGGCGACCGTGAACTTCATCAAGGCGTTCCTCCCGTTCACCTTGGCTGGCTTGACCGACAAGGGCGACGCGGGCGTCCTCTCCGCGTTCGGGCCAATCCAGATGGGCGACGCTGACAGCACAATCAAGGAAAAGATGCACAAAGTGCTGGCGGAATACGCGTACAACGACAGGCGCGGGTACAACGACGCGCGCGACCTCTCGGGCAAGGGCGTCAAGTTCCGCGTGGACGTGCTCGACAAGAGCGTGACGCTCAACCACCTCGCCCGCATCGCGCAGGCGAACGGGTGCAGCGTGAAGGAATCCATCCAGCTCATCGACTCCGCGCTCGCGGCGATGACCGGTCAGCTCTACGGCGACCTTCTCGACGCACTGCCGGACCGGCCCGACGGAGACTTCGACGGCGCCCGGATATCCAAGATCTGCCGCGCACTCGTGCGCATCGGCCGTCAGCGTCGCAACGTCTACGACGCGGTGGTGGACAAGCTCAAGAAGCGGCGCATCAAGATCTCCCCCGAACTGTCGAAGGTCTGGGCGAGTCTCATCAAGCAGGGCTTCAACGACCCCTACAAGCCCGTGGAACTCCGCCAGGCGAGCAAGGGCGGCGACGGCCTCTCGAACTTCCTCGCGACGGACGACGTGCCGCAGTCCCTCTTCGGGTTCGAGGTCGTGTCCGAGAACTACACGGAGAACGACCTCGGGTTCTTCAAGAAACATCCCGACGCGGGCGGCTTCTACGACCTCGGCAACGACGGGGATGATGACGATGACCCGCCGCCCGACGGGACGGACGGGCCGCTGGTTCAAGCCGACCATGATGGCGGCGACACCAAGCCCAAAGTGGAACTCGACTTCAGCACACGGCCCGAATGGTTTCAAGGGTTTCGCAACGACGGAACGCTCAAGGCCGATGGCTGGCACGGCAGAATCCCCATCCCGGGTACGGATAACTATGCGACCGAGATCGGGATTGGAATCGACATCGACGGCAAAGAGACGGAAATCCCCCTCCTGTACAAAGGCATGAACAAGGAGGATCTGGACTACGTGGTAGGCCTTGAATCCAAGAACACCTCGATCTTCGACCTGGCCGACAAGGGCGACGAAAACGCCAAACGCGTACTCAAAGACGCCATAATGGTCGGGCGGTACCTGGTATCGAAGGGGCAGTCGCCGTTCAAGGAGAACGAGATGGCCGGTAAACTGAGCGACGAGCAGCTCGAACAGCTGTTCATTTACGACAGGGGCGACTTGTTCGCCAAGGCGCAGAAGGCCTTTCTCAACATGGAGGACTTCGCGGCGACGGTGAAGAAGGACCCGTCAAACGGGTTGAACACCCTCGGGTATGGATTCCACTTCAAGCCCGACGGCAAAACCCGGTGGGCCGACACCGACACGATGACGCGCTTCGAGGGTGTGCGCCAGCTCGAACTGGAAATCAACAAGCGCAAAGACCGGCTGTCCAAGTTCATCCCGAACTGGAAGCTGATACCGGACCTCGGGCAGATGGCGCTCGTGGACGTGGCGTTTGGCAAGGACGACACGCTGAGCGCAGCCAAGTCGCCGAATCTGCACAAGAAACTAAAAGCAGCGAAGACACCGGCGGAGGCGCTCGCCGCCGTAAAGGAAGAGTTCCCGTCGTACGGGATGAACCAGAAGAGCGACGACGGCAAGGACCTCGGAGAAGGGATGCGCGACCGCCGAGTTAAAGGCTCTGCCGTGTGGTTCCCCAAAGACAAACTCGTCTACACGTTCGACCCCGTGACCGGTACCTACACGCACAACTTCGCGGCCAAGAAAGCAGCCCCTCAGCCGCAGCCCAAGCCGCAGCCCAAGCCGCAGCCCAAGCCGCAGCCCAAGCCGCAGCCCAAGCCGCAGCCCAAGCCCAAGCGTACCGTGCGTAAAACCGCCCCCGCCAAGCAACCCGTCAAGAAAGCGAAGAAACGCAAATGAGCAAGAACACCCCAGTACCGCAAGGCCAACCGGTCGAACCCGGCGGCCCGCGCATCGTCATCAACCCGACGACCTTCGAGAACAAGAAGGACGCCCTGTGCGTCGCGTTCAATGAGGGCTTCCGTATCATCATGGAGATCATGGAGTTCGACCCGGTGAGCGAGCCGACGGAGGAACAGCGTGAGTTCTTCTCCAACACGGCGTACGCGCAGGACGAGGTGCAGCTCAGGCGCACGATCATCGCCCGCATTGCGACGCTCGACACCAGCGTCAAGAACCCGACCGACGAGCAGCTGCAGGAGACGGTCGAGTTCCTGCACAGCGTGATGGAGGCAGGGTTCCCGACGAACGAGTGGGAGCAGTCCGCCGTCCAGCGGCTCGTCGACCTCGTCGAAGCGGTGCCGATGCGCTCGGGCGCGAGAAAGCCGAGGGCCGGTGGAGTCAACGAAGCCGCGGGTGCCGGCGATACCGAGGAGCAGAAGAACCAGCAGGACGTGAATGCGCAGCAACAGGCGCAGACCGGGGAACAACCTACGGTAGAGACACAGACCGAGGGCCAGCCTGCGGAAGAAGCAAAGCCAGAGACACCGACGACCACTCCGGAAAAGACCATCGACGGCGTCGTAGTGCCGGACAACATGAAGGAAACCGGTGTCGTCGGGAATGGTAATGGACCGAACGAGATAAAGATTGATTACAAAACCGGCGTGATGACACGCAACGGAAAGGTTGTGAGCGGATCCGGGGAAGCGTCGTTGCACACGGAGGTTAAAAAGTCGTACGCGACAATCGATGGCGATGGCGGTCCTGGCACCGTTAAGCAGTCTGAGAACTTACGTGGCATTGACACAAGTGGTGCTGGCGGTTATATGCGGAGAGCAGACGGCAGTGTTGTCCGCGGTGTTGGTGCCGGGACGGCTGTGGACAAATACGAGTCTGCAGTGCGCGACGC
>CAYPEJ010000018.1:33597-37097 GCA_964409685.1 uncultured Anaeromicropila sp.
GCAGGGTCAGCAGGGTCAGCAGGGTCAGCAGGGTCAGCAGGGTCAGCAGGGTCAGCAGGGTCAGCAGGGTCAGCAGGGTCAGCAGGGTCAGCAGGGTCAGCAGGGTCAGACAGTGAAGCCCGCGGACATCGCCAAACCCGCGCAGCAGAACTCCGCGCAACAGCGGCCTCCGCAGAACTGGAGCGGCTGGTCCAAGGACGCCATCAAGGTCGCGGGAACGGACATCCGCGGAAACGCCATCATCCGGCCCGAGGGCGCGAAGGGCAGGGACATCCGGGGCAACTGGGTCATGCAGGGCGGCGGACTCGTCTCGAAGGACGGCAAGGTAATCCAGCAGTCCGTGAAGCTCACGGACGAGCAGAAGGACGCCGGAGGACGGCTCATTCGCGGTATCGACGGGAAGACCCGTATCAGCTACGGGACGCTCGACGGCAAGCCGCGAAGCAATACGCTCGACGGCAAGCCGCGAAGCAATACGCTCGACGGCAAGCCGCGAAGCAATACGCTAGGCGGCCGTGACCGGAGTGCGCTGCGCGTCCAGACGCCGACCCAACAGAGCGTCGTTGGCAACGCGGATTCCGTCGAGCACAGGAGGAAAAAGAAACCCCGGTCGATCTCCGTGTCGGGCTAGGCCATCGGGCACTTGCCGCAGCCCTGCATTTCGTGGCACTTGCCGCCACGGTACGCGCAGTCGGCCTGGCAGGCGAGGGCGAGTTCGGTTTCCCCGGCCGCTCTCAGCCGCTCGACGACCTGTCCCCAAAGCCACCGCGTCTCATAGGACGCCTTGGCGCAGAGGCGCTTGCGCGAGATGGCGAGTATCTCCGCGGCGTTCGTTAGGATGACGTGGTTGACAAGCGCGCCCTGCGGGATGAGGTTGCGCTCGAGCTTTGAGCCCGTGCGGTCGGGGCGCTGCGTCGAGACGAAGTGCTCAGCGAACTTGCCATGCCGCACGTAGTGGACGGACACCCAGCTCGGGATGTTCTCGAAGGTGATCTTGAAGATGACGGCGCGGAGCGGGCTGTGCTCAGCGGAGATGAGCTTCGACTTCCATTCGGTACTCGGCTCCTTGCCGATCGGCTTCTTCCCGACGGTGGCTCTGGCGAGGTCGAGCGCAAGACTCCATGGCGTGACGCGTTCGACCGAGACGTTGACTTTTGAAAATTCCATGTTGGTTTCCTCGTAGTGAAAAAGAAAGCCGCCGTGTGTGAAAGTGTAAGGAAAGCACACGGCGGCAGAGAGGGGTAAAGACTGACGACGGCTACTTCTTGGCCGGCTTCTTTTCGGTCTTGTCTGCCGGTTTCTTCGCGCACTTGCATTCCTTGGCCTGTAGGAAGCTCTTGGTCAGGTCCGCCGCGACAGACGTGTTGGCGAGCATGCTCACCTGGTCGTAGGCCACCTTGGTGATGTCGTGCACAATCTCGGTGATACGATGCATAGCCGTCGCGGTTTCAGGTACTTCGCTAAAACCGAGCTTGCACATCCTGCCAAGCAGCATTTCAAAGACCTCGGTGATCGAGATGAGGTCTTTCGTGTGGCCGCACACGTGATCGCGCATACGGATACGCTGCTTGTTGGTCGTTTCCTCTCCGAAATAAGGATGCGCGTACGCCCACTCGACCGTGCCCCACTTCGGTTGGACGGGCTTCTCCGTGGCCGCGGGTTTGGCCGTTTCGACTTTTGCGGACTTGGTTTCTTTTTTGCTCATTGTCATTCCTTGGTGTTTGTGGTTTCTGTTTCCCCGTCACTCGACGGAAGTTTGCTCATGAACTTTACGCCGTGCTCAGCACGGTCGATGATGCGCAGCAGGACGGCGATGCAGTCGTACGCCTCCTCGGCGATGGTGATCGGGTCAGCCCCGACCATCGCCTCGTAGAGTTCCGCGACCTCGCAGTCGAGGACGTCCTTAGCGCTGGTGTCGTTCTGCTCGTCGTGCTTGGCGAGCCTTCCGCGGGCCTCTTCCAACGCCTGTGCGAACTTGTCGTCACGATACTGGTCCGAGCTCAGGAACCCGTAGGCGAAACCTGCGTGCTTGCGCTCGGCGTTGATGAAGTGCCGGACGATGTGGTCGCCGTGCCTTTTCAGAACGGGGTGCGCGGGGTTGCCGGACGCGGAACATCCCGGCGTGATCTGGTCGATTAAACTCTGCAGTACGTCCGTGTGTCGCGCGATAAGGCTCAGCTCATTGGGCGGCTCGCACTTGTACGGCTTTGATACAAACATGTCGAACATTAAAACTCTCCTTCCACCCCGAGTATCATGGCCGGGGCTCCTTTGATTCGTTCAATCTTTATGAACGGTTTGCATTTCGGTTTCGGGGCTACGTACTTGCACAGCCCTTCCGCGCAGGTCTTCGGGTCGGGCGGCACCGACCCGAAGAGCGCATCGAGAGGCTTCGTCTTTGCGCGGTCTATGTAGTCCGCGAGCGACGGGTCTCCCGGGGGCGGCTCGTGCTTGTCGTCCGGGTCAATCAATTCCCAAGTTCCTTTTCAAGCCGCGCCTGGTACCATCCGGCCTTGCGGATGTCCTCAAGACCGTTCTTGTCATTGGCGCGGAACTGGTACTTGAGAACGTTGCCCCGCAGAAACCCGCGGAACTCTTCGGGAGACAGTGCGGACTTGATGACATCGATGCATTCGATGCCGCCCTTGCAGTAGTGGGACGGGTGGTTCACGTTGTCGAGGGACTTGAGGGATTCCTTGTCTTCGGGCTTGTCCTCGGACGCTTCGTCAGTTGGATCTGGACTAGGAGAGACGGTGGCCATTTCTGACGGGAGGAACATCTCCGTCCCGGACTGGAATCCTTTGCCCCCGGGTTCTCCGAGGATCTCGTCAAGCCGAGGCTCCTCGGGGAGAAAACCCCCGACATGGGTGAACCCGGACTTCTGCGACCATATGTGGTACTTGACGAAATCCGCGTCCTTGATCGCTTCTTTGATTGCCGATTCAAGCGCGTCATATCCTGCGGCGCTCCCGCGCGTGACGTTCTTAAGCGAAGCGTACGCTCGATCGGCGTTCGCGTCCGTTCCAAGTTCTGGTACGACGGCAACATGCGCTTCTTTAGTCGGCAGGTGTTCAATAGAAAATCTGTATACTCTATTCATAGCTTCACTCGATTGTCGCTATTACGTCCGACACCCGGACGAGGCGGTACACCACCCCGTCGATTTTTACACGTCGTCCGACATTCGGATCATGGACGACCACGCGGTCGCCCTGTCCAAAGCCGGCTTGCTCCTCGGTTCCGACGCGCACGACAAGAAAGTCCATGTGGTCGCAGCCGAATTTCTTTTGCACGACGACCCCGCCCTCGTTCACCTCGGGCTGGTCGTCGAGCAGGAGGACGAACCTCCTGATTGGTTTGATGGTAGAGCATCCCATTGTGGTTCTTCTCTATGGGATTACTTCTTGCTCTTGCCACCCTTGTCGCAGGCCTTGGCGGCCTTGTCGCAGGCCTTGGCGCCCTTGCAGGCCTTGGCGCCCTTGCAGGCCTTGGCGGCCGGG
>CAYPEJ010000018.1:37197-91134 GCA_964409685.1 uncultured Anaeromicropila sp.
GCAGGCCTTGGCGCCCTTGCAGGCCTTGGCGCCCTTGCAGGCCTTGGCGGCCGGGGCTTTCGCTTTCTTCGCTGTTGCCATTTGTTCTTCACCTCCTTTCTCTTCAAGTTCATTGAACTTGAAATATTCGTCACGCAATCTGTTGATGTCGTCGACCAGGTTCTTCGCGACAACCTCAGGGGGATTGTCGACGTACAAGCTCGCGTAGTTTATGCGACCGGGGGATTCGCGTTGCGCTTCGGCGAGATGCGCAAACACCATCGCCATATGCGACCCCTGCAGCATCTCGACAAGGTCAGATACCGCTCCCGCACAGAAGGTGTCCGAAGCGAGACGGATGCGGATCGAACGGACTTTCGAGATGAAATCTTCCGCCGGCTGTGAGTGCCGCTTGACCATCGCCGCGAGCTCCGCACGTTCAAGGAGGCCAATCGCGATTCCGTAATGGCTCATGTAGCCAGCGGCGGCCTCGTTGAGGTTGATGAGAGCCCGCGCGAGGAGCACCAGCTTGCGCGTGGGGCTGATGAGCGGCAGCGTCGTCGGCCAGTCGGTGTCGACTAGATACGAGAGCGCCGCGCTCAGATGTTTGACAGTGCAGTTCGGGCAGCCCGGGGTCACGGGCTCGTCGAACAGTTCCATTTGTATCATTTGTTCCATGTCGTCTCCTTGTTGTACCTGTTAAGTCGAAAACTGAGCCGCCACGTGTCGATCGTGGTCCCGCGCTTCTTAGAGAAGCACTTCCACGGCACCCACTCGAACGCACCGAAACCGATGATTCGGGTGAGCTTCCGGGAGAGCAAGGTCTCCCAGAGAGCCGCGAGAACCTTGTCGACAGTGGACGGGTCGAGACCGCACCGTTCGCGGATCTCGACGCGGGCGTCGCCGTCTTTCCAATGCCGGTCGATGCCGAACGTATTCGGAAACCTGTTCACTTGCCCGCCTTTCTCACGGGCGGGAGCCCGCCGTTGAACACCATGACGAGAGGCTGCTTGCCCTTCGCCTCGCTCTTGGCGTCCGGGTCTTCCACGATGTTCGTGACAGTGCCGGCTTCGCTGACGCCCGTGAGCGTCTGCTCGACCTTAGCCGCCGCCGCCCATGCAGTCGCCGCGCCTTGCAGGGACTTGCCGGTTTTCACGGCGTTGACCGCCTCCTCGCGGATGACCTTCGCCTGATCAAGCTGCTGTTTGGCGACTTCAAGACGGCGGTCGGCGCGGAGCCTCGCCAGTTCGAGCAGAGACTGCGCCTGCTGCACGGCGAGTTCCTTCTTCACCGTGGAGTCCCAGCGGTAATTGTACGCCCAGATGGACACGGTGCGCGGCGGGACGTCCACCTCCTTTGCGATGTCGGCGATGGGCATCCTCTCGACGATGAAGAGCTTGGCCGCCTTGTTGCGACGGTCGGTGTCGCTGTAGCCGGGGTAGAGTTCGGCCACCGCGCTGTCGGCGTTCGGGTCGCCTGTCAGTTCCTGCGCCTCGGCACGGAGCAGGGCGTCGCGGTTTTCGGCCACGACCTCGTCGTTCGCAACGACGGGCGGGAGCGACACGTTGTCCTCGACGACAATCGTTCCGATGGGGTGGCCGTCCTCGGTCAGCAGGAGCGCTGCGTTCGGATTGTTCATCCCATCGTCCTCCTTGCGTACTCGGCCATGAGCAAGGCCTCGGCCACGCCGTCGTGCGGTTTCGTGCACTTCGGAGTGCGCCGCAGGTCAACGCCGGGAAACAGGTTCCTCGCCATCGTAATCGACGTGTGCTTGTCGCTTGTGCAGCCGAACACCCGCTTCCACTTCTGCGGGCGAACGAGTTCGTACGGGATGCGGAACGCCGCGAGAAGCCCTCGGATGAACCCGAAGTTCTCGCCGAAGTTGAACATGGAAGTCACGCCCTGCCCGGGCATCGCCCAGACGTGCTCGAGCACGCACTTCACCGTGTGGTCTTCGGGGGCGAGCTCGCGCAGCGTGGACACATAGGCTTCCTCGGAAAACGGAACAATAGTAAGGGGGACTGTGCGAGCATCGACGTCCACGACGGCGGCGAGGCAGCCCTCTTTGCCTGGGTCAATACCCAGCCAGATTGTCCTAGTTCTGTCCATTTGGTTCATAGTATATCATGTCCTCGGTATGGTAGTCAAGCAACGATGTCCACTTTTTTGCGCAGGACATACGGGATCTTCCAGCGCTTCGTCTGCTCGTCGAGCGCGATGTTGTACGCGCCGTTCTTGTAGAGCGTCTGGAGGCACTGCTGGAGTGTACGGGAATCGATGACCTCGCGGGCGAGCCCCGGGTCGACCGAGGCTATCCACTTGAACACCTTGACGGCGTTGCCCTCGATGGCCCAGCCCTCGGCATCCCCGGAATCCTTGCCGTCCTGCGTTCCCGCGACGCTCTCGATGCACGTCTCGAGCACCTCGACGAGAACCTGCGTAAGCCCATTCTCAGCGGACGCCTGGGCCATGTCGGCGTGCTGGGTCGCCTTGACACCGAAACGCTCGTCGCGAAGCTCGGCCGGGATGCGCCAGCCAAGCAGGAACCGCGCGAAGTACGGCAGTTCCTCCGCGAGCCACTTCTGGTTCTCGGCGTCCGTCCCCCAGTCGAACATCGCACCGCCGAGCTTGAGCATCATGAACTTGTCCCGCGTGGACATGTCGAGGTCGGGCATGACCGACATCGACTGCGCGTCCTCGTTGGACAGGATGACGACCCGACCCGGCCACGGCACGGTCTCTATCGCCGAGCCGAACTTCGCCTCGTAGCGGAGGACGGCGTTGGCGACCACGATCTTCAGGGACTCCGTGAACTGCAGTCTCGTGCGCTGGCTCTTCGCCCCGAGCTTGTCGTCGATGAGATGGACGGGGGAACCGACGATTCCGGAATTGAACCGGGAACCTTCGAGGTAGAACTTCTCCGCGTCGACCGCGCCTCCCATCAGCTGACCGAGGAGCTGGCGGGCGAAGAAGGACTTGCCCGTTCCCGCAGGGCCCGCGAGGATGAGAGCCTGTCCGCGACCCGGCTCAAGTGGCATCCGCGCCGCATTGGTGTAGAAGTGCGAGAGCCACGAGAGGAGGTAGTCGAGCTGCGGGTCGGAGAAGTACGTGCGGTTGAGCGGGCAGTCGTTCTCGACCCAGTTGCGGTAGGCCGCGCTCGAGCGCATGAAAAACGCCGTAAGCAACCGGTGGATGTGCGGGAACCCGCAGATCGCGAAAGGATTGTCCCACGCGCAGATGGACGGGTCTACCTTGTATTCCTCGGGGCACTTCGGGTACTTGTCGAGTTCCTCAGGCGTGACCGTGCTGAGCCGCTCGGCGGGGGCTTTCACGGTCACAAGGCTCGTGTTGAGAATCGTGCCGACGCCACGCACCTGGATGCGCCCGGTCTTGCGATAGAGGATGGGCGCCGCCCCGTCGACCGCGTTGCGACGGCTGATTGTGTAGAGCGCCTGGTCGAGTTCGGAGAGGGTCTCGCCTTTCAGCGGCTTCGGGTCGAGCCTCGCCTCCTGCAGGAGGTCGCGGCGAAGCACTTTCTCCGTACGCTTCTCGAAATGGACGGGCTTGTCGTTCCGGAAGAACCGCCAGTACTCGTCCTTGCGATGGTCGTAGAACGTGTTCTCGTAGAACGGCGCCATGGACTTGGCCGTGTACTCTTCGCAGAACTCGCGGCCGAGCAGGGAAACCCAGCTCTTGAAACCGCCGTCGTGCGGAGTGAAAACGCGGATGCCGTCCTTGACGAACTGCGCGCCTGTCGCGTTGTCGGCGTCGGCCGCCCAGAAACGGACGCATCTCGTTCCGATGGAGATGTTCTGCGGGGGCTCGTGAGGCCAGCTGCGCTTTTTGATTTCCGTGGCTACCACGTCGAGCGGGATGTCCACGACTTCGTCGCAGTACTTCTTCGCACTCCGCTGCCAGAGCGCGTTGTCCCACATGATGATCTCTTCGGCGGGGACAAACGAGTTCTCCTTGAAGACGTGCCACTCGCGTCCGATGTCCATGACCTGCGTGCAGATCTCGGACTCGATGTCGTAGCCAACGCCCCAGCGCACGGCCTTGAGCTTCGTGGCGATGACGTGCAGAAGCTCGTTGGCGTGGGCGTTGCCCGTGACCGTGATGGGGCGGTCGAAGAGCCATACGAGATGCAGCTTCTTCGACTGGCTAAGGCACCAGTAGGCCGGTTTGTACTTGCCGGGCGCCTTGACCTTGAGGGCTTCAATGATGTCCTCGGTGAACACGCCGTCATAGTCGGCGAAGAAACCGTGGATGGCGGCGGCCTGGTTTCCCGAGTTGACGCAGAAGTGCGAGTTCTGCCCTTCGGTGAGCAACAGAAGATAGTGCTTCGTCGTGGGATTGAACCAGCGTTTCTTATAGGCGTCCTTCGGTAGGTCGAGAACCTCGGGGTCGACCTTGGCATTCCATGGGTCTTCAAGAACATTGACCTCGTCCGTGGCGAGGTTGGGTAGACAGAAAAACTTGCTCACTTGTGGTACCTTTCGCAAACGTCGCCATCGACTCCGAGGGGCATCCCGGCTGTCCAGTCTTTGATGAGATCGCCGTGACACATGATATGCGGAATAACTTGACTGGCCTCCTCGCACTCCTCATTCGGAACCTCGAATACGATTTCATCGTACACGGAGAACACGTACTTCCAATTCGGATGCTTGCGTTCGATTTCAACGGCGCTGTACGCCATGATGTCGCGGCACGTCGCCTGCACGATGTTCTCCATGATGTTCCCGCCGGTGAAAAAGGAAGCCGGGCCGCCGCGCACGGTCGTGGCTTTCAATGCAATCCGGAAGGACGGATGTTCAACACCGTTCTCGTCAACTTCCGTAGTCTCCTCCTTGCAAAGATGCGGGTCGTAGTAGCGTTTTATGCGTCCGCTCGGAAGCCGGATAGCCACGGTGTCCTTGCCAGCCGCGATGCGCTGCTTGAATATGGTTTCATACTCATGCCACTTGTCGACGATCTTGGAGTTGGCAGTACGCCAGTCCCCGACGATGCGCAGGGACTCGATGAGCTGCCCGACCTTCACCTGGTTCTCCGGGGAATAGATGTCGCCGCGGATTCTCGCCACGTTCCTGATGACGAACATGAGCCTGCGGTCTATCTGCGGCCACTGGTCAACGGGGGTCGACGGGAGTTCGATGCCCTGCGATTTGCAGGAATCCACGAACTTCGCGGCTCCCATTCCGAAACCGAGGCCGAGCGTGCAGCACTTCGCCAGACGGTAGAGGTCGGGGTTTGTCTTCTTGATCTGGTCGCCCGGCTTGCACCATCCCATCTGCACCGCAGCGGCGGCGTAGAGGTTCCCTTCGCGGCGCATGGCTTCCATCATGTGCGTGTCATCCACGAGCCACAAGGAGAAACGCGCCTCGACCTGTTCATAATCGAACACGACGAATTTATGCCCCGCGTGCGGCACGTACATTCCACGGATGTCGACGCCTTTCCCGCCGAACACATGCTCGTCACCGGAGAGCACGGGCTTGCGCGGGAGGTTGAGAAGGTTGCCGTCGGACTTGCCGGTCGCGCTCTTCCCGCTGTCGCGCCCCGTGTGCGCGCCAAAGTAGAGGAACTGCGGATGCGAGTCACCGTTCGCGTCGAGCGACCCGAGGATTCCTTCGATGCGCTTCGAGTGCATGTTGATCGCAACGGCTTTCTGTCTCGCCTTGATGAACGGGATGTCGTCATGGTCGGCGACCCAGTCGAGGAACCCGGGGTCGTCCTTCTTGAACGACTTGGGTGGCGTGATGCCGAGGTTGATGACGGCTTGCCGCAGGGCAGGCAGGGATCCGACGGGCTTCTCGGGGTACCACGGGATGTCGCATACGACGTCGGCGAGATAGCGTTTCAGTTCCTTGAAGGATTCCTCGGCGAGCTTCTTGTCGACATGGACTCCGCGCTTGATCGCGTTGCGTTTCTGGTCGGAGATGGCTCGCTCGATTTCGGGCCACTCGTGGGAATACTTCAACCACAGGTCATGGCACTCGACGGCATCGCTTCCGCCATACTCAACGAGATCGTGGTACTCCTGCTCGTTCAATTCCCAGTCGTGCCGCCCATCCATTCCGGCTCGGACGGCTTTCGAGATCTCCTTGCCGAACAGGATTTTCATGGCGCCCTTGAGATTCCTCGGAGCCATCAGATATGCGGCGAGGTCGGCGGTGCATTTCCACTCGACGTTCTTCAACTGTGGAATCAGCCCGCGTTTCATGAGCTCGTCGGTGACCACTGAATCGAACCCCGCATTGTGGGCAAGAAGAATCCTGCCGTCCAGCTGGTTCCAATACTTGAAATCTTCGGGGCGTCCAATGTAGAGCTGGCGGCCGTCCTCGAGTTCTCGGTAGACGTTGCGTTTCATTCCGGTCTCCGACTTGTCGAAGATGTTGTTGCCGCAGATCGCGACAAGGTATGCGTCGAACCTCGGGTCGGCGCAATACTGTTGCGGGCTCATGCACGAAAGCGAATACTCGGCTTTCGTGTCGTACATGGTTTCATAGTCGATCGCGACGGCCATGTCGTCCGGGAGTGGATGGTTTGCTTTGGTAGACATTATATGTCCTTTCTTGTATCTGAAATGACTCTGTTCCTCGGACGGCGCGGCTTGATGCTACGCTCGAGTTTGCGTTCGCAACGCTTTACAAGACGGTCGAAAGCGGCATTGGCATCCGGCTTGGACTTGCACGAACGGATGGCCTCGGTAGCCTCGGCGGCCTGTTTGATAAGATCTGCCACGACTTTCCGTAGCGACACGGCTGCGCGCGGGCTGAGCCTCCGGTCGATGGGGTATGTCGAAAGCGTGTTCTGCAACGCCCGTCTCGTCGCCGCAAAGAATCCCGCGACCTCTCGAATGGCCTTGTGCTGTTTCCGCTTCCCGAAACGCACATGGTGGAGCAGGTATTCGGCGTATCTCGCAAGCCCATAGATTCCATAGACCGGGCGCGCGAGCGGCCCATCCCCGAGATACCACTCGGCTTTGTGGGTAATCCCCGTCTTCCGCGGGAAGTCGAAATGAACTGGGTCCATGAGTTCGCGGAAACGTTTCCGCATTCCTCCGACCGCCGTTGGCTTCGGTATGTATTTGGTTTCGTCCATGGTTCTTGTCCTTTGCGGTGGACAGTATATCAGATAGTCCGTATGGTTGCCAAGGCGTCTTCGCGGAAAATCTGAAAAAATAAAAGCCCCCTCCGTCCGCGAGGACAGAGGGGGCCTAGGACGCGCAGCGTCACGCTCAGAACTCGGAGTCGCCGGCGGCTTCGTCGACGGACGCGGAGCCCGCCTGCACGGAGAGGAGGAACGACGTGAAGTCTTCGCGTTCCTTGTCGGTGAACTCCCACGGCTTGCCGTCGCGCAGCGCCTTCTCGAAGCAGTGCGACGTGTACTCGATGCCGCCGCTGCTCGTGGCGTCGCACGAGTAGATGTGGCAGACGAGCCCGTTGATGGAGAACTTGTAGTCCTTGTCCGCACGGTGCGCGAACTTGGCGCGGGACTCAATGTTCACGAGGATCTGGCTCATCGCCTTGTAGTACTGCTTGTCGTACTCGAAGCGCGCCGTCGTATAGAGACGGTCGCCGATCGGCACGAGGCGGAACTCGTCGGACTCGAAGTCGTCCGGGACGGGCACCAGCATCATCAGGTAGCAGAACCGCCCGAGGTTGGCGCGCATCTTGGGACGGCCTTCCGGCCACAGCTCGCCCGTGGGACGGGGCGTGAGCGAGAGCCCAGTCGCGGCCGCATCCTTAAGGCAGTCGGCCTCGGTGGCCGGGGAGCCATCGGGCTTCGTGCCGCCGATGACCCAGCGGCGGGGAGGCGTGTTGTTGCCAGCAACGTACGGGCGCTCCTCCTTGAATCCTTCGACCTTCTGGAGGATGATGCCGTAGATGCCGTTCTCCTTCCCGTCGTCCGCAATCTTAACGTTGTTCTCCTTGTTCTTGCCGATGTACCAGCAGCCCTGCTGGGGCTTCTTGCCCCCGGCCTTCCACTGGCTCATGCCCTGTGCAAGACGGATGAACGGGAACTCGAGCTGGGCTCCGGCGACGTGCACCTCCGTGGAGATGTCCGTCGGGGCAGCCGCGACGAGCGCACCCTTCGCGTCAACGATTTCTTCGGCCTGAGACTTGACCTGCGTGTTCTTGTTGCTCATTGTATTCCTTGTGTTTTCTTGTGTTTTCTTGTGTTTTCTTGTGTTTTCATCCGAAGGACACTCGTCCTCCGAAATGGTTTACCATTCGTCCGCGATACGCTTGGCGGCTTTCTGCGTCCAATAGAGGACGGGTGCGCCGGCGACCGTGAACGGTTCGTACAGTTTCTTGACGGCCTCCTCGGCGGCCTTCTTCGTCATCCCGTTGTGGTCGACGAGCGAGTCGACGAGCATCTTCCTGTCCACGACGGAGACGTCGAACACGTCTTCGATGGACATACCGAACTTCCCCATGCACGCGCCGCGAACCTCGGGCACCTTCGACGAATCGAAGGACGCACGTCCTTTGCGGCGGGAGATGGTGAAGCCGGGCACGAGCGCCTTGAGCTGCTCATCCGTGTACTGGTCGGCCCACGACTTGTCGTCGTCCTTGGCCGCGTCGATGAAGGTCTCGAGGAACTTCATGCACGACCTGCGGAGCCCGCGTTGCGCAGGGGTGTTCGGCATCGTGAACGTCTTCACCGTGACGGCTTCGCCCGCGTACGGTCCGTCAGGTCCGACGAGATGCGCGATGGCGTTGGTGGCCTCGCACACCGTGACTACCGCGTCGGCCTGGTACCGGCAGGACCCGTTCCAGTGACAGTACTGGCACGCATCGTTTGGGCACCCGGGGATCGAGTCATCGTTTGCCGAGCGGTCGGCGCGTTCCTCGATGAGCGAAATGCGATGTCTCCACGCTTCGAGGTCGCCAGGACCGATGTGCAGCGCAAGCTGCTCATCGTCGTCAAGGCGTGGCGCGATGATGTGGCACTCGAACGTGTCGTGCGTCGGGCACAACCTGTTGATGTCGCAGGCGTACGCCGCGAGCTGAAGCGAGAAGTCCTTGCCGACCCGGTTGGACTTGTAGTCGACCACTACCGCCACGCCCTCGGGCGTGACGACGAGAAGGTCGATGTACCCGTGGCGGCCACCGCCACGTTCGACTTCGCACTCCGGGTAGAGTCCCGGCTTGAGCGGGGACTTCCTTGGCTTGCCTCCCCTCATGCGCAAACGGTAGTCCGCGTAGACGGGCAGGTCGTCGAGCAGAATCGTCCGCAGTCGCGCGGCGATCTCCTCGAGCATCCCCTTCATGTCCGGGCTTGCGTCACGCGTGGCGATCCATCCGTCCCACTGGTCACGCGGGATTGCAATCATCGCCTCGGCGAACTCGTGCATCAGCGTACCGTCGATGGCCGCGTTGTTGTCCTTGCCGTCCGGGCGGAACCGGGGGCAGTGCTCCGTGGCCGCAAGCGCGGACGGGCTTACTTTCTGTACCTTGTATGCCATGTGGTCTTCCTTTCTTTACCTTATGAGGTCACTGTCCGTCAGCGTGGACAGGTTGTTCATCTTTCGCTCGATCGTCTTGCCGACGCGCTCCTCGACGGAGTCCGCGGCGATGATGATTTTCTGCGTGGCGGTGGTTCCGCCGACACGTCGGATTCGTCCGAGTCCCTGGGAGAACTCCGAAGCGGAGTACCCCAGGGAGATGAGGGACACCCTCGGTCTCTCATGCCGCTCGTCGTGCAACGACAGGGCGACGGAGCACGCGGCCGCCATGCCGACCATCACGTGGATGCGGTTGGACTGGAAGTCGTCGACTCCTTTCTGCCGTTCGGATTCCTTCTGCCCTCCGTAGATGGAGGCGTACTGCACTCCCTTCTTCTTCAGGTACTCTTCGATGCGGGTCCGCGCGTCCGTGAAGTTGACCATGATGAAGACGGAATTGCCGTCCTCTTCGTAGTCAACCGCCATCTGCGCCATGACCTCGGCTTTGCAGAACTCGGCCTGCTGACGAAACCGGAGCGTCTTCACCATGTCGTCCTTGGACAACTTGGTCAGCCGCTGGGGCATCTCCTCGTACGCCTTGACGAGGGCGTCGTGGTCTTTCCTGGCGAGGTCGATCTTGATCACCTCCCTGACTTCATCCGGGAATCCCGGGATTTCGTCGGGGGTGATGGACATGAATCTGTCCCCCATCTCGTGGCGAATTTCGCGCATCGTCGCCTCGGCGGCGGTGCGGTTTGTGGTGAACCTGAAGATGCGACGCTTGTTCGCGCCCCATCCGATGTCCACGAACCCGCAGTTCTTCGAGCGCATCCAGTCGTAGAAGCTCTGCTTCGTGAACCGGTGGAACCCCATGAGATAGCCAATGAGGCGCATCTTTTGAGGGGTCTCGAACGGGGTCGCGGACATCAGCAGTTCCTTGTTGTCCGGGTGTCTTTTGTTGCACCACCGTGCAGCGGCGAGGGTCTGTTTGGAATCCTCGCCGCTACAGCCTCGATGCACTTCGTCCCAGACGAGGAGTCGTCCGTCTATCCGCCAGCCGTCTTCGTTGTCGTAGTAGGGATTCTTCCCCGCGACAAGACGTTCGGGATTGATGACGTCGATCACGAGGTCTTTGCACCCCATGCCCTCGATGACGTTCTGCCACTGCGACCTTGCGATCTTCGGACACACGACAAGCGTCGGCAGCCCGAGGTCTTTGATGGTCTGACATGCGAGGTAGGTCTTCCCGCTCCCGGTGTGACACGCGGAGAGCATCACCTTCCCTCGGCGGAGCATCTCCGTTTGATGCCGCGCAAGCGGCTTCTGCCAGTCATGCAGTTCCATGTGTTTCCTTGTGTTTCTCTGGGTTTCCTTGGGTTTCTCTGGGTTTCCTTGGGTTTCGATGGCGGGCATTGTACTACAAAACGGAGACCCCTGTCAAGCCGGCTCGCCAGTTTGACAGGGGTTCTTCGGTTTGCTATACTTTCAAGCGCCGCGGGTTCTTTCTTTCTTCGACACCGTCCCGCGGCGCTTTTCACTTTGCCCCGTCGCGGATCGAACCTTGTTTTACTCTGTTGGCTTCCAGAACTCCGCCGCGACGGGGTATCTTATTTTCGCTTGCGGGCGGCGAGCCAGTTCTTCGACCTTGCGGCGCCCTTGTTCCATTCTTCGATGGCGTCATGGGCGTTGTACTGGATCGGGCCTTCCGTGAAACAGAAGTCGCACACCACGCGGTAGCGAGACGTATCCTTATGGACGATCTTGGTCGACTCGCTGAGACAGAACGGGCAGTCCGCTATCGTGTCCGTCTCGACGTCCGGATTTGCGAACTCCAGCCACGAGGCGAACGAGACGGGTTTGCCCTTCAGCGCATGGGTGTGGCGCTGCCACGCGGCGATTGCCTCGCCGAGCGGGGCGCGTTCGTAGAACTCCCTGTTAGTCATCGCCGTCCTCCTCGTCCGCCGCGGCGAACAAAGCCTCTGCGATGCGCACGAGCTTCTCCCGAAGCAGCTCGAGGTGTTTCGTCTGCACGATCCACAAGTCCGTCCCGACTTGTCGCGCGAGTTGGTCGTCGCAATTGAGCCGGACGGCGTCCATCACGGAATTGATGCGCAGAATCGCGTCGAGCTGCTTGACGGTGTCGATGATCTGGTACGCCGCGCTTTCGCTCTGGCACGCTGCGCTTTCGCTGCGGTCACTCATAGACGACCTCCTTTCCGTTGCGCGGGCGCCAGTTCTCGTCTTCCGCGAGCAGCATGTCCGCACAAAGTCCCTTGAGGGCTTCAAGGAGAACGCGGGCTTCCTGCTCGTAGACCTCGAAGAACGTCTCGCCCGTGTGGACGATACGATACTTGAAGGACTTGTATGTCTCGTCGAACTCGATGGATGCAGTCTTGTTGGCCATCATCGGGGCGCTGTCGATTTCCTTGGCGAGAACGCGAATCGCGTTCGAGATTTCACGGGCGGTCCACCATGCCGAGCGCTCGCGCTCGACCAGCTTCTTGTCCGCTTTGTTCGGGGCGTGCAGTTCCACCACGACGGCTCCGCTTACGACACGAAATCGCAAATCCATGACGCACTGAATCGGGCGTGAGTTGCGGGCGAAGCCCGTTGCAGTCGGTTTGCTGATATATGACTTTACTCGCATTTGTCTCCTCCGTTTTCTTTCGTGACTGAACCTGTGTCCTCCCAGTACCCGTTGACAAAGACGGTCGTGTCTTCGACTTGGATGTCCCCGTCGTCGCGCCACTGGTCGAATTTCGATTTCTCAAGATGTTTGTCGCGCTCGACGACCTTGTCGTACGCGATGCCCTCGGCCTCGGCACGTGTGGAGGCCTCGACCTCCACCCATGCGTTGAGGAGCTTCGTAAGTCTCACTCTGTACTTGTGCATGTTTCTCCTTACCAGATGGTCTGGATTTTCTGCGGGTTCTCGAGTTCGTTCTCGAAACGCCTTAGCATTTCCGCGAACCACTGCATCGCAGAACCCTGCCTGTCATAGAGCGCACGGTGGATCTCACCGCGGTCGCCGCGCGCGTCGAGGAACCTGACGGCGAACAGAATCGCGCCGTCGAGCGTGTCGAACGATTCGCACGCGCCCGAGCTATCCACGCCGATCCAGCGGGGAATCCCGCCCTCGCAGTCCCTCGAGACCGCGACGTGGGGCTTCGAGTCCCCGCTGTCCATGGCTACGTACTCTTCGATCGTTGTCGGGATTGTCAATTGCAAGGCAGATCCTCCACTTCGTGTTTCGTGATTTCGTACTTGCGGGAGAAGTACCCGCCGTTGCCGCCCCAGAAGACGCTTGCGGATTCCTGTCCGCAAGACGTCGAGTCCTTCACGATACCCTCGGGGTCGTTCAGTACCTGGGAAGACCATTCGCCGTGCATTCTTTCGGCGCACTTGCGGAAGTCGCGCGACACCAGCAGGATGTTCGTCTCGGCGTACATCTCCGCTGCGTCGACCGTCTCGGCCAATACGTAGATTACCATCGTCAGTCCTCCGATTCTTCGTCCGGCTCGCCGAACGTTTCAAAGACGTGCAGGGCAGACTTTTTCGCAAAGTTCGCAAGCTCGTCCCAGTACTCGTGGCCCGTCGACTTCCCCGCTACCGGAGTGAGCGTGTCGTATAGCTCCCCGTTTCCGTACCACGGCATCTCGAAGTCGAGGTCGAAGTCGCACTGCATGGCGGCCTTTCTCGACTGTCGGCCTATCTTGAGGAAGACTTCCCACGGTCCGCCGGTCGGGTCGTCCCCCACGTCGTGCCACCCCATGCACACGAAGTAGCAGAGGTTTTTATCCCCGGCGTAGCAGAACGACCAGCAGCCTTCACCCTCCGCGACGAGAGCCTCGTAAGCTCCCTTTAGGCCGTAACCGGTGATATGCGACCCGAGATACTCTTGGATCTCGGACAGCCTCACTGCTCTATCTAGTGTCATCAGTCTTCTCCTTTCAGTAGACTGAACGCGTACTCGTTGATGTCTGGGTAGACGAGGTAGAACGACCCGCGCATTTCGATTTTTGTCCCGAATACATCGTCGTGTTCCTTCTTCCATGTCACGGTCGACAGGTCCAGACGAACGCATCCGTCTTCGCCAACCGCCTCGGCGATCAGCTGCAGTGCAGCCGCGACCACGCCGTCATCGATTACAAAGGGCTGCGCGTCAAGCGGGTCGTCGGGCTTCCCGCATACAACCACGTCAAGAGACGCGTACGTGCGGTCCATGTTCTCCCGCCAGCGAACTTCCTTTCGCCACGACGCCAGGTACTTGGCCGATTCGTAGCGCTTCTTCAATTCCGTCGTGTTCATCTCGGTTCTCCTGTATGTCGTCCCCCTCGGGGAACGACGGGTAGCATCCATACCGCGGGCCGCCGCAACACTCGTAGTGACGGCACCGCGGACATTTGTTTTCGTAGGGGTCGAACATTTCACCGCCTTTCACGGCTTGTATGCGACCACGACGACCATGGGTTCCGCATACTCCACGTTCTCGTTGGACACGCACGGCTCCGTGTGCGTCTCGACGTGCACGTCGTCCGCGATGTACTTGAGGTAGGGCTTCACCTTGTCGACGTACTTGTCCATGATCCAGTCCGCGGACCAGATCACGATGTCTTCGGATTCATCCGATCCGTCGGACAGCCGCACCCGAACCCACACTTCGTGGTCGAGCACGTTCAAGAAGTCTTCGATTGTCATCGTTGTCCTTTCATACCGCACGCGTCCACGTGCGGTAGTCGTCGAATGTCGGGAACACTGCCCACCCTCCCTCGACTCGGGCTATGGCGTACGCCTCGGGGTATGCCGCTTTCACGTCGAAGTCGGTCGGGTAGTCCTCATCTCTCAAGAACTTCATCGAGTCTCCCCGTCAGTTCAATTGGTTGATGGCCTCGACCATCTGGTCGATGACCTGCGTTCTGCGCGCGTCCTGAATCTCATTAGACAGCTTGTCGACTCGAGACGTGAGCGCCCGCGCACACGATTCGAGGTCGCGGGCGAGAATCTGCGCATCCCATGCGGAGCAGACTCGCACGTCGTTGGCGCGCCCGAGCGGCGACGCAAGATGGCTCGTGTTCACGTCGAGGCCGCTCAGAACCGTGCGCATGCGACGCATCATGCTCTCGATTTCATCGAGGTACAGTCTTTCTTTGTCTGTGTCCATTGTCTATCCTTTCATGTAGTTGTACTTTGGCCTGAGTTCCCCGTCACAGAGGAACCTCGGCACCATGCCGTCCGGGATGCACTGCTTCCGCAGCACGTCCTTGCCGCTGTCGAGGTCGTGGCGGACGAAGTAGAAGCCCTCCGTGCCGAAGTAGCTCCAGTATTCGAGGTACTTGCCGTTGACTTCGTAGACGTCCACTCCGATCTTCTCGACCCTTGCGAGGGCCATTTTGTCGTAGTCGTCCTTCGCGAACACGTCTTCGGCCATCTTCTGGCGGATCTGTTTTATCGGTCTTCTCATTTGTGTCCGTTCTCCCATACTTCGGATTCACCGTGCTCGTTCAGGTAGACGCGGTGGCGTTCCGTCCCTTCGTCGTCATTGATGTACAGTTCGGAGCCCTCGACGAGGGCGAACGACATCCGCTTGAAAGCTTCGACCATCACGGAGACCCAGCCGTAGCTGGCATGGAAGCCGCTCGAGTACACGAAGAAGCCGGAGTCGTCGACATGCATGTAGCCGTCGCCTTGCCGGAACGAGAGCAGGATCTTGCAGATCCCGTCGAGCGTGTCCGTCGTGTAGCCGTCCTTCGCGTGTTCGTCGAGCGCCCAGTTGACGCGGAGCCCCTCAGGGTACTCCGCCGTCATGTCTTCCATCCACTGGCACATCACGCGGCGCAGGTTCTCCTCGGAGCCCCTGTCGTCGCGGAGTTTGAAGCGCAGTTCCACAGAGTAGCACTGGCCCATGTCAGACCTCTACGAGGCGGTCGAAGTGCACGACGATCCGTGCGCAGTTGCATCCGTCGCCGGTGACAAGAGGCTCGTAGTCGAGCAGCTTGTCGGTGTCGACGAACGGGCAGCGTTTGATGAACTCGACGAGATTCCTGCCGCTTCTTGCGCTGAACGACAGAATCTCGTTGTCGCTGACGCCTTCCACGTAGGATTTCAAGCCCGTCAGACTGTTCACGCGATAGTACCGCTCTTTGACTACGAGACAGACTTGTCCGTAGATGTAGTTCACGAGCTCGCGGACCGTCAGCTTGGCGGGCGTGGCCGGCGGGAGCTTAAGGTTGATGGACTCAATCCCCTCGGGGATTTCAATTGTCGTTTCGTTCATTGTCGTCTCCTTTCAAGATTTCAATCGCGGCCCATGTCACGACGGCGTAAACGGACTTGGCCGATATCCACCTCTTGTGGTTTATGAGTTCGATGTCGACGTCGTCGCCTTGAACTTGCTTCTCCTCGGAGATGAATTTCTCGCGGTCTTTGCGCGCGGCTCTCATCGCCTCGGTAAGAGACGTGAAAATCTCCGTGCCGGCGTATTTGCCGTTTTCCTTTCTGGTAAGCCTGTTGACGGTGATGGCGCAGGGGTGGTCCCCTGCGTCCGTGTTGTGTGAGGCCCATATGACGATGTACTTTTTATCCATGGAACATCCTTCCAGTTTCGTAGAACATAAACTCGTTGGCTTCGCACGTCTCGGCGAAGCACTCTTCGCTCAGCTGGTACTCCCAGTCTTTTTGCACGACGCGCATGAGCGCCCGCACGCATTCGTCGAGGACGGTCTCGACCGTGTAGCAATTGTCGGTCATCCTGTCGTAGCGCGCTTGCACGTACTTCTTCTGCTTGTCGTCCCACTTGAGGCCGAGGCAGAAGCGCGCGAGCGGTTCGAGCGTCTCGGTGTCGAGGAAGCTGCCCGTCCACGGGGAGATTCCGTCTATGACGCGCTTGAAGAACACCGCGGACTCCTTCTTGACGGAGTTCTTGGTGACGGCGAGGTTCCACTTCCCGTCTTTCTTCGCATAGAATCGCGTGCGGGGGCGGATGATCAGGTCTCCGCGGTTGTTCCAGAACCACGCGCGGGCGCGGTTGCCCGAGAGCTGGTAGAGCTCATCGTGGTCGTAGAACCCGTTCGGGTAGACCTTTGCCTTCGCGCTGTACGGGGACACTTCGTACTTGACGTCGACGTAGAAAGCCTCCTCGAAGGCCTCTATGACATCGTTGAGTTCCTTGTCCATCCAGTACGGCTGGTTGCGGTTGTAGTACTTGCGGGCGCGCTCCTTCGCCTCGGCGGAGAGCTCGCCATACGAGTATACGTTGATTTCGACCTTCTTCATTTCGACCTCGCGTCGAGAAGGTTGCCGAGCTTCTTCGCCGAGTCGGCCAAGATGTTCCCGGACATCTCGACTTCGGTCTTCATGGACTTGAGCCGGTCGGTCGGGAGCTTCGTCATCTTCGCGTCGAGCGCGACCTTCGAGACGATGGTCAGCACTTTCAAGAGCGCCGTCGACACGGCGTTGATGTCGAGTTCACAAGGTTTCATTTTTCTCTTCTCCATTTCTCTTCAAGGATGTCGATCGCGGCCCGCAGACTTACGGGTCGTACGTGGTATCCCGCCGCGCCGAGTTCGCGCAGCAGGGCGGCGCGGAACACTCCGCGCAGCGGCTTGCATGCGAAGGCGAAGCCGAGGTCGACGACCGTGCGCCGACCCTCACGGGCGTAGGCCGCGACCATCCCGTTCGGCGCCGGTTTGGACGGGAAGAGCGCGAACGCCTCCCCGTCGATGGCGGACTTGACGAAGACGACGTCAGTCATCATCGTCGAGCCCCCACGGACGTTCGCCGAGTTCCATTCCCCAGGACTGCACACGGGCAGCGGGGTCGTCTTGTTGTCTTTCATATTGCACCTTCTCTTTCTTTTTCGGAACTTGGTTTCACACGCGTTTGCGCACTACTCGGCCACCCCGCCACTTCGCGGCGTTCCTTCATGGGGTGGTACGCATGGCCGAAGCCATGCGCAGGGCTTCCCGCCCGTTGCGTTCGCTAGAACAGTTTCTCGACGGTCTCTTCGAGAAGCTTCTCGAACGCGTCGGGCTTGAGCCCGAGGTCCATCTTGTAGACGACGATCCGGCGCACGGCCTTCTCGACGGCCTCGTCGAAATCCGCAAGCGCGTCCTGGGCGCGGCGCACCTCGGTGCCCTCGGCCCAGACCGTCCGGCGGGTGTCGTAGTCGAACGTCGTCTTCACGCCGAACGCATTCGTCGTGATGCGTTCGATGTCGTGCGGCGTCATGAACTCGATGAGCCACGACTTGTCGATCGGGTCGCCGTTCTTGTCGGCGACGTCCGCAACCTTGCCCACGGCGTCGCGCCACGCCTGTTCGAGCATCTTCTTGTATTTCCGCTTGACGTCCTCGACGAGCTTCTCCTCCTCGGCGAGCTTCTGCGCGAGCTTCTCACGCTTGGCCGCGGTCATGTCCTGGACGCGCTCGCGGACATATGCTTCAAAACGGGGTACTTTCTTCACGGTCTTCTCCTTTATTTCGCAATCAGTTTCACAATCGCCGCGCAGACCGCGGCCACGAACGCAAGCGCCACGAGCGCCACCTTGCGCCACTTGGCGCGGGGTTTCGGCGGGGCTACCTGCGGTTTCGCATCACGCCGCCGGCGGTTCCGGCGGCGGTTGGGCATCTTCTTCGCGCTCATGCGAACCTCCCGTCGGAGGTCGCGGCTTTCGCGCGGCGGCGCTCGAGTTCGGTCTGCAAGCCCGCGGCGATGCGCACGTTGCGGCGCGTGTGCGGCTCTTTCATGGCGGCCTCGGCCACCTTGGAAAGGGCGAACGTCGGGAGCTTCCTGAGCTCCTTGAGTGTGGGGAGCTTCTCCACCACGGGCGCGGCTTTCGCCGCGGCCTCGCTCCAGTTCTCCCGGAGCGGTTCGGCGAGGCCGCCAAGCCCCGCCGTCACGGCCTCGAACACCCACAGGGCGCCGAGGCACGGCAGTTTCTTTCTATTCTTCATCGTCAGTCTCCTCTTCGGAATTTCCATCGTCGTCCGGCAGGTTGTCGTTGACCTGCCGCATGATTTCGTCCAGCAGATAGCAGCGGATCATCACGTCGCACCCCTCGGGGTTGTCGAGATCCACCGTGTCTACAAGTTCCTCGGCCGCCTCTTTGAGGAGGCCGAGGTTGTGGCAGAGGTTCTCCTCCGCCACCCAGGTCGAGAACGTGTACGACCCCGAACCATTGCCGGTCACGGAGTCGTCGGTCCAGAGGTCGTCGTGGACTTCCTGGTATTTCTCGCCGTCTTCGTCGAGGCGGGTCTTGATCCCGCGCTCCGCGAACGCCTCTTCGACGTCTGCGAGCATTTCCTTGCGGTAGTCGTGTCGGTCCATTATTTCTCCTCGTTGTCCATGATGCGGGTTCCGTCTATGATGTCGCAGACTTGCGCCCACGGCTCGTATGTCCAGCGCTTCGAGGTCTTCTTGAAGACCACGCGGCAGTCGAGCTGCGCATATGCGTCGCGGATGCCGTCGGCGTCGAGACCCATGAGGTTAAGGCATTTCTTCGGGAAGCCAGCCACTTCGGTGCCAAGGTCGGAGAACATGGCGCCGAGCGTCTCCCAGTCTATGCCGTTTCGGGCGTAGCAGGCAAGCGAAAGCGTGGCGAACGCGTTTGCCACGTGCTGCGGCGAAAGCTGGCCGACGGCGTGGCCGTCCGGCGTCGCGAGCTCGCCCGTCATGCAGTCGAGCATCGGCGGTTCCGAACAGAACCCGTCGATCGTCCTCTCGAACCAGTAGGCGTTCTGCACGGCCTTGACGACCATGTTGTCGAACCCGACGACCGCGGCTTTGTCGTGCTCGAGGTTCCACGTGTTCCCCCCGTCGCCGACCTCGAAGAGGTCGACCATCAGGCGTTTCGCCGGCTCATCGCTCGCGTAGCCGAAAGCCAGCCGTACGCGAAGTCCTTTGAAGCGGAGTTCCTTATCGATCCGCAGGTATTTCACATCTGATTCCATCGTATTTCCCCTTTCAAGCAATCGCGCCCCGGCCATACGACCGGGGCGCAGGTTTTCAGTCAACTCAAGGCTGGACTACTCATCCGATTTGAACGGTTTCCAGGCCACCGTGTCCACGGTGGCGAACGTCACGGCAGCGCCGATTTCCCCGAGACGGTCGGAGAGGTTGTCTCCATGGACTTTTCCATAAACGGCCACCGTACCGGCGAGCGCGAAGTCGCGCACGAAAGCGACTAGCTGCGCCGCCATGCGCGAGAGGTCGAAGCCCGCGTGGTGGCGGTGGCTCAGTTCACCCCAGCCGCGATGCGAGTCGGACATCTTCTTCATCGTCTCGACGACGTCCTCGAGCGTCACGAGGAAGTTCATCCGTTCGCCAGGCGCGGGCTCGAAACACGCGCGCCCGTCACGGGTTGCGGTGAATGCAAGCTCCCCAGGGTCCCAGTCGCGGACGTTCAGGTCGCCCGGCCTGCGGGTCGACTTGATGTGCCCTGAAAGGTGCTTGGCGAACTCGGCCGGGAAATCCCGCTCGAGACACACGAGCGACGAGGGGTCGCTCAGCCAGTCGGACTCGCCGAGCGCGTGCATGAGCGGCCAGTGGTCCGGGTGGCAGAGCGAGTTGCTCGTCGCGATACCGTAGGGCTTGAAGTGCAGGTGCACCGTGAACTCGGGATGGCTGTCAAGCGTTTCGCGTTTCACCTCTGCCTCGGCGGAGAGTTTTATGCGCAGACCCGCAATCGGAAGGCATACGAAAGACGCGCGGCTTAGTTGACTGCGCGTCGCGTTGTCAATGTCAATCCAGGACATGGCGTCATCCAATCCTTACGCGGGTTATCTCCACGGGGAGCACGTCCCCGCAGGACTTCTCCAGGTCGGTAAAGTCGTCGGAGGGTTCCTCCAACGACCCAACGGGTCCCTTGGCTGCCATGGCGTCGAGGATGTCGTCGAGACGGTCCTCGATTCGGCTCAGGCCTTTGGCCAAGTTCTCAAATGCCTTGGCCAGAATCTTCTCATATTCCATTTCGTTTCTCCTTAACTAAAAGCCCAGAGCAGCGCGGCCACAAGGGCCAGCGCCACGAAGTATCCAGGGAGCCCGTAAACGAACGTCCCGAATATGATGACGAGGGCCACGGTGAACACGGCCACCGCGGCCTTCAAGGGGTCTTTGCCGCGCGGAGGGCGCGGGGGCTCTTCCACGATGAATGGGTTCATGACATCTCCAGGTTCAACGTGTCCGCAAGGTTCAAGACCTTCCACCGAACAACGGAGTTCGGGGTCTTGATTGTCCAGAGGCCGCTGGCACGGCACATACAGTCCCCGAGCTCCTCGGGGCCGTAGTCTCCGAGAAGCTCGTGGTAGAGCTCCGTGGAGTCCTTATCGGCGAGTTTCAGCGCCTCGCCGCGGGCAAAGACGGTCGGGCGGAAGCCCGTCGTATCGGCGGGGCCTTTCACGAGCTCCGCCGAGTAGGGCTCGTTCGGCGAATTCGCCGAGGCCCAGGTCAATAGTACAATGTACTTTTTTTCCATAGTGGTTCTTCCTTTCAGTATACCAGATACGCGGGAACCCCGACACGGGGCCGTCGGGG
Source organism: uncultured Anaeromicropila sp. (assembly GCA_964409685.1). Lineage (GTDB taxonomy): Bacteria > Bacillota > Clostridia > Lachnospirales > Lachnospiraceae > Clostridium_AI. The sequence goes on from CAYPEJ010000018.1 coordinate 58,158, forward strand.
TGCAGGCGTTCCACAGTTCGACCTCGAGGAAGTATTTGGCCTTCTCGAGTTCGTTCGCGCAAGGCTACGCGGAGGCGAAGCCGCCCTCCGGGGTCTCTTCGGCCTTGTCACGGGCCTCGAGTTCCTCCGGGGTGCAGTCGCCCCAGATTTTGAACTTGAGAAAGCGCTCGGCTTCCTCGAGTTCACGCAAAGCCGCCCGCACATAGTGCAGGCGTACTTTTAACGCATGGACGGCGAGGTCACCGTCCTCGACGTCAAAAGACTCCCGGGCAAGCCGGGTTGTATATACGGATACCGCCATGAAAACTTTGGTAAGGGCTTTATAGCTATAGATAGGTTTCATGATAACCTTTCTGCCGCGTTTCGCGGCGTTGTGAATGATGAACGGTGAACGGTGAAATACAGTGAAAGGCCGCGCCGCCCCGACGGGAGACGCGGCCACGGGGCTTCAGCCCATGCAGCCATAGGCCGCTTCGCCGGCGAGCGAGGCCTCGAACGCCGCGGCCTCGCGGACGTGGCGTTCGTGGTTCACCTCGGCATCGACCGGCGTGCGAACGAGTAGCTTGCGGCAGCCGACAATGCGGCCGTCCGCGTCCCGGACGAAGTCGTACGGGACGGCGAGGTCCGCGCGGTCATCCGCCGCGTCGAACACGAGGCGGGACACGATGTATATCGTGTCTGCCACGGGGGCGGGAAGCCCTGCGACCCGGATGTCCAGGTCGTGGAGTACTACGGTCTGGATACCGTCAACGACGGCCCAGTCCAGTGGTTTCTCGACCACCCTGGGGACTGTTCCCGAGGGTTGGACAACGCGGTTAGGCTCGTCTCCGTCGGGGATGAACACCACGGGGTGCGGGGTGCAATTGACAATGTTCACGGTGTTTCTCCTTTTAAATCGTCTACGAATGAAGGTCCTCTTTGGCACGACGATGAAATGCCGAAGAGGACAAAAGTGCAAAAATGGGGTTGAAAAACGGTCTGAAACCGTTTCTGATTTTGCGCGTTTTTAACGTGTGGTTGACATGCGCAAAATTGTCAACCACGATAGACAGATAATTTATCGGGGCAGTTTCGATGCCCGCGGAGAGCGGGGGAAATTCTACAAAAAAAGGGCGAACTTCTCCTTGCGTGTGTATACACTCTCCCCCTTTTCCTTATTATATTATCTTCCTCACTTATAGTGATATATTTTATGTAGAAGATAAGGACGGGTTTTCGGGATGGCGGGACAACCTCGCGCTGCCGCGCTCAGACCCCCGTGTATATTGGGCTTCAGCTTTGCCACCGAGGGTTTCTGATTTTTCCTTGGATACCTTGGGTACCTTGCACAAAATCAGAAATCGTCACTTTTACAGAAAATGTAAAACTCTTACATTTTATGTAAAGGTACCCCTCTGTGACCCCATGTTTCACTCAAATTTGCAATTATAGCGATAACATGGGATGCGTATGGTTCCCACGGCATCCGCTCTCACCGAGGGGGAGCAGGAAACCTTTTGAAACCACAGGAAACCTCCGGGGACTTGGAGGCCGAGGTAAACGGGAGCGCTCCGTCTTGTCCCGAAGGGTGCTGGCAAGGGCTCTGGCGGAGCAGGGAGAGCGCGAGAGGGGCGCAGCCCCTCTCGCCAAAGAAAAGACACCCCCAGTCCCTTGCGGGACCGAGGGTGTCTGGGGTGCTATGCGAGGCACGCCCGCACTGCGGCGGAGATGGGACGCGCGATCGGTCGCGCTCGCGCGGCCGCTACTGCGATGCCTACTACCCCGTAGTCGCTGGGCGTCACCTCGCGCCCGACATCTGCGGGGTCAACCGTGGCCATGCCACGGCCGACCCAGTAAGGTTGTCCCGCCCTCTTGCCCTTGGATATGGTCTTGCGGGTTAGGCAGGGCGCGATGCTACTCACCACGTCGTCGGAGACCCCATAGGCCTCCCACGTGACGTTGTGCCCCATTACTAGGAGGGTTGCAACGCCCTCCTCTGACAGGCGGAGCACGAGTGCTCCGCTGACTGTTGACGGGACTGTCATGGTGGGCATCTCAGCCGCCACCTGGCTGTCAATCGGATCGTTCATGTTCGATCCTCCTGTGGCCGTCGTTATTGTTGCTGCGCAGGGTGACGGCTAGTGCCCTGCGCAGGTGTGCGAACTGTTCGCACGAAACTGGTGTATTTTGTGTGGTATGGGTGTGAAGGGTTTCCCCACTGGCGGGATGGGGAGGAACCACGGTTTGCGAGTACCGACGAGCAAACCGTGGGTGCGGCAGGAGTGGAGATTACCTGTGTTGTCAGCCGGCCTTCATCCACAAGCATGAATGTACTGACGATAACGCTTTTTGGCAAAAGCCCCTTGGCCCCTAGGGGTATATATTATATACCCGTGCGCAGATTCTGCTCCTCCCCGTACGTACGGCCACAGGAACCCAAGGTACCCAAGGTACCCAATTTGACCAAGGTACCCAATTTGACCGATTTGACCGGGATACCCGGACACCCTCCCTGCCAGAATGCCGCCAGACACCCGTAGACGCCCCTCCACGCCCTCCGCGCTCTCCAGAGGCGTCCTCGTACCCCTGCGCCCTCCGGCGCGTCCTATGCCCGTTCCTGCGCGTATTTGCGCCCATTGACCGTTCTGCCCGTTTTTGCTATTCTTTGTGTCCGAAGGAACCCCGCGATGTCCACTCCTCCCCGCTACCGAGAGAACCAGCTCTTCCCGACGCCCCGACCCGAGGCGTACCCGCCGCCGTCCCCGCTTCCGTGGACGCCGGCTCCCGCGCCTGTGCCCGCGTGGCGCACGCACGCCGCGGACACGTCCGACCCGCACAAGACCCGGCTGCTCGTCCCCGCGCTGCGCATGGGCTCCGGGGCCCCGTCCGTCGCCGAAGGGGACAAGCCGACCGACCTGTACTACGACATCTCGGGCGGCGCGCTGTACGTTTGCGCGACCGTGGCGGGGAATCCGGCCTGGCTCCTGGCGGGGTCGGACTCCTACACGAAGGCCGAGATCGACACGAAGAATGAGGCACTGTCGCAGTCGATCGCCTCCGCCAATTTGATGGCCAACACCGCGTATTCCGCCGCGCAGACCGCCCAGGAAGCGGCCAACAATGCGTACAACACCGCCGCGCCCGCATTGACCTACGTCAACGACCACATCGCCAACAGGAAAAACCCTCACGGAGTGTCCGCGTCACAGATCGGCGTATACACGAAGGCCGAGATCGACACGAAGCTCCGAGGCTATTTGACCGGCGAGACCGACCCTGTTTTCACTGATTGGCGCGACAATTCTCGGTTCCTTACAGCCGGCTATAATCTCGGGTCTGTCAACGTTTACCCCAGCCCCGACGATGGGTCCGGGACCGTGCGCCTTGACGGGTCCATCGTCCTTGGCAGCAATATCATGGTGTATGGGTACGAAAACCTGATCGACCACGTCACGCTGCTCGGGTCAGACCTGGTGGTCCCGGGTGCCAGCGAGAGCCAGGCCAATGCGGTGGTGCTCGGGCACAACGTGCGGTCCCACGGCGCCGACACGTTCAATATCGGCGCGCCCTCGCTCGACAAGGTCTACCTTGGCGCCTTTAGTGATTTTGCGGATTCTGCCTCCACCGACAACGCGAAGACCCTGCAGTCGCTTCTGGACGAGCAGTACGCCTTGTCCAGCTCACTGTCGGGGTACCTCCCGCTGACGGGCGGCGTGCTCGAGGCGTCCGACTGGTGGAGCGACGCCGTGACTAACGACAGTCACCATGGCAGGATCGAGCTCTCTCCGTCGAGTGGCCCGGCCGCCCCCGCGACCATCGCCGTTGAAGGCGCGCAATCCGCGGGCGGGAGGATCTCAGTCCACGGCTCGTATTCGGAGGGCGACCCCGGCGAGCTGACGGTGTACGGCGTTATCAGCAACAGCGAACCGGACGACTTCGGGAGCGTTGTGGTCCGTGGATCCGGTCCCGGGTCGCTGCTCGCCGACGTGAAGATCGCCGGCAATTCCGTTCGGGGGCTTTTCCCGACGGTGGCGGCGCTCGTCGGCGCGGCGCACTACTCCGCCGTTTACGTCCACGCCTACGAGGCGGATCTGTCGTCGCGCAACAGGAGCGTGGTCTGCATGCGGCTGGGCGGCCCGGTCCCGGCGGACGTCAGCCTGACGATCCCGTCGGATTTCCCGAGCTTCGACGGAAAGACCGTCTCGACGTTCGACTGCGTTGTGCAGATCGATCCGGGCGGCTCCGCGACTTCCGACGGTTCACTGTCGCTGCAGGTCGCCGGCGACCTCGGCGGAGACATCTACCTCGCGGACGGCTCGGAAGCCAAGGTGTTCAAGGACGGCGTGACGGTCGTGACGATCACGGGCGCGAAGGAAACAACCGACTCGGTCCCGGAGTATCTCGTGTCGGTGCGGCACTTTACGAAACTGGAGGCATCGTGATGTATGGAAAGCTTGTCGGCGGGGAGCTCGTGAAGGCCCCCGCGTATGTGAAGTCCGGCGGCGCGTGGGTGCTGAACCCGTCCGTGGAGCAGTACCTGGACGCCGGGTATTATCCCGTCGATCCGACGGTGCCGACCCCGCCCGCCGGCAAGGTCGTGGCGACGTTGGGATGGTGTTTCGACGGCGCCGGAATCACGCGCGTGGCGACGTTCGCCGACGCGCCCGCGCAGGAGACTGTCAACTTGAGCACTCTTACAGGTTTGAAGAACGCCGCCGCGAAGTTCGCCGCGGCCCTCGGGTACGCGGTGTCGTGCCTCGCCATGACGTGCGCCGCGGACGTCGTGTCGCCCGTCCACGTCGCGAATCTCGGAGACCTCGACATCGACACGGCGAAAGTCGTGACGAACGTCGACGTGTCCGCGTTCGCGCCCTCGTCGATCACGAGCGACGTCTACGACGTGCAGTCCGCGCTTGGCGGCAAGGCGAACACGGCGGCTCTCGGGAACTACGCGACCACGCAGCGCGTGGCGCAGGCCGAGGCGAACGTCGCGTCGATGTGGTACACGCTCTACGGCGAGAGCTGTTGGATTGCGGTAACGAACTACATGCGGACGATCCCCGGCGTCATGCCGTCCTTCTCTTTGTGGGAGGTCCGCGACGGCGCGACGAACGAGGTGTACTCGTCCAGAGACGAAATCACGAACCGAGTCGAGGCCGCGGTCGGTCCCCTGCGCGAGTCCGTGGCGGACGCGCTTGAGAAGGCGGAGCTTGCGAAAGCGTGGGGCCGCCACCAGTCCGCGGACGGCTCGGCGGCGCCGGTCGGCTACACCATTGTTTCCTCGACGAACCTCGTCCTGACCGGCGGTGGTAAGTGGGAGGGCATCGTCCTCGAGACCTTGGGCCAGACGTTCTGGGTGTTCTCCGGGGCGGGCGGATTGACGTCCACGTCCGAGGGCAAGCTCCGGTGCATCGACGCGAACGGCGACACGGCGTTCGAGGTGACGACCGGGACGATGCAGACGTTGCCGGCGATCCCCGCCTCGTTCCAGGTGGAGTCGACCGCCGACGGGAAGGACGTCACGTTCAGCGTCTACGCGACGAACGCGCCGACGCTGTGGTCGTCGACGGACCTTCTCGGGCCGTGGTTCGCGCACTCGAACGCGACGTGGACGGCGGGGCTGTCGAACACGTACACGGTCGCGATGACGGTCGACTCGACGTCGCCCGCGATGTTCTTCCGCGCGACCTACGAGCTTGGCCAGCAGCCGTGCGTCAAGTTCGCCAAGCCACTGGAGCTTACGCAGGTCAAGCTTGGCGACACGATCTACAACGTGTCGGTTTCCGACGGCAAGCTCGCGCTTACGGAGGCCAACTGATGCGGCTCGTCTCGAAAATGAAGTCGCGGCTCGGGAAGAACTTCTGGCCGTTCGCGTTGTTCTGCTGCGCGCTGACGTGGTACGCCGGGTCGAAGCACGTCTGTGTCAGCTGGGATTCGGTGGGCTTCACATCGCCCTCCGTGACGGTCGACACGAACACGTGGGACTCCGTGACGTTCGCCTGGGACACCTCGACGGGCCTGAACCCGACGGCGCAGGCCGTGTGCTACTGCACGTATCCGGGGCAGACGAACATCCAGGCGGTCGCGGATCTGACGAACATCGCGACGGTGGCGATGTCGGCGAAGACGCTGACGGTCACTTCGTCGATGGTGCCGGGCGGGAACGTCACGAACGTCGTCTATCTGATGGTCTGCACCGCGCAGACGCAGACGGTCGTGACGAATGGCGTCTTCCACGTCCCGTGCGCGGACACGGGCACGAACAACGTGTGGGTGCCGATCGGCGTCCGCGTCTATTCGGATGGCTGGCGGCTGTCGCCGGATGCGTCCGTGAAGGAACCGGCGAAGTCGGAACGACTTGTCAACGAGGCTTTAGAGGAGGCAGCTGAATGAAACGCTTTTGCATCTTGCTCGCGGCGGCGGGTTTCTTTACCACACTCATTCTTCCCGTCGCCGCGGGTCCTATTCTGGACGGCATCACGAACATCGTCGCGACCTTGAAGTCGGACGGCACGACGAACCTCTGGACCGAGGCTGACCTCGTTGACGCGCTCGGCCTATTGAACCGCCGCTACTGGCGCGACATGGCGCACGAGAGCGGGCGCGTCGCGTGGCACGGGAAGATCATCGGGTCGTCGGCGTTCAACGTGACGAACGCCAACCGCGAGAAGATCGTCCGTCGCGACGTCTACTCGGACGGCTACGTGCACTTCACGACGTCGGCTCCGCCGCCAAAGGCGTTCGTCGACGTTGACCGCATCGAGTTCCGCGAGCGCGCGAAGGAGCAGAAGATCAGGTCGGCGCAGGCCAAGATCGACCGTTTCAACAATATGGAGCCGCTCGGCCCCGACGCGACGTTGGCGGAACAGTACGCCTACAGCCGCGCCGCGACACAGGCGCTCGCCGCCGAGATCGACCTCCGACGCTTGACGAACGACGTCGAGACCGTGACGATCTATTTCAAGCCGCAGGGGGCGAAGTAGTGCTTCTCGGAATGCGAGGATCCATGGGCGGCAGTGTCGCCGGAGTAGTCCCGGTCGAGTACATCGAGCGGGACTTCGGCGCGGAGACCCTCGCGGACGCGCAGCTCGTGGACTCCGCGCTGACGATGGACATCTCGGAGGCGGGGTTCTACTTTGACCGTCCCGACTTCTTTACCTTCGCGGAGTTTTCCGCATCCCGGACAGCCGGGTCTAGAAGTGCGTCGGTGTTCGCGGCGGGTCGGAGCGGCGCGACGGCGATCTCGGACGTCTACACGTTTCGCGCGCTCGGGTCTCAGGTGATTCGCTACCGGATATACCCGTGGGTGAACCTGTCGTTGGGGAACCGTACGGACAACGCTCCGATGAACATCGGCGAGGACGATGCGGATTCGTTCAGCAAGGTGCGGACGTTTAACGACAACTTCGTGCTGGACGATGGGTCTTGCACGAGGCTAACGTCGTTTACGGGGGCTGAGACGCGCACTAACGAGTACACCGGCGTACCGTCAGTCGGCGCGCAGCTTCTTGAGTGGTTCGCGGTCCTCCCGTCTGGTACGCAGTGGGGGTTGACTTCAATCTCTCCGGTCTCGCAGACGATGAAGGTGCGGCTTCGTGGTGCGCAGATTTCAAATCCGGACTCCACGCGGGAATACTTGTTCGAGCCAGTCCGCACGTCCGGCGGTTGTGGCTTCCGCGAGGCGAACTCCGGGACGTTGCTCATCGTGGACGCGCCCTCCGTGACCGCGGGACCTGATCTCGGAGGTTCGTCGTGAACGAAGAAGTAGGCTGTCTGCTCGGTCTGCTCGCGGGCGCGATCTTCGTCGCGCTTCTTTCCGCGGCTTTTGTGAAACTGTTCGGCGCGGCCGGATGCCGCGCGAATGATCGATGCCCCTGCGCGTGTTGCTGCGGGGCGAAAATTAACCCGGCGTCCCATTGACTTGGATGTCTTGAAGTGCTACACTGTTGCCAGAAGAACCGCAACACCGAACAGGAGACAGCCATGCCTGACAAGACGCCACACGATGAATACTGGTGCGGAGTCATGGAAGATGCCGAGAGGCGCATCCACGACGTGTTCCACGGTTCTTCCCGTTCGATCTCCGACATCGTCGGGGATGACAACGGAATTGACGACCGCAAGGACGTCGAGAGGGTTCTGGCGTATGTCCTGAAGCACGGTGACGCTTGCGAGAAGTCCCGCGCCATGCTCGCATCGTTCGAGCTGGTGCAGGCCTGGCACGAGCTTCACGAACACAAAGCCAAAGGAGGCGCACAATGAACGACGAAACCAAAATCGACGTAGACCGCACGACTAGTTCGCGCGGCGCTCAGTGGGCAGGGGCGGGTTCTCTCATCGCCCTCGCGGCCCAGTCCCTTTTCGGAGGCGGGCTTTTGAACGGCGTTGTCGGCGGCGGGTGCAACGCGGCAGTGCAGAACGCGCAGAACAGCGCGGCGGTGTACGAGCTTGCCAAGAAGGACTCCGAGATCGCCTTGCTCAACGCGAAGCTCGAGACGCGCCAGGAGGTTTCCGAAGTCTACTCCATTCTCCGCGAACGTGACAAGGAGCAGGACGCGAAGACCGCGGCGCTCGAGTCGCGCGTTCTCGCGATGGAGACGGCGGCGCCCCTTCGGGAGCAGCTCGTCCTCCAGAAGATCGACTGCCTCGCCAAGGAAACGAAGCACGGCTTCGAGACTGTTGGCGCATCCATCGCGGCGGTCGCAGCGACCGTGAACTCCATCACGAAGCTTGTCGTACCGAAGACTGCCATCTGCCCCGAGGTGATGCCGCGCTACAATTCGTGGGAAGCCCCGACGTCCGATACGACCACCACCTGATAGCCCATGGAAACGCAAGAACCTAGAACTGTAACCGTCGACGAGTTGGTCAACGCGCTTGCCCGGTTCGTCGACGAACACGTTGTCCCGGCCTGCAAGACGGACGTCTCGCGTTTCAAGGCCGGGTTCATGAAACCCATTGTGCTCACGAAAGGCCGAGCGATGGCGGAGCAATACGCTGTCGACGGGAAGATCGATGTCGCGATGCTCAAGACCTGTGTTATGTCCGGGTTCGACTCCGCGGAGTCCGTGAAGATCGCGGACTTCCGCTTCGACAAGTCGGATGCTGACAAGTTCTTTTCGTTGCTGGAGGCCGTTCCGTGATGCGCGTCCAGAATCAAACCATTTGCTCCGCGGCGGCACTCCTCCACCCATCATCTCCATCCGCCGCGGAGTATTGTCTTTCCCGGAGGCTTGCATGAACATTCGTGCCGACGTTCATCTTTCGTCCCGCTCGTTCGTGATGCAGGGCGTTTCCGCGCTCGCGTACGGGGACGTCTGCACGTTCGAGGTCGGCGGCCTCGACGGTGCGCTCACTGACTCGTTGGAGCTCGTCGTCTACCGCTCGGACCGCACGACGGAGCTCTCCCGCGCATCCGCGGCGGACGTCGACCGCCACGTGCGCGTGCGCGAGTTTACGGTGTCGTTTTCCGGCGAGGGCTACGATGCGTGGCGCGAGGCCGAGGGCAACGGCGACAAGTCCGTATACCTCGTGTTGGCCGACGCCGAGACGACGTACGCCGCCTGTGAAGTCCCCTTCATTCTGAGGTCGTAGCCGTGTACGAGAAGCTCCAGGACAGCTTCCAGACGTACCGGCTCACGAAGATGCAGCAGAAGCTGAACGATGGCCTGTTCTGGCCACAGAAGTCCTCGCGTGCCAAACGGCATATTGCGTGGCGCGACATCGCCGTTCTCCATGATTTGTCGCGATATGTCAAGTTGTTCACCCAAGGCTGGCTTAGCGTCAAAGACCTAAACGCGGGTCTTCCGCTCGGTTACAACCTCAACAGTGAAGTGGAGTCCATGTGGAAGTTCGTACGTGGCGGTGAAACCCTTGTACGCAAGCCGGAGTGGTTTGGTGACGACCTCCTCGAGTGGTTCAAGAACTGGGTTGGCGACCCAGACAAGCTCGATTCCGATAGCCAGTGGAAACTATATTATCCGGCGTCCCCGTTCGTGACAGACTTCATGGATGGATACGTGTTTACTTCGTTAGCCTATGAGCTCGCTAAGTCGGTGTTGTATGAAATCCGTGGCAAGGCCAAAAATTTCCGTGTCTCTTTTTGGAGGGCTACATCCTTATTTGGGTCCGTCTCCTTAGTCAAGCCGGGTTCTGTCAAGTTTCCCTCTAGTCCTGTCGTGTCGTCCCGGCGCGACCGTGTGGCATGGATGAGTTCTTTGCAGACGTATGATACCGCTGAACTGTATGACGAAGATGGAAATTTTATCTACGAACCCGAGCCCAAGGTCGAGGAGGACGACATCGAATGGTTCACCCCCGACAACTATGTAGACCTTGACATTGACAATGGTTGGGACGTCCCGTGCCTAGCCGAGCGGGCACTCTTCGAGACCCTGTTGGGGTGCGACTTGGCGGACTTGGCGCTCCCCGTGTCGTCACAGAAGATTTTCAAGCGTAAGTACAATGGTGATTTCATCATCCCAGGCCCGAGCGGGCACATGGTCGACGCGTGCTATGACGCGGTCAAGTGTCTCCTGTCTGCTGATTTGTTTGTCGAAAACTTCATTGCCAGTAAGTTTAGTTGGGCCGATTTCATCGAACATCCGGAGGCTCGGTTTTATCGGTCGACCATGTGTCGTGAGATCTGGTCAAGTCAGTCTGACGACACGGGCTCAAGTGACTCTGACCGGAGGATGACGTATGGTTCGGCGGAGCTCACCGCCGGCGATTCGAGCTCCCCGTTCTACCAGGTCAGCGCGACGCTGAGCAGGGATTACTTTGCGCACGTCGCGTATGACGAGCGCGAGCAGGACTCCAGTTATACGTATTCATCCCAGAATGTGTCTGTTACCACAATGGGCGTGAGGGCGCAGGAGGATGGCGATCGAATTGGCGGACAGGATCTTAATTTCCGAATGTATTTCGCCTCTTCTTACTTAAACAGTTTTTTCCTGACGGATTCCAATGGACAGCCTATTGTGACGAGGTGTCGCATGATGCTTCCGGTGACCGTCTCCAAACGCAACGTTGACACTAAATCTATATACACGGACACGTATCACGAAGTCAAGTGGCCTGGTGAGGATGATGACGACGAGGGTCACACGACGCTGGAACATAAGTATTACGAGAAGTATGAACGGGATGACTTTGACGATAATACCGTCGTGTGGGTTCCCATCACGCTTGCGCCGCTCATCAGCAAGTACAACCGTGACGCCGGTAAGCCCATGTTGTTCCGATCCGCCGAGACGTTCCTTGGCGTGCTGAAACAAGCACTTGGAGCCGCTGGTTGTTCATGGGCGTTCGTCGACCCGGCTTCCGCTAAAATTGCGTCTCCGATCGGCCCGCCCGAACTCCCGGGAGGCGGCGATGGATGCAACGATGTTTCCAAGAGTTCATCTACAAGCTACACGGTGGAAGTGCGAGTTGGAACGGCTATTTCTAGCTATGCCTGGCCTGTGGGTACTAAACCTGCAGGGTCCATATTTACCAGTCCGCTGTTCGTGGCGTCGTGGCGTCCAGAATGCCTTGACGTGATTTGGAAATGACCCGGTAGTGCCACGTAGCACAGGAGACACGCATGAGCATCGCGATCGCCAGTAAGTGGAACGGGTATCGTCCAATGAGACTTCTCTCGTCCTCCACGTCGAAGTTCCTCGTTAGGTCGTACATTGGAACTACAGTTCAGTTTTCGGAGTCCGTCAAGCACCCCGCCGCTGTGTATGTCGATGTGTCATGGGGCGATGGTACGACAAGCAGGTACACGACTTCGAGACCGGTGTTCAGCCATTCGTATTCCGCCGAGGGCGAATATGATATCGTCGTGTCCGACACGTTGATGTCTCTCGGGCTCCCTGCCCTCGGGCTTCGCGAGATAACCGAAGTTGGTTCTTGCGCGACGTCGGTTTCCGCTATTGGTTCAGCGCACGATGTTGAAAATCTTTCTGGACTGGCTACCAGTTTAATTACGGCGCTCCCTCAAAATTTCATGTACAGAAACGACTACGCGGACTCCTCCGTATTCGATGATCTCTCGTGGCTCCCTCGCAAGATTAGAGAAATCCCTGTGCGTGCGTTCGACGACACACCGCTTAGGTCGTTGTCCGGCATGCCGCCTGTTACTGTGTTGCGCGTGAGAGCGTTCGCTGACTGCCCGTCTCTCGTGTCGCTTGAGGGGTTACCGTCCTCGTTGACCACTATAGAAGATAGCGCGTTTGACGGTTGTTCGGCGGTCACGTCTTTGGCCGGGTTGCCGTCTGGCATTGTTTCACTTGGCGAGGACGTGTTCCGGAACTGTGTGTCTCTTGCGTCGTTCGATAAGTTTCCTGACGCTGTCACGGCGATGCCGAACGGTTGTTTTGAAAACACGGCCATTACGTCGTTCTCGCCGGATATGTTCCCGAACGTGGTGTCTTACGGCGACTCTTGTTTTCGGAGGTGCCAGGAGCTGACATCCGTGGAGTTGGATGCTTCACACCAGTGGGGCGACAGAATGTTTTACAATTGTACGTCGCTTGTCTCCGCAGATGTTGCCGCGCTTACGATCGTTCCGTATGGTATGTTCCAGTATTGTACGTCGCTCTCGTCTATTTCTTTGCCGGAGTGCACTTCCATTTCATCGTATGCGTTTTCTAATTGTACGTCGCTCTCGTCTATTTCTTTGCCGGAGTGCACTTCCATTTCATCGTATGCGTTTTCTAAATGCACGTCTTTGTCAGGCGATCTTTCTTTCCCGAAGTTGACCAATATTGGCAACTATTCGTTTCAGGCTTGTTCGTCCGTTGAGTCCATCACTGCGAATCTCGTCGAGCATATTGGCAATCATGCGTTCTATGCGGGGTCGACGTCGGCTACCATGGCGCTTTCCGAGGTGCATTTTGACGAGGTGTACTCGATGGGCAACAAGTATATATTCCGCGGGTGCACGAGTCTTCAGGACGTCTACATGGAGCACCGGTCGTACAAGCAGCTGCTCGGAGAGTTTGACTTCCGTCCTATGACGGGTTTTCCGTGGTACGCGCCGAAGGGCTGCGTGTTCCATTGTCGAGACGGTTCGATTACGATGACCTCCGCTGCCGGCGCATCTTCGCCGACGTACACGGTGCGTCAGACCAAGCCTCCGGTTTACGAGTTCTACTACGATGGCACTTCTCAGTTCTCCTGTCGCATAGACGATATCTACGACGAGTCGGGAGATCCTCTTATCAGCACCGTCGGTTATGCGTCCGCCTTGAACGGCGGAGCTCGCTTTCACACCGTCATGACGTTTCCGACCTACGACGAGCAGGGTAATGAGACAGGCACGATCGGCGAAATTTATTCATTTGAACAAACATCGAGCTCCGTGATTGTCTACGACCACCGCCGTCGCGGGTTTGCGACGGCGAGGATGTCCGACCTCGTGGATGGCTTAGATTTCTCACAGGCCAAGTTCAAGCTCCTGTCGTTCGACGTGATGGGCGCCCATCTTACAACGTTTGCGCAGAATGCGTTTGCAGGGCAGGACGAACTCACCGATGTGCATTGTGAGCGGTACTCTCGCGCGGAAATAGATCTTGCCGGAGGAGCTTATGACTCTGATTCACCGATACTTCGCCGTATTTTCGGTGCACCTTTCACGACGAAGTTTCATTGTTCGGACGGTATCTTGTACGGCAACGGAATAAGAGGTTGACTAGATGAAACTTACACTCACGCTCAATTGTCGCGACCGGTGCTTGAAACTCCGAGAGGTCCACGCGTTCGCGGCAGGCGATGTCTACAACCCGTTGGTCGTGGACTTTGCAGACTTGTCTCTATCACAGGTGGACGAGATTGATACTGGCTCGCTTTCGATCACGTTGTCGCGCGGAGACACCGTCGTGGCGTCGTCTTCGAGCTTCGCGTCAGTCGACGGGCACGGGAGGCTGCGTCGGACGGTGCTCTCGCTTACGTCCTCAGCCCTTGGTGATTGGTTCAACGAGGCAGGAAACCATATGCAGTCTGTACGCTGCGAGGTTTCCGATACGCGCAACGGAGTCTACGTTTCATGCGATGTCCCGATTGTTTTGCGGAAGTTCAATGCCTCCGGGGCGTCTGGAGTTTACTATACGGCCTCTGAAGTCGACGCGCTTCTTGCGTCGAAACAGGACGTCGTGACGACCGGAAGCGGGCTCAATCTGACGGATGGCTATTTGGCGTTAGCGCTTGCGCACCGTACGGCACCGGGCGCTTTGGTGTCATCCATCGACTCCGAAAATACGATTGGTATGTCCCCTTGTGTCGTCGTCAATGGAGTCCCGTACTACAAGGACTACAGTTCCGCAGTTGGACCTGCCGGGTATGAGACGTTCGGTCTTGTGAAGACGACTGACCCAGCGGTGGAACTTCCCCCGGGCTCACGAGCGTGTGTCATTGTCGACGGGGTTCCGTACTATGTCCCCACTTCGTATGGCAAAGCCTCGTCTGAACTCGGGCTTGTCCGTACGAGCTCTCGTGTGACGAGCTCGACCGGGCTGACCGCGTGCCCTATCATCGACGGTGTCCCGTATTATAAAGACTTTACGGATTCCTACGCTGGGTGGAACACTCCTGGACTTGTCTTAGGCTCCGAGAATCCCCTTAGTGTGAATTTGGTCGAGGACTACGAGCCCTGTATTGTTCTTGGCGGCGTGGTGTACCAGAGAAAAGACAGTGGTGTTTCCTATGGTCTTGCGTCTTTCTCAAGACCGGGTCTTGTGAAAACGACGAACTCTCTTTCCGACGTGACCGGGTATGAGGCTTGTCCTGTTGTCGACGGGGTCCCGTACTATCGTAATGACGTTACGTCCTACGGTGTAGCCGGCGTGAGTGTTTTTGGCCTTGTGAAGACGACGAGCACTGTCATGTCGGCAGATGGTCTGACACCTTGTCCCATTGTAAATGGTGTCCCGTATTATCAGGCTTCCGATACACCCGTTGCGGGCTATGGCGTGTCCGGCCTTGTCAAGACCACGTCTAGGGTGACCGACGCGAGCGGCTATGTACCTTGCCCCATCGTTGGCGGGGTGCCGTACTACCACGACACGGACACGGCTTACGGCACGGCTGGCACGAACGTCCTCGGGCTTGTGAAGACGACCAGCACCGTCACGTCTACGACGGGTCTGACACCTTGTCCTATCGTCGGCGGGGTGCCGTACTACCACGACACGGACACGGCTTACGGCACGGCTGGCACGAACGTCCTCGGGCTTGTGAAGACGACCAGCACCGTCACGTCTACGACGGGTCTGACACCTTGTCCTATCGTCGGCGGGGTGCCGTATTACGCCCCTCCTGTAGGAGTGGTCGCAACGGCAGGAAAAGACGTGTTGGGACTTGTTAAAACGACGTCGGATGTGACTACTACGACGGGTCTGACACCTTGTCCTATTGTCGGGGGTGTTCCTTATTACACCAAGGCCACTGCGCTCACGGATTTGAGCTATGAGGTACGAACATCATCTTCTAGTACTTTGCAGGATCGCGCGATGAACCGGGTGACTTTGGCCACGGCTGATGATGTGCAGCTGGTGTTCCCGGCCGCTATCGAAGGTAGAGCCCGTGATTTCGTTCTTTTAGTCATAGTCCCGTCGGGCGCTGAGAATGTTGGCCGTATTTTAGTCCCCTCCGACGTGAGTTGTTTCTGGGCTTTTGGTGAAAATCCATTTGCCGACGATCTTGTGCGTAGCGAGACCGATGTATTGTACTACCAGTTCTATTTTACCGAGTTTGACGTGAATACGTTTAGGGTGTCCCGTGTATTTCTAGTCAACTCTTGATTTTCGCGACGAAACTTGCTACCATGCCACGGCACTGAGAAAGGCATCTAAAATGGGCGACGTAGTGGAAAACGATTTTGGCAGACAGAATTGCAACGTATGTGGCGCCGACGCAACCCCGCTGTCGGCGGATCCTCTTGCACAACAGTTGATAGCACATATTAGGGACTACAACGACCCGCATCGTACTCTTCAGCTAATCCCGCAGGTCTACTATGGAGCATCCGCTCCAGTCCCGGGGGATGGGTATAGCACCGGCGATTGGTATATCGATACGACGAATACGCGGGCGTATTCTTACCGAAAGATCAGTGAAGACCCGGACACTTATGAGTGGGTACCTGCTTCCGCGTCTGTCGAGGCGTCACTCGCAAGCTATGTTTACGTCGACCCTCTTGTAGTCGGCGGTGTGGCACAGGAGACGAACCTCACCAATATCCTGCAGTCTTATTTGAAGACGGCTGAGGCGAAGGCCATCTACGCATCCAAGACCGAAGTGTCCGCACTCACGTCAAAAGTCAACGGTATTTCCCTTGAGAACGTCGTAACGCGGAATGGCGCCAACGCATCTCGCGATATTGACATCATTCTTCGTGACTACCTGAAGACGTCCGATTTAGCGTCCCGTCTGACCGGTAAGCAGAACAAGCTGACTGCGGGGGCCAATATTACGATCAACCAGTCGACAAATGTCATCAGTGCGAAAGTCCCCGCGGTGTCCGTTGCGACTGCTACAGTGGACGGCCTTATGTCCGCTGCGGACAAATCGTTTCTCGATTCTGTTTCGGGGCTTCTCGGTACCAAGCAAGACAAGCTTACTGCGGCTAATGCAGGGGCCAACGTTCAGATTTCCGACGGTGTTATTAGTGCGTCCGTTGGTCTAGCGACATCTACGTCAAGCGGTCTCATGTCTTCATCGGACAAGGTTAAACTGGATCAGCTACCCTCAGGCGGCATCAGTTATACGCTGCCTGTCGCGTCCGAGGCCGCACTTGGCGGCGTTCGCGTCACGGGGAATGTTGTCGATCGAGAGGTCACGAGCGGGTCGTCCGGGGGTTATAAGTACGCCGCACCCCCCGGCATGACACCTTGTAAAGTCGGTAACTTTTCCGGCATCATCTACTCTGAAGACCCTCCAGTTGCGACCAGTAGTACCTATGGCACGGTCAAGACAGGAGACTCCGTGTCAAGTGAATCTGCTGACTACGCGCCCTGTTGTATCGACGAGAACGGGGTCATACGTTATGGCACGGCTCTTAGGGCTGTTGCGTCAGGCTCTACGCTCGGCGGCATCAAGGTCGACTCGACCCCGTTGGGAGATACCGACGGGTATCTTAAATTAAAAGTCGATGCAACTGGTACTGCGTACTACTCGCCGAGCACCGTTGACACCGCGACCTCGGCTGTCGCCGGAGTGGTCAAAGTCGACAGCACAACTGTAGGTATCGCCAATATCGGTTCGTCGTCCATTCTCGGTGCGAATGGTTGGGTGAAGGTTCGCTGCGACAGTGACGGCTACGCATACTTCAATCACGGGGTCGCCTCGTCTAGTGCTTTTGGGCATGTTAAAGTGGACAGCACTATTCTAACCGACACGGACGATTATCAGAAATGCAGGATCGATGGTAACGGGTATTTGTACTATGCCAAACCAGAGACGATAATCCCGAAGGCAACAAGCCTTGACCCCGGAGTCGTCATGGTAGACTCTACTACAGTGGACGCAACCAGCCCTAGTCCCTACGTCAAGTGTAGGGTTGACGCTAACGGCACTATCTACTCGAAAGGGTACGATGACGCGATTGCCACGTTGCAGTACCAAGGGGCTGGACACGACGTCTTGCACACACCGGCGCTCACTGCCCGCACAATTACGTCTGGTAATGTCGTAAGTAGTTTTGATTGTACGTTAATGAATAATGCGATGAATTACATCGCTGCTGCCGGGACATCCGATTACGATATTTATTTGAAGTTCCCGGCTCGGTTGAACCCGAGGACGAACGCTCGTGACTTTTTTGTTGTTATTAAGTTTCCGGGTACGTGGTCTAGTACACGGAAGCTGACGCTCCGAAACGACGGGTCGGCTACTCAAGGAGAGTCCATTGTCGTTCTCGGAGACCCGGACTACGGTAGCGTCATTCAGGGCGACCTCGCCGATTGCATCACCATGTTGTATTTCACGGAGGTAGTCTCCGGCACGTTCGTCGTGTCGCGGAAGACCGTGACGGAGATTATGTAATGTCCTGCCGTGCTGGAAGACATATTGCGATGCTCCCGGAGGGTGCCGACGTACCACGGTACGGCGGCCATACGGTTTTTCGTATCAGGGTCCCGGACAATTACACGTTTTCAATCTACTCCGCCGACTTGGTATCCGGTGTCGTCCTGGCGATCGACTGGGGCGATGGGGTCAGTGAACTTCGCACCGAGTCCTGGCCGTCTCAGAATAGTCCCTCGCCATCCCACACTTATGCAGCCGGGACGTATGATGTCAGTTTGTCGAACGTCGTCACGAGCCTCTCGGTATCCCCTGTCTATGTGTCCGGGTCGTCCACCGCGTCGTCCCCTGTGGTGGCGATCCTGGCTATTGGGTCCCGCTTGAAGGTGCTCGGGGCCACTGGGTTTTCCTATGCGGTCGACCTTGCGGAACCTACTGTTCTTGCGGACTCCAACATTTCGAGATTTGCATCTCCTTCGCTGACATCCTATCAGGTTGGCCCGTTCTACGCGGCCAAGTCCATTACTGAAGACGCGGCCTGGTTGCCAAGAAAGCTCGTCGGAAAATTTCCAGCGTTCGGGCTCGCTGCGTCCGGGTTGACTTCTCTTGCGAATTTTCCTTGTGACGAATTGGATACAGGGACCGTCGATTTATCAGCCGCGCCGTCGTTCACGACCACTACGACTCACCCGAGCCAGTCCGCGCATTTGACTTACCATCCGGCCGACATGGTGTGGACGCTCACATTTGCCAGTGGTGTCCTTGAGGATTTCATTCGTAGGAAGTTCTTGTCCAATAGTCCCGACTCTGAATTTACAGGGCTCCCGGATCAGTGGACGTACGACACGTGGGACTCTACACCTGTCGGGACCACCGCTAGGGAGCTTCTGCACATGACTCGGTCTTGCGAGCTCCACATCACGGATGATTCGATTCCCGCCAACCCGCTCGACTATAGGAGACAGCTAAGCGTCAGTCTTGACATTACAGTGACGGATGGAGTCGTTTCTCCTTCTGAAGATACCTATCCGATTCAGATGGCCGTGACGATCAGTTCTATGGGTCTCGCATTATCTTCAACGGCGATGAATCCAGTGAGTTCGTGGGTCGCGTCCACCGGGGCGTATGACCGGACGCCGGAGCTTACGGTTGTGGATATCGGCGATAGAGCGTTTCAGGATTGTAAGGACTTGGAGAGCATTGGATCATCGTTCAAGTATATAAGGGACATCGGGCCAGGAGCGTTTTCCGATTGCACGTCGCTCGGCCCATGCTACCCCGAGAAACAGATGCTGCTCGCTCTCACCTTGTCTGTAGCGGGTCGTCCCATTGGTCGTCGCGTTGGTGCCCATGCATTCGATGGTTGCACGTCTCTTGAGTACATCATGCGGGAGCCCAATGGCACCGTGTGGTTCGAGTCCTATGCATTCGCCAATTGTACGGGCATCACGACTATCGACGGGCTGTCTATCGCCGGGTACTCGTTCCATGCTACGTTGAAGAATGGGACGCTTACGAAGCAGGATAAAGCCGCGGTCTCCTTCGACACCACCCACCACCCACCAAATCCGGTGACAAGTCTTTCCGGTCGTACAGCCACGTTGACCGTCCCCGATGGACGAACCCTCTCTTTTACGTGGGACGCTCGTCAGCAATTTGGCTATAATTGGTATAATAACACTACGGTGTCAGATGCTAAAGCCGTACCCATCTTCCTTGTTGAAGATGCCGACGTGTATGTTGGCCCATATTGTTTTTCCGGTTGCGCGGGATTGACAAGCACGAGAGGGCTCCCGTTCTCTGTTCGTGACTATCCGGAGGGGCTGTTCCAGGGATGTACCGGACTGACCGAGTATATTGACGTGTCCGACCCCGGAGCCTCCGGTGAGTTTGATGTGGACTCCCATCTTGAGATGGACTTCGTTCCGACGGTGGCAACTGTCACATCTGGCACGTATTCTAATTCCAATTTCACCGTTAATAACGGAAAGCCGCTGCTGAAGACGATTGGGAAGAACTGTTTCAAGGGGTGTACGGCGCTAGAGACAATGACGTTCACTGGTGTCACCGCCGTTGGTGAGTCCGCGTTCTCCGACTGCACCAGTCTCCGTCGAATCGATTTCCTCCCTTATTCGATGCCGGTCTATCAGGCCGCGACGAAGCAGACCATCTACGCCACGTCTGACCTCCTGACCGTCGGAGCCCGTTTTCTTGACGGTTGTACACACACCGGAGCAGACCCGGGCGAGTCGGGTTCGACCTCGTATATGCATGAACTTGTCATTCGGTTTGACTCAAAGGTCATGCCGACTTTTGCCCCGGACGCCCTCACTGACGCACGGAGAGGACTGGCCACCACGGTCGGTGGTTTCCAGTCCCCGTGGCTTGTCCTTCAATTCCGCAGCCTCACCCTTGCCGATGGCACTGTGTTTTCCGGTGGCACCGCCAGCTGGGCATCCGATGAAGCGACCAGACGACTCCTTTATGTACAGTGTTATCAGAAGATAAACGATCCGCTGTACGCTCCGCTGGCCGACAGCTATCCGTCTGGATGGCCGTTGAGTACAGGGTACTATCGGCGCATCGCGCCCTACAGTTCGCTACAGGGCAAGACCGTTACGGTCGGATTCGCCGACGTAAACAGTGGCAGCAGGATTGACGCCCCGATAGGAACGGTGTTCAAGGTCCCGCTCTACCTCGTCGCCGAGTACCCGTCCTCCAGTACACGTGATTTCAAGATGGCGTACTACGGGTACGTCGATGCGCAGTTGTCAGGGTGGGAGTGGTTTACTGGAGAAGACAGTAATGGGTTTTCGCGCCCTAAACTGACTTTCGTCTCCAATATTACACCAGATGTTTCGGGCTTCCCTTCCGGTTACACTGCGGTTTACGCTTGTCTGTCGGTCACGCCGGTTTATGAACCCGCCGTGATGCGTGGGTGCGTGTTGATGACAAGCGCGGCCGCGACTACGGACGGGAACCTCCAGAACAAGGAGTTTGTGCTCGACCTCGAGGACGGGACCGACGTCGCGTCCGGTGTCGACATCGACGGCATCACCATCAAGCTGGGAGCCACGTCTTACACGGAGACAGCGGAAGACGGGACGACAACTACGGTGCAGGTTCCTGAGTCAACCGTGACAGTCGTTGCCGAGCGCTCAGGCGAGAAACTCGTTGTCGACAATAATCATAACCCGGGAGAGTACCTGCCTGTCGTAAAGATCAAGACGTTTGTTCCGTATAAGGCTGGACAGTCCGTAACCGTCGTCGGGCGAACCTCGTCCGATAGCACAAGCGGTGCGATCAACATCGTGACCCCGTTGAATATCAAAGCGGAGTACTGGCCGATGACACCTAATACTGCGGAGGTTCTCCGCGGCCGCTAATGTCGATTGACGCTGTGCCTCCCCTGTGTTATACTCTTCCCAACCGGGAGAGCGGCCAACATAACCGAGACTGCCCATGTGCTTGAAAAACACTTCTGAAGGCTGCATCCTCCTTGAACGGATGGCGAAAGTTGAGACAAAATTATGGCTATTGATAGCAGTGACAACCGCGATGTTCGGCGTGATGACCATCATCACGCTGAAACTCCTGAACAGTCAGATCTATCTCCTGTCGGGGTCGGACGGGGCCCGAGTCGTGACGGAGTCGACGGGAAAGGACGTGGAAGTTTTGCGGCATGTAGTGCCAGACGCAGACTAGCGTCTTACCTCAAGAGCCCGGAGCACGTAAGCTATCTCGTCGAGGAAGCCAACAGGCTCGGGCTCGACGGCATAGGCTTTCTCAATGATCTGGACACCTCGTTCCTTTGCGACGCATACAATGGCATCGGACCCGAGTGGGCACCGGATGAACTCGTTGCCAGGTACACGCTTCGGTATCTTGAACTCGAGCCGGCCACGCTTATCCACGATGTCGAATACAACCTCGTGAAAGTGTACGGAGATCGTGAAACCATTGATGCGGACAACCGTTATTACCGCAACTGTGTCAAGACAGCTGGGGCGTTGTACCGCCGGGGCGACCCGCGGCGCGGAAAGCTACTCGCCAAGGCGAAGTTCCACCGGTGGCTTCTCAAGACGTTTACTCGGATCTTCAGTCGGTTCGAGGCTACCAAACGTGCGATCTACGTGCTCCCCGTTCTGTTGGTGCTCTTGTACGCCGGGTGCAAGTCGCAACCCGTGCAGGACGCACCGGAACCCCAGTTCCCTCAAATCGAAAGGTGGTGGAAGTGAACAAGTTCGAGAAGATGTTTGTCAAGGGGGCGCTCAGGTTCCCCGACAAGACGAAGGGCGCGGCGCTTTCCGTGCCGTCCACTTATGCGGGACCGGACGAGCTCATCCTCTCCGGTTACTGCACCCCTGTTGAGAACCAGGGCAACCTCCCGTACTGCGCGGCCTACGCGGCATCGTCGTTCGCGGAGAACGTACTGTGGCGCCGTAGGGGCTACCACAAGGACGTCGACCCGGTCCCGCTCTACAAGTTTGCCAAGACAATCGATGGAGACCCTGATGGGGACGGCACTCTGCTCGAGTGCCCGCTCAAGGGGCTTGTCGTCAAGAAGATCCTCCCAGACAAGTGTCGACCGAAAATTCTTCGCGGGCAGCTCTGGGGCATATCCGGCAAGGACATCGTCAAGTACGCCATCCACAAGTACGGAGTCTGCGTCGCCGGTTTCGACATCACGGGCGAGTGGTTTGCCCCGAAGAACGGCGTCGTGACCGGCAACGACCGTAAGAGCGAGGGCGGACACGCCGTCGTCATCTGCGGCTTCGACAAGGACGGCTTCCTGATCCTTAACAGTTGGGGCAAGAGCTACGCTCACGACGGGTTCGTCTATGTCGCGAACCGCGCATTTGAAGACCAGTTCATGTACGGCGCGTGCCTGACGCACGTGTTCGACGAATAAAGGAGAACAGAAAATGGACCTCAAGACAGTCGCCGAAAAGGCAAAGTCTGCAAAACCGTGGTTCGTCCCGAAGTGGATCTGGAACCTCGTCGTCTCGCATGTCTGCGACAATGCGAAGACGTTGTGCAAAGTCGACGTCGCGGCGGACTTCGCGTCCTCCCGGATGCTCGACGCCATCGCGGCGGCAGTCGCCGACAAGGACGCGGAGAAGCGCAAGAAGTTCTGCGCGGTCATCTCCGAGGCCGGGAACGCCTGCGCGGTGGCCTCTGACGCCATCGCAGACGGGCAGGTCTCCGACGACGAGAAGGCCGCGGTCGGCAAGGCCGCCAGCCAGTGCGTCTACACGCTTGTCTCCCAGGAGGAGATCGACGTGTTCATCGAGGACGTTCGTCGGGCGTTCTCTCTTTAAATGGCCCAGACGTACAAAACACGCTATGGCTTTGACTGGCCAGTGGAAATGCCCGATCCTTTGATCGGGCTTACCATTGGCAAGAAGTGGCGCGAGTTCGCCGAACAGGGGATTGACTTCACCGACCCATGGGTCCCCATGCTCGACGCCACGAAGGAGCTGCTCACCGACGAATACCTGAAGGTTTCCGAGTGGACGGAGCAGCACTTCCATGACTGGGTGATGTACGACAAGCTTATCATATGGGGGTCGGCCTCGTCGTCCAAGTCGAACGACACGGGACTGCTGCTCATCCTTGATTGGCTTGTCGACCCGTATGATACTGTCACGCTGCTCGGTTCGACCACTAAAGCGGACCTTAAGTCGCGGTCGTGGGAATCCGTGGTGCGCTATCACAACGCGCTGAAAATCTGCAACCGTGACAAGTTCCTCGTGCCCGGCAAGATTTCAAAGCAGGGCCAGTCGCTCATCAACAGCGAGGACAGCGATATCGCGCAGTCCGCCGGTGAGAAAGCCGGCATTCAAGGAAGAGCGTTGAATGAAGACGGACGATTGCAAGGTGCCCATGCCAAGTACGTGCGGCTCGTCGTCGACGAACTTGCCGAAATCACGAACCACGAGGCTATCAAGGTTGCTATGGCCAACCTCCGTGTGGGCACTCGAAGTTTCAAGTTCGTGGGTCTCGCGAACCCTGAGTCGTGGGAGAACCCCTCTTGCCAGTACTGCATTCCTCCTGACGGCGTTGCGTCTGTCAATGTGGACACTGGGTCGTGGATGTCCACCTTTGGATGCTTTGTGCGCCACCATGATGGACTCAAGTCTCCGTGCGTTCGGAATCCTGAACTCCGCAGTGAGTTTCCTTTCCTCCTCTGCCAGGGAGAGGTGGACGCCACTCTTGCAGAAGCTGGCGGAAACACGGACGCGCCCCAGTTCTGGAAAATGATACGGGGGTTCCCCGTCCCGTCGGGCACTGCGCTTCCCGTGGTGCTCGACGCGTGTATTGCGGAACAGCAGCACGTTGCCGACCCGATGACGTTCGACTCGAACTCCTATATCGCGACGGTCGCCGGTATCGACCCCGCATGGTCCGAGGGAGGGGACGGTGCGGTTCGCGCGAGAGCGTTCATTCGGATGGACCAGTACGGAAGGCCCTACCTTGATTTCACTAACGGTCTCCAGCGTCTTCAGATCTATGCGTCAGACCCGCGGCCCCCGGTGCAGCAGATGCGCGACCAGGTCATCCATTCGATGCGGGCTCCCTACGAGGCGCGGTTCCATTACACGGCCATCGACGCCTCTGCGAACCAGGGGCTCGCCGACGATCTCATGATCTACGCCGGGGCTGACTGCCTCGCGGTGAACAACTCCGTCCGTGCATCCGAGTTCCCGCTCCGCGCCGCCGACGCGCGCCCCGTGAAGGAGACGATCTACGACCGCGGCACGGAAGCGTGGTGCGTTCTCGCCGAGTTTTGCAAGGCCGGCATGGTGCGCGGCCTCCCGATGGAAGCGCTCCGGGCGTTGACGACGCGGCACTTCGCGATGAAGCGCGGACGTGGTGGCGCCCTTGTGTCGATGAATTTCCCACTCCGGCTCGAGCCCAAGGACGAGTTCCGCAAGCGGTTCAAGAAGTCCCCCGATGAGTGCGACGCCTGTGCGCTTGCGGCGCTTGCGGCAAAGGAGCGCTTCGGCCTCCTGCCGTTCGGGTTCCTCCCCCAGCCCGTTTCTCCGTCGGCAGTGGTCAGCACGGCCCCCACCGGACCCGCGACCGTGGTGACGCAGGACGACGAGTACTCTGCTAGTTTCGATCAGTACGACGATACGGGCGGCGAATCCATTTGACGTTCGCCCTCCGCATTTGCTAACATATCCCGGTGTAGATTCCATGGCAGACAATAGTGTACAGATGGCGGCCCGGCAGTGGGTAGACTCGCTCGAGAGGAAATGGCGGCTCCAGATTCTCTCGCAGCGATATCGCTATAACCAGGAAACTGGAGAGCGCATCGCTCTGCCAACCCGCATTCGCCGTTTCGTCGAGGGCATCCCCGTTGCGCTTGTCAACGAGGCGATGAAGTATCTTCTCTCGCAAGCCCCCTACCGTGGCATTATCTACAACGGGGTTCCGCTTGACGGGGAGTACCGTCCTACGCTTACGACGTGGCAACGCGATGACAACATGGTTGTCAACGGCGGACAGCGCACGGACGGGACCTACACTCTCGTGCAGGATCTCACTGAGAAATCCTTGTGGGACCATTACTCTGTCGGGACCGGCTTGTCATGCACCGAAGAGGTGCAGACCGATTGGACGTGGGACTCTCCCGTGATTGAGTCCATCCCCGAGACCGGGAGTCTACAGGGCGTCTCGTGGTCGATCCAGTCCGTCAACCGCAACGAGGACGGGACTTTCAACTATGCGCTTGTGAAGCGCACCGCCAAAACCCAGCACACGCCTCGCACGACGGCATCGTCGAATGCGATGGAGACGGTGGAGACGGAGTCGTGGAACAATCTGTATGGTGAGCCACCGGACTTCACCGATGAGAACGGGCTTCCCGTCTCTGTCCCTGTTGCCTCGCATATCGGTGGCGTCCGTGTCGAAGTGCAGATCGCCAAGAACGAAGACTGCACGTATCGCGCCTCCGCCACGTGGACGACATCGAAGGCCCTTGTCGCCGCCGATGATTCAACCCACACGCAATACGAAGGCGACCACACGGAGCAGCATGTCGGTTCGGCGCTCCCGCTTGGCATTGCGCCCGACGCGTCTGGCGGCGTGATCAAGTCCTACGAGTCCCAGCAGCAGCCGGACGGCACGTTTAAGACGGTCGAGAAGACAAAAGTCGAACGCCCAGTCCCCGAGTCCACGAAGCAGATCACCGTCGGTCGCAGAGGCCGGCGCGTCACGACTGTCAACACCAACCAGCTCAATCCGGCGGACACGACGTCTATTGACATCGGTGGTTCGGTGAAAGTCGAGAAGACCCCCGGTCGACGCTATACGAACACAATTACGACGTGGGACGCGGAGAACCCCGTTCGTGCAGCCGAGTCGTGCACTGAAGACATTTTCCACCACAAGCACAGCGGTACTACGTCTGGCATCTCCTCGATGCCGTCGGAGAACGAACATGTCTACGGCAGTGGTGTCGGCGGCCTTGTCATCTCCCGCCAGACAGACATGGACGAAGAGGGGTCGATTTCGCAGACCGTTATCCACGACCAGGAGAAGCTGGTCCCGAACGCAGAGGAGACGTGGCAAGTTGGCTTGACTGGTCTGACCCATAGTGTCAAACATCAGAATGTCTCCGAGAACGACTCTGTCTACTATGGTATTGTCCCGGCTTACGACCGTACCAAAGTCGGTCAGACACTTCGTCGTGAAAAGACCCCCGGTGGACTTTTCAACATTACGATTTCCGAGATCGACCGTTCTTCCGATAATCTTGACGCAGGGCGTGAGTGCTCTAAATCTGCGTTCATGCACACTGACTCGGGATCTGTCAACCGCCCGGACGGGTCGCTCGAAGCTGGCCACGTCCCTGACGCGGCTAACGGTGTCTATGTCGAGCGGAGCGCCCAGCTTAATTCTGACGGGTCGTCCACGGTCAGGACCGTTACAAATAATGAGCTTCCAGTCGCCAATTCGACCGTGTCCTATCGTCGGACGGCTAAAGGGCTGACTACAACCATCGTTGACCGAAACCAATCGGGCATCCCATCTGAAGCAGTCCCCACGGAGATCTCCGCATCCATCCCACCTGAAGACGAAGTGGGCACCTCCGTGTCGTGGGAGATGACGAACGGCCGCCTTTATAATATCACGCGGACGACGCTGGATATTACGACGCTGCCCGACCGCGCGGCTTGTAATAAGACCATCTACGAACACCAGCATGACACCGTTACGATGGGGGTCGGCGCAGTAGACGCCGATTGTGTCCCTGAAGCCGGTGGTGGCGTGTACCACCAGAAAACGAGCGATCTCGACGACAATGGGTTCGTTCGCACGGTGGATAGAACGGTCACCGAAATCGCCGTCCCCGACGCGCAGAAAACGTGTTCGGCCGACTATTTTAAAACAACGTCGCGGACAGTCAGTAAGAACGCGCCGTCTGCATTTGAGCCCTACCCGACAAAGGTTCTCTCCGACAACGACCATGTCATCAAGACTGTCTCGACACAGAAGAACAACGGCGGGTCGATCGACGTGACCGTGGACGTCGTGAAGAAACAGTACCGGACATGGAACCACACGGTCGACACCAACTACAAGTACTCCAGAACCGTATGGTTCGTCAATGCCACGAAACAAGAGGCGGACAATCTTTATCAGAAGGAGTACCAGGATTTTGCGACCAAGTTCAAGATCGTGAACAAGAACGAGCTTGACAGCGTCCCGTACGACCACATGCCGTCATCCTACAACATCCAGCCGAACATCACGGTCGACGAGCATGGCCTGTACAACGGAAGTTATTCGTTCTCTGCCGGTTGGGAAACTGAATCCGCAGGCCAGAGCGGACAGGAAGACGTGAGTTTCATCTATTGGTCGTACAACGATCGCATGATTCAGATGAGCGCAGGCGCAAGCGACGAGGGTGCATCGTATCAGACGACGACCGTCGACCGGCATGTCTATTGTGCGTCGGGACGCGGTAGCAAACTGCTCCTCAATTTGATTACTGGACACGCCGCGTTGTTTAGCGGAACGAGCATGACCTACAACCCCGTTTCCCAGGTGTGGCACGTGACACTTGTCAACTCCTGCAAAATCACGATCGAGGGAGTCGGCATATGAGTCCGTCGTTCACTTTTGGCGTGAGACCCGACATCTCGTACGGGTCTCCCGGCGCGGGTTCGGCAGCGTCTGGCCGTCCGTTCGATCCGGTCTATAAAACGGAGAAACACGGCAAGCAGACTTTCCGGCGACTTGTCTCCTTGAAGAACTG
Organism: uncultured Anaeromicropila sp.; assembly: GCA_964409685.1. Classification (GTDB taxonomy): domain Bacteria; phylum Bacillota; class Clostridia; order Lachnospirales; family Lachnospiraceae; genus Clostridium_AI. The sequence goes on from CAYPEJ010000018.1 coordinate 86,413, forward strand.
TTGTTTCATGTGGGGGCGTACCATGTGTGGCGTCAACAGCAGTTCTGAGTTGGAAGTTCCCAATTCTGCCACGGGTCCCGATAGCGGAATTAAGATTATCTACGTTTCGATTAAGCACCCGGACGGTGACAAGATCCGGCCCGAGCCGTCCATCGTCGACTCTTCTAAGGGGTCTGACAACGAGAACACGGTGTTTCCACTGTACCAGTTGTACAACGGTAAAATACGAGTCGACTACCGGGGCATGCCTTGGATCCCGGTCTACACATGAGGAGAGCATGATGTCCACTAAACCGATAACTTGCACCGGTGCGGCTTTCACCGGATTGAAGAACCCGTACACGGGCGAACCCATCGTCGTGAAGATGGTCATCCGCGAAAATGCGGAACCTCTGTTCTTCGCGCCTGACACGTACGACACCGCCAAGCGGCAGCCGTCGTCCAAGACCGCGTACGAGAACTGGAACTGCGTCGACGGCGTGTTCGGGCTTCGCGGCACAGGTCGCCCCGTGTGCGCCTATACGGGGAAGCCGCTCCAGTTCAAGAGCGACGAGGATTCGTGCTGGTTCGTCGGTGGGTTCAATCCCACGCACATGCATACGCGGGACGAGTTCCTCAAGTTCGTCACGATGCGCGGCGGCAAACCGACGCGCGAGGTAGCCCCGCTATCCCAGCGTGTCACGCCGGCCAAGGCCGACCCCGCGCCCATGCCGAAATCGCACGAGGTGCAGATCACGGACACCGCGATGTCCGAAGTCGGCAAGCTTGTCAAGAAAGCCCGCGAGGGAGGCCGCTGATGCCAGAAGCCCGCATCAGGTCTTTCAGCGTCCCCGCCCCCGGCGGGGAGTACTTCTGCATCATCAACGGCGAGCGGGTCTCCGATCGCCTGTGGATGAGACTGCGCCCTCGCGTCATCGAACTGATGAAGAAGCACGGGGTGAGCGGAAGTCCGGAAGGCCTGACCGCGGAGAGCATGTGCAAATACATGCCCGACTGGTTCTGCAGCGGCGTTTCCGGCTACCACGTCGTGCGGATGCAGGAGGCGAAGGACAACGCCCGTCCGTTATTCAGCCGGCACGTGGTCACGTTCGATGAAATCTCCCGTCGCCTCCAGATCTGCACGTCGTGTCCTAAGCACGACCGCTCGCTCTGCCTCACGTGCACGGGCGCGTTGAACTGGATTCAGTCTTCGTTCGGCGGACGCCGCGTCTCCGTTCCGGAGGACAAGCTGTCGGGTACGTGCGAGTGTGCGAGGACGTTCTCCGCCGTCGCCGCGGCGGTCGACTACGATGAGACGGACAAGCCGTGGGACGGTGCCCCGAAAACCTGCTGGAGACACAGCCATGAGTGAACTTGGATATAACATCGTGGAGGCCAACGGCCGCCCCGCCAAAAGCCGCTTCACAGACCCCGCAGCGTTCGCGGCCATCTACTCGCGTCTCACCGACGACGACATGGTGGAGGCGACGCGTCGCGCGAAGATCCGCAGGATGTACGACGGGAACCTCCCTTACGATCCTGCGAAGCTTGCGCAGTGCGGGCTCAGGAATATCGCGAACGTCAACTTCCTCGGACTCAAGGGCGTCATCGACAACCGCTCCGACGCGGTGCTGAAGCTTTCGTCCGACACGACGAACCTCGTCGAAATTCAACCGTTGTCGCGCGAAATCGCCGGCCCCGACGCCGCGAAGATCGCAACCGTCATCGCCGAGGAGTTCTCCCGCACGATTCGTGAAACGGGCAAGGTCATTCCTGCTCTCTCGATGATGAACCGCGAAGCCGACCTCTACGGCCTCGGTCCTGTGACGTGGCCGACGGACGACGACTATAATCCCGTCGCTCTCGAGCGCGGGCAGATTCGCTTCATCCCGCACGGCCCAGTCAATTCGTCGCAGCATGAACTCATCATGTTCGAGACGACACTGCCGGCGCACTACCTTTTCTACCTCCTCGACCACCCTGTGGACGCGGAGGCCGAGGGCTGGAACGTCTCCGCCGTCAAGCGGTGGGTCGTCGACGCTTTCCAGAACAAACTTGAGACGCGCTCGCAGCCGGGCGTCGAGAACAACACGACCTACATCGAGTCGAACCTCTCGCTCATTCGCCAGAACCGCTTCGAGGAAGAACACCAGTTCGACGTGTTCAACGTCATCCACGCTTTCGTGAAGGAGATGGAATACCCGCGCGGCATCACGCATCTCATCAGCCCTGCGTCGGAGCAGAAGGAGTTCCTCTTCCGCAAGCAGAACGCCTATCGCACGATGGACGAGTGCTTCCTGTGGTTCCCGTTCAGCTGCAACGAACGCTACGCCCGCGCGGTACGAGGCCTTGCGTCGTTTCTCTACCCCATCGAGCTTCTCAACAACCGCTTCACCTGCCAGATGGTCGACGTGTCGTTCCGCGCCGCGTCGTTCGTCCTCAACCAGAAGACGGCGGGCGCCCAGCAGAACCTCACCATCAACGAGCAGGGGCCGTACACCGTCATCCCCGCGGAGTATGCTGCCGCACAGGCGCAGGTCGCGCCGAACATCCAGCAGCTCACTCAGATGAAGCAGCTGCTCGACGGCATCGGCGTCAACTCCGTGACGGGCGCGGACAAGGGCCAGCTTGGCACGACCGGCATCAAATTGCAGGAGGGTGCGTCCCGTCAGACGAAGGCCGAAGTCGAGATCCAGAACCGCATCCGCTCCCGCAAGGAAGAGGCGCTTTTCGTCCAGCGCATCACCGTGTTCGACAAGGTGTTCCAGGAGATGTTCAAGCGCTTCGTCCGCATCGCCGTGTCGCAGGATCAGACGAAGCTGGCCGACTTCCCCGAGATTGCCACCTTCATCGACCGTTGCGGACGGCGCGGCGTTGGTCTTGAAGTCATCGCGCAGGTTCCGCAGCTGTTCACCGTGGTCACGTGCCGCGACCTCATCCTCGGCAGCGAGGGCGTGGTCGGCGTCCTCAACGAGCTGCTCGGCGCGTACGGCGGCTCGTTCGATGACGCGGGGCGCAAGAACGCCATCCGTGAAATGCTGAAGCTCCGCCTCGGCAGCAAACACGCCGACGCCATGATGCCCGAGGTCAACCGCGATCAGGCCCCGTCCGACCAGTCCTCGTTCGCCGAGATGGAGAACGGGATGCTTCGCATGGGGCAGGCCGTGGTCGTCGGGCAGGACCAGTGGCACTGGGCGCACATCCCCGTCCACTCGAAGATCCTTCAGGAGATCGTCGACCAGGTCCAGGCGAGCCCGGACAACCAGCCGTCCGCCGTGAATCCGCCGCAGATCGAAAACCCGAAGCAGGTGCTTTCGCTCCTACAGTCCGTATCGAAGCACGTGCAGGAGCACCTCGCCATCGGCGGACAGCAGATTGGCAAGGACGGCGAGGCGAAGCGCGTGGCCAAGATGCTCCGCGACCTCCGCCCGACCGTCAAGGCGCTGAACCTCGCGGTCGCCACGCAGGAGCGCGTGGAACAGGCCGAGAAGGAAAAGCAGCAGCGCGAGATGGAAGACCTCAAGAAGCGTGCCGACGAGGCCGAACTCGAAAAGGCGCACTACGAAGCGGACAAGAAGGCCGAGGCCGACATGTACCGCGTCGACAAGGAGCACGAGGTCGCCCTCCGCCGCCTCGAACTCGAGAGCCAGGTCGCGGCCGGCAAGTCCGACTTGGAAGCCCGCAGGGCCGACGGGGATGAAGGTCGCAAGGACCGCATGACCGATTCGGCCATCGCCCGCGACAAGCGCATCGCCGAAGCCAAGGCGAACGCCGCGAACGCGGTCAATCGCATGAACGCCGTACAAGAGATCACGGGGTTTGGGCAGACTAGCCCCGCCGATCTCTACAACGAAGAAGAGTCTGCCGATTCACTAATGAGCCTCTAGGCTCAGGGAGAGCAACATGGCCGAAGAAACGACCAAGCAGGAACAGGAACAGAAGTCCCCGACGTTCGAGGAACTTATCGCGATGCCGATCTCGCAGGCCGACGCGCAGAAGCGTCTCGCCGAAATCGACATCCAGATCGCGCAGTGCCACAAGGAACGCGCGGAGGTTGAACAGCGCATCGCCAACATCGCTTGGGTGCGTCAGGTCATTCTCCGTCAGGCGCTCAACCCGATGCCCGAAGCCGAGCCGGAGACCAAGTAAGGCATGACGACCCCGGTGCACGAAAGAGCCGAGGCCGGCGCGTCCGTCGGAGGTCTTCTGTCGACCTCCGGCGTGACCCGCTTCCGTAAGCTGTTCTCGACCGAGCAGAGCGCGGCGCAGTACAACGACTGGGCGAACGGCCCCATCGGTCGCACCGTGGTCGCCGCGCTCCGCGACATGGCGCTCAACGGCCCGGCGTCCAAAGACGCCGAGTCGCTGGCCGTCCAGTACGGGATCACGCTCGGGCTCGGCATGGCGGCGAACCTCATCACCGACCCGTCGTCGGTGTACCCGGAGATGTTCGCAAACCCCGTACAGCAGACGCTTCCGACGACTGCCGATTTCTCGGTGAGCCCGCACGAGGCGCTCGACCAGTTTGGAGAATAACATGGACTCACAGCAACCCGTAGTCGAACCGGCGCAGTTCACGCCATCGTCCGATGTCGCGCAGGCAAGCGCGGCGCCGAACATGGCGCTTGACCTTGTGGCCGGGCTTTTGGCCAAGGCCACCCCCGATGCCCCGCAGACTCAGCCGATGCCTCAGCCGATGCCTCAGCCGATGCCTCAGCCGATGCCTCAGCCGATGCCTCAGCC
>CAYPEJ010000019.1:0-89099 GCA_964409685.1 uncultured Anaeromicropila sp.
AATATTTCTAAATCCACAAAATACAACTTGACTATTACTAGCTGGTCTCGCGGGGCTCTAGCTTCTTTAACTCTGTACCAATTAATGTAAGATCTGTATGCGTAAGAGTTTCCGTCCCCTCGCGGGGCTCTAGCTTCTTTAACCTCATACCTTCTACCATAAACGCTAGACGATCTTTGTTTCCGTCCCCTCGCGGGGCTCTAGCTTCTTTAACATACCCTGATACAATTACCATACTTCCCCTCTTAAAGTTTCCGTCCCCTCGCGGTGCTCTAGCTTCTTTAACCGTCGTCAGGCACCATTCTAGCCATGAAACTCTTGTGTTTCCGTCCCCTCGCGGGGCTCTAGCTTCTTTAACTAATAAAGAGATTTGGTGCTATACAGGATATAACGTTTCCGTCCCCTCGCGGGGCTCTAGCTTCTTTAACAAAAGATATATACTTATCAAACTTCTCTTATACAGAGTTTCCGTCCCCTCGCGGGGCTCTAGCTTCTTTAACAGAGCAGCTTTCTAGCCCTCAGAACGGTATATGTATAGTTTCCGTCCCCTCGCGGGGCTCTAGCTTCTTTAACTTGGACGATAGTCCTCATACAATCAAGGAAACAGATAGTTTCCGTCCCCTCGCGGGGCTCTAGCTTCTTTAACTTAAGAATGGAAAACGGACAAGAGGTCGTTGAGGGAGGTTTCCGTCCCCTCGCGGGGCTCTAGCTTCTTTAACGAAAAAGACGACTTTGGGAACAAGATCGTTCATTATTGTTTCCGTCCCCTCGCGGGGCTCTAGCTTCTTTAACGAGCAGCAAGCAGCTCTTAGGGGTACAACGGAAATAGTTTCCGTCCCCTCGCGGGGCTCTAGCTTCTTTAACTCAGCATCAGATGAAATTAATGCGAATTTTGAAAATAGTTTCCGTCCCCTCGCGGGGCTCTAGCTTCTTTAACCCTACCTTCGCAAACCCTTATAAACTCTAGTCTCAAACTCCACTTTGCGGGGCAAAACTTTTATGTACTACTTTTCTCACTACATCTACCCCTATGAACTCACTGAAACCCTTTATTTTCAAGGCGCGGGGCAAACTTACCACTTTCTACAAACAATACCATTTTAAACCATTCACCAAAAATAATCAATCCCTATTTCTGTAATATTAATAATTTGCTATCAAATTGCTCACATAAAAAACCCTTTCTAATCAACTATATCAAATCAGAAAGGGTTGTACTATTTCATATTAAATAATGAATCAACGAAAACTAACGTCCACAGCAGAATTTATATTTCTTTCCACTTCCACAAGTACAAGGATCGTTACGACCAACTTTTTTCGCCTTAACAACTGTACCAGCTTTTTTCGCTTCACGGTAAAGTTCTTTTCTTCTTTCTTCTGTTAATAACGCATCCCATTGAGGTAATGTGTATAACCATTCCGCTTTTGCGTCAACCATGTTTTTGTATAATAATTCTTTATCATAACCTAAGTTAACAACTGTATCCTTGTCCATCTCATCGATTGGGTTAGGATTTACTAAGCTGTCGTTGATTCCATCAAGGAAACCTACCATTAGGCTTAATTTCATATCATATTTTTTTGCTAGTTCTTCAACAGTACCTGTTACAACAGTTTCAGGATTTGCTAAGATTTCTTCGTAAACAGCTTTTTCTTCATTGAAATAGTTTGCCCAGAAAAGCTGACCTTCCTTTTTATTTGTATCAAGACTGTATGCGTATTCACGCCATTCTGTTAATAAACTCATTTGAAAATACCACCTTTAAATATAATTTACGTTTCAAATCCAAGACAAGTATACCATATCTCAATATCAACTTCAAATAAATAAAAATTTTTTTTCACTTTTTGTGTATAACTTTTTTCATCGCGGTAATAATAGTACTATCAGATACATCAACGAGCGAAATTGATGTAGCTGATAAACAAAACGCAAACGCTTTCAAATTGGATCCCCCTCCAATCGAAAGCAGTATACCAAAGAAAAATTAAATACTTATCCTCCCCTTTTATACCTGGTGTAGCTCCCTACTGCACCAGGTTTTTTTTCGTTTTTCTTTGAAAAACTTTATTCTGGAATCTTTACATGATCTGTAATAAATTTTGCAACAGTTTGAATACATGGTCCTGCTACTAATGCAGTAATCACTGTAATTAAACCAAGTTTTCCACCTAAGATTACACCAAGTATAACCATGGAAATATCAAAACAAATCTTAGTTTTTTTATACTCCCAACCTAACTTATCTCGAATTACCATAACAATTCCTGTAAATGGATCTAAACCAATATCCATCGCAATATAAATTCCAACTCCGATGTAGATAAAAGAACAACCAAATACTCCTGCTACTAAACGTGATAAAAAGATTTCTTGTGAAAATAGTACATTGTATAAGTACGTTCCAATACTTACAAATGTTCCGTAAGGAAGAATGTAAAGGACAGTTCCTATGTTAATATACTTTCTACCTATAAATAGTAAAATAAGAATTAGTCCAAAATTTACAAAGTTAGAAACCATCCCTAACTTTTCTGGACTTAGATTTGCAGCATTTCTCACTCCATCATACACAATCCCGATTGGATCATTTCCAAACAGTGTTCCTGCGTTGAAGGCAACCCCTACCCCAATCAAAAATATTCCGAGCAATGCCCATAAACACTTAATCACTTTGCCTTTCTTCATTCAAATACCCTCTCTATTCATCTTCACTGTTATAACAGCCTTCTAACGATAATAATATGAAATTCAAAAAAAGTAAATATAAAAATTTTCCTAGTAGATTGAAATGCATTTTATAATTCGCTATAATGAACTGTGTGTCGAAGGGAAACTGATTGACACACAGTTATACTAATAAGCTATAATAAGAAAATTTATACGATATTTTCATTCGGAGGGACACAGTTTGAGTACAAACAAAAAAACAACGAATACAGAAAAAGTTAGTAAAGGGAAACGAATCTTCAGTCTTGTTTTGGTGGTATTTTTATTGGCACTTTATGTAACAACATTTATCGTGGCATGTTTTACAAACAAGGAAACAGGTGGTTTATTCTTTGCTTGCCTTTTCTCAACTGTTATGATTCCAATCTTACTTTATGCTTATCAGCTGATTTATAAAGTACTTCAAAAAAGAAATGAGCAGTAAATGAATGTGATAGATAATCAATATGATCAGAAATGAGGTTGCCAATGGATTTATTTGAATATATGCGAAGTAAAAATCAAGAGACGGAATCTCCTCTTGCGTCAAGACTTCGTCCTACTACGTTAGAAGAAATCGTTGGACAAGAACATATTCTTGGAAAAGACAAATTACTATACCGCGCGATCAAGGCAGATAAGTTAAGCTCTGTTATTTTTTATGGTCCACCAGGTACTGGTAAGACAACTTTAGCGAAGGTAATTGCACATACGACTAGCGCTTTATTTACGCAGATTAACGCTACTACTAGTGGTAAGAAAGATATGGAACAGGTGATTACAGAGGCGAAGAATAATAATGGGATGTATGGTAAGAAAACCATTTTATTTGTAGACGAGATTCACCGTTTTAATAAAGGACAACAGGATTTCTTATTGCCTTATGTAGAAGATGGAACCATTATTTTAATTGGTGCTACTACGGAAAATCCATATTTTGAAGTAAATTCTGCGCTTATCTCGCGCTCTGTGGTGTTTGAGCTTTATCCGCTTAGCCAAGAAAATATTAAGACATTGATTAAGCGTGCGCTTACAGATAAGGAAAAGGGACTTGGTTCGTATCGTGCTGTGATTGAGGATGATGCGCTGGAGTTCTTATCTGGCATATCCAATGGGGATGCCCGTTCTGCATTAAATGCCATTGAACTAGGAGTGTTGACAACGAAACGTAGTGAGGATGATTTGATTCATATTACGTTAGATGTGGCACAAGAATGTATTCAGAAGCGTGTGGTACGTTATGATAAGACGGGAGATAATCATTATGATACCATCTCTGCATTTATCAAGAGTATGCGTGGTTCTGACCCTGATGCTGCTATTTATTACTTAGCAAAAATGTTGTATGCAGGTGAGGATATTACATTTATTGCACGTCGTATTATGATTTGCGCGGCAGAGGATGTTTCAAATGCAGATCCAAATGCTTTGGTGGTAGCAACTTCTGCTGCACAGGCAGTGGAACGTCTTGGAATGCCTGAAGCTCGTATTGTGTTAGCGCAGGCGGCCTCTTATGTGGCATGTGCACCGAAGAGTAATTCGGCTTATCTTGCAATTGATAAGGCTTTAAGTATTGTTAAGACGGAGAAGAATGCACCTATTCCATCGTATCTACAGGATGCACATTATCATGGTGCGGCGAAGCTTGGTCATGGGATTGGGTATAAGTATGCACATGATTATGAAAATCATTACGTGGAACAACAATACTTGCCAGATATTCATAAGGATACCGTATTTTATGAGTTATCAGATAATGGGTATGAGGCGAAGATAAAAGAGCATTTTAGAAAGATTAAGAAGATAAAATAGTACTATTTTCTTTTCATATTTTTAGCGAAAGAAGGGGTTGAATATGAGTATTCCAAAAGATCCTGTGATGCGTCTTAGTTATGTAAATACGCAACTAAGAGATCATTACAGTTCATTAGAGGATTTATGTAAGAGTTTAGATGTGAATCAAGATGAGTTAGTTGCTTCTCTTGAACAAATTAATTATTTTTATAAGGAAGATTTGAATCAATTTGTGTAATATTGTATATTAATTTTCACACTAGAAGGGCTATCACAATAAAATGCGGTAGCCCTTTCTCTTATAAAGATATTCTATCATTTTCATTTACAACAATATCAATTCCCCATTATGAAACCCATAATATATCGTATCTTCAATTTCAATAATTGCTCTTCCTGACGTAGCTTCTATTACTTTCTGCTCTAACTCGTCCTGTTGTTCCACAGGCACAAGCAGTTTCATAATAACCTTATCTGTATATTCTGTATCAAGCGTATGAAGTTCCATTGTTGCCGCTATATATTGTAATTTTCCAATTCCATTATAATCCGTCTGAATGGAAACTTGATTGCCGTAACATTTTTCAAATACGACACTTGCTTCTAATCCCTCTTGAGTGCTTTTTTGGTATGCTCGCACTAACCCCCCAGTGCCGAGCAAGGTACCTCCAAAATAACGAGTTACTACAACTACAACATTACTAATTTTTTTGCCTAGCAAAACATCTAACATTGGTTTTCCAGCTGTGCCAGATGGTTCTCCATCGTCGCTACACCTCTGTATTTGTTGTCTCTCACCTATCACATATGCAAAACAATTGTGTCTTGCATCCCAATACTTCTTCTTTGTTTTCTCGATAAATTCAATTGCTTCTTCTTCTGTATTTATCGGTAAAACATTACAAATAAACCTTGATTTCTTTTCGACTATTTCCCCTTGACCGCCTTGGTACACGATATTAATTTGTTCTTTCATATCCACGACTCCTTTGTTTCATGAAGCCATTATACCATGACAATCTTTATTTAGCTACATACTTTCTCCGTTATGTAATCATCTACTACATTTACTAAAGAAATCGGTGTTACAGTATTTGTTACAAGAAGTTCTATTAAATGGTCTGCCATTTCTTTGGAATCAGTAACGCCTTTCACCGCCTCAACTTCTACTTGCTCCGATTCTGTCTTGCGAATTTCTACACCATATGAGATGGTCTGTTCTGCTTCGTCCATCTCTTCCAATAAGAAATACTTCAATTCCATCTCCCTCAATGGCATAATCTCTACAATTCGCGTCCCTTTAAGTTTACACTCTGTCATATTTTACTCCCTCATAACTTTCTTTTGATTTCGCTTAATCAATACAATTAAGCGTCCGTTCTTGTATATAATAGCAAATTTTTATAGATTTATGCAACAAAATACGAACGCAATTTACGTTATTTTTTGACATTTTTCATTCATTATTTACAGTAATATATTAGTGATGTCTTACTTTATTCTCATCTATTTCACTTTTCTATACATCTATTAGTATCTTTTTATTTTTTTCTCAATCTATTAATCTTCTTAATAAAATATACTGGGAAAAACTTTATTTCAAGTGGTAAATTTGCTATAATAATAAATGCTGACGATATTATTTGCTTTTCAATAGGTTTTGTTCTATGGAAAATGGGGAATAATATGGTTAATATTTTTAGGAGGCTCATATGAACTTTAGTAAAAATGGGACAAAGGATAAGTATAAGCAAGCGGTTTCAACATCTAAGAAGATGAAGACAAAAGCCTCTGTCCTTTTCTTTAAAACTTTTTTAATTTGTGTCATATTAGCGGTTTGCATCGGTGTATTTGCTGGAATCGGTCTGATTAAGGGTATCATCGACAACGCACCTGATATTGACAGCATAAATGTTGCCCCTACAACTTTCGCGACAACAATATATGATTCGAGTGGTAATAAGATTCAACAACTTGTTGGTTCCAATGCTAACCGCGTCTATGTCAATATCGAAAAAATTCCTGATAATTTAATTAATGCGTTTATTGCAGTTGAGGATGAGCGTTTCTGGGAACATAATGGTATCGATGTACAAGGTATCTTCCGTGCATTTTTCTTAGGTATCTTTGATGGCGGTTTTGACCAAGGAGCGAGTACGTTAACGCAGCAGCTCTTGAAAAACACCGTATTCGAAGGTGGTATGGAAACGAACTTTTCCGACAAAATTGAACGTAAGATTCAAGAACAATACTTAGCGGTACAACTTGAAAATCGTATGGATAAAAAGACAATTTTAGAATATTACTTAAATACGATTAATTTAGGTCAAAATACGTTGGGTGTTGAATCTGCTTCACAGCGATATTTCAACAAATCGGTTTCTGAATTAACGCTTTCAGAGGCGACCGTTATCGCTGGTATTACCAAGAATCCATCTGCTTATAATCCGATTACCTATCCTGAAAACAATGCGGATAGACGTATTATTATTTTAGATAAAATGAAAGAGCAGAATTATATTACAGAGGAAGAATATCAAGAGGCATTAGCCGATGATGTCTATTCCCGTATTGAATTGGTAAATACAGAAGAATATGCTTCTTCGTCTAATGTAAACTCCTACTTTGTGGATGCACTTGTTGACGAGGTTACCAATGATTTAGTAGAAGAATTAGGATACACTTCTACACAAGCTTACAACCTGCTTTATCGTGGTGGATTAAGTATTTATACCACACAAGATACTGCTTTACAAAGTATCTGTGATGGAGTATTTTCAGACGAATCTATGTATCCGACGAATTCTACCAATGAATTAACGTATCGCTTAACAATTATTGATTCTGAGGGGGAAGCACATAATTACAGTGAAGCTACTATGAAATCTTATTTCTTAAAAAAAGGTGTAGATTTCAGTTTATATTTTGATAATCAAGATGATGCTACTCCTTATATTGAAGAGTATCGTGCTTCCGTTATTGGCGAAACGGATCGTGTGGATGGTGAAGTGATTACATTTACACCACAACCACAGGTATCCTTTGTATTAATGGATCAATATACAGGCGAGGTAAAGGCTTTAATCGGAGGACGTGGTCAGAAGAAATACAGCCGTTCCTTAAATCGTGCTACGGCTACTACTAGACAACCAGGGTCTACCTTTAAAATTTTATCTACTTATCTTCCTGGATTGGATACGAAGGGATTGACATTGGCAAGTGTATTTGATGATGATTATTATGAGTATCCTGGTACAGGTCGTAAGGTAAATAACTGGAATGGTGAGGCTTATAATGGTTTCACAACAATCCGTCAAGCAATCTATAATTCTATGAATGTAATGGCAGTTAAGACATTAGAACAAGTGACTACGCAGACTGGATTTTCATATTTACAAAAACTTGGATTTACGACATTGGTGGAAAGTCGTACAGATGAAACCACTGGTCGTACGGTAAGTGATTTAAACTTATCACTTGCGTTAGGTGGTATTACAGATGGTGTTACTAACTTAGAATTAACCAATGCATTTGCTACCATTGCAAATGGAGGAAATTATACAGCACCTAGGCTGTATACGAAGATTTGTGATCAAAGTGGAAAGATTTTAATTGACCACTCTTCTACTACTACAACACAAGTTATGAAAGATTCTACTGCATGGCTTTTAACAAATGCTATGGAGGACGTTGTAAAGGTTGGTACTGGTCGTAAACTTGCTTTACAAACGGTAAATATGCCTGTAGCTGGTAAAACTGGTACAACAAGTAGTGATAATGACCTTTGGTTCGTTGGCTATACACCTTATTATACTGCTGGTATCTGGGGTGGTTATGATAACAATGGCGACCAAGTGGATACTTCTTATCATAAGAATCTTTGGAGAACAGTTATGGAGAAAATCCATGGGAATCTAGAGCGTAAAGATTTTACGAAGCCAGATTCTATCGTGACAGCTACGATATGTACGAAGTCTGGTAAATTAGCGGTGGATGGAGTTTGTAATCATGCACCAAATGGTTCTACTGTTCGTACAGAGTATTTTGCAAAAGGTTCGCAACCTACGGAAGCTTGTGATGTGCATGTGAAGGTTCGTGTATGTGCGATTTCTGGTAAGTCACCTTGTAAGAATTGTCCTGCTGCGGATATTAAAGATAAGGTATTTTTAATTAAGTCTGGTGAAACTGCTTATACAGCGGATACGGCTTATATTTTACCAAGCAAATTTGAATCCATGTTGTGCGATGTGCATGAACATGTGATTCCTTCCTTAGAACCTGAGGAAATTGAAAAACCGTCTAAGACAGAGAATCCGAATGATTCGACATCACCTGGTTCGTCAACACCAAACGCACCTTCTGCTCCTGCCTTTGGCGGGAATGAAGGCGAAAATGGAAACAATGCTAGCACAGACAATGTCTCTAGTGGAAATGAAGGCGAAAAACCACCTGTAAATGGTGAGGATACGGATGTTCTTCCACCTGCAAATGAGGAAGAAATAGTGGAATAGTAGAATAGTAAGAAAATAATTAGAGACTATCTCATTTAATATTACATGAGGTAGTCTCTTTTCTTTTTCCATTATCCTATTGCAATCCATTTAAAATTTCGTCTTTGTTCATTTTCTTTTATTTGGTCTTTTTCTTCATATTGTAACTGATATATTTTATGACCATCTTCTGAATAAGCATAGGCTGTTATCTCATCAAATGGAACACATTTATCATAAGAAAATACCACGGTATCATCGAAAGAAATATGTTTCTTTTCTTCTTTCCCATCCATCTTAACAACAATATAATCTACTTGTTCGTCATTGGATTGAAAACACAATGCAGTAAGTTCCTCATCTTCATAAAAAACGCTTCCCACACCAACAACCTTTAATTTTTCCTCTTTCACATTTTCCTTTGGTATGTATGTACTACAATTACTTTTCCAGAAAGGAAAATCATAAAATGCTATTACACTACAATATTGGTCTTTATTTTCATAAAAATGGACTGCTAGTTTTTTCGTATGTATTTGATTCAGATACACAGAAGAATGTTTTACAAAGCTATTTGATCTAATTGCTCCCTTTACGGTAAAATGCGATCCTGTACAAGAGCAGTAGACTACTCCTAATAAAAGCAATAGCACAATCCAAGTGATTCTTTTTTGGACTTTTTTATCTTTAAAATTTAAGTTGAAATTTAGGTTCATCTTATTCATTTCATCCAATTCCTTCCTTATGTAAAATCCTCACAATATTATATCACATTTGCATTACTTTAACATCCCAGTGTATCAGAAAGTAATAGCACTTTTTCTAGTGTTTTGCGAATTATAGAGTAAACTAATGAATGTCTTTAGAACAAATCATCTAATTTCCCCTATAATTCGCACATTGTAATATTTTACAATTTTCCTCTACTGCATCTTGGACTTAAATATCCATGACGCCAAATAACTAAATATCAACGCCGAGGAAACCCCAACTGCACTTCGTGTAAACCCACCTTTAAACACTCCAATAAATCCTTCCGAATCCACCGCTTCCTTTACACCTTTAAATAACGTACTTCCAAATCCAGACAACGGAACTGTCGCTCCTGCTCCTGCCCAATCTGCAAAAGGTTCATAAACTCCTATAGCACCTAGCAACGTCCCAAGGCAAAGTAAAATAACCATAATTCGACCTGGCATTAATTTCGTATTATCCATAAATATCTGAACGGCTGCGCAGATTAATCCACCTACCACAAATGCTTTTACATAATCCATCTGATTACCTCCATCCTTCTTATTTCCTATTGTGCTTCTATAATCACGGCATGTGCAATACCTGGAACGGAATCACCTTCATTAAAGCTGACTGTTGACAATAATGCACCAGTAGGAACAAAAAGAACTTTCTTCCACTCTCTTGATTTCAATTTATTCATAATATAGCCACACAATGTGGAGGCACTACAACCACATCCACTTCCACCTGCATGGGTATCTTGTGTATCTGCATCATAGATTTCAATTCCACAATCCATGTGATTTTGAGAAATGTCGTATCCTTTTTCTTTTAATAAATCGAATAAAATTCGCTGACCTACAAAACCAAGATCCCCTGTAATAATCTTATCGTATTCAGATGGTTGTATCTGAAAATCATCTAAATGCTGTGCAATTACCTGACACGCTGCTGGTGCCATACAAGCGCCCATATTCATAGAATCTTTTACACCATAGTCTACGATTTTACCTGTGGTAATGCCTTTGATTTCAACAACGGTTTCCTCTTCTTTTTTAGGTTCTTTTACCAATTTACGATTAGATAAGACTACTGCTCCACTTCCTGTTACTGTCCATGTCATCGCCAATGGTCTTTGCGTTCCATATTCTAATGGGAAACGGAATTGTTTTTCTGCGCTGGCATTATGACTAGATGTCAAAGCAACCACATGATCTGCATATCCTCCGTCGATTAAAATAGATGCTAAAGAAAGAGATTCTCCCATAGTCGAGCAAGCACCATATACACCAAAGAATGGAATATCCATATCTTCAACTCCAAAAGATGTGGCGATTAATTGTCCTAATAAATCTCCTGCAAATAGGTATCGAATATCTTCTGGCTTTAAATTTGCTTTCTTAATTGCCAATTCTGCTGTCATCTTTTGCAAACGACTTTCGGCATCTTCCCAGTTGTCCCCACCGAATAATGCATCTTGATCAATTACATCAAAATAAGAAGCTAAAGGTCCTTCGCCCTCCTTCTTTCCTACAACGGATGCATAGGATGTAATAATCGGTGGATTGGAAAATGCAATACTTTGTTTTCCTACAAACTTTTTCTCGCTCATTTCTATACCAAGCCTTTCTTGTATTATTATTTACACAACCCCTATAACCTTTAACAACCAATATATAACACCTAAGAACCAACTGAATACAATTCCATATAAGATAACTGGTCCACAAATAGTAAAGATTTTGCATCCAATACCGAATACTTGTCCTTCTGTCTTGAATTCGATGGCACATGAGGCTACAGAGTTTGCAAATCCTGTAATCGGTACGACAGTTCCTGCACCTGCCCATTTTGCAAGTTTAGAGTAAACATTTAAGCCTGTTAGGATAACACTAATAAGCACTAACGTTACAACTTCATATAAGCCTGCTGTTTCTTTATCAAACCCTAAGTATTGGTAGAAACTTACGAATGCTTGCCCGATTACACAGATAATACCTCCTACTAAAAACGCCTTGCACATATTGGCGAAACAACTATGTTTTGGCGTAACGGACGTGACATAGTCGTTGTATTTCTGGTCACGTTGTTCTTTATCTTGTTCCTGCATGACATCATGTGCTGTTACATTTTTATCACTCATTGTTTTATCACCTTTCTCATTACGAATAAATCATCAGTTCCCTGTCATCCTCATAAATAACTGCAACAGAGTCCCACTTCCTTTTCCTAGAGCAATGGCAATGATAATTCCACTAATCCCCATCTTCAACTTAGATTTATTGATAAAATAAGGAATCACATCCAATGTTTCGGCAATCGCCATCGCAAGGCAACCTACGTAGATTCCCCAGAACAAACCTATGATAAGCATTCCCACTGCGGTAATTGGCAGATGGATGTGAAAAAAAGTGTAGAGATTGCCTAAGATTCCTCCGATTACAATGCCATTTTCAAAAAGTCTTGTATATTTTGCTGTATTGGTTCTAGCTAATAGTCTAGGTATTACCCCTAACTTTGCAATAAAGGCGTAAATAGCTGTGGAAATAGTGAGTCCTGAAGCGACACATATGATGATTACAAATCCTAATTTTAGCCACATTTACGAACCACCTTCTCGATCCTTATTAATAATCATGGTCTCATTCATTTGTATTTCAAATTGTCGCATTTCAACTTGAATAGGAGTTGGATCGGTCGCCTTTTTCTTTCGAAATACATGATTATAGAACATCAGAATCCCTAAGGTGATGCCTGCACTATACGAAATTTCTAGCAAAGAACCTGTCTCGTGCGGCTTGCCCATAACAGATAAGTAAAGCATATCAAGAAGATCTCTTACACAACCATCTTCGTTAAATGTCATAACTGAGAACGCTGAACCTAGATATACGATGCCACAGACTATCACAACTTTTACCATTTCAAATACCTTATTTGGCCTTTTATCTGCCTTTCGTTCAATAATAAATTCGGTTTCTCCTAAATTTACTACTTGAATTTCACCAAATTTTTTCGTGAGCAGATCGATAATCTCCACTATATCACGAATTTCCATTTTTTCGCTACCAAATCGAAAGAATAGTAGCTCTTTGACTTGCTCAGCAAACTTTTTATCGTCTGCAATCACCTGGGCGATATCTCCAAGCCGTACCTCATCGGAATCTAATTGTATACGTTGAGGAATTGACAGATAAAGCATTCTCATATGTCAGTCCCAACAGTAACCAAGGTTCCTCCAGACATGACGTCACTTGGTCCATCATAATTAAAATAGCATACAAGCACAATCGCAATGAGTGCCATTGAAAGTATGCCTACTACTATTTTGCCTTTCATATGCATTCCTCCTGTCTATCAAACGTATTCTTGAAAATATTCTTCAAACCTATTACAGAAAATGAATGAAAAAGAGCATTAAAGTAAACATAATTTACTCTAATGCTTTTCTATTACTATTTTGGTTTATTTTGTTGTTCTTTATGCAAATGAAATGCAAGTTTTAGGTAAGCTATGCAAGTTTTTCTCGCATCTGTCGCAATATTTTTTTTTCAATTCGAGATACTTGTACTTGGGATATTCCCAATTCTTTTGCAATCTCCGTCTGAGTTCGGTTCATAAAGTACCGTAAATGGATAATATTGCGTTCTTTTTCTTCCAGAGAATTTAAAATGTCATGTAGTGCAAGACGGTCTACAATATTTTGATTTTCGTCTTTGGCTTCTTCTAATTTGTCAATTAGAAAAATAGCATTTCCATCTCCTTGATAAATAGTTTTATATAAAGATTCTACTTCTGCCCCTGCTTCCATCGCCATTATGATATTTTCTACAGAGACCTCTGTTCTTTCACTGACTTCTTCAATCGTTGGTTCGCGCCCTAATTCAATACTTAACGCATCTTTTGCAACTCTGGCTTTGTAAGAAATTTCTTTCAAAGTACGGCTTACTTTTATCATTCCGTCATCCCGCAAGAAACGCTTAATCTCGCCAGTTATCATTGGAACAGCATAAGTTGAAAATTTCACTTCAAAGCTTGTATCAAATTTGTCGATTGCTTTGATTAATCCTATGCTGCCTATCTGAAATAAATCATCCATTTCATATCCACGATTCGCAAATCTTCGGACGATACTCCACACAAGACCTACATTGCTCGTCACAAGTTCTTCTCGTGCAGATTTATCCCCGTCCTGACATCGTTTTATTAACTCGAGCGTATCCATAACCACCCTCCTTCTTACGATTCCACATCGCTACCTTTTATAGTTCTCTGCATCGTAATTTTTGTTCCTTTTCCTACTTCTGATACCACTTTTAAGTCATCCATAAATGCTTCCATAAATGCAAATCCCATACCAGAACGTTCTAAATCTGGCTTAGTTGTATACATTGGTTCCATTGCCTTTTCAATGTCATCCATACCACATCCGTCATCTATTACTTCAATGGTAACGTTACGGTCTTCTAATTTGC
The DNA here is from genome assembly GCA_964409685.1 of uncultured Anaeromicropila sp. Classification (GTDB taxonomy): domain Bacteria; phylum Bacillota; class Clostridia; order Lachnospirales; family Lachnospiraceae; genus Clostridium_AI. The sequence continues at coordinate 14,211 of CAYPEJ010000019.1, forward strand.
ACGTAAGGGTTACTTTTCCTTCACCTCCCTGATAACCGTGAATGATACAGTTGGTGACTGCTTCGGAAACTGCTGTTTTGATATCCGATAGTTCTTCCATATTCGGATTCAACTGTGCTACAAATACAGCAACCGCTACTCTTGCAAAGCTTTCATTTTCCGATTTGCTATCAAAGACTACCATCATTTCGTTCGTATTGCTCATAGTTCCTATCCTCCCCTTTTTTAAAATGCTTTCATAGCATCCTTTACAGTTTCATATTTTTGAATAATTTTATAAAGTCCTGAGATTTTCATAATGCGGTCCACTGGCGGTGTAATCCCTGTTACAACTAAGTCTCCCCCTGTAAACTTCACTTGTTTGTAACGTCCCATAATTACGCCAATGCCTGAACTATCCATAAAATTTGACTTGGAAAAGTCAAAGATCACATGTCTGATATTTTCTGATGCGATAATTCGGTCTGATTTTTCTTTTACTTTTAAGGAAACATGATGGTCTAAGTCACTTCCTAGCTCTATAATTAAGCAGTGATTTTCTACGCTGTATGTTGCGCCATCGTCTTTTCTCTTTGGTAAGATGAATTCATTTTTCTTCTCTTCCAATCTTAATCCCTCTTAACTTCCTAAATTTTATATATACAAAACAAAGTGTGCGTTCCACCTCTGCTTTTTAGGGGCTTTATTTATTCATAGGAAATATAGCGAAGCGGAATTTCCTATGAATAAATAAAAATACCTTATGGGAACATTCCACATAAGGTATTTTCTTTCGTACTTATTTTATTGTCCTAGATAAGACAACTTTGTCTCTGCTTCAGAAGCACGTTCTGTGTCTGGGAAATCTTTGATTACTTTGTTGTAATACTTTTTCGCTTTCTCATAGTCACCGCTTCTGTCGTATGATCGCGCCAAGAAATATAACGCATCTGCATTTTCACTATTTAATTTTACAGATTTTGTGAATAATGGAATAGCATCTGAATAATTACCGTAGTTATACTTAGTCTTTCCTTCATTGAAGAAGTCCCAAGAAGCATTTACAAATGTAGCTTCTTTAATCGTATTGTAATATTCTTTTGCCTTTGTACTTGTTAAATTCGTTACATTTACATCTAATAGTTTCTCAGCGGCTTCGGTACGCTTGCCTTCTTGGTAAAGCTGAATTGCTTCAAATAGACTATCGTACACAGCTTCGTCTACCATACTATCCTCTAGCTTTTTAATATCTACATCTTTTTGCTCTAATTGTGCATTTAGATCTTCAATCTCTTGATTTAGTGATTTAATGGTTGTATCTTTCGAAGATGCAACATCGGATTGCTCTTGTACTTGCGCTTTGTATTCTTTCGCTACGCTTTTCTTCACTGTTGGAACAATCAAGAAATATGCAAATGCAATTCCGATTACTGCCCCAAGTATTAAATTTAGAAAAACCCATATATTAGGCTTGTCATCTTGAAATTTATCAATGGAACTAAAAGATGGCGTTTCTCTCGGAGTAGTACGTTCTATCGCACGTTCCTCTCTAAGAGGTTCTTTTTCCACTTTGCTATCCTTAATTTCATTTAAATAACGAACACAAGTTGTGTTGTTGATATCTACTTTTAGTGCCTTTTTCAAGCACTTCAACGCTTTTTCATTTTCCCCCTGCTTCATATAAAGCAACGCTAAAAGCTGTTGTGCTCGAATGAATTTTGGATTTAAACTTGTTACTTTCTTTAAACCAATAATCGCCAAATCTTCATTGCCTTGTTTTGCAAGTTGTAGCGATTGGTTATACTTCTTAATGGTCTGATTAATAGATTCTAGCGCAGAAGGATTGTGTTGCAATTCCTTTACATAATAATCCGCATCATTTCGATCTGGTTGAAAATGTTTGCTAATCACCCATTGGCTTAACGCTTCTACCACTTCTCCCATTTCAAAGTATACCAAACCAAGTAAGTTTCTTGAATTTGTGTTTGTTTTGTCCAACTCTAAGCTTTTCTTTAGAGATACGATTGCGCCAGATAAATCTCTGACTCTCGCTTTGGTCAAACCATCGTTATATAAACGATTGGATGCACTTACAATCTTTTTGTAAGTTGTTAAATCTTCACCACATCTATCACAATTTCTCTGTTTAAAGGATAGATCACTATTGCACTTTGGACAATGCATAATACCCTCCTTGATCCCTAATGCAAACTTTATATACCACAAGTGGCATCAAATTTACTTTGTGTTGTTAAAATTGCTTTCATATCAAAACTACTTTTTGATTGTTTTCATAATATCTTTTAAGATATCCGTCACATCGGTCAAATCATTTCCGTTAATTGCTTCTTCTGCTTGATCTACATCAAGACTTGGCTGAAACTTTGCCAATTCATCGTCAAAATTAATCATTAGAACCTCCAATTTTGCGAATATTCTTTATTCTAAACTTAATTCTATCATAATATAATAGTAAAACTGTGTTTCCAAAAATATCTAAATATCATAATAACTTTAAAGCTGAAAAAAAGCAATACCCTTTTGCCTTTTCTCAAAGTATTTCTGTTGCTAGATTTCAAAGTAATCTTTCATAAAATTCCATAAAACATCGTGAAAAAGCAAAAGTCTCCATCTTACAACAAGCTATGTGCCTGACCACGTAGAAAAGTTACATAATCAGACACATAAACATTTAGATATACCTTATTGCATTTCTTAGTACAAATTCATTGTGTACTATTTTGATAAATTAGCAAGTCTTTCTTCAACTTGTGCTAACATATCTGTGTATTTTTGTAATTTAGCTTTTTCTTCCTCAACTTTTGCAGCTGGAGCTTTACTTGTGAATTTTTCATTGTTTAACATACCAGTTGCACGTTTGATTTCACCTTCTAATTTTGCTTTTTCTTTAGAAAGACGTTCGATTTCTTTTTCGATATCTACTAATTCACTAAATGGCATATAGATGTTTGCGCCGTGAATTACTGTAGATACTGCATCATCGTCGATACCAGCTTTGTCAGCTTGTACTACAACTTCACTTGCATAACCTAATGTAGCGAAGAATACTTTACTTGTTTCAAATACAGAACGAATTTCTTCATTTTCAGAAACAACAAATACTTGTGCTTTCTTACTTGGTGGAACGTTCATTTCTGCACGCACATTACGAATGCCCTTAACAGCTTCTTTAATCATCTCAACTGCTGCTTCATCTGCTGCAAAATGATAAGCATCTTCAAATGCAGGCCATTCAGAAACCATAATGGATTCTTCTTTGGATTGTAATGTACAGAAGATTTCTTCTGTGATAAATGGCATGTATGGGTGTAATAATTTTAAGGAATCAATTAATACTTTTTGTAATGTCCATAATGCTGCTGTCTTAGTTTCATCTGTATCGCTGTAAAGTCTTGGTTTTACCATTTCGATATACCAGTCACAGAATTCTTCCCAGATAAAGTCATAAATCTTCTGAACTGCGATACCTAATTCGAAGTTATCCATGTTGTCTGTAACATCTTTTGCAAGAGTGTTTACTTTGGATAAAATCCATTTATCTGCTTGTGTAAGCTTATCTAAATCCATTGTTTCAGGAATCTCTGCTTTGTCTAAGTTCATCATAATGAAACGAGATGCATTCCATACTTTGTTAGCAAAGTTACGGCTTGCTTCTACTCTTTCATAGTAGAATCTCATATCATTTCCAGGTGCATTACCTGTCATAAGAGTTAATCTTAATGCGTCAGCACCATATTGGTCGATGATTTCAAGTGGATCAATACCATTTCCAAGTGATTTACTCATCTTACGACCTTGAGAGTCACGTACAAGACCGTGGATTAATACTGTGTTAAATGGCTCTTTGCCAGTTTGTTCGATACCACTGAATACCATACGGATTACCCAGAAGAAAATGATATCGTAACCTGTTACTAATACGTCTGTTGGGTAGAAGTAATCAAAGTCTTCGCTCTTGTTTGGCCAGCCAAGTGTTGAGAATGGCCATAAAGCGGAACTGAACCATGTATCAAGAACGTCTTCATCTTGTGTAATGTTTGCAGATCCACATTTTGTACATGTGCATGGCTTATCAGCAGATTTTGCAACCATAACTTCACCACAATCTCCACAATAGTAAACTGGGATTCTGTGTCCCCACCATAATTGTCTAGAGATACACCAATCACGAATTCCTTCTAACCAGTGTAAATACGTTTTATTGAAACGTTCTGGAACGAATTTTAATCTTCCTTCTTTTAATGCTTCGATTGCAGGTTTTGCCATCTCTTCCATTTTAACAAACCATTGTTGTTTGATTAATGGTTCAACTGTTGTACCACAACGGTCATGTGTACCAACGTTGTGTGAATGAGGTTCTACTTCTACTAAAAGACCTAGGCTGTCTAATTCCGCAACGATTTGCTTTCTTGCTTCATAACGGTCAAGACCAGCGTATTTTCCACCTTTTTCGTTGATTGTAGCATCATCGTTCATGATGTTGATTTCTGGAAGGTTGTGTCTCTTACCAACTTCGAAATCGTTAGGGTCATGAGCTGGTGTAATCTTAACAACACCTGTACCAAATTCTTTGTCTACATAGCTATCTGCTACAACAGGGATTTCTTTATTTACAATAGGAAGAACTACCATTTTTCCTACTAAATGTTGATAACGTTCGTCATCTGGATGAACTGCAACTGCAGAGTCACCTAATAATGTTTCTGGACGAGTTGTTGCGATTTCAACGAATTCATCTGTTGTACCTGCAACAGGGTATTTAATGTGCCAGAAATGTCCATTTTGTTCTTCATGTTCTACTTCTGCGTCAGAGATAGATGTCTGACATACTGGACACCAGTTAATGATTCTGGAACCTTGATAAATGTATCCTTTTTCGTATAAACGGATAAATACTTCTTCTACTGCTGCGGAACATTCTTCATCCATTGTGAAGTGCTCTCTATCCCAGTCACAAGAAGAACCAATTTTTCTTAACTGGCTAGTGATAGTACCGCCGTACTCTTCTTTCCATTCCCAAGCTTTTTTAAGGAAACCTTCTCTACCAAGATCACGTTTATCGATTCCTTCGTCTTTTAATTTATTTGTTACTTTTACTTCTGTGGAAATGGAAGCATGGTCAGTTCCAGGAATCCATAACGCGTTGTAGCCTTGCATTCTCTTATAACGAATTAAAGTATCTTGTAATGCGTTATCTAATGCATGTCCCATGTGTAACTTACCTGTTACGTTTGGTGGTGGCATAACGATTGTGAATGGTTTTTTACTTCTATCTACTTCAGCATGAAAATATTTTTTTCCAATCCATTTGTCATATAATCTTCCTTCTATGTCGTGAGGATTATATGTTTTGTCTAGTTCTTTTTTCATAAACATTTCTCCTTCTATATATGTTAGTTTCACGGATAAGGGTTATTATGGTAGATATTGTATGCTTTTGGGTATAAAAAAAGATCCTGCGTCAAAGGACGAAGAATCGTGGTACCACCTTTATTCGTGAATCATTTCACCTTTCATGTCGTTAACGAGACAAACCGTTATTCTCTAGTTGGTGCGATGAGCATTGTAAATGTGTACTATTACGTATGATTACATATCTCAAAATATCATCATTGATATTATTCACGGTTCAAGAATACTGTTCCAGAGCTACCTTCAATTTGCACTACTTACTCTGTCTCACAGCCAAAGGACAAAATTCTCTGTGAAGGTTACAAATTTACTCTTCTCTTTCATTACATTTGATTTTTTACAATAGTTAATTAATATAGTAAGCAAGTTAGGGAGAAATGTCAAGAGGTTTCTGTGGAGAAGGTATGAGAAAATTATATAGAACAACGAAACTTATACTTACTAATTTACTTTGACACTCTCCTCTTTTTTGCATAATAGTACACGCTATATAATCTTATTGCATAATCTCAAATGTTATGTTATAGTCTATTTAAAGCAAATTTTCTTAATTGCACAACATGCAATCATGTACATATTCTATTTTCATATCTATGATTTATCAGAAAATCTTTGCTTTCATTCATTAACATATGGACAGCAGGGGTTTGTTTGATTGCTACTCCTGCTACAATCAGGAGGTACATAATATGAAAGACACTAAGGGGCAACCTGTGATCCGTAATTACAAAGACACTCTTTTTCGCAAATTGTTTAGCGAGAAAACGAATTTATTAAGCTTGTACAACCTTATAACAGGCAAGAATTACACCAATCCAGATTTGCTGAACATTGTCACATTGGATAATGCTATCTACATGAATATGAAAAACGATTTGGCTTTCTTGATTGATTTCTCTATTTACTTATTTGAGCATCAATCAACCACTTCTCCCAATATGGCACTTCGGTATCTCTTCTATGCTTCGAAAGAATATGAAAAGTTTATTAATATGACAACGTTATATTCTTCTAAGCAGATTGAACTACCTGCACCACATTTTATTGTATTTTACAATGGCAGTGAGAAGGATTGGAGCATTCGAACATCTAAATTATCTGATTCTTTTAAACCAAAGCAAGAATCACCTAATTTAGAACTTATCGTGAAAGAAGTAAATATTAATTTAGGTGTAAATGATGAAAGATTGAGTCAATGTAAGGTACTATTTGAATATATGCAATACATTGAAAAAGTTCGTACCTATGCTAAATCTATGGCTACTACTCTTGCGGTTGAAAAGGCTGTAAATGAGTGTATTAAACAAGGTATTCTTAAAGATTTTTTATTACGATATAAATCGGAGGCGATTCAGATGAGTATTTTTGAGTATGATCAGGAACGTGAATTGAAATTGATTCGTGCAGACGAACGTGAGATTGGTTGGAAGGATGGTCATAAACAGGGACTTATACAAGGTCATTTAGAAGGGCAAAAGGATGGTCTATATTCAAGTATTAATTTATTTGTTAAGTATGATCTAGAACACAATGTTACTGAAGATGTTATTATACAAAAAGTGAAAAATTTATTTGGTTTTGAAGAAAAAGAGATAATCATCATGATTCAGAATGCTAAAAATGCACAGAACAACTAATCTATTAGTGAAGCAAATTTTCTCAATTGCAATACATGCAATCATGTACATATTCTATTTTCATATCTATGTTTTATCAGAAAATCTTTGCTTTCATTCATTAACATATGGACAGCAGGGGTTTGTTTGATTGCTACTCCTGCTACAATCAGGAGGTACATAATATGAAAGACACTAAGGGGCAACCTGTGATCCGTAATTACAAAGACACTCTTTTTCGCAAATTGTTTAGCGAGAAAACGAATTTATTAAGCTTGTACAACCTTATAACAGGCAAGAATTACACCAATCCAGATTTGCTGAACATTGTCACATTGGATAATGCTATCTACATGAATATGAAAAACGATTTGGCTTTCTTGATTGATTTCTCTATTTACTTATTTGAGCATCAATCAACCACTTCTCCCAATATGGCACTTCGGTATCTCTTCTATGCTTCGAAAGAATATGAAAAGTTTATTAATATGACAACGTTATATTCTTCTAAGCAGATTGAACTACCTGCACCACATTTTATTGTATTTTACAATGGCAGTGAGAAGGATTGGAGCATTCGAACATCTAAATTATCTGATTCTTTTAAACCAAAGCAAGAATCACCTAATTTAGAACTTATCGTGAAAGAAGTAAATATTAATTTAGGTGTAAATGATGAAAGATTGAGTCAATGTAAGGTACTATTTGAATATATGCAATACATTGAAAAAGTTCGTACCTATGCTAAATCTATGGCTACTACTCTTGCGGTTGAAAAGGCTGTAAATGAGTGTATTAAACAAGGTATTCTTAAAGATTTTTTATTACGATATAAATCGGAGGCGATTCAGATGAGTATTTTTGAGTATGATCAGGAACGTGAATTGAAATTGATTCGTGCAGACGAACGTGAGATTGGTTGGAAGGATGGTCATAAACAGGGACTTATACAAGGTCATTTAGAAGGGCAAAAGGATGGTCTATATTCAAGTATTAATTTATTTGTTAAGTATGATCTAGAACACAATGTTACTGAAGATGTTATTATACAAAAAGTGAAAAATTTATTTGGCTTTGAAGAAAAAGAGATAATCATAATGATTCAGAACGCTAAAAATACACACACTACATAACCCAAGAGCAAAAAAATTCTATTTAGAGTATGTGAAGAAAACTCTGTAAAATACAGTTCTTCTATGATAAGTATTGAGTTGGTAAGCATCAAAAAGCTTCCAACTCTTGTTTTATATATACATAGAAAAATCTTTTTTCATTTTTTCATATCAATAAAACCTTCTGTGCAAAAAATTTTTTATTAATTTGAACTATACATATAAGACCCAGAAAATACACTCTTCTAGGTCTTACTACCTCTTCTCATTCCCCTAATTTTCCTTTAACTCAATCCCATACTTCGCCATCTCTTCTTCCACTTTCCCCTTCATCGCTGGCTTTCTCTCCACCAACAACTTCAACTCACCCATCGCATTATCCTTCACCTCATAGTTAAAATCAATGCGACTTCTAAGCTTCTGGCGACGTTCATTCAGTCTATGACGAATCTCCACCATCTCACGGTTGTCAATCAATGCTGCTGCTTGGTAAATCCAGATATCACTATCTTTCAAATGATATTTGTCCAACTCATTTACAAGAAGTAAATTATAACGATTCAACAACCCTGTATTACTACGATACTTCTCTGCCTCTTGTTTCGCTCTAATATACTTTTCGTAAACAGAATTTAACTCCATAGAATTGCTCACCATAAATTTTGCATATCCATAATCCAATGCATTCTGTGTATTTACATACTTAACCTTAACCTTATTGGTAATCCCAACAAGCTTATTTCGCTTCCTACCATTCAACGCAATCTCTTCACGATTCTTTCTAGCCTCATTGAAAATATAAAACGCAATCCCTGCCCCAAGTAAAATAGACAGAATAAATGGCACTTGCATATTTATCTTACTACTACTTGTTACAAGCAAGAAAATAATATCCATCAACACAATCAAACATCCTGCTAACATCGCAAGCTTTTTCAACGTCTCTTGACCATGAATAATCTCTTCTTTCTCATACTCAAGTTTTGCTTTCTCTGCTGCAAGTTGTCTCAAATCTCCCTTTACCTTACGTTGATAGTCTTCATTTTCACGCATCTGCTTAATCTCACGAAGCATATTTGCCTCATAACGCTTAATATTGCGGAATTGTACATCGGACAACTTCACATCATTTGCTTGATATTTCGAACGTTCTCTTGTCAGTGTAATAATATTTCTAGCAGCTTCTTCAATCGTTTCTCGACTTTCGCCTGCAATCATATCAATCTTTTGAATATCAGCAAGGTAATCGGTCACTGCCTTATATTCTAATTTTGCTTCTTGAATCTGCTTCTCTGCATCTACGATCTGTTCACAAGAATCTTTGATGTTATCTTTGCTTTCTACGTTAGAACTCTTCTGTTGCATCTTATGAATTTTTTCTAACTTAGCACGCTTCAGATCTTTTACAACATCTTGCATCTTCTCATCAATATCATCGTCGTGTAAATCCATGGAATCCGATACAATATTGTCATAAGATATCTCAACATCTTGCTGATTGATGGTATCCACGTTAGAAGAGTCCAAAGAAGTATTTTCCACCTGTGAACCTATGCTCTTTTTTCTTCTTTTTATAATGCCCATGATATCTCCCTTAACCTACTCTATTCTTATACTCGCCAACCCATTCTTCTAATATACTCTCTGTTTCCTGAAAAAATTTAATTACATCGCTATGTTCCTTCAGTTCATTTAATTTTCGGTAAATAGCGTGATAGGAATTATTTTGTTCCATAGATCTTGCGTCGGCAAAAAATTGTTCAATTTCTTGTATTAACTCATCACTCACATTGAATTCTTTTCGTTCCTCCTCCAATAGATTACCGTCTTTTCCTACACTTTGCAGCATTTTTAAGACCATTAAATATTCCTTTAAAGACTCAGGATTCTGATTAGACTGGTACGCTTCCTTAAATTTATCTGCTGCTTCTTGAATCGAACCGATATACAACAACACAATTGCATAATTATGAAGAAGATTACCATACTCTTCTGCTGTTAAAATAGAAGCTTCCGTACAATTTAGTATCGCCTCATATTCTTTCGCTGCAAATGCAAAACGCCCATAATGCACATAGATATCCGCTTTCATCTTACGTCTCTTAATCAACGGAATTCCTTCTATCTTTGTCATGATCGTAATCAGTTCTTTCATTTCCCTTTCGGAATAGTAGTCCGTGCTGCAAAGAACACTAACCACTTTATCTTTTAACGTACCATTGGTACGATTTAATTCTCGAAGTTTGGATGCAAGTTCAGGTTTCCCCACTTGCTGTTCTAACCATACTAGTATTGGTTCTTTGAAGAAATCGTCCGCTAATAAATACACATTCTGGTATAAATAATAACTAAGTTCTTCTATTGTATACAAAACGGTATCGGTCATTTCAATATGCAAAGGTTCTTCTGCCCTTTTTCCGCTACATAGTATAAACTTACCCAATTTGTATCCTCCTTAAAGATGAATCTCTTTCTCCCATATTCGATTAGTAGATGGAAACATACTGCCAAATCCCTTGTCTTTTACTTGTAACACACAAGTTTTCGGGTCGAGGAATTTTAATGACACACCTAAAATCGTCGTTCGATTTGGTCGTCCTTGTAATGCATCCACATGTAAGAAAAATGTGGTTCTCTGTTGTGTCATTACATCAAATACTTCTAGTTCTAATTCCATCTCATTATCTGGAATTAGCTCAATTTCTTTGTTCACATCATGCCATGTGGCCCCTGCTTTTACTAAATAATAAGGGGTAAATCTAGTATCAGAAAATACTTTAATCGAAATGTCCACTAACACCATATCTTCATTTAATATAAGATAATCGGATAACTTACTATCGCCTGATAGTTCCTTCGCCCCAAAACAAGCACCTATCGTATATAAATTTTGCCCAAGGAATACTCTTCTACCAACACAAAGCCCTTCTAATACCGACTTGTGCCAATCTCCTTCAAATCCTTGCCCTGTAACATAAATAGTAGACACAATCTTTTTATACAACGCATTTTTCGTGATTCCATCTAATATATACGCAAAATCTGTATCTCCATTATCTTGTAATAACATTTCATAAGACAACTGATCCGAAAAATCCTTTTTCTCAACTCCAACAGTAATCGGCGTCGTTCTTCGATTCATAAAGATTCGGTAAAAATACAACCCTCTTCTAGAAAAATCAAATAGTCCAACATCATTTAACCACAATTCTTTTTTTTGTCTTAATGCATAATAAATGTAACTTTCTTGATGACTCAATACAACTACTCTATCTTTGTCTAATCCTAGTTGATGTAACGCATCCATAAGACAGTCGCATAAATGCTTTGTCTTATGTTGCACGGTCACTGCTAATTTCTGAATACGGTCTTCTGGAAACTGCACAGCTACTAGGTTTAAACATCTTTGTAGATATTTCTTTAAAATTTCAACCGGTTCCCACTCTTTTTCATAATAGATAATCGGTTCCCCTTCTTCCATCTTCCATATAAAATCATACAAGAGTGGAATCTGTTCTTCCATCGCAACGTCTACAGCATCTTGTCCAAAATACCACTGCTGCATATCCTGTTTCGCCGATAACACAGTAGGAATTAAAAATACTTCCTCCCCTGGTTTTTGTGAAATCGAACACGGTTCAAAGAGCGCTTCATCATAGTAGCTCATCTGTGAGTATTCATTTCCTAAGTCAAATCCAATTATTAAATTCTGTCCTGCTATGACAAACACCTCCTAATCCAGCATTTTAAAATGCTCGGACATTATTGTTTTAGCTGTCACATACTGCTTCATAAGCTCCAGTACGGTCTTGCTATCTTGCATTTCCTTTGCTACAAGCAAGGAATTTAGTAGACTATATTCACTGTCTGTCTCTGACATATCATCTTCGTAGCGAATGGTCACTACATCCGTTTGTTTTTCTTCCTGTCCAGTTTGTTCCGCAACCTGTTTCTCTGCAACATTCTTCTCCGTGATTTTTTTCTCGGTAAAATAATAAGATAACGTATCACCATGGAACAGGATAAATCGCTTCACATAAAGACCTTGGTACATATTTTCTATTACTTCGTCCTTATAATGTTTTCCATCATAAGAGTAATGTAAAATAACCTTACTTTCACTATCTCCACGATATTCCACTAAATATTTATTCGCCAACTCATAAGGCAACGGAACATGTTTCTTGAACGAGCTAAAGAATGCAGGTGCAATCTGCTGTTTTACAAGTTCCTGTATCTGAATCTCAACATACTCTCTTTCCTGTTCCTCTAAACTTTCCTTTTGGCTCAACAATTTCAGATACGCAAGATTTATTATCATACATTGATTTAGAGAAATATAATCTTTTACAACATCTTGTAATTTTGCATGAATCACTTCATCCTTCAATAAATATTGATACGACTGATATGCCAAATATGCACGAATTACTAACTTATCTTTCCCATCGTATTGGTTGTAACGCAAGAACACATCCAGTACCTCTGTTTTCTTTGTCTCCATCTCTACAAATAAACTTTGAGATACAATTTGCTCCTCTAGTTCATGACAAGGAATGTCGTAATGCTTTGCAACATCCCACAACTGCAATAACTGGCTCACATTTCCAATAAAATGTTCACACAAGAATTCCGTAATCGTTCTATCATGTTTTCCTTGTGCTAATGCATAATAGCACATTTCCAAAAATACTGGTGTAAATTCCTGTTCTACATGATTTTTTAGCTGCTTCATACAATATACAAGCACTCGCTTCGGAGAAAGTTTATCGTAACCATACTGTTCAAATAGTGGTTCCAATTCTTCGTCCAGTCCACGTAAGATACACAATTCCATCATGCGAACTCGATCTTCTGGCAACAAATATTCCATCTCCACTTGACCGAGCATCGTATCCAACAACGCCACTTGTGACGTTTCATAATAATAGTTGACTAACTTAACATAACAACTCCAATGGAATGATGGCTTTAATTCCTCTAATAACAACAAACGTTTGCGCAATGCAAGGGCTGTCTGTGCATTATTATGGTAGATTTCTAATTGTTCATATAAATATAGAAGCAACATCCCATTTTCCTGTGCATACATAAAGCATTCTTTTGCATATTCATCTAAGGATAAATATTTTTGCAAACAATACTCAATGGTCTTCGAATAACGATTATTTTTGCGATCTACTAAGAAAATCTGTGCAGAATCTGTGTAAATCGCCACTTGTGCCATTCCATCTTCTAATGGCATATACACTTCTTTCGTTACTTCCTCATGAACTACTACAACACCAATCATCTCTGGATTATTACAACGTAACTCATGTAAGAACATCACATATGGTAAATGTCTCTTTACTTCTTCCTCTAGTTCACTTTCCTTACACAACTCTTCATATAAGATTGCCAGAAATGGATTCATCGCGTGCTTTTCAATTTCTTTTAAGGTGAATTCCTTAATCTGCTCACGATATTTTTCAACTAGCTCACGCTCGTATTCTTCTTGATGCCTCAAGATATTGGCATACAAAAAGGCACGTTTCTTATCTGGAAGCGTACAATTCATAACAAAATACGTTAACAAGCTTTCTGGAAGTTCTCGATTCAAATCATCTTCCACGCAGTACATATAGTATTCATACAATTGTAAGATACGCACTTGTTGTTCGACTCCAAGTTCATACCATTTAAAATATCCAGCACCTACCTTCTGCGCCCTAACCAACATACTTAAAATAGTTTGTAGTACTTCCACATCCGGCTTTTCTTCATATAGCTTCTCTAAGCAGTGATACACCACTGGGTGAAATTTCTTAAGTTTCGAAACTTCTAATAAATAGAATTGTTTTACTTCCTCTGTCATACAATTCTCACGAATCATCCAGTTAATAACTGGTATGGATTCCGCCGTTGCATCCTTTAAAAATGCTGGATACATTTTGTATATACTACTCATCTCATGGTAAATAATATTACTTTTAACGCCTACTTGTAATAAACGTTTTAACTCTTCAAAACGCTTTCTTGCATCACTCATGTAAACCTGATTTACATTCATTAAGAACCAAAAGATTCTCCAGTTATCAGGCTCTTTTTCGTAACAAGCTTCTATCGCCACACTTGCTTCTTCAATTTTCTCAGGAGCTCGATCTTTCATCGCATAAAGATATTGATACGCACAATAATAAGTGGAATTTTCTTCTTCCCACTTAGATTTTTCTTCTTCCATATATTGAAAACATTCTTCTATCTCATCTTCTTCTCCAACGGAAACAGCAAGATGTCCCTTTAGAAAATAGTATAATTCTTTATTTCCCGAATCATAAATCTGAGTAAGCAATTGTCGCATTTCTGTCACATATTGTTCGACTGCGATTCTTCCCATTCGGAAATTCAAATAATTCTGTGTTAAGCTAATTAAATTCCCTTGTTCTACATAAGATGAATTTTCTTTCTTATCCTCTTTTACTTCCTCTTTTTCGCCATGAGCAATTACTTCTACCGTAAAGCTTTGATACTGTGTCTTTAATGTAATATGTCCGATATTACTTCCTGGGTTTAACTTGTCCTTGCGAACCAAGAACTTCAAATTAAAACTATTTCCAATAAAATTTTCTGACCATATGATTTTGTGCTCTGGTTCAATAAAATCCACGTCGGTTCCTACATGAATCTCACAGTATCCCCAATTGTCCTTATGAAGCACAATTTTATCTTCCAAAGATTCTTCCACATTGGAGTATTCAATAAATGATTTATCTACAGTAAGATTGATACGCACCTTCTTATGTATCGAAATCAAAAATTCCTCCATCGCATGACTAGTAGAAATGCTTTTCATTAAGCTATGATATAATACTTCATTTTTGGAATCATGAGCTAATAATTTCTCGGCGAACTGTTCGGATTTGAATAATTTTAATGCACTAAGCCAATCCTTCTTGGCTAAATTGGCAAATTGAAATAAATCTCTGATTTTCCCTAATTCCGTCATAAAATAAGGAACTTCTACTTTTGCCACAAATGGAATCTCATATTCTCCACAATTGCTTATCACTTGAATCGTACCAACATGCGTCTCTCCCGCTGGAAGATTGGTTGCATCATACGTAAAGTCTATCTTCGCTTCTGTTCCAGTAAAAGATGTATTTGAAAGTTTTAAAAAGTGATCCGTCTTCGAAAGAATACCCTTTATTGGTATGCCGGCTTTCGTGGTAATCGTGAAATTTCCTTCATAAACCTTGCCTGCCTCCAAACTAAATTCAATGGATTCCTGAGAAAACAAAAGGCTTGGTTTCTCATACTGAAACACACCTCTTGAAAACTTCGTTAATTTTTCTTTCATTGCATGTCTCCTTGCTTTTTCATAAAAAACGACTTATAATATTGACAATTATAACACTGAATTAGAAAAAAGAAAAGGAAAAGGGCGAAGTACTATGATAAAACAAGAAGAACTTTCCTCCAATCAGGAAAACCATACAATCAAGCAAAAAGAACACTTTCATGGAAGTGACTTAGAAAAGATAGAGCAAATATTCCACATTAAAAAGGAAGATATTACTAGTTTTTCAGCAAACGTGAATCCCCTTGGCATCTCTTACAAACTACGCAATACACTTTCGAATCATATTGACGCAATCACCAGCTACCCTGACCGTGAATATAGCTCCTTACGAGAAAGTATCGGGAATTATGTAAACATTGATAAAGACTACATTATGGTTGGAAATGGTTCTACCGAATTGATTTCAAACTTTATCAGTATCATTGCACCAAAAAAAGCCTTATTATTAGGACCAACTTACTCCGAGTATGAACGTGAGATTACATTATGTGGTGGAACATTTGAATATTACTATTTAAATAAGGAAGCGAATTTTACACTATCCGTAGAAGATTTTGTTCGTCAACTATCTGACGACCTTGATTTATTCATCTTATGTAATCCAAATAATCCAACTTCTACAACTCTTACAACGGAAGAAATACGACATATTTTAACTGCCTGCAAGGAAAAGGGAATCTATGTTGTGATCGATGAAACATATGTGGAATTTGTAGAACATATCGAGGAGATTACTGCGATTCCTCTTGTAAAGGAATTTGATAACGTAACAATTTTAAGAGGCATCTCAAAATTCTTCGCAGCACCTGGTCTTCGACTTGGTTATGCTGTGTGCGGAAATAATGCTCTTTTACAAGAAATTAAGGAAAAGAAAAATCCTTGGACAATCAACAGTCTTGCTTCTATCGCTGGTGAGATAATGTTTACCGATAATGAGTATATCGCAGAAACAAGAAATCTAATCGCAACAGAACGTGAACGTCTTTGTAAGAAATTAAGCAGTTATTCTGAATTTAAAGTGTATCCTTCTACTGCGAACTTTGTATTGGTAGAAATTAAAAAAGAAGGAATCACTGCCTATGACTTATTCGAAGTAGCCATTCGCAAAGGTTTGATGATTCGCGATTGTTCTTCTTTCCAAGGTCTAGGAGATTCCTTCTTCCGTTTTTGTTATATGTCTCCAGAAAAGAATGATGAACTAGTGAATACGATTATTGAGTTCGTGGTTCATAGCAAATAGTTCTAATCTGGATATTTCTTTGTGATTTCTTCAAATTCTGCGAAGTGATCACAGAATATTTTTACTACAGCTGGGTCAAAGTGTTTTCCACTTTGGCTCACTATTTCGTTATAGGCTGCTTCTAAACTCCATTTCTCTTTATAAGAACGCTTGCTAATTAAAGCATCGAAGACATCTACTACTGCCATGATACGACTGTAATAATCGATTTGCTCCCCCTTCATACCAAGATATCCTGAACCATCCCATTTTTCGTGATGTTGTAATGCAATGACTTTCGCAAGTTCCATTACTTGTCCAGGGGAATATCGTAGTAATTCATATCCATAATGAACATGTTTCTTTATTTCGTCGAACTCTTCCTCAGTCAACTTACCTTTTTTCTCAATAATCTCAGATGGAATCATTAATTTACCAATATCGTGCATCATGGAAGCCACTGCAAGATTGTCAATTTCTTTTTCTGATAAATGAATAGCAGTTGCCATAACTCTCATATACTCGGATACACGCTTGATATGCTGTCCTGTTTGCTTTGATTTGGACTCGCTTATCTCAGCAAATGCTCGAACCAATTCTTCTTGGGTTTCATACATTTCTTCTTTCAATCTCGTATTACTTAATGCCAGTTTCAGATTTCCATACATAATCTCTAATTCTTGTTTCAACTGACTGATATTCTGACTTTCAAAACAATTTTTTAACACTAGAAATGCATTTAATTCATATTGTTCATAGAATAACAACACAATACATCCTTTTTGCATCTCAATGGATGGTTCCGTATGTTTACTATAGCAAGGGAAAATCATTTCTTTTCCATCAATCCAAACAATAATATCATCTTGTTTCCTTTTAATCGTCTCGGTTGACAAATCATCCCTAAACATTTTAAATGTCTCACGGTTATCTACAGATCCATCTGCAATACCAAAGAACGATTGATAGTCACTTTCAATCCTACAACGCGCACTTACTAAACATTTAAATGCAGTGAATACTACAACTGCTAAATCTCTCTCATTATTTGCTTGAAACATGGAATTTGTATTGGAAACAATGACATCTAAACTATCCCTACTCTGCTTGATATCATCCGAATATGTAATAAAAGATTTAAATAACCTAGATGTTCGAACGGTAAGTAATACTAAGACTGCAGAAATCGCAATATACTCGATTGCTCTTGGCAACAACCCATACACAATAATTTTATATAAGGAATGTAACGGATCACTTCCCATAAGCGTTACATATAGGCTCATCACATGACTAAATGTCATAGCAAGCAAGGAACTTACAATGGTAAACGCTGTGAGCCTTACATCAAAATACAAACATGCAATTACAAGTGGAAGAATAAACATAAGCACTGCATGGTAGGTTAAGAACATATACAATAAAGACACAAATAATATAACACACAAAATAATCAAGTACTTTAACACTACATGTTTTAACTCAATAATATCAACCAAAACGGTTGGCAGTAAAAGCAACACTGCCGACATAAGCATAACCTTATTAAATCCTTCTTGGTTAATGATAAAAACATCTTTCATATTGAGTATCCACACTATAAATATCAAGACCAATACAAAGCGTAGTTGCTTGGATACCATACGGTTTACCGCATAACTATTATCTTCAATAATCTGCGAATAGTCCATGAATACCTCCTATCAATTTATCTTAAGTTGCTTGGCTGCAATTCCCCAATATTTTTCTGGAATAGTCCCATTCACAATTTCAATATTATCTTGGGAAGCTAGGTCATAAGCAAGTTTTGCGCATTTTGGTCCCATATTTACACCTGTCTCAATGGATTTTAGAATACACTTTGGCCAATAAAATGCTTTTTCCATTAGTGAACTCTCCATGAAAAATCTGTGCAATTTTTCATAGTCATAAGGAATTGTAATAAGCTTGCAATCCCAACCCTTTTTCGTCCATTCCAATATAGCGAAATTTGCTGTCTTTGGTTTTCCTATCGCCACACCTATAGAACCTGGATTAATTAAAATCTTATCTTTGTATCGATAAGAGAATTGGTGATGGGTATGTCCACCCAACATCACTTTTACTGGCATCTGTTGCAAATACGTATTGGTATTATCTTTCTCTGGATGTAACAACTCTCTTGAGGAATGTGGCGAACCATGTACCAGTAAAATATCATCCATTCCTTCATATTTTAATACCATATGATTTTTTCTCTTACGAAATTCTGTAATATCATCATGATTTAAATGTTCGTATGTGTAAAGCAAACTCCCCTTATAAGAAGAATACTCCCAATCATCACTGGCTCCATCCTCATGTTCTATAAAATATTCTTCACGATTTCCTCTTACATGATGTGTTTCATACAAACGATCCAATGTTCTTATTCGTTCTAAAGTAATCTCAGGTTTGGGACAATCACTTATGCTATCTCCTAAGAAAATTATTTGATCTACTTTATGCTGGTTTATGAATTCAATACAAGCGTCTAATGCAATATAGTTACTATGAATGTCACTAAAAATGGCAATTCGCATCTTTTACCTTCTTTCTTCTTTTAGCTTTATGGTATAAGCCGTACTATTTAGCATATCCAATTGTAGACTTCTTAAACCATCATACATCATTAACATGCTAACAAAAAAAGTTCGAAATGACAATCCTATAAATTAGATGAAATTTCGAACTTATTATATACTTTCTTTGTATGAAACCTATTATTCTAACTCATATTTTTTAAATTTGTTATAAATAACCTCATACTGCTGTTTAATTACAACATATTTTCCAATGGTACTTTTCTTTTTCTTCTCAAAATTTCGAGCCAAATATCGCATATTACGAACGGCATACCCAACAACTTCTGGACAAAGTCTTCCTTCTTCAGCTTCCTTAAGCAGAATCTCTTGAATGACTTCAATGTCGAATCCTTCTTTATAACTACGTTTTCCATATAACGCACTTATAATATCTGCTACTGCAACAATTCGTTGTTGAACGGTTAGCTCTTCTCCCGATAATCCTCTATGATACCCCGTACCGTCTAGCCTCTCATGATGTCGTATTGCAATTTCTAACACAGTATCATCTATAACACCTCGAAGAATCTTTTCTGTATTGGCGACATGTTCCTTCATAATCTCCATTTCCTCATCTGTCAATCTACGTGGTGCTTCTAATATCTCTGTTGGTGTTACCAATTTCCCAATATCATGTAATAATGCTCCATAATAAATATGATAAATATCTTGCGTTGGTAAATTCATAAGCTTTGCAAGTTCCGTTGCAAATGTTGTAGTTGCAATGGAGTGTACAACAGTATGTTCACTTCGGAAATCGATGGTATAAATCAACATTTCCAAAAACTTTCTTCGTTGTCCTTCTTTTAAAAGTTTCTTTTCGAATAATGTTTGAAGTTCGGTCACGTATTCACCACTTCTAATATTTTCAAAAATCTGATATTTTTTCTCTGCCAATAAGAATAGCTGTTTTGCTCGTTCTGAAAATTCCACACCCGCCTGATTTGCAAATTCATCTGCATCTCTATCTATATCACTAGATCGCATATAGAAATCTAGTTTATCTGCAAAACTTAAATATTCTGCAATCTCTATGTATTGTGAATGAATGAGCTGGTATTTTGTATAGTCTAAGTGATGATATAGTACAATTTCTGCCTTATCTCCAAGTGGGGATAAATATTTCAAAAATAAATATCCATAAACCGAATGCTTCCATACAAATTTTGTTTCTTCTAATTGAATTCTCTCTCTATCAACTGACTTAAACAGACCGATGTCATGTAAGACACCGATCGTTGTATAGTCAATTAATTCTTGTAGGAAAAATTTATTTGTATAATCAAGCATTTTATAAAAAATATAGCCTACTATCATTCCATGCTGCATAACTTTTTCGTCTACCATGCTTAGTGAACGAAAAATAATACGACTGATATCTTTATTATTAATTACACCCATTTATTCATCCTATCATATTCAAATTATTCTTACTATTAATAATTATTTTCTAAGAATTATTTTCTTTTAATCATTTCATTTCTACCTGGACCATTAGAAACCATAGTAATTGGAGTTTCGATTTCTTTTTCAACGAACTCAATGTATTTTCTACAGTTTTCTGGAAGGTCTTCATATTTTGTAATACCACGGATATCAGATTTCCAACCTGGTAATACTTCGTATACTGGTTTTGCTTTTGCAAGTTCTACTGTTGTTGGAAACTCTTTTGTTACTTTACCATCAATTTCGTAACCAACGCATACAGGGATTTCATCTAAGTATCCTAATACGTCTAATACTGTAAATGCAACTTCTGTTGCGCCTTGCATACGACAACCATATTTGGAAGCAACACAGTCAAACCATCCCATACGACGTGGACGACCTGTTGTAGCACCATATTCGCCACAGTCTCCACCACGTTTTCTTAATTCTTCTGCTTCTTCTCCGAAGATTTCACTTACGAATTCACCTGCACCTACTGCACTAGAATAAGCTTTTACTACACACACGATTCTCTTAATCTCATATGGTGGAATACCTGCACCGATAGCACCGTAAGCTGCTAAAGTAGAAGAAGATGTAACCATTGGATAGATACCAAAATCAGGGTCTTTTAAAGTTCCTAATTGTCCTTCTAATAAAATGTTCTTGTCCTCTTTAATTGCTTGTTGTAAAAATGCTGCTACGTCACATACATATGGAGCAACCATTTCTTTGTATTCCATTAATGTGTTGTATAATTCTTCTTCGTCGATTGCTGGTTTATGATATAAGTGTTCTAAAATGACATTTTTTTGTTCACATACTCTATGAATTTTTTCGCGAAGTGTTGTTTCATCTGCAAATAATTCAGATACTTGGAAACCGATCTTTGCATACTTATCTGAATAGAAAGGTGCAATACCTGATTTTGTAGAACCAAAGGATGCTTTTCCTAATCTCTCTTCTTCATATTGATCAAAAAGGATATGATATGGCATTAAAATTTGTGCTCTTTCAGAAACTCTGATCTTTGGAGCTGGAACGCCCTTATCTTCGATGTCTTTGATTTCACGGAACAAGTAAGGGATATTTAAAGCAACTCCATTACCGATTACACTTGTTGTATGGTCGTAGAAAACACCTGATGGTAATAAGTGTAAAGCAAATTTACCATAATCATTTATAATAGTATGTCCTGCATTACTTCCACCTTGAAAACGCACGATAATATCCGCTTGTTCTCCTAACATGTCAGTAATTTTACCTTTTCCTTCGTCTCCCCAGTTTGCACCAACGATAGCTGTTACCATAACAATTCCTCCTATGCATTTTATGCATCATAAAATTTTTCTCTTGTTTCTAATCATACACGAAAACAGAATATAAGTAAAATTAATATTTATTATGTTTGCCATAACTTTTAATTATACCTTTATACAACTTTTACTTAAGAGTATACATAAACTTACTATATATGTAAAACTAGATATTTATGCTCATTTTTTTTGTAATTCAATGTGAAACTTTTGTTATGTAAGTACTTACATTTATAACAAAGTATGGTATAATTAAGGTAAGCTGTGGACTCAGCATAATTAAATATTTTTGGAGGCAGTTATGGAAATTTTACAACGCTACATTGATGAACTATTAGACAAAAGTACACCACAACAACCGATTTGGAACATCGAAAAAATTCGAAGTGGCAAACAATCTACTTGGAATTACATAGACGGATGCATGATTAAGGCTATTTTAGAACTTTATGCGATTACAAAAGAAGAGCGTTATTTAACATTTGCTGATGCATTTATTGATTATTTTGTACAAGAAGATGGAAGTATTGCTTCTTATGATCCAGAAGAATTCAATATTGATAATGTAAATGCTGGAAAAACACTATTTGATTTATACAAATTAACTGGTAAAGAAAAGTATAGAAAAGCGATGGATACGATTTATAGCCAAATTGAAAGACAACCTCGTACAAAAGAAGGAAGCTTTTGGCATAAAAAAATTTATCCTAATCAAATTTGGTTAGATGGATTATATATGGGACAGCCTTTCTATATGCAATATGAAGTAGAATTTAATGACTGTAAGAATTGTATGGATAGTTATAAGCAATTCCTTACGGTAAATAAGTTAATGCGTGATGCCAAAACTGGTCTTTATTATCATGCTTATGATTCTTCTCGTGAGATGTATTGGTGTGATAAAGAAACTGGATTAAGTAAACATTTCTGGCTTCGTGCGTTAGGTTGGTATGCGATGGCGTTGATTGATACTATGGAGATTATGCCTGAGTCTATGAAGGAAGAAAAAGAAACGTTACATGGAATTTATAAGGATTTAATTGATTCTATGTTAAAATATCAAGATGAAAGTGGTATGTGGTATCAAGTAGTTGATTTAGGTAGTAGAGAACCGAATTACTTAGAAACAAGTGGTACTGCTATCTATGCATATGCGATTATGAAGAGTGTTCGTCTTGGATTCCTTCCTGAATCTTACTGGGCATATGGTAAGAAGGCATTTGATGGCGTTTGTGAGAAATATTTATCTGAAGAAAACGGTGAATTACAGTTAGATGGTATCTGCCTTGTTGCTGGTCTTGGTGGTAAGGATCATAGAGATGGTACATTTGAATATTATATGAGTGAGCCTGTTGTGAAGAATGAGGCAAAAGGGGTTGCTCCGTTGATATTAGCGTATATTGAGGTTATGCATAGAGAGATGGATAAATAGAACTTTTAAAAAGGCAGTGAGCTTTCATAGCCACTGCCTTTTACTTATTTTCTCATTACGCTTCTTTCCATCTCTTCAAATGTGGAATAAACTCTTCCATCATCCCTCT
The DNA here is from genome assembly GCA_964409685.1 of uncultured Anaeromicropila sp. GTDB lineage: Bacteria > Bacillota > Clostridia > Lachnospirales > Lachnospiraceae > Clostridium_AI. The sequence continues at coordinate 37,800 of CAYPEJ010000019.1, forward strand.
AGCGTCTTCTTCTGTCATATCAGGATGTTCCTTCACCATAATTGGCACACAGAAATCAATCATTTCCTCCATTGTCCCATTAAACTTAAATTCGCCCTTGTCGTAGCAATACACACAATAGTCTTTGCTCTTTGAACCATCCTTTTCTGTCCCATACATTTCATCTGTTTCACCCATTGGCATTCCGCAACATTGACAAAATTTTTCTTTCATATTTGCTCCTCCTTCGCTATACCTTACATCCTTTTGAATCATTTTCCACTTGAACCATTGCTACTGTTGCTTTTTCTAGACTTATGTACATTATGCAAATCATAAGAAAAATTAGACCATTTCGTCTTTTTTTCCATTTCTTACTCCTACTTACTTTATGTAGGATACTTTTCTTCTTTTTACCTTATAGTTATACATGAAATTTTATCATTATTTTTCAAGAATGTCAAAATAATCATTCAACACTTCTTGACAAATCTCTCGTTTCATAAGAAAATGGTAACGAACTTATATTTGATTATAAAATATAAGTAAAAAATTTTGCGCAATTTTATGCTGACGATTAATTGGAGGGTATCATGAAAAAAAGAGAAGACATACATAAAGTATTAATAATTGGTTCTGGTCCAATCATTATTGGACAAGCTTGTGAATTTGATTATTCTGGAACTCAAGCTTGTAAAGCACTTAAATCTTTAGGTTATGAAATTGTATTAGTGAATTCTAACCCTGCTACTATTATGACAGATCCAGAAACCGCTGATGTAACTTACATCGAACCACTTAACGTTGAAACACTTACAAGAATTATTGCGAAAGAACGTCCAGACGGACTCCTTCCTAATTTAGGCGGTCAATCTGGACTTAACTTATGTTCAGAATTAGCACAAGCTGGTGTGTTAGACAAATACAACGTAAAAGTTATCGGCGTTCAAGTAGATGCTATTGAACGTGGGGAAGATCGTATTGAATTCAAGAAAACAATGGATTCCCTTGGTATTGAAATGGCACGTAGTGAAGTTGCATACACGGTAGAAGACGCTCTTGCTATTGCAGATGAATTAGGATATCCAGTTGTTTTACGTCCTGCTTATACAATGGGTGGTGCCGGAGGCGGACTTGTTTATAATGTAGACGAATTAAAAACAGTTTGCGCTAGAGGTTTACAAGCCAGTCTTGTTGGTCAGGTTTTAGTGGAAGAATCTGTTCTTGGCTGGGAAGAATTAGAATTAGAAGTTGTTCGTGATGCACAAGGTAATATGATTACTGTTTGCTTCATTGAAAATATCGATCCTCTAGGAGTTCATACTGGTGACTCTTTCTGTTCTGCTCCAATGTTGACGATTTCTGAAGATGTTCAAAAAGAATTACAACGTCAGGCCTATAAAATTGTAGATGCTATCGAAGTAATCGGTGGAACAAACGTACAATTTGCTAGAAATACTGAAACTGGTCGTATCATTGTAATCGAAATTAACCCTAGAACATCCCGTTCTTCTGCTCTTGCTTCTAAAGCAACAGGTTTCCCAATTGCCTATGTTTCTTCCTTACTTGCTGCAGGTCTTGATTTATGTGATATTCCTTGCGGTAAATACGGAACCTTAGATAAATATAAACCAGATGGCGACTACGTGGTAATTAAATTTGCTCGTTGGGCATTTGAAAAATTCAAAGGTGTAGAAGATCACTTAGGCACTCAGATGCGCGCCGTTGGTGAAGTTATGAGTATTGGTAAAACATATAAAGAAGCTTTCCAAAAAGCGATCCGAAGCCTTGAAATCGGAAGATATGGTCTTGGGCACGCAAAGGACTTCAATGAAAAATCCAAAGATGAGTTATTAAATATGCTTCACATCCCAACAAGTGAACGTCAATTTATCATGTATGAAGCACTTCGTAAAGGTGCTACTGTAGATGAACTATTTGAATTAACAAAGATTAAACCATATTTCATTAATCAAATGAAAGAATTAGTGGATGAAGAAGAAGCTTTAGCAAAATACAAAGGTTCTGTTCCTCCAGCTGATGAATTAATTCAAGCGAAGAAAAATGGTTTCTCTGATAAATATTTAAGCGAAATCTTAGAAGTAGATGAAGAAGAAGTTCGTAATGCACGTATCGGTGCTGGATTAAAAGAAGCTTGGGAAGGGGTACATGTTAGTGGTACTGAAGATGCTGCTTACTACTACTCCACTTACAACGCACCAGATTCCGTTTCCTGTAATTCCGATAAACCAAAGATTATGATTCTTGGTGGTGGTCCTAACCGTATCGGTCAAGGTATCGAATTCGACTACTGTTGCGTTCATGCTGCAAAAGCATTAAAGAAATTAGGCTTTGAGACAATCATTATCAACTGTAATCCAGAAACAGTATCCACTGACTACGATACTTCTGATAGATTGTATTTCGAACCACTTACGTTAGAAGATGTATTAAGCATCTATGAGAAAGAAAAACCTCTTGGAGTAATTGCACAGTTTGGTGGTCAAACTCCACTTAACCTTGCTGCTAAGCTTAAGAAATACGGCGTAAATATCTTAGGTACTACTCCTGAAACAATTGATTTAGCCGAAGACCGTGATTTATTCCGTGCGATGATGGATAAATTAGAAATCCCAATGCCTGAATCTGGAATGGCTGTTAATGTAGAAGAAGCGTTAGAAATCGCTCATAGAATTGGATATCCTGTTATGGTGCGTCCTTCCTATGTATTAGGTGGTCGTGGTATGGAAGTAGTTCACGATGACGATGCACTTCGTGTATACATGAGCGCTGCTGTTGGTGTAACACCAGACCGTCCAATCTTAATTGACCGTTTCTTAAATCATGCAATGGAATGTGAAGCGGATGCGATTAGTGATGGAACAACAGCTTTCGTTCCTGCTGTAATGGAACACATCGAGCTTGCAGGTATTCACTCTGGTGACTCTGCTTGTATCCTTCCATCCAAGAACATTTCTAAGGAAAACTTAGCTACCATTCGTGAGTATACAATGAAGATTGCCAAAGAAATGAATGTTCGTGGTTTAATGAATATGCAATATGCCATTGAAAATGGTAAAGTTTATGTAATTGAAGCAAATCCTCGTGCTTCCAGAACAGTGCCTTTGGTATCGAAAGTTTGCGATATCCGTATGGTGCAGGTTGCTACTGAGATCATGACAGAGGAATTTACGAAGAAACCATCTTCACTTGCTAGTTTAAAAGAAAAGACATTTAGCCATTATGGTGTAAAAGAAGCGGTATTCCCATTCAATATGTTCCCAGAAGTTGACCCATTATTAGGACCTGAGATGCGTTCTACTGGTGAAGTTCTTGGTATGTCCGCAAACTTTGGAGAAGCATTCTACAAAGCACAAGAAGCTACTAAAACTACTCTTCCATTAAGTGGAACTGTTTTAATTAGCGTAAATGAACGTGATAAAGCAGAAATGGTTGAGATTGCGAAGGGATTTGCTGATTTAGGATTTAAGATTATTGCAACAGAAGGCACTGCAAAACTAATTGGAGAAGCTGGTATTGAATGCAAGTCTATTCATAAATTACAACAAGGTCGTCCAAATGTACTTGATGCGATTACCAATAAGGAAGTTGATATTGTAATTAACTCTCCTGTTGATAAGAAGGGTGCTGACGACGATAGTTATATCCGTAAAGCTGCAATTAAGGCTAGAATCAGTTATGTTACTACTATGGCAGCTGCAAAAGCAACGGTAGAGGGTATCAAGGCTAGAAAGGCAAATGAGCCTGAGATTAAATCATTACAAGAATTCCATAGCGAAATAAAATAGACTCCAAGCAAAAGAGGAGGTAGATAAAATGTTTATCTACCTCCTCTTAATTTTCACACATTATTTTCTGGTGAAATTAATAAGAACCTATTATTATTTATGACCAACCTAACTCTTCTTTCACTGCTTCAATAATCCCTGAAGTCACTGGCATCACCTTTAAACATTCTGCCACATCTGTAATACAAGCATCTTTACTTTGCTGAATTAATTCAACATGTTCAAACATATTTTCTACTACATCTACTTTATTATCTTTACACATTTGTAGTAATTCTTTTACATCTTCTATAGTTCTTACTTCAGGACTTACTTCTATCAATTTGTATTTCAAATAGTCTACACAGAAATCGCCGAATACCTTCATAAAATGTGGTGATGTCTTATAGTTTCCTTGTTGATGAATCATAATATCATATGTTCTGATAATCTTAATTCCTTTTTCAAGTCTGTCGAAATAAAATTGTTTTGTCATATTATATATCTCCTATGCTCTATTACTTCTAGCTAGGATAGTATACCACATATGCTCTGATTTGTGCATTAATTCCAAATGTTGTCCCATTTATTTTGCCTCTACACACTAACACCCCAGTACTTATTTCAAATTCAACTTTGCTAACGCATCCGCAAATCCTGTATTTAAAGGTGTTTCATCCTTTTTCATTTTCTTCATATAATTTGCAACGTCCTTCTTAGACACTCCTGCGCCTTCCTTCTTTCTACGTTCTTGGAATGCTGTTAATTTTTCTTTATGTCCACAGACACATACAAACATCTGCTTTTCACCTGTTCCGAATAACTCCATACGCTTATGACACTTTGGACATCTTGCATTTGAGGTTCTGGATACAGTTTCTTTATAACCACACTCACGATCTTGGCAAACACGTTTTGTACTATTTTTGCCTTTTACTAATAATAAGTTCTTTCCACAGTTAGGACATTTATGATTTGTCATATTATCATGACGGAATTTTCCTTCGCCTGCTTTGATTTCATCGATTAATTCATTGGTATATGCCTTAATCTCTGTCATAAATGCATCTCTACGCAAAGACCCTTTTGCTATCTTGGAGAGCTTTCGTTCCCAATCAGCTGTTAATTCTGGCTTTTTCAGATCTGCTGGCACTAATTCTAACAATTGTTTTGCCTTTGCAGTGATATGAATATCTTTCCCTTTCTTCTCAAGAAGATAAGAGTTGAACAATTTTTCAATAATATCTGCTCTAGTGGCAACAGTGCCTAATCCACCTGTCTCTCCTAATGTTTTGATATCTTCTTTATCACGACTTTCCATATATTTCACTGGATTTTCCATAGCGGATAATAATGTTGCCTCATTAAATGGAGCTGGTGGTTTTGTCTTCCCTTCCGTCATAGAAAGGTTGGATAATGTTAATACCTCTCCTTTATTTACCGAAAATACATCAGAAATCTCTTCTTCACCGTCATCGTATTGATTGTCGTAAACAGCTTTCCATCCAGGGTTTCGTACTAGATTTCCTTTCGCTGTAAATATTTGACCTCCAATTTCAACTTCTATTGAAGTTTGTTCGTACTCATACGCTGGATAAAGGACTGCTAAAAATCGCTTTACAACTAAATCGTAAATTTTACGTTCTTCCAATGTCATGTGATCTAGTTGCGGAAATTGTTCCGTTGGAATAATCGCATGATGGTCGGATACACGGCTGTTATCTACAAATGATTTATTAGGCTTAATATTCTTTACTTGTGCTGCTAACTTTCTGTATGGTCCAACGCTAATCGCTTGCAGACGTTCTTTTAAAGTATCTACGATATCTGTCGTTAAATATCTAGAATCGGTTCTTGGATAAGTAAGCACTTTGTGATTTTCATATAGGCGTTGCATAATGTTTAATGTTTGCTTTGCTGAAAAATCAAATTTCTTATTGGCTTCTCTTTGTAATTCGGTTAAATCATAAAGTTGCGGTGCAGGTTTTCTTTTTTCGCTACATACCACATTTGTTACTTTTGCATCTTTACCTTTTAATTCTGCTAATAAGGAAGATACTCTATCTTTGTCAAAACTACGATTACTTTTTGATTTTGGTTCAATCCACTGCATTTTCATGGTTTGTTTTAATGGACCTTGTTTGGTAACCGTTGCTGTTAAGCCATAGTATGGAACTGGCTTGAAATTGCGAATCTCTTCTTCTCGTTTTGCAATCATGGATAATGTTGGGGTTTGCACACGACCACAAGATAGTTGTGCATTGTATTTACACGTTAAGGCGCGTGTTGCATTGATTCCTACTAACCAATCGGCTTCTGCACGACATACTGCTGCACGGTATAGATTATCATAGTCTTTACCTGGTTTTAAGTTGGCAAATCCTTCACGAATGGCTTTATCCGTAACAGAAGAAATCCATAAACGTTTTGTTGGTTTTTGATTTCCTACCTTTTCTAGAATCCATCTTGCTACCAATTCCCCTTCTCGTCCCGCGTCTGTCGCAATGACAATTTCGCTTACGTCTTTACGTTGGATTTGTGCCTTTACTGCTTGAAATTGTTTTCCTGTTTGTTTGATTACTTCTAAACGAAGTGTTTTTGGAATCATTGGTAAATCACGCATATTCCATTCTTTATATTTATCATCGTAGCGTTCTGGGTCAGATAGCGTTACCAAGTGACCAAGTCCCCAAGTTACGATATATTGATTTCCTTCGATGGCACCATTGATTTTCTTGTTACATTTTAAAACTCTGGCAATGTCACGACCTACGGATGGTTTTTCCGCAATTACGACTATTTTACTCATGCAAATCTCCTTTTATATACAAATTTCTGTAATGTCTAATGGTATTATAACGGATTCTTTGAGGGAATCATAGTTTTATTTTTCCACGTTATAAACACCATATAGGACAACTATGTGATTTTATAGGCAACGAAGAAAATTTTGAATTGCCTTTTTGCAAATGTTATGATATAGTCAATTCAAAGCAAATTTTCGTAGTTTCTATTTTTGAGTTATTTCTTTTATTCATATATTCATATCTTAAATTCTTTCGAAAAATCTTTGCTTTAATTTCTCGACAAAATATAAGGCAGGGATTTGATGATACTGCCTGCTACAATTAGGAGGTACATAAATATGAAAGACAAAGAAGTTACACAAGTGATTCGCAACTATAAAGATACTCTATTTCGCAAAATTTTTAGTGATAAGATTAATCTACTAAGTTTATACAATGTGATGAGTGGAAAGAATTACACAGACCCAGATTTATTAGAGATTGTAACATTAGACAATGCAATTTACATGAATATGAAAAATGATTTAGCATTTCTAATTGATTGTTCTCTCCATATGTATGAACATCAATCCACTCTGTCACCTAATCTTGCATTACGACACTTGTTCTACGTTACAAGAGAATACGAAAAATTCACAAATATGGCAACTTTATATTCATCAAAAAGAGTTAAACTACCTGCACCGCATTTTGTTGTTTTTTACAACGGAACAGATGGAGATTGGAGTATCCGAACATCGAAATTATCAGAAGCATTTGAACCACAACAAGATTCACCAAACTTGGAGCTTGTGGTGAAAGAAATTAATATTAATCCAGGTAGAAATGATGAGTTATTACTTCAATGTAAACCTCTGTTTGAATATATGCAATATATAGATAAAGTACGTACATATACAGTTACTATGTCTACAGAATTAGCTGTTGAAAAAGCTGTAAACGAATGCATTCAGGAAGGCATTCTGAAAGAATTTTTACTACAAAATAAGTCGGAGGCGATTCAAATGAGTATTTTTGAATTTGATGAAGAACGGGAAATGAAATTGATTCGGGAGGATGAAAGAGAACTCGGACGGGAAGAAGGTATCTCTATTGGGCGTGAACAAGGTCTTGCTGAAGGGATTCAAACCAGTATAAATCTTCTTGTAAAATACGATCTTGAGCATAATCTTGCAGAAGAAACCATAATTCAAAGAATTGTTGAAACATTTGGGTTTGAACATGATAAAGTTGTACATATTCTTCAATGTATAAAGGATAGATAATTTAATTTACCAACTTCCTTATGTAAATCATATTATCTACCCTTTCAAAAGTCCAAGATACCAATTATCCATTATATGTTCGTATCAAACCAATACACCGTTCTCTCATGAAATTTGTGAAATCCACTTACTTTTGCTAATCTCTGGGAAGCAATATTCGATTCAACACAATCCCATTGGACTACCATTTGATCGTCAATACAATCATTTACAAATTCCTGTGTTAATCTTCGACCAATTCCTTTTCTTCTATGTGCTTCATCTACTTCGATATCAACTACTATATATTGCTGAAATTTTGCAGAACCAAAAATCATACCTACAACTTTCTTCTCATAAATTGCTATACAAGCCCTACTTACCTCTAAAAATTTATCCGCATCTTTCCACGAATTATCAATCCACTCAAGCAATGTTGACCCATTCGTATATTCATTTTCTTTCAATTTTTGAAGAAGGTTCTTATCCACTTTTACAAACTGATATTCGTCCGAAATTTCAACTTCTTCTATGTAATCTATTTTTCGATAAGAGTATTCTTGTTCTGAATATATTTCCTTTTCTTCAAACAAGTGCTTCACCTGTTCATATAAAATAGGATTATCGGCAGTAAACTCAAATGCGTCCATCCCCATCTCCTTCAGCTCACAGAATACCTTATCGAAAAATTCATTCACTTTCACATCCTCATACTTAGGAATCTCACCAAAGATTGCACAACCTCCCACACAATAAGAATACACAACTGCTAACTTAGGTTCTTCTTCTGGAAAATACCATACCTTTCCCTTACAGGTGCCATCTAATATACCAGACATACTTGGCGTTCTTTCATCCAGAAACTTTTGATAATGTTGACTAACATTAATCTCTAACATACTTACCTCCCACTTTTTGTATGGCCAAAATAGCCTTTCATCTTTTTTCCTATTGCTTAGCCTATTGTCTCTACCTATTCCTTCACTCGATACACACTACAATCCGTTGCACGATCCATAAATCCATACTCAATGAGCGCTCTTCGTAAAGAAGGATAATCTTCCTCATAGATTCTTCTTAACACTTTATCTACTTCCCACTCTGGATACTCCGTATCACGTTTAAAGTTCTTAATAATTTCGCTTAAGATAATGATCTTTTTCTTCGCCTTGGCTGGAAACTGCTTTAACGCGCCTGTCTCTGTATCCATATATGTTGCTAACGTCTTTTCACGTTCTTTATCTGTGATATTGAATCGGTCATCCACCATACGGGCAGTATTATGAATTTCTTCAATCGTCCCTGTATCACTTTCTTGAATCGGCTTGCTGGTCTCCTCTTCCAATGAGTGCATTAATGCTAAAAATAACTTTGCTTGTTTCTCTTTCTCACGAATCTTGAAACGATGGTTACGAACTGTGGATTGTGCAATTCCTAATTCTTTACCAATTTCTTGATCAGATCTCCCCTCTAATAGTAAAAGCAATAACTTTCTCTGGATTTCTGTTAGACCAGTAACGCTTAACTCTTGATTCAAAAGATAGTAAGCAAGGCTTCCATGTTCCTTTTTATTGTGGTTCTTCACTGCACCATACGCATCATAAAGCAACTCATTTTCTTGATAGATACGACCTTTTTCATATGATTTTTCACAAATGGTACATTGAAATGAATCATCTGTTTCTACATAACCCTGTTGAATTTCTTGTAAATCATAATTCCATAACATAATAAAACCTCCTATATAAACAAACATTTTCATCTTCTGTTTGTATTATAAACCACATTGCACCATTTTGTCTACATAAAAATAAACTTTATTTCAATTTATCTATTAATAAGCAAACAAAATGGACATGCAACCAAAGCCACATGCCCATTTTGATTCTTCCTAAACATCTGTTTATTCTATTTCTAATAACTTCTTATAACTCGAATCTATCGCAATGGCTCCAAACGGTGCGGTGATAATAATAGATAAAATCGCAACCGTAAGTACAATATTTCCACATGCAAGTCCCATTGCTAAAGGCGTTGCACCAATCGCCGCCTGTACGGTAGCTTTTGGAGTATACGCAAGCATACAAAATACTCTTTCTTTTCTTGTCAACTTAGTACCAATTAGACAAGTAAATACACCTACCATACGAAAGACTAGCGCACATACTACGAGTAAAATCGCCATAAGTCCTGCTGCCTTCACATAAGATAAATCTACTGCAACCCCAACTAAAACAAACAACACAATTTCCCCTGCTGTCCAGAGTGCATTATATCGTTCTGACAATTCCTTTGCTAGTTCTGGCTTTGTCTGATACAATGTAAGCCCGATGCTCATAATGGCTAAAAGTCCTGATATTGGCACAATACCTTTTAACTGTTCCTCTATCTCTAACATAAAAAAGGAAACGCTTAGTACCACTAACAGCTTTTGAACCGAACTCAGCTCAACCTTATCAAACAAGATACCTAACAATTTTGCAATAACGAATCCTACTAATACACCTAGCCCAATGGATATTGGTATGGAGACAAATTGATATACCGACACAGCCTTATTTCCTTCTAACGCTGTAAAAGCTGTAAACAGTACGATAACAAATACATCATCCACCGACGCACCTGCTAAAATCAGTTGTGGAATACTATGTTTCTTGCCGTACCCTTTTTCAATCAACTTTATCATTCGTGGTACAATTACTGCTGGTGAAACTGCCGCAATAACAGCACCGATAATAGCCGCTTCTATATAGGTTACTGGTAAAAATAACGGTGCAAGAATGATTGTTGCAGCTATCTCAAAGCAGGCAGGCACAAAGCACATTAATACTGCAGGTCTTCCTACTTTTTTTAATGATTGAATATTTAAAGAAAGCCCTGCTCTTGTTAAGATAATTACAAGAGCGATTTGACGCAGATAAGATGCAATAGACAAAATGGTATCATCCATCAAATTTCCTACACTTGGACCCACTAATATTCCCGCTAAAATCATACCTATCAGACTGGGAAGTTTAAATTTTTGAAACAACTTTCCCAAAACAAGTCCCGATAAAAATATAATTGCTAAACTGGTCAGCATGTCATTTCCTCCTTCTGTTGTATGTTAGTTTAACCGAAACGCATCTACAATGGCATCTGCCGTAATCGAAAGTTGTTCCTCATTGCTTATCGTCGGCTCACCATCCCCATCTTGGATACCATACATTCCAAAATATCCATGACATCCACCCTCAATCACCACTTCCTGTGTATCACTCGGCAGATTAGAATAGTACTCTTTATATTTTTCACGATTCATCACGTTATCTTCCGAAGCCGTAATCGAAACAACTTTCAAATCCGATTCCGATAAATCTGCTGTTGAATAAGCCGCTAGCAACGCCAATCCTGCAAAATCATCTGTATGCTCTGCCACATAAGATGCCGCCATAGAACCACCAAGCGAATGTCCTCCGATATACCATGTTTCTATCTCAGGATATTCGTCCTTAATTCCATCTGCTGCACTCACATCCAAAACTGCTAAATTGCATGGCATTTTTATCAACACACATAACATATTCTGTTCTGCTAAACGTTTCATCAATGGTACATAGGCTTCAAACTGCACTTTTCCCCCTGGATAAAAGATAAAACCTGCTTTCGCATCCTTCGGTGAAAATACCAACTTATCCTTATCCACGTATTCCACTTGAACCGTATTACTTGAACAGATTTCGTCTAGTGCACGTTGTTCTGCATAATAGTAGTCCGATACATAAATCCAACCTCCTATTCCTAATGCAAGGAACAAGCATACACATATCAGTCCTATTCTTTTTAACCACTTCATTTCATTTTACCTTTACTAAATCAATTTTTTCTTAGTGTATGCATTTCCTAAAGACTATACACTAAAATAGATTCACTGTAAAGATCGCCAAACCAATCACAACTAGAATTACCCCTGTCATTCTATTCAATGTTAAAGGATTTGCTTTATTGGCAATCTTCGCTGCAATTCTTGCCCATAATAATGTAGAGATTACACAGACAACTAACGCTAACATATCTGGCATACCACCAATGATAAAATGACTAGCAGCCCCTGTAAATGCTGTAAATGCCATAACGAATACACTTGTTCCAACCGCAGTTTTAAGCTCATATCCTAAAATACTTGTTAATACAAGTAACATCATCATTCCACCACCTGCACCAACGAATCCACAGATAAAACCAATCATCATACCACATAAAACAGAACGGATAATCCTTTGTTTTCGCTCTAATGTTTCCATTGCATTTTGTGTTTTCATAACAGGTTTTACAATAAATTTAATACCAAGAATCATTGTCATAAAGACCGAGAAACCACCCATAGTTGCACTTGGTAATAGGCTAGACAACCAACTTCCGATCGTTGTAAAAATTAAAACAGTAACCATCATAATCATACCATTTTTAATGTCTAGATGCTTATTTTTTCCGTATGTGTAAGCACTTACAGCACTTGCTAACACATCACTGGCAAGAGCAATCCCTACTGCTTCATATGGGTCCATACCTAAAAATGTAATTAAAATCGGACTAATCGCCGCTGCTGCACTCATTCCTGCAAAGCCTGTTCCCAGACCAGCTCCGATACCTGCGATAAAGCAGATTAAAATCGTAAATAATACTTCCATTACTTGTTACCTCCCAATGTAAACTGTTCCATGTTGTCCATTATTTTTGCAAAATAGTACTCCATCTGTTCTCTTTCATTGTCATCCAGGTCTGCAAGCATTGTTTCCACGAAGTGTTTTTGCCCTGCACGACCTTGTTTGATAACTTCGTCTGCTGCTTCCGTAAGTGAAAGATAGATTGTTCTTCGATTATTGTCTTTGTAGGATCTATGGATGAAGTTTTTGGCTTCTAGAGATTTTAAAGACATAGATACGTGAGACTTTTTGATATGTCGTTTTTCGACAATGTCTGTTGCAGTATCACAATCTGGGTTATTCGCAAGGAATAATATAACATTTAGTTCCGTCAAAGTTAGATTAAATCGTTCACTTATTGGGAGCATAATTTTTGCGTAGACTTCTTTGATTAGAGAAACAAGATTCCAAATTGCTATCATTTTGGCACTCCTTTGTTAAATTTTGAACTGTTCAATTTTGAACTATTGTAATAGTAGTATATACATATTAACTGCAAAATGTCAAGTAGGAGCTAATGCAAAAAGCCCTTTATATGATTACTGTCATATAAAGGGCTAAATAAAGCGTACTGAAGTTTTCTCTTAAAACGGAGCCTCATCTGGATTCCTACCGTACCCACAACATCCATCTAACTCCATAATCCTCTTAACATCTTCGTCACTCAAGCTAAAATTGAACACATCTCCATTCTCTACAATCCTACTCTCTGTAACAGACTTAGGAAGTGGAAGAAATCCCATCTGCAAGCTCCAACGAACACAAATCTGTGCAATCGTTTTGTCATACTTCGCAGCCAATTCCTTCATCAACTCTACTTCAAAGATCTGCCCATGTCCAAGTGGACTATATGCCTCTAGTAAAATCTCATGCTCTCTGCAATACTTCACCGTTTCCTCATACACATCCCCAGGACAAAGGCGAATCTGATTTACCATCGGTGCCACTTTTGCTGTCTTTTTTAACGCCTCCATATGATGTGGGCGGAAATTACTTAATCCAATTGCACGAATTCTACCTTCTTGATAAAACTCTTCCATTGCCTTCCAGCTTCCTGCATTTGTCTCTTCCCAACAATCACGATATGGCAGTGGATTTGGCCAGTGAATCAAATATAAATCCAGATACTCACAATCCAACTTTCGCATGGTCTCTTCAAAAGCCATCTTTGTCTTCTCATAACCATGATCTGGATTATTCAGCTTACTTGTAATAAATAATTCTTCCCTGGCAATTCCGCTTTCACGAATGGCACGACCAACACTTTCTTCATTTCCATATCCTGCTGCTGTATCGATATGACGATATCCAGCTTTCAACGCTGTTTTCACTGCATTTTCACAAGTCTCACCATCTTCTGCAAGCCATGTTCCAAATCCAACACAAGGAATCTTTACACCATTATGTAATGTAAATGTATCATTTAAACCCTTCATCTTACTTTCCATAAATACCTCCTACTTATTTCGTTCAAAATACAATCTTTCTTCTCCTCGTCTAACCGCCTCTATTAATTCATAGCCAATGCTAATAGAATTATTATGATAAGGTATCTCATCCTTTGTAAACCACACTGCTTCCGACAATTCGTCTTCCTGTAATGTCACTTGGTCATCCCCGTCTAGTTCGGCAAAAAATCCAACCATCTGTGAATCAGAAAACGGCCACGGCTGATTCTTATAATAGCAAACATTTTTTACATTTAAGCCTACCTCTTCTTTGACTTCTCGAATAACCGCTTCCTCAAAACTCTCACCAAATTCAACAAATCCTGCTACCAGCGCATATTTACGATAATTTCCTCTAGCATATTTCGTCATCAATAATTTATCTCCATTTACAACAGCTACAATAATGGCTGGTGAAATTTTAGGATATTCTGTATACTGGCAACTTGGACATACAATTGCTTGCTCATTTTTGCTAAATTCTGTTTTTGTACCACAGCAACCACAGTATTGACGAGATTGAAAAAAGCGAGATAACTGTTTTCCAATCATGGACGCAAATCCCATATACATCGGCTCCACTGTTCTGACATCTTGATAGGATACACTTATAGAACTCTGCGGTATTTTTTCCCATACGTCATCCTCTATTGCATCCAATAAGATATAGTAAAATTTTCCATCAATAGCAAATCCGTATCGGACATTACTAGAATCTCCGATACCGATCTCTTCCATCGTAGGAAAACGCAGTGTTTCGCTATCTTTCAAGAATAGCACACCATTTTCATGATAGCATAATACAATATCTTGTTTTTCTGGCTTCCTATCTTGAAAGGAATTATCCAATTGTAACGGTGCTATCTCATGAAACATATCGTTCCCCTCTTTCTTAATTCCAACTGATTATTCTGAATAAATCTCAACAATCTTAATTAATAGCTCAACAATCTTTTCCATAGATTGAACACATATATATTCAAACTTTCCATGGAAATTGTGACCGCCTGCGCATAAGTTCGGGCAAGGAATTCCCATAAAAGATAATCTTGCACCGTCTGTACCACCACGAATTGGTACAATCTTCGGCTCGATATCTAATTCTTCCATCGCCTTCGTTGCATTTTCAATTAAATGCATATGTGGCTCTACTTTTTCTTTCATATTATAGTAGGAATCTTTCATTTCCACCGTAAATGTTCCAGCACCGTACTTTTCATTTAGAAACTCTGCTGTTTTATGAAAATATGCTTTCTTTGCTTCGAACTGTTGCATATCATGGTCACGAATAATGTAGTCTGCAACGACATGTTCCACGTCTCCATTTAAAGAATTTAATAAGTAAAATCCTTCGTAACCTTCTGTAAATGCTGGATTTTCATTGACTGGAAGCATATTTTGGAATTCCATCGCCATTAAAACAGCATTCTTCATGCGATTTTTTGCTGTACCTGGGTGGATACTGATCCCTTGTACATGTAGTTTTACGCCTGCTGCATTGAAGTTTTCATATTCCAATTCCCCTAATGCGCCACCATCTACTGTGTAAGCAAAATCAGCACCAAATTTCTTCACATCAAAGAAATCCATTCCTCTTCCAACTTCTTCATCTGGTGTAAATGCAATCTTAATAATTCCATGTTCCACTTCTGGATGTTCCATAAAAAATTGTGCCATAGACATAATTTCAGCGATACCAGCTTTATCATCAGCACCTAATAAGGTTAATCCGTCTGTTACAACAAGATCTTTTCCAACATAGTCTAATAAATCTTTATCTACTCTTGGAGATAATACGATATTTTTTTCTTCATTTAAAATGATATCACTGCCATCATAATTCTTTACGATTCCAGGGTTTACATTTTTACCTGACATAGCTGGTGCTGTATCCATATGTGCAATAAATCCTATAATAGGAAGTGTTCGTTCTGTTGTAGCGGGAATAGTTCCATATACATATCCATTCTGATCCATCATGGCATCTGTAATTCCAATTGCTTTTAATTCTTCTACTAATAGGTTTCCTAAGTCTTTTTGCTTTTCACTGCTCGGAAAACATGCTACGTCTTCTACGGATTCTGTGTCAATTTTTACATAAGATAAAAAGCGTTCTAATACGTTACTCAAATGATTGTCCTACCTTTCTAATTTTCATCACTTCAATAAGAATCATTTTCAAAATGATATACATTTCCATAGTACTCGTTTCCAGCATATTCTGTCAAGGTTAGAAATAGGTTATACACGACAAACGCAGAAAATCCAGAGCATTTTCCTCTCTGGATTTTCCAAACCAATCATTCCCTATCTGCTTAAACTTTCTCACTTATAGAAAACCGACTCACAATCTCACGAATAGAAATCGCATTCTTCTCGTTAACCTTTACCTCTCCCGATAATTCTTCCGTTGTTTGGGTCGTCTGTTCTACCTTCGCCAAAATATCCTCCGTACTTATTATACTATCTCCAGGAATATGTTGAACAACATCAATTTGATTTCGAATGGAGGATACCGTATCTGCAAATATATCTGCTGATTGGCTAATCTCTTCAATAATATTTTGAATTTCTTCTATAGAAGCATTGTACTCACTTGTTGCCTTCACAAATCCTTCAAACTGCGTTTTAATATCCTGTTGCATAAAATGAATAATATTATCAAAACATTCCTGTATTTTCGAAATGTTATTCTTTGTTTCACTACATATGGATTGAATGTTAGAAGCCGTATCTGAAGAACTGCTTGCTAGATTTCCAATCTCTCCTGCTACTACAGCAAAGCCTTTTCCTGCTTCTCCTGCACGTGCTGCCTCGATAGATGCATTCAATGATAAAAAATTAGTCTGACTAGTAATATCCAATATCTGCATAGCCATATCATCAATTCTAGTTAATGACTGTAGATCCACCATAGCTCTTTCAATTGCTGCTTGGTTTTCCACTAATTTTGTATTGGTTGTCTGTAAAGAAGCATTGGCAAGATCACGCATCTGTAATACTTTCTCTAATAGTTCATTGCTACGATTATTTCCAGCATGAATCTTAGTTTTTACTTCAGAAACAACGTCTGTAATATCCATAATTTCTTCGTTTACCTTATCTACGGTACAATTGATTTGCTCTGCACGCTCTGCGAATTTTTCTGTTGTGTGTGAATTATCTTCTACACAATGTAATAATGTCTGAGAAGAATCCGACATTTTATTGGCAGACTCTATCAAGGAATCGGAACAATCATTTAAAGTTGTTACCATATCATAGAATGACGTATATAACGAATCCAATGCGGTTGAAATCTCTCCAATTTCACTTTTTCGTCCAATGAATTTTTGTAACTTGTCCTCTTTCGACAACTTTAAATCTTTTAATCGTAAGATTGATTTTGTCACATATTGTAGTGGCTTTGTGCTGAATCGAATAAATAGCCAAGATAATGATGTAATTGCAAAGAAAGAAACAATACAGATAATACCTAACACTTTCGTATTACTATATACATTAGAAAAGATATGCCTCTCTGTATCTCTTGATACAACAACCCAACTGTGTTCTGGAATAGATTGATAGGTTAGTATGCAATTTCCATCTGTACTATCTTCATACTCTACCTCTCCACTTTCCTTATCGTGCTCATTAATCTGATTTACTACATTTAAAAGAATCTCATCTTGTACCTCTGTACCCATTAAAGAGACATCTTCGTCAAAAATATAGCTCCCAGATTCTACATTTATCATAGAATGCTTTAGGCTTCCAGATTTATCAACATTCATAGAGTCTAATAAGTTTTTTAATTCATCTGCAAAAGGTCCTCCTCCTACATACCCAAGAATCGTTTTTCCATCATGGTCAAATACAGGACAATACATCGATAACGTTAGTTTTTGTGATGCAGGTGAAATAAGAATTCCAGTATTATAAATCCCCTCTTTTTCAAGTAATGCATCTTGTAATGCTTTAAGTCCTTCGCCAGAACGTGTGGTAATTCCTACTACACTTGGATTGGAATGGGCGATGACATGTGTATCCCATTCTCCCACATAAAGACCTTCCCAGCCATTCAAATCCCTATAGTATGTCTCTGTATAGCTTTGCACCAAACGTTGTTTTTCTACATTCTCTGGATCCTTTAGCAATTCCAAAATGATCGGTGCCTTACTGTATGCAACCAATAAATCTTCTTGATGGGTTACATACTCATTAATTACATTAGTCTGTGCAACCAATGAAGCATACATATTTTTTACTTCTGACTGTTTCAGTACTGTAGTAATATCATTATAGGCAACTATGTACAACAAAAAGATGCAAATAAACGCTACTGCTGAAATTGAAATAGTAAGTCTTGTACGTAATTTTAAATTCTTAAACATAATACTACTCCTTTACTTTTATTGATTTTCTAATCAATTTTACTTTCTAGCGGTTTATTAATATTTTTTCTATTAGCAATTATTATAATATTTAGAAGAAAAGACGTCAAGTTATTGCATTTTTTTACATTATCAAAAATAATAATCAAAAAAAATAACTTTTTAGTTTACAATCTCACTTCCTCCCCCTTTTTATAATGGTGTAAAGCAAATGAAACAAAAACAAACACATTTACTTTACAGATTCGCGCGAAACAATAAAATAAAATTTATGGAATGAAAAGGAGAATGATTATTATGAGTACATGTAAAGGTATCGATGTTTCAACTTATCAAGGACAACCAAATTGGACAAGTGTAAAGGCTGACGGAATTGATTTCGCATTTATCCGTGCTGGATACGGTAAAAACAATATTGACCAAAGATTAGCTTACAACGGAACAAATGCAAAAAGTGCAGGGGTTACACCTCATTTCTACTGGTTCTCATATGCGTACACAAAGGACATGGTAATCAACGAAGCAAATTACTTAATTGCACAAGCTAAAAAATACACAACAAGCTGTATGTTAGCATGGGATTTCGAATATGATTCTATGGATTACGCAAATGGAAAAGGTGTTACGGTTTCTAAATCTACATTAACAGAATGGTGCATCGCTTTCTGCCAAGTTGTTAGTGCTGCTGGATTTATCCCTGTTATCTATGCAAACCAAGATTATGTGATAAATCACATAGATATCTCCACAATTATTTCTCAGACTGGTGCAAAACTTTGGTTTGCGAGATATTCTTCTTCTATCGGTTCTTACGGTTCTAATGCTTATATATGGCAATATTCTTCTACAGGTTCTGTATCTGGAATCAGTGGAAATGTTGATATGAACATCGGTTATTTTGACGGAACTGGTACAGATGATGACACATATACTTTAACTCAATTTATCAAAGATGTACAAGGTGCAACTGGTTCTAATGTAGATGGTATTGCTGGTACTGAAACATTATCTAACACAGTAACTGTTTCTGCTAGTACAAACAACAAACATGCCGTTGTAAAACCTCTTCAAAAGAGATTAAATGCACTTGGATTTAATTGCGGTACTGTTGATGGCATTGCTGGTTCTAAATTTACTGCTGCTGTAAATAGCTACCAAAGCAATGTACTTAACTACAGCAATTGCGATGGTGAAATCACTGCTAAAGGTAAGATGTGGAAATCTTTATTAGGAATGTTATAGGATAATGTCTTCAACAAACAATAAGACTACCATATAATCTCTGTTAGCTTGCTACTTTCTTTCTCATATGTGAATATATTAAGAGCTATTTGCCAAACTAGCTTTGCTAGTAGACAAATAGCTCTTTATTTTATCACTAATAGTCATTTACAAAAAAAGGAGCCGATACCACTCAAGGTACCAGCTCTTTTGTTATTCCATACAAATCCACTTCCACCAGTCAACTATTTCTCTTCCGACTTCTTAATAATCTTATACAAGTTACTAATCTGCTTATCAACACTGGTAAGCAAAGCATACTTTTCTGTCAAATCCGAAATCAACTGTTGATAATTCTGTTCTCTTTCCTCCTGCTTCACATCCAATTGATCATTTTTCTTAATGGTGTATAAAAGCAAGAACACAAAAAGCACAGTCCATATCCCTTGTGACTGGGTTACTGTTAATAAGATTTCTTCCATCCTATCACCTCCTATAACTACAAATAAGAAAGGTTTCTCCATTTCTGAAACTTTTCAAAATAAATTTACATAATTATTACTAAAAAAGTTTTCCTATGTTTTACACTTATATTCAGTAATGTCAGATTGATTTTTTCGACAATTTTGTTTTTTTAAGTTTCTATATCACATATTTTCTCCTTATTTCATCATGAGGGGAGGATGAGATATGGACCAAAGTATATCAACTATCATTGAATTATATTTAAAGGATTACGAAGAACACTATTTCGCACTAATATTAGAACGTTTTCAGCCATTAGTACGAAAATATGCAAAGAAACTTTATTATTTAGAGTACGAAGATAGCATCCAGGAGATACATCTAGCAATATACGAAGCGCTTCAGAAAATGTCTTATGTTGAAAATGAATTTGCCTGCATTTCTTACATCAAAAAAGCTATTTATCATAAATTCTGCAAATTATATGCTTCCAGCCAAACCGAGCAACTAAAATCAGAAAACCAAATGCAATACGAGGACTTATTGTATTCCGCAGATGATGACACCATAAGCGACTGCAATTTTTTACTTGATCTGAATCAATTACTGGACTCTTTATGCTCTCCAAAGAAAGAAATTATTTATTTGCTTCTTCATGGATATAGTGATAAAGAAATCGCCAAAAAGCTTAATTGTTCTAGACAGTACATAAACCGCATCAAAAAAAACATATTATCTTCATCAGAATTATTACAAAAATAAGAGTGACTTATTTCCCATTATAAATCTATTTGCCTATTTCCAAAAATTCTGATACCATAGAATTGGAAACATGGCAATATGCTTTTTTCTATTAAGGGGGAAAAGTCAATGAGTGAAATTGGTTTTATTGGAATGGGAAACATGGCACAGGCACTTGCAAAAGGCTTAATTCAATCTGGAAAAATTTCTCGTAAAAATATTTTTGCATATGCGCCTACACAAGAAACTCTAATCCAAAACAGCGAACATATCGGATTTACTGCTGTTAGCTCTTTAAAAGAACTGGTACGAAAATGCCAAATCTTAGTTGTTGCTTGTAAGCCACATCAAATTCCTGATATGCTAAAGGAAGCACAAGAGGATTTAAAAGGAAAAGTGCTTCTTTCAGTTGCTTCTGGCTGGGTACATGAGACATATCATAAAATCCTTGGAGATGACGTCCGTATTCAATGTATTATGCCGAATACTCCTGTTACTATTGGAGAAGGTGTTTTAATATTTGAAGAGGAAAATTCATTACAGGATCAAGAAAGAACCGACATTTTTGACTTATTTAGCGCACTCGGAATTGTAGAAGAATTACCAACACATTTAATGAGTATCGGCGGTGTTATTACTGGTTGCATACCTGCATTTATGGATTTAATTATGGAATCTTATGCAGATGCTGCAGTTGCTTACGGAATACAACGTGCAGATGCTTATCGGCTAATCTCACAGGCTATGCTTGGAAGTGCCAAATTGCAACAAGCAACTGGCAGTCATCCTGCAATCTTAAAAGATGCTGTTTGTTCTCCAAGTGGTTCTACAATCCACGGAGTAAATTCCTTAGAACATAGTGGTATTCGCTCTGCTTGTATCAATTCGATTGATGCCATCATGAAATGGAAAAACGAGAATAAATAGAATAATAAAAACCATGAATTTTAATATTTACTTACCTATATTAGAATTCATGGTTTTATCTACTATCCCATCTTTTACCATTACAATCATTTTTTAAATCTTATGTAAATTGTCTGAAAAACTTCCAATTCATTCACTAATTATGTTATATTTTTCATAAATTTCATTTTTTATCGCTTTTTTACTCCAAAACTTCTGTTCTTTTTCCTTGATTTATGATATGATAAATATATTCAACATTTAGGCACTAAATAATTTTACACCTGTGTCCTACCTAGTATTTTCTATTTATTTCAAGGGGCATCCTATTTTTACATAATGCATGCCAATTCTCTTATCCCAACAAAACAATTGCATATGATGTGAAATAGGTATTTCAAGGAGGTTATATGGTATGAAACCAAAATTTGGAATTTGTGGAAAGATCATGATAATAGTCATTATTATCAATTGGCTTTCCTGCTTTTCTCTAGGGGACGCATTTTTCACTTACGCAAAGAGTACATATGTTGAAACTAACAAGGAAAACACTTTAAATTTAGTGCAATTGATTAGTTATGAGATGAATGGGGACATTGTTCAAACACTTAAAATGGATGACGATATGACTGCTAAATACTCCAATATCACAGAGCAATTTGAATCTTTAGTGACAAACTCAACGTTAACAGATGCTTATATTCTTGGCATTCGTGATAACAAGCTTTGTTACTTGGTTTCAGACAATAAGATTAGCACAGAATGTGATTCATCTAATTCTTACATAGAAAAAGCATTTCAAGGTACAGCCTGTGTAACTAGTTCTGACTTTATAAAAAATGTCGGATATCACATAAATTCTTATGCTCCTATTTATAATAGCAACGATGAGATCATCGGTGTCGTTTCTGCTGAGTATACTGCTTCTAGCATTATTTCCGTACTAAATAAATTGCGTATTCAAATTATGTTTTTTTGTTTTATCGCGGTTGTTATATCAAGCATCATTATTTATATAGTGATTAAACGAATTATAAAACCGTTAATTACAGCTAACGATAGAATTAATGAATTAGTGGATAGTCAAGGGGATCTAACACAACAAATTCAGGTTCAAAGCAAAGATGAGACGGGAGTAATCATCGAAGGTATCAATAAGTTTATACGCTATATACATACAATTATCGTTAATGTTTCTTCTTCTTCACAGAAACTTACAAATTCTGTCGAAACAACACAACAAAGCCTTATGCAAAGTACAAAGGAATTTTCCTTGCTTTCCTCTACATTAGAAGAAATGAGTGCACAATTACAAGAATCTAGCTCTAGTATTACTTACATCAACGAAGCTACGAATAATATGTATTGTTCTATCTTATCTATTCACGATAATATTGAAGCTGGAAATGATTTAGTAAACGAAATTAATTCTGCTTCTAATGCTTTTAGAGTAGAAGCTGCTAACGATTCCGAAAAAGTGAAAAAGCTTTCCAAAGAAATCGAATTAACACTAATAGATCGCATTCAAAAGTCCAGAGCAGTTAATCAAATCTCTGAACTTGCCAACGCTATTGTAAATATTGCAGACCAAACAAATCTATTAGCTTTAAATGCTAACATTGAAGCGGCTAGAGCTGGCGAATGCGGAAAAGGTTTCTCCGTTGTTGCAGATGAGATTTCTAAATTGGCTTCTAACTCTGCGACAACTGCAAACGAAATTCAACATATAAGTGAAATTGTAACAACTTCAGTAAATGAACTGGCTTCCACTAGCCAAGATATGATTAACTTCCTAAATGATAAAACGTTGGCTGGTTATAATCGTTTAATTAAGACAGGTGAAATTTATAAAGAAGAAGCTATTAAGATTGAAGCAATGGTAAATGGTTTTCAAGAAAAAACAACTCAGATTGAAAATCAGATGAATTCTATTAAATCTTCTATGGAGACGGTATGTGATGCAATTGAGGGTAATACAATCGGCATTAGTAACATTACGAATTCCTCTGTAAAACTAGCTGAAATTTTGGAACATACAAGACTAGAAGCAGATAAAAACTTAAATGTTTCCAAAGAACTAGAACAAGAGATTCATAAATTTGTAATTTAATCTTTTCGAATTTAGTTTTTACAACTTTACAATTTACAATAAGAAATACTATTTTTTCTAATAACAAAATACTGTGATAGTTGTGAATCTTCTATCACAGTATTTTTATCTAATTAATTAAATTATTCTAATCATCTTCTGGATCTTTGATCTTTACTCTCCACTCAATTTTTCCTTTAATGCCAATACAGAACTGACAAATATCACAAGACACATTACACTCGTAGCTGCAATAATAACCGCCATACACTTGCTTTCCATTCGATAGGGAACAATATCACCATAACCAATCGTTGTAAATGATATCACCGTATAATAAAACAAATCAAAGTAGCTTACATTGCCTACTGTATTAGTACAAAGATATGCTTGTTCACATAAGTTCGCAATCATTACAACACCAAGATACAAATTCAACACAATAAGGATAATTAATATCAATGCCCCTGCAATTACTATTTTTAATGGATACTTCTCTTCCACCTTATCTGTACAATATCTGCAATGGCTACATCGCATTGGTTCCATACTGATATTCATAAGCATAATCATATTCATAGCATAGGATATTAGAAGTCCAACCAGTACTACTTCTGCACATGCTCTCATACTATTTGGAATATACCACAGAAAAAATGAATAAACTAATTGAATAAATGCAGAAACCATAAAACGAAAGCTTAACCTTCTACGTTTCTTTATAGTGGGCATTAAATTCTCTATCTTTGAGAAGATAAGCAATGGTAGTCCAAACAAAAAATATAATGTAATAATGGAGATGGTAAAAATGCAGGTCATTAAAAAAAATGTCCTAACTCTATTGGTGTTCCCAATATACAAACAGCTACGCTCATATGAAAAGACTGCAAGAAAGGCAAACACAATGCCAAGAGCCAATTTTATGAACGCAGCACCTGTTTTACTAGAACATTTTAATAAATTATAATAAGCAATCTGTATGGATTGAAATAAGCGATTTACTGGGACCTTTTTATTTTCGAGGGATAAAAAGCCAAGTATTGTACCGATAATCGTGATACTGTAAATAATAATTCGATTCATAAAATACCTCGTTTTTTTCTTACTTTCATATTATTCAGTATGACCGATTATTATTTCTATATCCTGATTATCTTAGTATTTTATCTTGCTATGTTAGATTTTATGTTTTCGTATTCCACCACTCACCATTATAATTTTTCTACTGGTACCCAGATACCACTTTCATAATCTGCTGCGCTTCCATCCCCATTGGAATACCATTCAATATTGCATCCCATGGCAATCTTATATTCTGTGTTACCTGGTAACCATTCTTGAAATACAGCAGTGTTCACAGTTTGTAATGCTCCTGGCATTGGACCTACACAACGGAATTTTGCCCAATCCATATCTGGAAATTCAAATACTGTCATTCCTTCTGGAACAACGCCACCTTGATAGGTTCCTGCAATTAAATAACGGAACTTTCCATCTTTTCCGATATCATCAATACATACGCCGTATTCACCGATACAACAATCCACGATTGTTTGTTCTAATTCATTGCTTGGTTGCTTTCCATTCATCAAAGGCATCATATAAGTTTTACTAAACTCATCCCAAAACTTTGGAATCTCCTCATAACCAGTTTCAAATGCTACTTCTTTTGCTAATCCAATTACTTTAAACCCTTTCATCTTTTCAACTACATAATCCATATCATTTCCTCCTTGAATTTGAATCTTTATTTTTAATGGCAAGAATGTTTTAATCTTTCGTGCATCTCCTCGAAGCTGCATAGGCGAGCATCCGTGAAAGCGACTAAATGCCTTTGTAAAGCTTTCAGGTGTATCGTAACCGTATCGTAATGCTAGATCGATTACCTTTTCCTTTCCTGTGATCCACTCTAAGGCTGCTAAGTATAATCTTCGGTTGCGAATGTACTCCGCCAAGGAATACCCCGTCATAACCTTAAATCCTTTTTGAAGATAGACCGCTGATAGATTCACATGTTTTGCAATATCTTCAATTGTGATTTCTTCATATAAATGTGCTTCCATGTAGGAAATTGCACCTCTTAAGCAGGATGTCCATTCCATATCTCTTACCTCCAAATACATCTTACTCCATTCAGAAAATGAAATCCTGTCATTTTCTACTTTGTTTTGTCCAAATTGTTCTTGATGCAACGTTTTATGTACACAAAAAGGAAGGAATAAAAATTCCTCCCTTTGGAATCGCTGTTATCCAAACAACTACCACTATTTTACTACAAAAACTATTGAATAGAAAGTACTTTGTAGTCTTGATCTTCAATGATTTTCTTAAGTTCTGCATCTTCAATGGATGCATTTAATTTTAATACTGCTGTTCCTGCTTCGTGGCTTACTACTGCTTCATCCACTTGTGGAAGGTTTTCTAAACACTTCTTCACTCTTGCCTCACAGTGTCCACACATCATTCCTTCAATATGCATTGTCTTTTCCATTGTTTTTTCCTCCATTTTCTCATCCATATGATGACTTTCTTTTTTCTTTCTAATTACTTTTTTATCTTTACTTGCATCGTGTACCTTACATAAGTTCAGACGCAATGCATTAGTAACTACACAAAAACTAGATAAACTCATAGCCGCTGCACCAAACATAGGATTTAGTTCCAGATGAAATAACGGTATCCATACCCCTGCTGCTAACGGTATTCCAATGATATTATAGAAAAATGCCCAGAATAAATTTTCATGGATATTTTTCAAAGTTGCTCTACTTAAGCGAATCGCTGCTGGTACATCACTTAATTTACTTTTCATCAGCACTATATCGGCTGCATCAATGGCAATATCGGTTCCTGCACCAATGGCAATTCCCATATCTGCCCTAGTAAGTGCAGGTGCATCATTGATTCCGTCACCTACCATTGCAACCTTGCCTTGCTTCATTAATTGACGAATTACATTTTCCTTTCCATCAGGTAAAACTCCTGCGATTACTTCATCGACTCCTGCTTGCTTTCCAATGGCACGGGCAGTACGCTCATTATCCCCCGTTAACATAACTACATGGATTCCCATATTTTTCAGTTCTTGAATTGCCCTAGGACTTTCTTCTTTCATTACATCTGCCACTGCAATGATTCCAAGGAACTTATTGTCTTTGGCAAAAAATAGAGGAGTCTTTCCTTCTTCTGCGAATGCCTCCGATTGACGTTTTACATCCTCTGGTATCGGAATGCAACTGGATATAAATTTATAATTACCGCCCATAATAGGACTACCATTATACATTCCTTTTAATCCATTTCCCGGTAAGGCTTGAAACTCTTCTATTATAAGCTGGTCGATTTTTTGTTCCTTACCATACTGCAAAATTGCTTTTGCCAGTGGATGTTCACTCTTTTGCTCTAATCCGTTTGCATACAACAATAACATTTCTTCCGATACCCCCTCTGCTGGAAGAATATCCATCACTTTTGGTTCCCCTGTTGTAATCGTACCTGTTTTGTCTAATGCAACAATCTCCATTTTCCCTGCTTCTTCTAGAGAAACAGCTGTTTTAAACATAATACCATTCTTGGCACCTACTCCATTTCCAACCATTATGGCAACTGGAGTTGCTAAACCAAGTGCGCATGGACAACTAATTACTAATACGGAGATTGCTCTTGCTAGTGAAAATCCAATCGTTTGTCCTGCCAACAACCATACAATTAAAGTGACTACTGCAATAGATATTACCGCTGGTACAAATATTCCTGACACTTTATCGGCAACTTTTGCAATCGGTGCTTTTGTCGCTGCTGCATCCGTTACCATCTGAATAATCTGTGACAACGTTGTATCTTCACCAACTCGCTGTGCTTCGCATTTTAAATATCCCGATTGATTTAAGGTAGCTGCATAAACAGCATCTCCCACATTTTTATCTACTGGAATACTCTCGCCTGTTAATGCTGCTTCATTTACAGCACTACTACCTTCTAATACAATTCCATCCACAGATATATTTTCACCTGGTCGAACAGTAAAAATGTCACCTTTCTTTACTTCTTCGATGGAAACGGTCTGTTCCACACCATTTCGAATTACCGTTGCACTCTTTGGTGCTAAATTCATTAATCCTTTTAATGCATCTGTTGTTTTTCCTTTTGAACGTGCCTCTAACATTTTACCAACGGTAATCAATGTTAAAATCATAGCAGCAGATTCAAAATAGAATTCATGCATATAGGACATTACGCCCTCCATATCCCCTTGCACTTGTGCATTGGTCATGGCAAATAGTGCGTAAGTACTATATACAAATGCTGCACTAGATCCTAATGCAACAAGAGTATCCATATTAGGTGAACCGTGGAATAAACTCTTAAAACCATTGATAAAAAACTTCTGATTGATCACCATTACAATAATAGTTAGTAATAACTGAACTAATCCCATTGCAATATGATTCTCTGCTAGAAATCTCGGCAAAGGCCATCCCCACATCATATGCCCCATAGATACATACATTAATATAATTAAGAAAGCTAAAGATGAAAGCAGTCTCTTTTTTAGCAACGGTGTTTCTTTATCCTTTAGCATATCATCATTGGAAGATATCCCTCCATTCATAGAAGAACCTTTGCTTCCCTGTGTTCTTGTTCCTTTAACAGAAGCACCATAGCCCGCTTCCTCTACTGCCTTAATAATGCTTTCTGCTGATGCCGTACCCTCTACTCCCATAGAATTTGTAAGTAAACTGACGGAACAGGATGTAACACCATCCACTTTTCTTACAGCCTTCTCTACTCTCGAACTACAAGCGGCACAACTCATACCTGTTACTGAATATTGTTCCATTTCCTCCTCCTACTTCATAAGTTTTTGTAATAAAGATACTAATTCATCGACAGTTTCTTCTTTCCCCGCAATAATATCCTGACTAACACAAGTCTTTATATGATTGGCTAGTAATACCTTATTGAAACTGTTAAGTGCCGCATTTGCTGCTGCAACTTGTGTAATAATATCCGTACAATAGGCGTCCTTTTCTACCATTCCTTTAATTCCTCGAATCTGTCCTTCGATACGGTTTAATCGATTCATTAAATCTTTGTATTCTTTTTCTGTTCTTTGTTTTGTCTTGTGACAGCAACATTCTTTCTTTTCTTTCATAATCTCTTCCATAATCAGATAATGCCTCACTTTCCTTGAATATTATATACCCCCTAGGGGTATATTTCAAGTACAAAATGTGCACGTCCATCCTGCCCCTGCTTTTAGAAGCTTTTTGATTCATAGGAAATATAGCGAAGCGAAATTTCCTATGAATCAAAAAAACTGCACACAAGCATTATTTACTCGTGTACAGCCCTTTATTCTCTTTCTATTCTGTAAAATTCTCTTTTCTACGTTTAAACTTTATAAATCGCGTTCCAAAAATAGTTCTCAACACATCCCCTGGTCCTTAAATTTCGAAATCTCCTCCAAATATTTTTCTCCGAGAGGACTCAGTGAAACACCTTTTCTCTTTATATATCCAATGGACATTTTTTCATTAGAGTCTAACTTAACTGCGCAAAAATCAGAACCATTTAACTTCTCGCAAATAATTCCAGAGCATAACGTATATCCATTTAAACCAACCATAAGATTGAGCATCGTTCCTCTATCATCTGCTTTAATCAAACGCTTATACTCATAAGTACTTAGTACCTCTTCTGCAAAATAAAACGAATTATTATCCCCTTGTTCAAACGCAAGACACGGATATTCATCTAATTCACTCAGTGATATCACGTTCTTGTCGGCAAGTGGATGCCCCTTCCATAAGTACACATAAATTCCACACTGTAAAATCTCAAAGAATTCTAAATTGAACTCATGAAAAAGTTTTGCTAATATCTGCTCATTAAATGAATTTTTATAAAGGATACCTATTTCACTTTTAAAATTTTTCACATCCTCAATCACTTCATATGTTTTCGTTTCGTGAATTGCAAATTCATACTCATCCATGCCAAACTGCTTTACCATTTCTACAAATGCATTTACTGCAAAGCTATAGTGCTGCATGGAGACGCTGAACTTCTTTTTTCTTGTTTCCTGCTTTATGTATTTTGACTCAATCAACTGGTATTGTTCTACTACTTGCCTTGCATAACCAATGAACTCTTTTCCTTCTACCGTTAACGTAATGCCTCGATTATTTCGTCGAAATAAAACTATCCCAATTTCCTCTTCTAATTCCTTTATAGAAGAGGATAAACTTGGTTGTGTAATGTATAGTTTCTTTGCAGCTTCGTTAAACGAATTACAACTTGCTACTGTAATAATATACTTTAACTGTGTTAGTGTCATACAATAAGCTCTTTTCTAACACAGTTAAGTGCTTCTGAAATAACATGATGCATATCAAAGTATTTGTACATACCTAATCTCCCACCAAAAATTACATTTTCTTCTTGTTCTGCAAGTTGTTTGTATTTCAAATATAAAGCATTATTTTTCTCATCGTTCATTGGATAATAAGGTTCATCACCACGTTTCCACTGTGCAGGGTACTCTTTGGTTACTACTGTCATTGGAACTGGATTCTGTCCCTGACACTGAAACTCAAAATGTTTATGTTCTATGATTCTTGTATATGGAATCTCATATTCCGTATAATTTACTACTGCATTTCCTTGAAAATTTTCCGTATCTAGTATTTCCGTTTCAAATTTTAAACTTCTATACTCCAATTCTCCAAAACAATAATCATAATACGCATCTATCATTCCCGTAAATACAATTTTCTTAGCACTATGAATCAATTCTTCTCTATGTTCAAAATAATCTGTATCTAATTTTACATCAATACCATCTAGCATCTTTTCAATGATTTGTGTATATCCGCCTATCGGAATTCCTTGATATCGATCATTAAAATAATTATTATCGTATACAAATCGAACGGGGAGCCTTTTGATAATAAATGCTGGTAATTCCGTACAAGGTCTTCCCCATTGCTTACCTGTATACCCTTTTACTAATTTTTCATAAATATCAGTACCTACTAAAGAAATTGCCTGTTCTTCCAAATTTTTAGGTTCTTGAATTCCAGTTGCTTTGACCTGTTCTTCAATTTTCTTCTTTGCCTCTTCTGGAGTAAAGATCCCCCACATCTTTGCAAATGTGTTCATGTTAAATGGTAAATTGTATATCTCGTCACCGTATCTTGCTATTGGTGAATTTGTATATCTATTAAATTCTGCAAATTGTTGCACATACTTCCAAACTTCCTCATTATCTGTATGAAATATATGTGCACCATATTTATGAACTTGTATTCCTTCCATTTCTTCTGTATATATATTCCCACCAATATGACTGCGCTTGTCAATTACGAGCACCTTTTTCCCTGCCTTTGTTGCCTCATAAGAAAAAATCGCACCAAACAATCCAGTACCAACTACTAAATAATCGTACATGTCAACCTCCAAAAATATAAAATCCCTTTATGACCTTTTTATTGGATTCCAAAACTATTTTACCCTTGATGGAAGTCTTCTTCAAGTTAAATTTTGAATTATTTCAATTCATCAACGATATCTTTCTTGTCAAATGCAAGACTCATAATGTGTTCTAGTCTTTTATCTGCTTTTCCCGATACATAATTTCCGCAAAATGCAACTACTGCCAAGATTGTCAATACAATTCCCACAATCCATACCATCATTTTTCACCTCCTCAATCATACAATTCCAACACATGATTCCGTCGAACTTCTATAGGAGCGAAATAACACTTCTATTATTCATTCTTTCGTATATTTCATCTTTTATGCAATATATAACAAAACCGAATGGAATGTGTACGTTTCATTTTTGCCATTCCATTCGGCTTTCTTACAGTTCTATTTACATAACAGAAAATACCATGTTTTTCGATGATTTAGGATGACTGATAGTGCAACACAATTGCTCTCTTATTTCATCTTCCTACTTATAGTAGGCTTTAAAAGTATGGCGAGCAACCCGCTCCTTTTCAGGCGGTGGAGTCATATAATCTCCATACAATGTAGTTAAATACTGGTCGTATCCTTTCATTACATTATACATCTTGCCTTCAAATTCTAATTGCATTGTTTCTTCAAATACAGCTTTTTCTTCAATTCTATATTTACATCCAGTTCCAATAACATTTGCCATATACTTACTAGTATCATTTTTGCCCTTTGTAACATAATCATTGCATTTCTTTGCCCAATAATATGGTCCCTTCTTTTTCGCATACTTGGCAAGTATCTTATTTCGCAAATTTCTATCTTCCCATGTGGAGTTTCTTATCATACATGCTCCCCATAGATTGCGATAGACATGTAATCGCTGGTAAAAGATACGTCTTTTCCATTTGCTTTCTGGTATTGAATCCAAGGCAAATAAATCAACATATACACCAAGTTCTTTCATTTCAATTGCATTCTCTTCTTTAAGAACTGTTAGTGTATCAACCACTTTTGCAAATGGATATAAGTATTGCTTATTATCATAATGAGATAATGCCTTATATCTTCCATTATCTTTATTGATTACTTCAATCAGTTTCATATAGTCTTTTCTTGGTAGACACAAATCAATATCATCATCCCAAGGTATATACCCTTGATGGCGCGCTGCCCCAAGTAAAGTTCCCCCATCTAAAAAGTATGTAATACCATTTTTTCTACAAATATCATGGACATAATCCAATATCTCCATCTCAATCTTTTTTAACTCTTCTATGTCTATTTCTCTCATCATCATTTTCCTTTCTTAAACCTGCTAAATAACTTACAAAATTCTTTTGGAAAGAATACATAGGAAACCACACTCAATACGAGCAAGGTAACCATTCCAGTGACAACTGCTAAGAACATCCATTCCACATAATTACTTGGGTTAAACTTCACAAATATCATGAATAGACCCGCAATGCCAAATCCACTTGTCCAAAACACCAATATATATTTAACCAAAATTCTAATTGGTCGATATGCAATGTTTTTCTTTAAATAATACACAGAACATAACATTCTCAATATCATAGATACCAACGTTCCAATTGCAACTCCCACTAATCCAAGTTGCTTAACCAACAACAATGACACTACAATATTTACAATAGCTTCCATGTACGCATATTTTGCTGTCTGCCTAAAATGCCCCGCTGCATAGGAAACACTTACGTATGGATCTCGAAAACAATACACGTATTCTGCTAACAGAATCAACACAGCAAATACGGGACGAATATAATTTCCATCTGTAATATCTATTGTATAAATTCTTACAAATGGTAAAATCATAATCACTCCACATGTAAAAAATAGCGTCGACACAAATGCTATTCCAAATTGATATAAATCTATCGCACTATTTATTTCATCCTTATCACCTTTCGCAAGAACTTGTCCTATAGACGGAACAATTGCTGAAGATATTGCAGTTACTAGGCTTTTTAATCCTTTGACCACTAAGTTATATACATAATATACAGAAACATCAACCAAGTTCACAAACAATGTCAAAATAACAACATCCGTATTGCTATGTATAAAAAAGGCAAGATTTTGTCCAAATCCGTCCCACCTCTGACTAATTGCTTGATTATCAGGTTCACATTTTAAGTCCAGCTTATAATACTTCTTTACAAAGTGTTGATACATGATCGGTTGCAAGAAAAATACTATCGCACTTCCAAGTCGAATCACATGTACTTGTGGACAAATTTTAGAAATCACTATGACCATAATTACATTTACAACTGTAACTAAAATCTGCGTGAAAGATACAATATATACTTTTCCAGATGCATTTAACAGCACCTTATAGGTAAAGGAAAAATAATATTGTACGAACAAATTCATTCCAAGGATAATTGTTAATGCCGCAATATACCCATAAGAAAAGGAAGAATCTACAAAAAAGTAATACCCAAATGCAACTACAATTACATAAGCAACATAAATCCTTCCAATTGTACGAAAGAAATTACTTGCTGCTTTTACAATTCTGTTTATCTTGTCCGTATCTTGTTCTTGAATTGGCTTGTATAAACTAGCCATAATCACACTGCTCACACCACCATCCAATAATGTTATGTAATTCAAAAATTGGGTGATGGATGCAATCAATCCATTTACCTTTGAACCAAAGAGCGATAGAATAATCTTTGGAATAATAAATCCACTTATTACAGTGACGATCTGTAATAAAAGCGAACTCATAATATTAACTGCTACTACTTTCTTCTTCATGATCCTTTTTCTCGGTCCCCCCTATTAGATAATCTCTGATAAATAGTACAGGAAATGCATACAGCGGACAAATTACCGCCTCTGTAAATCCATACATTAAAATCGCAATAATACATAGTACTTCTTTGCTGTAATTTAAATTGTGACTAACCATGCGATGCAATGGATAAAAAATCATTGCTGTGATTACTAAACCAAATATTACATAGCAATTCCAATAGATATTATCAATACACATATAATTATATCCCATCAACGGTTGCCTCATAGACTGTCCAATGATGGATACTCCATATACATTCATCGCCTGTACACACGCACGCAATCTCCATGTAAATAAATCATCAATGGCTACTAAAATACTATTATTAAGATTTTTACTATATACAATAATAATAGCGACATTCAAAACCATAAACAGTGGGACTATATATTTTCTAAAAAAACGCGGTATTATGTTCCAACAACGATTTCCTACAACATCAATTAATATCAAAGCGATTAATAAAAAAGAAACTGTCTTTGTATTTGGAAAACAATAAATGAATATGCTAGCAATCACCATAATTATATAAACAATCCATTTTGGCACAACGTTGTAATATACGTAAAAAAACATTAATACAGTAAAAAATAATACTAACGAAAATGAGTTGGGTTGATTAAAATAAAAGCCATATCTTGCTGTTTTTACCCCATCTATTGTCCGATACTTTGTAACAACTGTAACACCACGGGCCATATTAAACAAATATACAACTATCAAACATATGGTTAATGTGAAAAAAGGTACAAACATAAATTTTACAATTTTTTCGAATTTAATTCCTCTCGATGCATATGCCATCGTATATACGATCAGCATTAAAGAACTACCTACAATATAATCGTTTACATATAAAAAAACTATAACCAGCAAATGTGTAACAAATTGCTTCACATTATTTTTTTGAAAGATAACAATAAACCAAATAAATAACCCCAATAATACACACATGGAATTGACGGACGGCGAAAGTTCTATGAGTGCATCAGAAGTAACACTTGTCAAATATTGAAATAACATTGGCGTTAATCCTAAAAAAAACAACAACTCGTTCGGACGTCCTTTTATTTTGCCTGTAATTTTCATCTTGTCTCCTTAATTTCGAATAAATGTCCTGTACGTCCAAAAAATAGCTAGACTCATTTGATATTTCATCATTACTAAAAGTAATTTACCTTTCTTCGAAGTCCCTTTCAAATCAGCCTTTTGAATTACTTCCTTTACATTTGAACTATGTAAAATAAACCGAATCTGTTTCACTGCTTCCCAGAGCTTTCGATTCGATACTTTTCTACATTCATTATTAATGCATCCATATATACAATTAATGTAATACAGCTCTAATCTTCGCATTACTTCTTCTGAAGAGGCATTTTCTTCTACAACTTGTTTATACCTACGATACATTTCTAGTTTTCCATCGTACATATTATTTATATATTGTTGCGTAGCAGAACCAAATCTAGTGTCATAATGATAAAATGCCCTCTTGATTACAAGATAGGAATTCGCTTTCGCCATTGCTTCTAATGAAAACAGTGGATCTTCATTTAACACTTTGTGAAACCATATCTTATTCTCTACAATCAAGCTCCTTCGAAACACCTGCATACATGCAGAGGCAATGACTTTCTTGGATGTAAACAAAGGTTTCATTTGTAGCGTATCAGGTAAAATGCTATTCTCTATATCTTGTCTTCCAAACTTTTTATTCTCTTCTAACAATGGGAAAAACTCTCCTATTACTTTCCCATTTTGCACTTTTTGATACCCAAACTTAACAATATCTACTTGATCCTTCATTAACTGTTCCGCTACTACTTCATACGTATCTAAGTCAATCCAGTCATCTGCATCAACAAAAGTAATATATTCTCCTTTCGCAATTCTAATTCCCTCATTTCGAGCTGCAGAAACTCCTTCGTTTTCTTTATGGATGCAAGTAATTCTCCGATCCCGCTCTTGCCACTTGTCACATAACACCCCACTTTTATCTTTTGCCCCATCATCTATCAAAATGATTTCAATATTTTGATAAGACTGGTTTACTAAAGATTCACAGCATCTGTCAAGATACTCTTCAACATTATACACTGGAACAATAACAGATATAAATGGCATACAAAACCTCCTTGACTTTTTTATCGGATGTAGTCTAATAGCATTTCCTTATAAGTCATTATATCATAATCACTTTGCGATTGATATGCATGTTTCGCTAATTCATACAAATACTCTCGATCTTCTGCTACTTTCATAATTGCTTCAAAGAAACCAAACCTATAATCTTCCGACTTTACAACGATTCCATCTACTCCATCTTTAATGATTTCATCGTTATAGTTATGTTGTGTCACGATGGCAGGAACTCCTGCAAATTTGGATTCCACTAAAATACCTGGCATACCTTCGCCTGTCCAGATAGACGGAAATACTATTGCATCATATTCATGCAATTTTTCATATACATTTTCATGTACTGCATCAAATACTCCATAATAATGGCACTCCTCATACATTCCTAAGCATTCATAAAAATTCGTTTCGTATTCAGGTGCAATTACTCCATAAAAATCAAGTATAAATGGAATATTTTTATTTTTTAACAACGATACTGCTTCAAATAGAATTGCTACCCCTTTTTCTCTGCATATCTTTGAAAAAAATACAAGTCGTATTGGATTTTCCTTGTTAGATTGAATTGGATACCATTCTCCTTTTTTTTGTCTACAATTTGGTAAATATTTTACATTTGTAATCAATTGTCTACCAAAATCATTTACAATGCCATGACTTTCTGTCAAAATTGCCCTGCACTGTTTTATATATCTTAATAACTCCACATTATGCTTACAATATTCATGTAATGTACTACCCATCATAAAAATAGTGCAGCGATTTAGCAATTGCTGTTTCCCAATTAAGTTGATAATAAACAATAGCCTTTCTAATCGACTATTACTTCCAATCCCCAGCAGTATGTTCCCATTCTGTCTTTTCATTTGAACAATTTTCTTCCAAAGCTCAAATAAATGAAATATATTTTTTTTACAATCATACAGATTAAAGAATTCCACATTTTCTTCTTGATAGATTGTTTTTAATAATTCATTCTTAACGGTAACACCGCCAAATGGTGGTGGAAATTCGCCTATATACAATGTCTTCATGATAGTAGCTCCTATTTTGTATTCATTTTATTTACAGCCCAGTTATATTTTCCTCGTCTCGTCAATTCCACTGAATCAACAATTCGTATTTCTATATCAAGCTGCCCTTCACATCTACGAGTTAAATAGGATAGAATTTCTTGTTTCTCATCCTCACTTAATTCCTCTACTAAAACCAAATCTAAAAATACTTTACCTTGCTCATATTGAACGTATTGGTATTGTTTTACCTTATTAAATGCATCTATATGCATCGTTAAAGCACCTTTAAAAATTTTACTTCCTGTCTTAGATATTAAACAAACTTCTGAGAATTTATGACCTTGTATATATGCATATCCATCTTCGTTAAATCGAACAACATCATCTGTTACATAACGAATCAATGGCATTTTTCTTGTAATAAAACCTGTACATACAATTTGGTATTCTCCTTCATTTTCTGTAGGTAGAAATTCCGTATAGCCATACATCTTATGAAACAAATAGCCTTGTTCATATTCTTCTGCAAATACAGCTCGCTCTGTATGTCCATAATTGGATATCGCTTTACATTGCATTACTTTCTCAATATAAGTTTTCATTTCTGGAGTGTAATTTTCTGCATAAAAATCGACTAACTTAAATTGACGTTTTTTATTATACCTTTCCATCAATTGTGCAAACAAATAAATTGCAGAAGGATACCCAGATACAAAGTCTGGATTAAATGTTTCTATTGCCTTCCATACCGATTCAAAACAACTTTCATCAAAGAGCTTGAATGGTGATATTACAATCTCATTTTTCAGTGGGGAATAATAATAATCATCATCTTTATTATGCCCCCAAAAAGCAAGTGTCTTTGTCTTTTTGATGTCATATCCAAACTTGGATAAATAATGACTAATAAAAGCTCTTTCTTTATAGATAGAATCTTTATCCAATAAAACTTTTAAAGCCCTTCCACTACTTCCTCCTGTCACAGATTCAAAATAATTAATAGACTCTGTTGAGTAAATTTGCTCCTGTGCTTCGATTGCCATATCTTTTGTCAACAAGGGAAGTTGCTTAATATCTTCTGGTTGTTGCATCGCTTCTGGATGAAAACCAGCTTCATCAAATATCTTCTTATAATATGGGACATTGTGATATGCATAAATTAATGTTTCCTTCAGTAATGCAAACTGTTTCCTATCTTGCTCTTTTACTGACATAGCATCATATGCCTCTAGTTCCTTATATGTTCTTCGAAAAATTGGATTATTTGCAATCACACGTACAAATATAGGAGAGAATACATATTTTACTCCTTTTGGTATTCGTTCATACATTTTCTTAATTATATCGTAATTCATGACTTATCCCCCTATTTTATCGTTATCTCTGTTCTCATACGCACGCATTTTGTCCCTGTCATGATAAAGCTAATCTTATTCGCATCCTCTTTCTTTGAATAGGACTCTGAATATGGATATACTTCTATTTCATGAAAAGCCTGTTCTACCGAATGCAATAGCAATTTCTTTCCATTTGGAAGCTGACAAACGATTTTATCTTGTTCCCTTTTAATGATGATCCCAGGTCCTAACAAGAAATGCTGCTCTACTTTCGCCTGTTCAAAATTACCCATAACTGTATCATCAATTATTAACTTATCTTGATAGTTAAATGTCAGTTTTCGAATATGTGTAATTCCTTGATAACTTGTGTGAGCAATCACAGATGTACTTTCATCAATAGATGAATACTCAATCAACTTCGTTTCTGCACGTTTCCCCCACAAGAAAGGTCCTAGTATCTCAGATTGATTCATCCCATTCACAGTAACTGTATTGTGAAATGCACTAGAGCGATATAAATCTCTATCTTTTGGAGTAATGTGATAATTGTAAGTACCTGCATCTGCAAATATTGGTTTTCCATCCATAAACATCTGAAAACTCAATGCATCCGCATGTCCATGTGCTGCAATACTTCCAAATCCTAAATCAGCATGATCCATCCCAATTAGGATACGTTCATCGCAACTTCGCAACAATGTATATCCACCTTGCTGATAGCATTTCGCCTTAGCCTTGGTATACCTCTCTTTTTCGTCTGCACGCTGAATCCCATGCTTACCAACTAACCAATATAAATTTTCATGTACTTCTTCAAAATCTGTATACTTTAAATTCCATATACAACTCATAAGTTGCAGTACATATTGATAATGATTCATCTCTTTACCATATAAATCTAAAATTTTACCTTCATCATTATCACCAAATACAATCGTTTCTCCATAATTGCCACAACAATCTGCTAAAAATTCACTCATTGGCTCTAAATACTGCTGCCAACATATTGGTATTTCCATATGATTTTGTCTCATAAGCAGAATCAAGATACCATATGCCTCCATAATAAAACTTTGATAGTGAAGAGACATTTCCTTATTGACACCATCTTTCTCATTCTGTCTTATGATTTCTTCTGATAAAATCGCTATTGCAAGTTCCAACCATTCTTTATTTTCATAAAAAATCCCCGCCACAGCAACTGCGTATGCTTCTACAATCAAATGATTATTCGCAGATGAAAATCTAGAATAGTGCTTTGTAATATAATCTGTCATCACCAGAATTCCATGGGAAAGTTCTTCCAAAATCTGTTTCTCTACATTACTATACTTTTCAAATGCTTTTTCAAGAAAACAATATGTAAATATCCAAGAATTTACACGAATTGCAATCTCCATTGCACTTGTCCATTCCACGCCACGTAAAAAAGGATTATGCCTATTCCAATCTTCAAACAATTTCTTTAACTTATCATAATAAATTAAATTCCCTGTTACATAATAGCTTTTTGCCAATGCTGAAAACTGAAAATGACGATTTAACTCCCAATTTGTTCGTATATCTCCAATATCCATTCTCTGACTACAATTAATATCATAAGAAAAATCTGTCTCACTCCAAGATGCATCTGTTTGAAAACCCGCACTCCACTTTTTTTCATAGTTTTGATAGGAATAGCCACCAAGTAAATTAAGGTCTGTAAATACGGAATATTCTGTATTATCCCAATTTAATTTCATTCGCTCCACTTCTGGCTTTAATTCTAATAATTCCTTTTTCAGCGGTAGCTTCGTAACTGAGATTGCTTCTTTTCCATATGTGTCACGTTCTTTGCTTTCTAATTTCTTTTGCTGTAGTCTCCATGCGACCTCTTTTGCATTCATTGCACGTAGCCGATTCATGAGCCATTTTATATCTTTCATAAATCCATCTCCAATATTAAAGATTTGCTTCTAATATATCTGCAATACGTTTACTTGCAAAACCATCGCCATATGGATTACATGCATTACTCATTGCCTCATACGCCGCTTCATCTTCTAGCAAAGATTTAAAATGATTATAAATGACCTCTTCTTCTGTTCCAACTAACTTCAATGTCCCTGCTTGTATTCCTTCTGGACGTTCCGTTGTATCACGCATAACCAATACTGGCTTACCAAGTGAAGGGGCTTCTTCTTGAATTCCACCTGAATCTGTTAAAATTAAATAACTTCGACTTAAGAAGTTATGAAAATCCAATACATCTAGCGGTTCGATAATTC
Organism: uncultured Anaeromicropila sp.; assembly: GCA_964409685.1. GTDB lineage: Bacteria > Bacillota > Clostridia > Lachnospirales > Lachnospiraceae > Clostridium_AI. The sequence goes on from CAYPEJ010000019.1 coordinate 78,613, forward strand.
GAATTCTTTCATCTCCACCTAATATCTTATCGGCAGTTTCTCTTACCACAGGATTCATATGAATCGGATAAATTGCCTTTACATCTGCATGTTCATCCATTACCCGCTTAATTGCCTGAAACATGTGTACCATAGGCTCGCCTAAATTTTCTCTACGATGAGCCGTAATCATAATAAGACGACTTCCCTCTGCCCATTTCAATTCTGGATGACTATAATCTTCTCGCACCGTTGTTTTCAATGCATCAATCGCTGTATTTCCAGTAACATAAATACTTTCTTCCTTTTTTCCTTCTTTTAACAAATTCTGTTTTGATAACTCAGTTGGAGCAAAATTGAACTGACTAATGATACTTACAGCCTGACGATTAAATTCTTCTGGAAAAGGACTAAATATATTATAAGTTCTAAGTCCAGCCTCAACATGTCCTACTGGAATTTGAAGATAAAAACACGCTAAAGCTGTTACAAATGTTGTGCTTGTATCACCATGTACTAGCACAACATTTGGTTTTTCCTTCTCTAAAACTTCTTTAATCTTATTTAAAATATTCGTAGTTACATCAAATAATGTTTGTCTATCTTTCATAATAGATAAGTCGTAATCTGGAATGACACCAAATGCATCTAATACTTGTGCAAGCATCTGTTTATGTTGTCCTGTTACACAAACAACAGTTTCCAAACTTTCCCTTGTTTTTAATTCATTGACCAATGGACACATTTTTATTGCTTCTGGTCTAGTTCCAAATACAAGCATCACTTTCTTCATCTTCAAATCACCCCATACTCTTGCTTAACTTATTCCTTATAACAATACGCCAAAAATGCTTCGTAGTTTTGAAATGGTCTTTCATAGGACTTATGCCTAGCAACTGCAAGGTCATAATTTCCGTTCGTATGCATTCTCTTTTCAAAGCACTCTGTATCAAATCCATTATCACCACGTTCTTCAAACAACCAAAAGAATTCTTGTAAAACTTCTTTTGAAGGTTTCTTTCCATAGCGTTTTAAATATTCTACTGCTACAAGTTTCGCTTCCTCTATTTGTGCATTTTTTCTTTTTTCATAATAAGTTTCAATATTGCATACAACATGTGCAGGATTTCCAACTGCAACACTATCATCTGGAATATCATGATTCACTACAGAACCTGCACCAATGATGACATTATTTCCGATCGTTACCCCTGGCAGAACAATCGTTCCTACTCCTAAAAAAACATTATTTCCGATCTTAACTTTTCCAGCAGAACCAAGAATATCACCATATTTACAGTTTGCAACAGACCAGTCAAATCCATGAGTTAATACTGTCACTCCATGAGCAAACGATACATGATCACCAATCTCAATTAAAAAAGGGCGAGTCAAATCGAAGTATATATTTCTTGGCGATACTAAAAACGCTCCTTCTCCAATTTTGACTCCCTTTTTTCGCATGTATCGTACATAAGATGCAGAGTCACTTTTTTCACCAAATACTATTTTCTTTATTATTTTGCTAATTCCCATGTTTGAATCCTCTCAACTTAATGCATACAAAATACTCTTATAGGCGGTATGTTCCTTCTAAATCACATATATTTCTTGTATCTAGAATAATTTTTCCTTTTAATTTATCCATGTTGTTTTTGATTTCATCATGCCCAACTAAAAGTACTATAATATCCACTGCATTGATAAATTCATCTAAATCATGCATTTGATTTGGAACTACATCTTCTTTGATAAAAGGATCGTAGACTTTTACAAGATTTCCACATAAATGCTTTTCCATAGAATCTAACATTTGAAGTGTTGGGGATTCTCTCATATCATCCACGTTTTCTTTATAGGTAAGTCCATATAAACCAACTTTACTTACATCCTTTAATCCATTTTCTTGCATAATGCTGTGAACTCTTTCAAGTACGAATTCTGGCATAGAATCGTTAATTTTTCTCGCTGCTAAAATAATATTTGCGAGTCCTGGATAATCTCCAACTAAGAACCAAGGGTCTACTGAGATACAATGCCCACCAACACCTGGACCTGGAGATAAGATATTTACTCTAGGGTGTTTATTTGCAATACGAATGATTTCATATACATCCATTCCGTCAGAACGGCAAATCTTTGCAAGTTCGTTGGCATAAGCAATGTTAATGTCACGGAATGTATTTTCGACTACCTTTGTCATCTCGGCTGTACGAATGTCTGTTACAACAATTTCTCCTTCACAGAAAGATGCATAAATCTTTTTAATCTTTTCTCCAATTTCCTTATCATCTGCACCAATAGTACGGTTATTGTGTATTAATTCATAAACCATGTTGCCAGGAATAATTCTCTCAGGAGCATGTACAAGATTGATATCTTCTCCTAATATCCATCCTCTTTCTTCTACCATTGGACGAACGTATTTGTCGATGGTACCTGGTGATACTGTTGATTCAATTACGATAGTTGCACCACGTGGGCAAACATCCATTACACAATTTGCAGCTGCTTCTACGTATGCTGCATCAATTTTCTTACTAAACTCATCATAAGGTGTTGGTACAGAAATAATATAAACATCAGTTCTCTGATACTCCGTAGAAAATTTAATTCCTGCGTCTAATGCTGCTTGAAATAGTTCATCTAGTCCCTCTTCTTTAAATGTTGTCTTTCCTGCATTAAGTGTTGCTACTAATTCCTCATTGTAGTCTGTTCCAATAACTTCAACACCGTGTGAAGCTAACATAAGTGCTGTTGGTAATCCTATGTATCCTAGTCCAATAACGTTAATCATTTTTTCTCCTCCTGACTTTTAGTTTGACTTTATCATTCTAAATTTTGTCTTGTATGTTAATAAAACAAATTTCGCATTTCCAATGATGTATCGTTTCCACATTCTTCTTGGCTCTTGTATAAAACGATAAAACCATTCCAAACCATGGTTTTGCATCCATATTGGAGCACGATCGGTTACTCCTGCAACTACATCAAAACTTCCACCTACACCCATTACAAATGGAATATTTAATTGGTTGATGTACTTATTTACCCAATATTCTTTTTTGGGTGAAGAAAATGCTACAAACATCATATCTGCACCAGATTCTTGCATATCTCTTACTATTGTTGGTTCATCTTTCTCAGTAAAATAGCCATTTCGATATCCTACAATATTTAAATTCGGATATTGTTTCTCGAATATTTCTTTTACTTTTACAACAACTTCCTCTTTTGCACCAAATAGATAAATCTTATATCCCTTTTCATTGGCACGCTCCACTAACTTCAAAAATAAATCAATTCCTGTTACCCTTTCTTTCAAAGGTACCCCCAATACTTTTGAAGCCCATACAATGGACGCTCCATCTGCATTGATTAATGGACAAGAGTTTACTATCTTTCGTAATTCTTCATCTTTTTCCATCAAATTCACCTTTGATGCATTAATAACTACATGTTGTGTTGGAAGACCATCTTCAATAATTTTTTCTACTCTCTGAATGGTTTCATCCAATGATATAGCATTTACATATGTGTTCAAAATCTGATATCGACTCATATCATTACCTTTATCTTTCTTCATTCTATTCCACTTCACTAACTGCATAAAATTTGATTTAAGCATCTTCTAAGTACTATCCTATATTTACATGGCACCATCTCGCCTAAATACAACTACAACTGTTTTCAAAATAATTCGCAGATCCAGTGCAAAACTCCATTCGGATATATACTGTTTATCCAACTTAACGATTTCCTCAAAATCTGTAATATTATTGCGCCCACTAACCTGCCACATTCCTGTTATTCCAGGCTTTGTTGCTAGTCGTGCCCTATGATGAAGTTCATATTTTTCCCATTCATCTACTGTTGGTGGTCTTGTCCCTACAACACTCATATCCCCCAACAATACATTGAAAAACTGTGGAAATTCATCCAAACTCCAATCACGAATAAAATTACCAACACCTTTTTTGAATGTTCCATCGCTACGCTTTTTACATCCAATAATTCTAGGATCATACTCTAGTTTGAACATCATCCCATCTTTTACACGATTTTGTTCCAGTAACTCTTGTTTTCTCTCCTCAGCATCCATATACATACTTCTAAATTTGTATATTTTAAACTTCTTCCCATTCTTCCCAAGTCTAACTTGTGAAAAGAAAATTGACCCTGGAGATTGAATATAAATCATCGGTCCTAAAACAATGACTAAAATACCTGTAATTAAGCATCCAACAATACCAATTACAATATCAAGTGCTCGCTTTGCCAATAAGCTTCTTGGCTTAACATAATTAATGCTGGTTGTTAAAACAGTATAATTGCCAATTCGTTCTACAAACTGCTTTTCTCCAATCTCACTTTTATATCTCGCGAATCCTCTATGTATCACGATACCCATTTCAATAAATTTACTAACTAAATCATCTGGATATTCGCCGTTTTCTGGAAGATTTATTAATATCTCATCTACCCATTCTCGACAAATATAGTCTACTACTGTATCTCTGTTTGCTATGACCTTAGCACCTGCAATCTTTCTTCCTACCATATCGGCATCTAATACGACGATACCTGTTAATTGAAACATATTATAATTACCCTCTTTGATGTCCTTTGCAACCTGTTCAATCATACTATTCGAAGTTATGATAACAAGTGAATTTATGTTTCTTGAAAAGAACTTATTCCTCAAACGTACTTTCCATAAAATTCTAGCAAAATAAGAAATAACCAAATGGAAGCATCCTAAATAATAGATAACTCTTTTGGGATAATTATGACACTCGCTATGGGCAAATACAAAAAATACTGTTACCAATTCCACTAGCACCACTTGCCGTAGGGTCATAACAAACTCTCTGTAATACCCTCTTTTTGTTACATTTTTAAAAGACTCAAAAAATAATGTCACAAAAACATCAATTAAGCTAACTAATAATACCGACTCATAATATTGATCCCAACTAAGCGGATTCTTTCCCCCAGTCTCAGTATAATATGCTAGAAAAAAAGATACGTGTAAACATATTAGTTCTAAGACAATAAAGTCCAAGTGTTTACTCCAACCTTGTGGTCTCTTCTTGTACATATCTTATTCCCCCACTTTGCACTCTCTTCAGTTTAAGTTCAACTAAGTTATAAGTATTTCTTGAAACTAATTTTAATGATGTTGCTATAATGCCACTTAAGATTGAATTCATAATTCATAATGATATGACTATACGCTCTTACGCATACTAGTATTTAAAGAAATAGTTATATTCATTTGCACGTTATCTTATATTACTTAATCATAAATGTCTATCACATAAACACTGATCATTCCCCAAAAATATAAGATATTTTCTTAGTAATATGTTAACATCCTTATTGTACTCCTATTCCATCTTTTTATAGTACAGAACACCCTATTTCCACAACCTCCCATCGGACAAGCAACTGTTCATAAGTTTTTTCTCTGTATCGTATCACCACCTAACATACTTTGAACTATATCTAATATGGGCGAGACTGATTCAGCACCGCTCCAATGATATTACCTTTGCACTTTTTCAATTCTCGAATGACTCGATTGATCTGAAACCGATTGGATTTATTATATCGAATTACGTATATAATTCCACCACACTTTGATGCTAAAATCTTACTATCTACGCACTTCTTTGCCGCAGATGTATCCAGAATGATATACTCATATTCCTCTTCTAACTGCGCCAACATATCTGCAAATATTTTTCTTTCAAATGCATCACATGACATATCTTTCGTATTTCCACAAGGTATTACATGTAATTCCTCATTTTCTACCCTGTATATTATATCGTCCAGTGAACAGTTTTCATTAAGATAATCGCAAAGACCTTGTTTTTTTCCATCTTTCACTTGAAGCGATATCACATTCGACTTTCCACGATAGTCACAATTCACCCAAATAGCTTTCTTCCTACATCTACTTAAAGATAACGCTAAGTTAAAGGAAATTGTTGTTCTTCCTTCTCCACGATTTGTACTTGTTACTAAAAAAGTAGAATAGTCATATTTAACAGATATCAAATTAGTACGAAGTTCTCGAATTGAATCTTGAATATCCTTTTCAAATTCCTGTTTTGTTATTACCGCAATACCTGAATTGTTCATACATACTCCTCTACTTTGCAATTAGTTCTTGTTCTTTCTTCTCATTTTTAATTTTGACACATATGGAACGTTACCTATCACGTTAAGTTGCAAACAACGACCAATCTCTTCTTGATATCGAATATTCATATTCAAAATATCCAAACCTGCAAAAAGAGCAACTAATCCAAATGCAACAACTCCCATACACAATATGGTATTCTTAACTGCTGAACTCTCATAATACTCTACTGGTTCACTTGCTCGTTCTAATACCATTGGATGTTCTGTTCCTAAGCGTTCTGACAAATAATCACATGTAACATCTTCCACCCGATTCAAAATTTTCATAATCTGAGTAGAATCATCAAATCGTAAAGAAATCTCGATAATTCTTGAATCTTGCGGATTTACAACTGTTATACTATTTTTTAATTCCCAAAATGTAATGTCCAATGCTAAATCCTTAATTACCTTTTCCAATACAATACGACTTGTAATTAATTGCATATAATCTTCTACTAATCTGCTTCCGATGTCTAAATCCTCAATTGACAAATTAATCTCTGTTCCTTCTTTATCTATAACATAAATCTTACCAGAAGTACTATATTTCGGATATATATTATTGCCAAAGTAAGGATATGTAACCACTGCTACTAAAATTGTTGCAACAATAATAAGTGGGCTCTTACGTAAAACTGCCTTGATAGCACGAAAGATATCTATCTGTATTTCGTCACTATTTTGATTTTCCATAATCATCTCCTGCATATATTCTAAATTTTATAACCATTAACTTTTGACTATTTTAACACTATCCATATAAAGTTACAAGTTTTTTACTCATTTTTTTCATTCACACACAAATGAATTATTTTAATCCCTGACCAGTAAAACATATCACTGATCTAGAAAATTTTTAAATTTGCATTTTCTAATTCTTGTCCTTTATACACTAATTTCAAGCTAAAAAAGGATTGCTTCTCTATTTTCTTATCCAATAGTAAACGTAGGAAAATTTTATCCCCTTCCCAAAGATTTAAATCCAATATCTTTTTCTTATCCACCCATTGCAAATGTCCTTCATCACATTCTTTCAAGGTTCCTTCGAACTTCGTTGATGTATATAAATGCATATACTCTGTCTCCCATGTATCTGAGACAAACGTAATCAGTCCGTGATATTGATAATCAAGTAAAGTCAAACCAGTCTCTTCTTTCACTTCTCGCAAAAGACATTCTTCTGGACTTTCTTTTTCCTCTAGCTTTCCTCCTACACCAATCCACTTCCCCTCATTTGGATCCTGTTTCTTTTTTATTCGGTGAAGCATTAAATACTGCTCATTTTGTTCCACATAGCACAATGTTGTAATTTTCATCCGCCACCTCCTTTAGCCCTTTCCATAAAACTTGCATATTTATTAAATGCTATTATAGCATATTCTTCTATTTTTCAACAGTATAATTGCTTAATTTTTGTATTCAACAAAAGCGTCTATGTTGCTTTACTTAAACATAAACGCTTTTCCTGACATCTCTTTTTCATTTTTCTCGTATCTTTTCTTTGCCCTACAACATGTGTTTTATGCCTCTTCTACAGAAATCGCACCATCTTTCTCAACTGTAACAAGTAATCCTAACTGATAATTTTGAGTCACAAATACTTCTGCACCTTCGAAATATGAAATTACTTTTTTATTCGCTGAGTCTTCATCTTCTGCAGTATCTGTTGTAATAATTGCAATTTCAGGTGAACACAATTTTGCAAATTTTTGTGAAGTTGCATCTGGATTCCCATGATTTGCAACCTTCAAGATATCCGCAGATACATCGATCCCCATATCAAATAGCGTTTCCTCTTCCGCAAACTGCATATCCCCTGTAAATAAAAATACCTTTCCATTTACGTACATTCTTAATACTAAGGAATTATCATTGTCATCTACGTTATTATACATAATAGGTCCTAGTACTTCGAAGTACACATCTTCTGCTAATTCCACCTTATCCCCTTGTACTAATTTATTTAATGGCATTTCAATTTCTTCTGCTTTTTCCTCAATATCATTGGTTCCATCGTCATTGTCCATAGAGATTTCGGCTGCATACAGAGTATCTATCTCATATTTCTTTGCTATTTTCTTTAATCCACCTATATGGTCTTTGTGACCATGTGTTAAAAATACTCCATCTAGCTTTTCTACATGATACTTTACTAATACTTTTTCAATTGTATCAAATGATTTTTTCAATCCACAATCAATTAAATAGTTCTTTCCATCAACTTGTACCAATGTAGAATCTGCTCGTCCTGCATGAATAAAAATAACAGAAATATCATGAGTAGATTCGCTTGATGTAATCAGTGGATATGTGTTTTCACCTTCTGTACTCCTTTGTGAAAAGATTCCCCACAGTACTGCAAGTACTGCGAAAATCCCCAGAAGGATTATGACTAGTTTTACTTTAAAATGCTCTTTCACCTTATTATTCTCCCATCATATATTTTGGTGAAATATTATCACAAAATTGTTAACATATCGTGAACTTATTGAAAGATATCGCAAAATGATAATATGTATTACGTAAATGTAAAAGAACAGCCAAGTAATACCTGACTGTTCTAAGTGTTTGATGTTTGACATATTCAATTATTTAAGACCATGCTTAAACTTTGTAATAAACTAAATTATAGCTTATCGAATGAGGGAAAATTACATTCCCATTTGTTTAGCAACTTCTTCTGCGAAGTTTTCTTCTTTCTTTTCTATACCTTCACCTGTTTCAAAACGTACGAAAGATTTGATTTCTAAGCTGATGCCGTTAGCTTTTGCAACGGATTCAACGTATTTACCAACGGATTGTTTTCCGTCTTCTGCTTTTACATAAGTTTGATCTAATAAGCAGATTTCTTTTAATTCTTTCTTAATACGTCCCATAACCATACCTTCGATAATCTTATCGTTAGCATCTGGTTTTTCATTCTTAGCTTGTACAGTTAAGATTTCTTTTTCGTGAGCGATGTAGTCTTGATCTACTTCTGCATCACTTGTATATTTTGCATTTAAAGCTGCAACTTGCATTGCAACATTCTTTAAGCATTCTTGAACAGCATCGCTATTAGCATCTGTTTTAGCTTCAACTAAAACACCAATTTTTCCACCAGCGTGGATGTAAGAAGCAACTACACCTTCAGATGCAACTACTTTTTTAAATCTTCTGATGTTCATGTTTTCACCGATTGTAGCGATTTTGGAAGCTAATTCTTCTTTAACAGTTTTAGATGCGTCACCAATCCATGCAGCGTTTAAGAAAGATTCTACATCTGCATAATCGTTTTCAGCAACTTGTTTTGCAACGTCAGCAACAAAAGATTTGAATACATCATTCTTAGCAACGAAGTCTGTTTCACTGTTAACTTCTACGATAGCACCAACTTTTCCGTCTTCGGAAATGCAAGTAGCAACGATACCTTCTGCAGCAATTCTGTCAGATTTTTTAGCAGCCTTAGCAAGACCATTTTCTCTTAAGAATTCTACTGCTTTGTCCATATCACCATCTGTTGCAGATAAAGCTTTTTTACAATCCATCATACCTGCGCCAGTCATTTCTCTTAATTCTTTAACCATTGAAGCTGTGATAGCCATTTTAATTCCCTCCGATTTAAATAATTTTCAATAAAAATTGTTTGATAATTATTCAGCTGCTTCTTCTGTTGTTTCAGCTGCAACAACATCAGCTTCTTCCATAGAAGAACCTTGGTTTGCTTCGATAACAGCATCAGCCATTTTAGCAACGATTAATTTTACCGCACGGATAGCATCATCGTTACCTGGGATTACGTAGTCTAATTCTTCTGGGTCACAGTTTGTATCAGCGATACCGATTAGAGGAATTCCTAAAGAGTGTGCTTCTTGGATACAGATTCTTTCCTTTTTAGGATCAACAACGAAGATAGCATCTGGGATCTTCTTCATGTTTTTGATACCGCCAAGGTTCTTTTCTAATTTAGCCCATTCTTTCTTTAATTCGATAACTTCTTTCTTAGGTAACACATCGAAAGTACCGTCTTCAGACATTGTTTCGATTTGTTTTAATCTATTGATTCTACCTTGGATAGTTTTGAAGTTTGTTAACATACCACCTAACCATCTTTCGTTAACGTAGTACATTCCACATCTTTCAGCTTCAGATTTAACGGAATCTTGAGCTTGTTTCTTAGTACCAACGAAAAGTACAGTACCACCTTCAGCTACGATATCCTTGATAGCATTGTAAGCTTCATCAACTTTACCTACAGATTTTTGTAAATCGATAATGTAGATACCATTTCTTTCTGTGTAAATGTAAGGAGCCATCTTAGGGTTCCATCTTCT